>NZ_AQGU01000029.1:0-600000 GCF_014905615.1 Pseudoalteromonas aliena SW19
TATTTAACCACCTTTAAACTTCTTTATTTATACTAAGCAATATTAATGGTGTAAAAATATTATTAGATGTCTTCTTTTTAAAATGCATGTCGCTATAAATAGTTGTTTACAGCTAATTGAATGGACATTATACTATCTGCCTAACTTTGAGGAAGGAAAGTATGTCTATCAACAATAACGCGCTAAATACCTATCGGCTTTTAAAAGCAACTGCTGAGGTTGCAGAAAAGTCACTAGAAGGACGTATTCAACATTACCGCGCTCATCTTAAATCAGAAGAGAAAGAATTAAGAACATACACCCAAAAAGCAGCTGCAGACTTACTAGGTTGTAATAATCGCACCTTAAAAAGACGTCATGATAACGGTGATTTTGACGATTTAAACATAAAGCGCGGTGCAAATGGCCATTATGCTTACACACTTGTAAATATTTTTTCCATGGCTGATATCATGGATATCAAGCCCGATCACCGTACAAATAATGATAAACTCCAAGTTATTGTCATAAATTCACTCAAAGGCGGTTGTGGTAAAACAACCAGTATGGTTAATATTGCTGCAGCGCTTGCTACAACAAATATTAAGCGTTATCGCATTGGTATTATTGATTTAGATCCACAAGGATCGTCATCAAGTTTCTTCCCATCAAGTGAACACGACCCAATTACGGTTGGCGATTTAATGCGTGATTGCATTGACTTAGAGGAAGGTGAAACATGGCCAGAATTTGTATCAAATTCATTTTTACCTACTCATATTCCTAATATTCGTGTTTTACCTTCTGGTATGGATGACTTTTATTTTGAACACGAAACTGCCACTATACTCAAAGATTCCTCAAATTATGAACAAACTCGCCATTATCATAAGTTACTCGAAAAAGTAATTGAACCGGTAAAAGACGAGTTTGACATTTTACTTATTGACACAGCTCCAACACTTAACTTTATGTTTTATAATGCATTAATGGCATCTACCGCAATGCTTATTCCAGTCCATCCAGAAGCTGTGGATTTTGATGCTAATAACAAATATTTAAAACGTTTAGGTGAAATTTATCATACCGTTGCTGCGCTTGGTCATGAAGGCTGGGACTTTATGCAGTTTTTAGTAACCAACTACGTTAAAGGTAATCATTCACAGCGCGATATTGTCAAAGATGTGCGTAGTGCATTTGGTCGCCAAGTAATGAGTTATCCTATCAACCATAGTTCAGCAATTACAGCAAGCTCTTCATCTTTTAACACTATTTTTGATCAAAAAGCATCTGATAGCTTAGCGAGTCGTGAGTCACTTATGCGTGCCCAAGAAAACATAAAAGATGTTGTTGATGAGCTTGAAATGCTGATTCGCTCCAATTGGCAATCTACACAATCAAAATTAAATACCCCTAAGTAAGGATGTTAAATAAAAATGGCTAAAAAACGTAAAAATGACACCCGCTTAGATCCTTTTGCAACAGCTGTAGGTACTAGCAGCCTCGATGCACTCCTTGAACAAGCCAGTGCTGGTGATGTGATAAGAATGCCCGCACCTAGCGATCCTACTCGGCAGATAACACTTATTTGTAAAGTGATCCCGCATGCAGATATTGAGTCTACAACAGGTGTATATGGTAAAAATCGTCGTGTACAAGCGCTTCTAAATGAAAAGTCAGTGTCGGATATTCTTCCTGCAATATCTGACGATGGCCGTAATCAGCATCCTGCTCTACTTTGGGATCAAGGTGATACAAGCTTAGTTTTAGCAGGCTCTCGACGTCGCATGGCTTGTATTTTAGGGAATGCTGATTACTTAGTACTGAGCTCAAGTGATTTTACAGAGCAAGATGCTAAAATTTTAGCTGTGTCATCAGATCAATATATTGCGCCAAGTTTATGGGAACTAGGACAAGCTTATCAACAAACCAAAAATGAATTGATTGAGCAAGGTAAAAAAGGATCTTATCGTGAAATTGCAGCGATAGAAGGTGTATCTCATACAGCTATAGCTGATGCGATTAAAGCTTATGAGCAAATTCCAGCAAATGTTATAGCACTTTACCCAACAGCTAATCACGTAGGTAGAGAAGTTGCTAAAAAGCTTGCTAATGCAAAGGAGCGCGATTGTGAGACCTTTAATCAGTTAGTGGTTGATCTAGCAAGCAATAACGAAATTAATGCGATTACAAGCGATGACAAGCGCGCTATGGAAATAACTAAATGCTTAACTGCTGAGCCGCATATGGTTGTTAAACGTGAAGCTGTACTTGAAAATGACTTTGTTTCATTGCAACGAAACCTTAAAAGTGGCGACGTCTCTATAAAAATAAATAACAAAGTGATGACTGACAAACGATTAGATCAACTTACTAAGTTATTAAGTGCTTTTAATTAGTTACTTAGTAAAATAGCGATCTGTTGGGTTTATGTAGTTAGTAAAATATTGATCTGCTATATCATTAAGTTAGTAAAAATCTGATCTATATACGTTATTAATGCGTTTATTTAGCCTATTTTATAGCGTAGATCATTTTTTTACTAACTGGCTTTCTCTTTTTTAGCTCTTCGCCACATGTTTTAAAAAATGTTAGTAAAATTCTGATCTATAAAGCCCTCTAACTATTATATAAGTTGTTTTTATTTTTTGAATTGGCTGCATTTTACAATTTATTCAACAAAATCCATTCTAAATTTAGTTATAAACCGATTTTTTACCAACCAATCAACACCTACTAGTTTATATAGCGTTAATATTGCTTTAGCTCAAAGCACATAAGGCATATACTGGCAGAATTATTTTTAAAAACTAATCCTTAGAGTGACATGTCTGCTAACTTATCAAAAAATGATTTACTGGCTATTTTTGAAGAAATTAAAAATGAGCAGGCTACCCAGTTTCCTCTTTCCGAACGCTTTATAAATAAACTGTTTAGGCCTAACGTGCTTGCTAAAGGGAAAGAGTACTACAAAAATGGAAAAATCACTTGGTTAGAGCATACTTCTAACTTTTCTGTTGTTGATTCAACGGTTCTTGGTGATAACGGTACGCCGTTTAATCAACGTATTGAGATCAGTAAATTACCAACTGGTTACTCCGTTGACACACATTGCACGTGTAATATAAAAACGAAATGCCGACACCTTGCAGCAATTTTATTAAAACTTAAGATAGAGCACTCTGGTGAATACGGTGAGGATTATTTTATTAATGATTGGTTTAGCGAGTTAAGTGCACTTAAAAGTGCAGAGCAAGCAGTGCCATCTCAGGTTTTACTATTTGTCTTAGATATCGAAAATAATAAAGTATTTCTATCGCCTAAAATAGCCAATTACGATAAAGACCAAAATTACACATTAGGCCGTAACCTTACTGATCAACAACTCAATAGTTTTATAACCCCCAATGATTTACTCGAAAGTGACTTTAGGCTTTACAGTTGGATACGTTCGCAAAATGCTGTCGGAAGTATTGAGCTTAAAGGCCAATGGGGTTTTAATGCGCTGCAGCAGTTAATTGCAACTGAGCGCCTATTTTTACAACGCTCTCGTGTTGCTATTAAACCACAAAGCGGTCAAGCACTTAGTTTTAAGTGGCAACAAGAAAAAGACTTAACTCAGCTGGGTATTAATTTAGAGCAAAGTAAAAGCTGGGCACTGCTCAAAACAACCCCACCTACTTATATCGATTTAGATCATTTAAAAATTGGTCGTATACGTACACCTTTAAGTGCTGACGAAATTTCGCATTTACAAACAATGCCAGCGCTACATAGCGCAAACTTTGATCGAATATATAAACAGTTAGCTGATAACTTTGGTGCAGGCGTAATACCACATCCAACAAATTCGCAAACAGCGCTCCCTAAAGCTGCAAGTAATGCTGTGTTAAAAGTGACTATGGGAGAGCGAGGTTTAGCGCTTTCATTGTTATTTAAGTATAAAAACAAAAACTATTTAGCTGGTGAAGCGCCCGCGAGCATAATAAATAATGCATTTGAGAATACTGTTACAAATGAACTTGTAAATTTAGGTTTTGAGTTTTGTAAAGGGGGTTTACAAAGTGAATTTGTTTTCACTAAACAATCCCCTATTCACTTGCATTGGCTTACTTATGAAGTACTTCCAAGCTTTAAAGAGCGGGGTTGGAAAGTAACAATTAGCAAAATGACAGTGGCTAATCCACAAAGCGAAGTAACACTTTATGCTAATCGAGCCGTAGGCCATCAAATGCATTGTAAAGTAATACTTGGTGATGCTAAAGCCGCGTTACTTTTCACTAACGAAGATCTCGTCTATCAATCACTGAATCGTCAAAGTGAATTATTTCATTACTATCCTGTAGGTCGTCAGTTTGGGGTTATAAATAAATCAGCGATAAATTTACTATGTGAATTTAAGCAGCGTTTCGAGTTTGTAAAAACACGAGACGAATTTAATATACCGCTTTCGTACCTCCCTGAGCTTGTAAAACATACAGCCATAAATGTTGAGCTACATGACGATTCTTTAGATCTTTACTTACAAGAGTTAAATAATACCGATCATACTATGGCGAAGGTGTCGCTTCATGGCTTAAATGATTCAGTAGAACTTAGAGAGTACCAACAACAAGGTGTCGATTGGTTAAGTTTTTTAAAACGCCACAAATTAGGTGGTATTTTAGCCGACGACATGGGGCTTGGTAAAACACTGCAAGTTATCGCATTTTTAACAAGCACCTTTAACCGTCCGCAAGCCGGGCCAACTTTAATAGTATGCCCTACAAGTCTTGTTAGTAACTGGCAAAACGAAATAACAAAGTTTGCGAAAGGATTAAAGGTAACAACTATTTTTGGCTCTCACCGAAATGAGCCATTACAGCACCTTGCCCAGTCTCAATGCATATTAACAACATATCCGCTGTTGAAGCGTGATATAGCTTATTATTCGCCGCTGTATTTCGAAAATATAATTCTCGATGAAGCGCAATATATTAAAAATGACACAGCGCAAGTCTCGCGCTTGGTTAAGCGTTTGAATGCCGAGTTTAAATTATGTTTAAGTGGTACACCAATCGAAAACAACTTGCTTGAGCTTAAATCGTTACTCGACTTTGCTATGCCATCATTACTTGGTTCACAAGCTCATTTTAAACAGCATTTTCAAACGCCTATTGAACGCGAAGCAGACATACAAAGAGCTGAGCAATTAAAAGCGCTGATCATGCCCTTTATAATGCGCCGAACTAAAGCACAAGTGGCGCAAGAACTTCCTGAAAAAACAGAGTTAACTAAAGAGTTTGAGTTTGAACCTAAGCAAAAAGAAATGTATCAGGGAATTACGCAGGCTCTTGAAGAAAAGTTAATCGACTTATTTGCAGAGCAAGGCGTACAAAAAAGTAAACTCGCTTTTTTAGAAGCATTATTGAAACTCAGACAAATTTGTTGTCACCCTAAATTAATCGAGCCCGATACGCAGGCTGGCTCAGCCAAATTAGAATGGCTAGCGACCCATTTACCATTAATGCTAAGCCTTGGCCGTAAAGTTATTATATTTAGTCAATTTACCTCGGCACTCGACTTAATAGCTAAGCGCCTAGAAGAAATAAACATAGACTTTAGCTTACTTACAGGCCAAACACGCCATCGCGATAAAGTAATTGATGAGTTTACCAGTGGTAAAACATCGGTGTTTTTAATTAGTTTAAAAGCCGGTGGTACCGGTCTTAATTTAACGCAGGCCGATACAGTTATACATTTTGATCCATGGTGGAACCCTGCGGTAGAGAAACAGGCAACTGATCGTGCTTATCGAATTGGGCAAACTAACCCTGTTTTTGTATATAAGCTCATAATGAGTAACTCAATTGAACAGAAAGTATTTAAAATGCAAGAAGATAAGCAAGCGCTTGTTGACGCATTATTTACTGATAAATCAATGAGTTTTACTCAGTTTGACGAACAACAGATGTTGTCTCTGATTAAAAATTAAATTAATTTCAGAATATTCGAATTTTTATGAACTTAATTAAAAATAGGGCGTCTACTATTATGCTTGTTGATTAATTGCAGTTAATACAAGTATTCATGTTGATTTCCCCATTTAGTTACTAATTTTAGTAATGATTAAGCCAGTTCGTTTTGAACTGGCTTTTTTTATGTCTAAAACCTACCAATGAAATATTATTTTAAAATTTTTCATTTTTTATGAACTTAATTAAAAAAGGGGCGTCTACTATTATGCTTGTTGATTAATTGCAGTTAATACAGGTTTTCATGTTGATTCCCCTATTTAGTTACTAATTTTAGTAATAATTAAGCCAGTTCGTTTTGAACTGGCTTTTTTTATGCCTAAAACTCACCATTGAAATATTATTTTAAAATTTTTCATTTTTTATGAACTTAATTAAAAATAGGGCGTCTACTATTATGCTTGTTGATTAATTGCAGTTAATACAGGTTTTCATGTTGATTCCCCATTTAATTACTAATTTTAGTAATAATTAAGCCAGTTCGTTTTGAACTGGCTTTTTTTATGCCTCAAACTCACCATTGAATTATTATTTTAAAATTTTTCATTCTTTATGAACTTAATTAAAAAAGGGGCGTCTACTATTATGCTTGTTGATTCCCCTATTTAGTTACTAATTTTAGTAATGATTAAGCCAGTTCGTTTTGAACTGGCTTTTTTTATGCCTGTATTTCTTTGCTCCCCTACTTCTATTGATAGTTATTCGCTATGATGGCATGTCACTAAATGTTATAAGTTTATTGTTATGTTTATTCAAATACTCACTAATATTGATTGGTTAAGCGCAGGCGTCGGGGTTGCTCTAGGCGTTGTACTTTACGGCGTTGTATCAGTACAGTTGCGCAAAAAATTACAGCAAAAAATAAGCGAGCAACAACAGCAGCTTTCAATTTTACAAAATCAATTTGATAATAAAGCGCTACAACACACTACCCTGTTAGAAGATCATGAGCTGCTTGAGCACACTCACCAAGAGCAGCGCGATGAGGCGCAGCATTTTAAAACCCGGTTTAGCGAACAAGAAAAACAAAGCATTCAATACAACCACTTTTGGCGTAAAGCTGAAGGTGAATTAACAGCGCTTCGCGAGCAATACAACCAACGCGATGTTGAATATAATAATATGCGCACCACGCTTGAGCAAAAACAGCAAAACTTTACCGAACAGCTAGCGCAAATTGAACAAAGTAAAAATATGCTCAAAAAAGAGTTTGAAAACCTAGCTAACAAAATTTTAGAAGAAAAATCACAAAGCTTTAAAACTCTAAACCAAGAAAGTATTGAGCAACTACTAAAACCTGTACAAGGTGAGTTAAAAGGGTTTAGAGAGAAAATGGAATCAATACACGTTGAAGATATAAAGCAACGTACCGCACTTAAAACCGAGTTACTGCATTTACAGGCCAAAAGCCAAGCCATTACTGATCAAGCAGATAAGCTCAGTAACGCATTACAAGGGCAAAAAAAGACCCAAGGTAATTGGGGCGAGTTAATGCTTGAGAACGTGTTAGATAGCGCAGGTTTGCGCGCAGGTGTTGATTACAAGCGAGAGGTGTCGTTTAACACCGAAGATGGCCGATTGCGCCCCGATGTAGTTGTATACTTACCGCAAGGGCGGCACTTAGTTATTGATGCTAAAACATCGCTAAACGCCTATACCCGTTATGTAAATGCCGAAAACGAGTTAGATGCTAATCAAGCAATTAAAGAGCATGTAAACGCCGTTACAGCGCGTATTAATGAACTTGCTAGTAAATCATACGATCGCTTACCTGGTATTAACTCGCCAGAAGTTGTGGTTATGTTTGTGCCAATAGAATCAGCCTTTGTTGAGGCCCTTAAGTATCAAAGTGATATTTATCAACAAGCAATTGAAAAAAACATATTAGTGGCTACACCGACTACGCTGCTTACAAGTTTAAACATTGTTAAGCAGCTTTGGCGCTTTGAAGAGCAAACTAAATATTCAAAAGAGCTAGCAAATAGAGCTGAGCGTTTTTATAACAAGCTCAACGGCTTTTTAACCAGTATGGAAGGCGTAGGTAAACAGCTTGATAAAGCAAAGGAAAGCTACGATAAAGCATTTTCTCAGTTATATCGTGGCAAAGGTAACTTAATTAAACAAGCCTCTGAGTTTAAAGAACTGGGTGTATCAGTGCAAAAAGAGTTACCTAATGAGAGTGTTGAACGAGCTCAGCTAGAATTGGATTAACAATGTCAGCTTAAATGAGCCAGCACTACTAAAATCTTATTATAATTTTACTTAATATTTTACATAGCTTCTTCGCGCATATTTAATGTCTATAAGTATGCGCGAAGAAGCTCATTATAATAATTATTGATTGTCGGTAACATAAAAGCACGTAACGTTATGCAAGCTATTCATTGATAAAATTATACATATAATCCCTAAGACCTGTTTATCTTTTTAGGTTGAACTTTCAGCAGACTGTTTGGTCGTTTAGGTAACGCAGCATAAATGCCAAACATGCGCTGTTCTTGGGGTCGTTTTGGGGGCTATTTACTCTTCGTTACTTGGCTTTTACTTAGCCCGCAAAGCTTTTTGTGTTACCCGAAATATAATAGTGGCGTACTGGTTACTTTATATTTTATGCTGCTCAAATGTAATAAGTATTGCATATTGCATGCAATTTGTCGTTTAATGTAGCTATGCTTGCGATGAACGTTCTGATATTAAACGCAAACTTTGCTAAAGTAAGCACTGTTAAACATTCGTTTGTTGAACCCAATAAGCGTGTTGCATAACCCTTAAAATAATAGCAACAAGCACACACCCACTTTAGGATCTCACATGAAATTACTTAAAGCCTCAGGGCTCGTACTGTCCGTAATGGCAGGACTGTCTTTATCAGGTTGCTCTGTAACTAACAATAGCACATCGGTTGCAGCCTCAACCGAAATGAGCGCCCCACTTTCGCTAGAACAAATCTATAAAGATAAATATTTTAAAGCGCAGCGCAGCACATACTTTAAATGGTTAGACGATGGCACTGGTTACACAGTGCTTGAGGCGCGTGAAAACGAAAAAGATAAAAATAAAAAAGACGCTGCTGATAATAATAAAGCTGATGACGAAAAAGAACACGGCGTAAAAGGCAACGACATTGTTTTTTACAACGCCGATGGTACTGGCCGTAAAGTGCTGGTTAAATTTGAAAAATTATTACCAGAAGATGCAGACGAGCCATTTGCAATCGAAAGCTATCAATGGTCAAAAGACGGTAAATGGCTAATGGTATTTACCAATAGCGAGCAAGTTTGGCGCTCTCGTAGTCGTGGTGATTTTTGGCTATTAAATTTAGAAACTAACAAACTACAGCAGCTTGGCGGCGAACAACCTGAACCTAAAAAACTAATGTTTGCTAAGTTCTCCCCAGACAGCTCAAAAGTAGCGTACGTGCGCGATAACAACATTTATATGCAAGCGGTTGGCAGTAACGATGTAACTGCGCTTACAACCGATGGCAGCGCCACCATTGTTAATGGTAATTTTGATTGGGTATACGAAGAAGAGTTCACTATTGCTGATGGCTTTCGTTGGAGCCCCGATAACAAATCAATCGCTTATTGGCAGCTTGATACCAGCGACGTTAAATTTTTTACCATGATCAACAACACTGACGAGCTCTACCCTACTCTAAAAGAGTTTCCATACCCTAAAGCCGGCGAAACTAATTCAGCCGTGCGAGTGGGCGTTGTTAGCCTTGCAGATAAACAAACTCGTTGGGCTGAGCTTGAAGGCGATAACCGCGACCGTTACATTCCGCGTATTAGCTGGGCGGGCACTGGTAGTGAATTAATGATCCAAGATTTAAACCGCCTACAAAGCCACAATAAAATATGGTTATTTGATTGGCAAAAGCAGCAACTGACTAAAATTTTAGAAGACAAAGACGATGCGTTTATCGAATGGTTTTATAAAGCCAATTGGTCAAAAGACGGTAAGTTTTTTATTTGGCACAGCGAGCGCGATGGTTGGCGTCATCTTTATCGTGTATCGCGCGATGGCAAAACCATTATTGATCTAACGCCTGGCGATTACGATATTGTTGATATGCTCACTATCAATGAAGAAAAAAACGTCATGTACTTTATTGCCTCGCCAGAGAATCCTGGCCAGCGCTATTTATACAGCACACCACTTGATGGCAGCAGTAAAACTGTGCGTGTAACCCCTGCAGAGTTTGAAGGCTCAAACAGCTATTACATGTCTAAAGATGCCTCATGGGCGATGCACACGTATTCTAAATTTGGCACACCGCCAACAAAAGAAATCATTAAGGTGAGCGATCACAGCAATGTAAAAACCTTAGTTGAAAATAAAGAACTAAAAGAAAAACTGGCTGAGCAAAGCTTACCAAGCCATGAGTTTTTTAAAGTTAACGCGCAAGACGGCACTGAGCTTGACGGCTATATTATGTTTCCAGAGAACATGGATAAAAGTAAAAAATACCCGATTGTTTTTTACGTATACGGTGAACCGTGGGGCTCAACAGTACAGGACCGTTTTGAAGGAGACAGCTACTTATACAAATCGCTGCTAACGCAAAAAGGCTTTATTGTCGCATCGGTTGATAATCGGGGTACGCGTGCACCCAAAGGCCGCGATTGGCGTAAATCGATTTATAAAAAAATGGGCTCAATTACCGTGCAAGACCAAGTAGACGCCCTAGATGCTATGGCTAAACGTTGGGATGTAATAGACACCGAGCGCGTTGGCGTATGGGGACACTCAGGGGGCGGTAGTTCAACGCTTAACTTACTGTTCCGCCACGGTGATAAATACAAAGTGGGAATTGCCTCAGCACCGGTGCCAGATATACGTTTATATGACACTATTTACCAAGAGCGTTACGCGGGCAACCCAAATACCGATCCTGAGAGTTACGACAACACCTCGCCTATTACGTTTGCTAAAAACCTAACCGGTAAGCTGTTGCTTATTCACGGGACAGGTGATGATAACGTGCATTATCAAGGCTCTGAGCGTTTAATTGACGAACTCGTTAAGCACAATAAACAGTTTGAGTTTTTCTCATATCCTAACCGCTCACACAGTTTGCGTGAAGGCAAAGGCACAATTCTGCATTACCACACTATGATGGCTGACTTTTTTGAAAAGCACTTACTAGCTAAATAACCGCTTTAAAAAAGTTAAATACTAAAGCCGCACACTAATTGTTAGCGTGCGGCTTTTTTAATCAAAATGTAATGGGGGTTTACAAAGCGTAAGTTGGGTAGAGTGCAACGAAACCCGACAATAATAAAAAATGACTTATACACTCAATGTCATCTAAAATAGCGAAGGTTCACCATGTTATTAGCCAGTTTTCAATTTCGATAACATCATCACGATCAAACACCATTAAACTTGAATGAGAGCGAGCATTAAAAGTTATTTTTTTTACTAACTCATTTTGTATTGATGAAAAGTAAGCCGGGGGGGATAGAGAGTCAACATCTGAGTTAATTAACAATACAGGCTTTTTAGTCTCAGTTAATTTAGGCAATAAATTTGTTTCTTGAATGGTTACTCCTGCCTCAAACATTGCTTGGTTAACAATATTATCAATCTCGCTATGAAAAAAATGACTAAGCAAAGGCGATTTATAAGGTAAGTATTCCTTAGCTGCAACGTCAAAACTCATCATTGGGGCAAGTAAAATAGCAGCGTCAATATATTCTGATGATAATAAGTTACTTGCAGTAAGTGCTCCCATAGAATAGCCTACTACAACAGTCTGGTTATTTGTTTGATTTAAAAGTGGTTCAGCAAGCAGTTCATTTAAAATGCGGTGCTCTTTTGCTGCAAATACAAATGCTTCAGTTGATTCACCATGGCCAAAAAGATCTGGAATAATAACGTTCATACCAAGCGCTCTAAAATAGATAGCTGAAGCCATCATTGCTTCTTTACTGCTCCCATAGCCATGAAGCAATAAAGCAGTGCCTTCAAAACGATTAAATGTATCTGGTGTCATTCTGTGTGAAATTGTATTTTCTACATTATTACCAGTTGCATGAAGGTTGTAATAAACAGAGCTCCCTTGCGAAAATTCAGCTGCTTGATAAGGTTCAGCAGTCAGATATGTAATGCATTGAGTGGTACTAAAAGAGCAAAATGTATGTTTTTCAAAGCCAATGTCGCTAGGTTTTGCTTTTATAAACTCCGCTTCAGAAAGATAAATATCGGGGTTTGACATGACGTAACTTCCAATTGAAGTACAGCCAGACAAAGAAAATATATAAAGTGAAACTGCTAATAGTTTGGTGAAATTTTCCATTTTCGCTTCATTAGTTAAATTTGAATATCAATACTTCAATTAAGCAAATAACCTCCTATGGGGTGGAGGAGGTTTTAGCTTTTAGTTAGGCCGTTTTGATATTATTTTAAATTACCTTAACTTAAAAGTCTCTTTTATCCTCCTAAAAATACAAGCGCGAGATAAACTCCCGCCTACAGACATGTGATATAGGTGGTTTAATGTAGGCGGGGCTTATGCCGCGCAGAAATAGCTAATATTCTAGGTAGCAGCGGCTTTATGCCGCGTTTTTTAAAGGTGTAAGTATGAGCCGTTTTTTAAGGCTCATAATTTAACCCGAACTAAATAACCTTATCGAGTAAACATATTAATTGCCATTACAATTAGCAATCCGGCAAATATTTTTTTAATGGTTGAGACCGGTAAATAATGGGTAGCTTTAGCGCCTAGTGGTGCGGTAAACCATGAGGTGCATACAATACCCAATAAAGCGGGCAAATACACAAAGCCCGCAAATCCTTCTTTTAGGCTAAATAGTTGGATGCCTGAGCTGATATAACCCATTGAACCAAACAACGCTATCACAATGCCTGAGGCCGATGCGCAGCCTATGGCTTTTTTCATATCAACAGAAAAAAACGTCAGTAGCGGCACTAATACTGCCCCGCCACCAATGCCAATCATCGCAGACAAACCACCGGTTATAGTTGTTAAAACGCTCAGTAACCCTTTGTTTGGTAACGGGCGTGGGGCTGATGAATCACTCTTACCAGAAAAAATCATTTTGAGTGCAATTAGCACCACACTCACAGCAAACACTAAGCGCACTACATGCTCGGGTAACAATGCAGCCATAAAGCCACTAATAAGCGCACCAAAGGCAACGCCTGCCATAACCCAAGGTGCAATATCCCAGGGTACATTGCCATTTTTATGATGTGCAATAGCCGACGATGTTGAAGTAAATAAAATAGAGGCCAGCGATGTGGCAATGGCAACCACCACTACTTGAGGAGGAGGCAAGGCATTAAAGTGCAGCAATATCATGCTTAATATAGGCACAATTACCAGCCCTCCTCCTATTCCTAATAGGCCAGCTAAAAAGCCAACACCACTGCCAAGTATGGCGCAGTATATAATCAACACTATTAAATCACTCATTCCATTTGTCTCTTCTTATGTTAGGGATAGTTATGCTCTGCGGCGGTGAGTTACTTTTTAAAGAGCTTAATAAAACACCTAAGCTCACCAATGTTTTTTTGATTATATCAACAACCGTTTATGCAAATTGCACTTTAAGTACTTATCAGTATTGAATAATACTCACGTTTTGTATGAATAAATTACAACACCCGTAAAAACATCTAGAAATCTAGACTTCTAAATTTGTTTTTATGACGTATTTACTGTTAATTAGCCAAAACTATCTATTCGACCTAGTCAGAAAATGAATCTGACTCATGTTTTACCTGAAATAAAACCGTTTTTCTTCATGCTACATACCACGTATAAATTTATTAACTCTGCACAGCACCACTGCAGTTAAACCGTTCGTTCGGTTTTAACAGCCTGTAATGACTGATTGATAAAAGCAGCACATTCTTAGATTGAAAGGGTATTGCCATGAGCACTGATTTTACATTTACTATTAAGAGCACTAACTTGGATGAAAACTACCATCCATCAACCAGTACGCGTATTACCACCAATTTTGCTAATTTAGCCCGTGGTGAAAGCCGCCAACAAAACTTACGTAACACCCTAAAAATGATTAACAATCGTTTTAATGCACTCGCCAATTGGGATAACCCACAAGGGGATCGTTACACGGTTGAACTGAAAATCATCTCGGTTGATTTAGACATTGCAGGCAGTGGCGAAGCCTTTCCATCAATTGAGGTATTAAAAACCAACATTATTGACCGCCAAACTAACGAGCAAATAGAAGGTATGGTGGGTAATAACTTTTCGTCTTATGTGCGCGATTACGACTTTAGCGTATTACTGCCTGAGCATAACAAAAGCAAACCGAAATTTAGTATTCCCGATAACTTTGGCGACTTACACGGCAAGTTGTTTAAACACTTTGTAAGCTCAAAAACCTATAAAAAGCACTTTAAAAAGCCGCCAGTTATTTGTTTAAGCGTGTCTGATAACAAAACCTATCAGCAAAGTGAAAACCTGCACCCTATTTTGGGCGTTGAGTATCAGCCTAATGAGTCGTCGTTAACTGAGCAATATTTTAAAAAAATGGGCTTACAAGTGCGCTACTTTATGCCACCAAATAGCGTTGCACCGTTAGCGTTTTACTTTTTTGGTGATCTACTCAACGACTACAGCAACCTTGAACTAATTAGCACTATTAGCACTATGGAAACATTTCAAAAAATTTATCGTCCAGAAATTTATAACGCCAACGCCGCCGCTGGTAGCCGTTATAAACCGAATTTAAAAAATGACGACCATTCGTTAACGCAAATTGTGTATGACCGCGCAGAACGAGGTCAATTAGCGGTTGAGCAAGGCAAATTTACTGAGCAGCACTTTATTAAGCCTTATCAGTCAGTGCTGCAGCAGTTCTCGGCAAGTATCGCTTAATCACACAACAAAATTAAAGGCAGCATTTATTATGAAAAAACTATTACCCACATCATCAGCAGGCAGCTTGCCAAAACCGTTATGGCTTGCTGAGCCCGAAACCTTATGGTCACCATGGAAATTACAAGGCAGTGAGCTGGTTGATGGCAAACACGACGCCCTGCGTATTTCCCTGCACGAGCAACAAACTGCAGGCGTAGATATAGTCAGCGATGGCGAACAAACTCGCCAGCACTTTGTAACCACCTTTATTGAACACTTAAATGGCGTTGATTTTGAAAACCGTAAAACAGTTAAAATTCGCGACCGTTACGACGCCAGCGTACCCACAGTGGTTGGCCCTGTGTCTCGTACTAAATCGGTATTTGTTGAAGACGCCAAGTTTTTACGCCAGCAAACCAGCCAACCAATTAAATGGGCACTGCCTGGGCCAATGACCATGATCGACACCCTGTATGACGATCACTATAAAAGCCGTGAAAAACTAGCATGGGAATTTGCTAAAATACTCAACCAAGAAGCCAAAGAGCTAGAAGCCGCAGGGGTTGATATAATCCAATTTGATGAACCCGCTTTTAACGTGTTTTTTGACGACGTAAACGACTGGGGCATAGCCTGCCTAGAGCGAGCCATAGAAGGGCTAAAATGCGAAACCGCCGTGCATATTTGCTACGGCTACGGCATTAAAGCCAACACCGATTGGAAGAAAACCCTTGGCACCGAGTGGCGACAATACGAAGAAGTATTCCCTAAGCTGCAAAAATCGAATATTGATATTATTTCGCTCGAATGCCAAAACTCACATGTACCCATAGAGCTACTAGAACTCGTGCGCGGTAAAAAAATAATGGTAGGCGCAATCGATGTAGCCACCAATACTATAGAAACACCCGAAGAGGTGGCAAAAACCCTACGCGAAGCGCTTAAATATGTAGATGCTGACAAACTCTACCCCTGCACCAACTGCGGCATGGCCCCCCTACCCCGCGACATCGCAAACGGCAAACTCAACGCCCTAAGCAAAGGCGCAGAGCTAGTACGTAACGAGCTATTAGCAGCGAATGTAGCTTAACTTTTAGTTACAACTGCTGTAAAAAAAGCCACACCTAAACATAAGTTAAAGTGTGGCTTTTTTAATCAAAATGTCATGGGGGTTTACAGTTAAATTATAAGGTTAAAGGCAAAAGGTGTTAGGTTAAAGGTTTTAAGTTAGTTGAATATTGGTTGGGTAGAGTGCAACAAAACCAGCAAAAATAGTTAAATTTAACCGGGCCGCTAGGTACTATCGATTGAGTGGAAAGTGCCCCATTTGCATGCTGTCAGGATCTATAATTTCTGAAGTCAAGATTTGCCCCCTTTTGCTTAATAGTGTGGGTGAAGAGCAGGGGGCAGGTGATACTGATGGGCATATACTGCATAGCAGTAATGATGGTACTTCAAAAGACAGTAAATCTAGAGATGCCACAGAGAATGAAAAAAGCAAAATTGTTGTACGTGCTAAAGCTGAAAAAGCTAGAATAAATGATCTAGTTCAAGAGTTAAGATCTGAAACAGGTGAAAAGTATGAAACAGCAAAGAGTAATTATGGTTTTGTTGATAACAGCGAATTTAAAACTACCGCTGATCTCTTAATAAAAGATGCTGGGAAAATAGATGCAAAACTTAGTGAAATTATTAAAAACCCATCATCTATTAAAGTAATTGATACAAATGATGTAGGATTTGAAGGTACTTATAGTATAATTACTGTTGAGATATCAATGACTACAACTTATTTAAATGGTAGTTCAGTGAGTGGTCTTATACACGAGATTTCACATTCACTTGGCGGGGAGCACCCGAATGGAGGTTACCATTTTAATAAAAAGGAGATTAGTATTCGTGCTAATAATGCTCGGTATCGCCCTTTTTATACAGACACTCAGGCGTTAGACAGTCAAAGGTTAGATAGAGCTGCTCTATATAAAAATGTTTATACACTTGATTTTGTGCTCCAAAATAAGAGGTTATAAGTGATTGATAAATTAATACTGTTGGGGGGTGCTATTTTATCATCTCACACTATGTCTAGCATGGCTGCTGAACATAGTGTTGATTTGTATAATAAGGTCTATATTGATGTGACTTGTTCAGTGGTTAAAGGCATTGCTACTTTAAAGTTTCACAATATGACTGGCACCTATGTAAATATAGAAGGTGCAAATGACAAGTTCGGCATTTGGGAGTCGGATGCCATTAAAGTTGTTCAAAAGAAATCATATTCAGAGCATTACACACGTTGGGAATATGCTAGAAAGAACAAGTTTTCTAGTTATGAAGGTAATGACCCTATATCGAGTTTAGTCCTTGCTCCATATTCAAAGCGAGAGTTTGATGTTTTTTATGATAAAGAATTTGAATTAAAATCAGGCGACGAATACATGTTATACCTAACATTTTCTGCTTATATAAATAGTTATCCGCTCGACTTTAAAGTCTTTAGGTCCAACAGGCTTTTGACCTCAAGCGATAATTGCTACTGATAGAATTAAAATGAGGTGAATAGGGTCACCCATTAGAAAGTTCCGATCAAGCAGGCAGCTGTGTTTTCTTGATCTTTTTATTCAAAAAGCCAAGTGTTCTTATTATTTAAACTCAATTTAAATATGACTACGCACCTAGTAATGACGTCGACTGGTGTGAATATACACCAGTTGTAGTGGTACAGTGATTTTGGCCACCCATTAAGAAAGAAATGTTATGCTAATAAGCATACAAATTTGGGTGAAAAAATGACGAATTTAAAACGCGCAACGTATTCTGCAGCAATAAAATTAGAAACGGCTCAGCTTGTCGTTGACCAAGGTTATACGCAAGAAGAAAGTCGGACATCAAGAGAGCGGTGGTGATATCAAGTGGTCAGTGCAACATGGTTTTTAATCATATCATTAGGAGTTAAATAGTTTAATATTCTTCTTGGTCGATTATTTAGTTTATTAGCGATTTTATCTAAATAACGTTGGTCAAAGCCATGTAGGCTTGTCTTTTTGGGAAAGTACTGCCTTAATAGGCGATTTGTATTTTCATTTGTTCCCCTTTGCCACGGACTACTCGGGTCACAAAAGTAAACATCTGTATTCGTATTTTTAGTAAATCTTTTATGGTCTGCTAATTCCATTCCCCGATCCCACGTTAGTGTGTTTTTAAGTGCCTTTGGTAAACCATTAAATTTCAGAATAAGTGCATTTACTACATTTTTAGTATCCTTACCATTAACTTGTACCAAAGCTGTATACCGTGTTTTTCGATCAACCAATGTTGCTATATGTGAGTTGCTACTTCCTGATATTAAATCGCCCTCCCAGTGACCTAGAGTTTCTCGTGTTTCAATTTCATGAGGCCTTTCATGAATTGTTTTAGCATCAATAATACCTTTATAAATTCCCTTATTTGTTGAGCGTTTACCATGCCTCAACTTACGTTTTGAGCGAAGATAGCTAAGGACTGCTTTTTCGAAAATATAGCGTGATGGGATAAATAACGTTTTATAAATAGTCTCATGTGAGATATGCATTTCAGATGATGCTGGGTGTTTTATTTTTAACCAGCCAGAAATTTGCTCTGGTGACCAGTCATCTAGTAGCTTAGATTCAACCAAATCGCTAAGTGGATTACCTTTTTGCAATTTACATTGCTTTGGCCTTAATGCTCGCTCTAGCGCATTTTTATCAGCCGTAACTGCACGGTATTTGGCAATACCACCATTGCGTTTGATTTCACGGCTTACTGTTGACGCTGCCTTTTCTACATTACGAGCTATTGCCCTGATAGATAAGCCTGAAGCTAAACCTCTTGATATATCTTCTCGCTCTTCTAAAGAAAGAAACGATAATCGACGTTTTCGTTGCACTGGCGATATTCCACCTTTTAATTTAAGTACACCGAATATAGAACCAGCATGCCTATCAAGCGTCAAGCCTATTTCGCTAAGCGTTTTACCTTCACGCCATAAGAACCATGCTTTCAGCTTTTCAATATCACTTAAACCACGTTTTGATAAGTCAGTCATAACAACCTAATTAATAATCAATTATAAGGTGTTGCATTGACCTATTGAATTCACCACGCTCTCTTGATGTCCGACTCCCTGAACAATTCTCGTTAATCGAGAAGTTAAATCAACGAGAGCGTTATCCAATTAGTGTGCTATGTAGTGTATTCAATGTGCATCGCAGCAGCTATAAGTACTGGGCCATACGGGATACAACGCCGACACCTGAGCAAGTAAGGTTAGAGGCTGAAGTAAAAGCAATACATGCGATGAGTGGTGGTTCAGCAGGGGCACGGACAATCGCAGCGATAGCAACGAACAATGATTTTGAATTGAGCCGTTATCGTGCAGCTAAGCTAATGGTTAAATTAAAGCTTGAAAGCTGCCAAGTACCTCAACATTCATATAAACGCGGTGGTAATGAACACCTTGAAATTCCAAACCTGCTTGATAGACAATTTGATGTTGTTGAGCCTGATACCGTGTGGTGCGGTGATGTGACGTATATTTGGACAGGCAATCGCTGGGCTTATTTAGCCGTGGTTATTGATTTATTTGCACGCAAAGTGGTTGGCTGGGCAATGTCGTTGTCACCAGATACTAATTTAACACTAAAAGCGCTTGAACTCGCATATGAAAGCAGAGGGAAACCGACAGGACTGATGTTTCACTCTGACCAAGGTAGCCATTATACAAGTTTAAAATATCGCCAACGTTTATGGCGCTATAAAATCACACAAAGTATGAGTAGACGTGGAAATTGTTGGGATAATGCGCCAATGGAGCGATTTTTTAGAAGCTTTAAGACGGAATGGATGCCAAAGATTGGATATGGAAACTTTATAGACGCTAAATATAGCGTAAGTGATTACATAAATGGATATTACAACAATGTTAGGCCGCATCATTATAATGCTGGTTTAGCGCCAAATGAATCTGAGGTCAGGTACCAAGATTCTAAAACTGTGGCCAAATTTTATTGACCACTACACTTACCCAAAAAATAATAATCCCGTTCGATATCTTGCATTGCTCTATTAAGTTGCTCTTCATTTAACTACTTTTCATACCTAAAGCTCCAATATTTTTTAAGCTCTTGCAAATCAAAGGGTTCTTTATCTATCTCAGCCGATTCTTTGATAGCGGCATCTAGCATTCTTTTATTTTCTTTCTGATTCTTTTCCCTAATTTCCAACCATATTTTGTCTTGCGCCATACTAGATGCCCTATTAACTATATTTTTGAATTTTCACATTATAATAGACATCACTAATCTTCAATAATGTCCATTATTTTATCGTAATCTACACTGACAGGTTCAGGGTCTACTTGCTTAAAACTTAAATTACTCAGTAGAAAAGTTGAAACTGTATCATGCAGTTATTTTTATGCGTGTAATTCAGGTTTAAGAGTGATAATTGCTTATTTACTGGATGAAATAAAAGTAACGTAGTCGTAAAACATTAATTATTAACCTAAAAAGTAAATCTAATAATACAGCTTTGCTTGATGAATTAGAGTTGGTGCCTGGTTTGGCTGTGCAGGCTACTAGTGAGTGCTTGCATTCCTACTAGGTTAGCTAGACGCTTACGCAGCAAAGGCCAGCTTAATAAACTTAAAAAACATTCTTTCTTTTCCTTAAATGTGTAAAAACTAAATTTTGATCTGCTTTTTATTCGAAAGGCTTCTAATTTTATTTGCAATAGGCCTTTCAAAGAAAACGTACGATATATACGCAAAAAACACACTCAAGCTCAATGATAACAACAGCTTAAGTTCAGTATTTAAATTAAACTTATTAACCATTCCGATAATAGGCATATGCAATAAATAGAATGAATAAGACACTTTACCTAAAAAATCACCAATCTTATTTGCTAAAAAAATATTATTGTTTGGTACTAAAAAAACAACACAAAAGAATACTGTGCTCATAACAAATAGAACTTCATAACTAAGCCACATCTTTTTTTATCAGCCTCGTTAATAGGTGAAAACTCAGGATACAACAGAGGTATTAAACACAAAACTAATATAAACCAGTTGCTCTTCATATAACTTGGTACTTTAAGTGATTTGTAATGCAAACCAAATATAACGCCAATAAAAAAGTACGGGAACGTTCTTAAAGTACTAAAAAAGTTGTAAGGGATACTTTCAATTTCACCAAATAATCGAGGGAAATCAGCCAAATACCAAGACACCAAAAAGGCCACGATTAGTAAATATATATACCCTTTCCTATCGTCTACTAAAAACCAGAAAGCTACAAATATGATATAAAATTGTATTTCTGGTGGAATAGACCAAAGCACGCTTTCGCCGTGTGTAAACAAAAGGTGGCCTATTAACGAATTAAGGTCAGTTATGTTGTATAAAATGTCATAATTATTTTGAGTTAATAAATAAGAGCTAAAAACAATTACAAGGTATAAAGGTAAAACTCGTCCGGCTCTAGCTAATAGGTATTGTCCAATGTTTGCTCTGCTAAACTTGGTGTCTAAATAGAGAAGTGACATTAAAAACCCACTAAGAAGGAAAAATAACATTACGCCATAGGCTCCAGAACCACCGCCTAAGGAACCATTTAACCAATGAGTTATATCTGAAAAGTGGGTAACAAATACAATAAGGGCAGCTAAAGCTCTTAAAGAGTTTAATTTTCTAATTTCCATGAAGTTGATTTAATCCTTAGCTTATTATTTTTTAAGTTGTTCAAATTGAATTATCGGCTGTATGAGCTTAGATCTTATACAATACTACTGAGGTTTTTTACGTTTTAACCAGGCTTTAACGGGTACTATCCATTCTTTTCTGGGAATGAAAAAAGCGCCATGTTCTTTACCCGTTGAAATCGAAATTTCTTTATAAAAACTAACAGTACCAACACTCCTAGCAACTACATGGTCACACGAACCAACAGAATCAGACGTTTCAAATACTGAAAATAAATGACCATAAATATCTATTTCTGCTTTTTTAGCTAATCCGCTGGTACAAGCCGCTAAGATCACAAAGTTAATATCCATGTTTTTTAAATTGCTCGATGCAATTGCCGTAATAAAACCACCACGGGAAAAGCCAACTAAGGATATATTGCTTGCAGGTACGCCATTTTTTAGTAATTTAGTTACTTGCTTAGATAGCTGTTCAGCATATTTAAAAGGATGGGTTTTAGCAGGTCGATGAGTAGCAATTAAATGATAGCTTAAGTCAGCAAGTTCCTTTTTAATAGCTGGAAAATTATATTGCCCCCAGCGCTCATGAATAGGCGTGGGATCTGTGCCCTCTACAATAAGTCCGTGAGAATAGAAAACATATTTATCTGATGAGTTTATTTTGTCAGGGAGGCTCTCAAATACTTCACCACCATAGCTAAATGAACTAAAAAGTAAAAATAATAAAAATTTTTTTGAAACATACCATACCTTTATAAAGCTACAAGTGTGAAACTACACTATTTCAACCTTATTAAAGTATAACCCTTTAATATTATTTTCTTTTACTAATGTATATAAACTATTTTTCGCATCTGTTGTAAAATATTGAAGGCCGACTTCTCTTATTCTAAATAGCTCAGGATTATCAATAGCATTTTTTGTGAGCACCATTTTCTTAAATTTTCCTACCCTACTTGGCTTACCATTTCTTATATTGCGCATGGTGTGGTCTTCATTGAGCGCTTTGTCAAAACCGACTACATTAAATGCAAACCACTGCTCATCATTTAAATTACATTCAAGTAGCTCAATATTCTTACCAAAACCACTTAAAAATAAATGTGAAAATTTAGGTGATACAACAAAAGTTGACGCACCTAATCCAGCTACATCGGGTTTAGCTAAGTTTTGATGTGCAACACGAGGCTCAATTAACCAATCAACGCCTAAAGTTCTCCAATTATCTCTTATACTGCTACCATCAAATAGTAGAAGCTGACCTTTCTTTAACTGAATTATTGGCTCGAAGCCTGTTTCATTGAGCAGTAAAAGTTCATCAGGCTCAACGCTTACACTAAATACTTTGTTAAATTTATCTGACATCACACATTAGCCTGAGTTAAAAATTTAGTAATAGGGAATGTGCCGTTGGCAAGCTCCTCACCTATCTCTTGTAATGTTTCAATTATATCTTGCCGACCTAAGCCCTCGGCGATTGTCTCATTAAGTAAAAATCCAAAAATCGCCAGGGCCTGTTGACCTTTCGTGATTGATTTTGCAGCAGACTGTTTGATATTTAGGCAAGGCAGCGCCTATGCAGTGTGGTTATTCCCCATAAATAGGCGATAACGCAGCATAAATGCCAAACATGCGCTGCCCTTTGGGTTCTTTCTAGGGACGATTAACTCTTTGTTGCTCGGTTTTTACTTAGCCCACTAGGTTACAAACCTCGCGCCGCGATTAAATCGTCCCTAGATTGAACAAATTTCAATCCACAAAGGTCAACACGCCCTAGGGTCAAATCTTCGATTTCATACACTATAATTAATAACCGTTTTCGCTTATATCGGATGATTCAAAGTCTATCCCGAAAAGTTAAGCTAAAAAACAAAACTGACACTCACTTTAATTAATCTTTGAATGCTGTGCCACAAAATTTACTTTTAAATTAGAAGATAATCGCCAAAATAAGTTAGCTAAACAGCGATACGATTTAGGGGGACGATAATGAGCAGACATTTTATTGGGTGTTTCTTTTTTTAATTGCCATTATATTGATGGTAATTACAGAAATTTACTTAACCCTCATATTTAAAGAGTTTATATTATCTTGGTTATAAATACGGTATTTCCCTGTTCTAGAGACTTTCATTAACCCAAGTTCTTCATATAGCCTAATTGCTCTTTGAGTTGCACCAGATAGTTTAGATGCCTGATTAATAAACATTACATTTCCTTATTTTGCAGATGAGATTATGTGACACAGGTATAAAATAGGCAGCCAACTTACTCCACGATTGAGATAGACAATTACACTTTTAAAAGCTAAATAGCCAGCATCAAAATAACTATACTGTAACTATTGGTTGTAAAACTGACTAAATAAATAAAACTTACAAAGAGGCAATATTACTTTATGGATGAAAATTCAACGATTTAAAAACACCATATAGTGTGCTAACTTCAAGAATCAATTGAATAAATGGACTAATTAGTATGAAGTACAGGAATGTTTATCAGCTTATTGCGGCTTTTATTTTTGCGTCATTGTTTGCAGCTCCCGTTGTTGCTGTGCAAATAACAAATACGAGTAATGGCTATGAGCAACATACCCAAGTATTAGCCTCTAAAGCACTTGCACAAGAGCGAACTGTAACTATTCAACTCCCTAAAAGTTACCATAAAAATCCTGATAAAAAATACCCCGTAATTTATCGACTCGATGGTAAAGAAAACCTTGCTTATATGACGCCAGTTTTAGCGCATTTACATACCGCTTTTACTAAGGCCGCGCCTGAAGTGATTATTGTGGCAATTGAAAATACGGATAGGTTAAGAGACTTGTACCCAACTAAAAATGAGGAATCAGCAGGCCCCGTTGGTTTGGGCGGCGGCGCGGCAAGGTTTCTTGAATTTATTGAAACTGAGCTTATTCCATTGGTTAATGAGAAGTACCGTACTCATGATTTTAAAGTGATTTCAGGTGCGTCTGCTGCTGGCGTATTTGTACTTTATGCCTTTCAAACGAACCCAGATTTATTTCAAGCTCACATAGCTTATAGCCCCGCAGTGTGGTGGAATTACGGCGCTACGGCAAAAAGCACCAAAGCATTTTTTGCTAATAGCAAAACACTGCCTAATTATTTGTATATGAATATAGGCCAAGAGAGCGGCATAATGCGAGAACGCTACGACGATATGAATATGTTTTTAAAAGCGAATACTCCAAAGGCGCTTACTTTTATTAGTGAATCGTTTGATAACGTGCCTCATGGCCTTACATTTGCTGCGGGAGCATTTAATGCCTATCAAAAGCTGTTTTTACCGCTACAAATGCCAGTTAGTGCATACACAGGCGAAACTCATTCAATTGCTACATATTATCAGCGTTTATCTGCTCAACATGGTGAGAAAATTGCCCCTCAGGAATCAATGATCAGAGAGCTCGGCTATCATTTTGTAAATATAGGTGAATTAGATCAAGCCATAAAGATTTTTAAGTATGGGATATCTCTTTATCCAAATACAGCAGATGCTTACAATGGCTTAGCATATGGTTATGAAAGTAGCGGAATGTACCAAGAGTCTCTTGAACAAGTAAAAAAAGCATTAGCTCTTGTTGATAAAAATTACCTTGGTTACGATGTTTACCTAGCTCGTAAAAACAGACTTATTGCGCTGTTACAACAATAAATAGTGGCTAATGGTATACCAGTATAGTTTATAAATGTTCGCTTTTTGATGACGTGAGCATTTATAAATATGATTAACTCACCTTGTTTGAGCGTTTGTTCAAAATAAGTTAAGCTGCGAGTATATAAGCTAAATCTAACTTAATTTATTGCGGAGCAAACATGGCAACTACACTGGCATTTGACGTATACGGTACGCTAATAAATACTCATGGCGTACTTACGTTACTCGACGACATGATAGGCAACAACGCCCAAGTATTTTCAAATACGTGGCGAGAAAAGCAATTAGAGTACTCATTCAGACGTGGCTTAATGCAAAATTATGTTCCCTTTTCGCTATGTACAAAACACGCCCTCGATTATGCCTGCCTAGCGCATAAAACTGAACTAAGCGAGGAACAAAAAGTACAGCTGCTAGAGCGTTATAAAACCCTCCCCGCATTCGACGATGTAAAAGCGGGCCTTGAGAGCTTAAAAGCACAAGGCTATCGCTTATTTGCGTTTTCTAATGGTGCTGCCAGTGCGGTTCATACTTTGTTAGAAACAGCCGATATTAGTGATCTTTTTGAAGACGTTATCAGCGCCGATGATATTAAAACCTTTAAACCAAACCCTGGTGTGTATAGCCATTTTTTACGTGAAGCAAATTCAACGGGTGCTAATACTTGGCTTATATCAAGCAACCCGTTTGATGTAACTGGCGCAATATCGCATGGTATGCGCGCCGCGTGGATTAAGCGCTCTGACGGGGCTATTTTTGATCCATGGGAAATACAACCGACCACTATTGCAACCGACTTACTCGACTTAAAAGAAAAGCTAAAAAGCGTTAACTAACGGTAATTAGCATAAATATTTGAACTAATTTAACTCGTAAAATAAGCCCTCTGATTTAATAGATAAATAAGACTCTAGGGCGTGTTGACCTTTGTGGATTGAAATTTGTTCAATCTAGGGACGATTTAATCGCGGCGCGAGGTTTGTAACCTAGTGGGCTAAGTAAAAATCGAGCAACAAAGAGTTAATCGTCTCTAGAAAGAACCCAAAGGGCAGCGCATGTTTGGCATTTATGCTGCGTTATCGCCTATTTATGGGGAATAACCACACTACACAGGCTCTGCCTTGCCTAAATACCAAACAGTCTGCTGCAAAATAAATCACGAAAGGTCAACTCGCCCTAGTAATAACCTTTACACTTATTGTGCACGCACGATAGGTGTAAAGGGGGTTTACATACTAAATCTTTAGTAGCCCCAAATAACCTCGTATATTTAATTCTAGAAAGCTATCAATGCCATTAAAATTTAAGTTTTAGTGGTTTTTTGACAGGATTCAGACTGTTTTTTATTTTAAATAAGAGCATCAAATCATTTAAAAATAATTTTTATTTTATTTTATTTAGTTATATTTTTCATCCTCTTTATTTTTTACAAGTCACTGTTAAAAATAGATTTTATTGAAAGAGTTTAATATTTTTTAGAATATAAAAATACAGTAACTCATCCATTTTAACTATTGCAAATGAAAATTGTTACCATTAAGATCTCCGCACCCAAAATGAGTACCTTTAAGGATCGAACGTGTCCCAGTCACAAAGCCTGCAACTAAATGCAGTCGAGAACCAACCCCTTTTTGAGCAAAACGAATTACCCCCTCAGTTTAATTTAGAGCAGTTTATTAATTACCAAATAGCATCACTACAAGGGTTATCTGCAGTGCAGCAGGCTATGGCCAAAGCACAAAAGCCGTTTTCTGGAGTGTCGGTAAGTACATTGGCTAAAACACTTAACGATGTTGATTTGTCAAAACCACTTGCCGATTTTCCGGCAGTGCTTGACGAGCTAAAAAGTGTTTATTTAGATCATGCTGTGTACTTTCACCACCCTCGCTATATGGCACATTTAAATTGCCCTGTTACTTATCCTGCTGTTGTGGCTGAGCATATTATTGCTGCTATTAATACTTCGGTAGATACGTGGGATCAAAGTGCAGGGGCAACGCTGATAGAGCAAAAGCTAATAGATTGGACTTGTCAAAAAGCAGATTTTCCTAGTACCGCTGATGGTGTATTTACCAGTGGTGGCACACAATCGAATTTAATGGCAATGCTTGTTGCACGTGAGGTAGCCGTTGAACGCTATGCGCCAGGGCATGAAGTAAAACTGCAAGGGTTACCAGCAATTGCATCTCGCTTTCGTATTTATTGCTCTGAGGTGGCGCACTTTAGTATTCAAAAAGCCGCTGCGTTATTAGGGCTCGGTTACGACGCGGTTGTACCCGTTGCAACCAACAGTAAAATGCAAATGGATTTAGATGCACTTAAAACAGCGGTTTCAACTAGTAAGGCGCAAGGCGAATTACCTATTGCAGTGGTGATCACCGCTGGTACTACTGATTTTGGCTCTATAGATCCCATAAACGACATTGCACTTTTGGCTAAGCAAGAGCAGCTATGGTGTCATGTAGATGGAGCGTATGGTGGCGGATTATTAGTTAGCGAAAACCACCGAAATGCTTTAAATGGCATTGAAAAGGTCGATTCAATCACAATCGATTATCATAAATCATTTATGCAGCCAGTTAGTTGCAGTGCATTTTTATTAAGCAATAAGCGCTACTTTAGCCATATTACATTATATGCCGATTACTTAAACCCGTTGGCTGAGGCTGGTAACGGCGTGCCTAATTTGGTTGATAAAAGCTTACAAACCACCCGCCGATTTGACGCATTAAAATTATGGCTTACGCTACGAACAATAGGCGAAGCGCCTCTTGGGTATGCGTTTGATAAAGTTATCGGGCTTGCGCGCCAAACGCATATTGTATTGAACGATCATCCCGATTTTGAAGTTATTAATTATCCTGAACTTAGCGCCTTAGTATTTCGCTTTGCCCCCGCTGATTTACAAACTGACCCAGACTTACTCGATGCGTTAAATTTACACGTACGCAGCACTTTTTTAAAAACCGGCGAAGCCATGATTGCTCGCACTAAAGTTGGCGGGCGTCACTACCTTAAATTTACGTTACTTAACGCTTTATGCCAGCTTAGTGATATACGTGCCGTTATTGATCAAATAAGTGATATTGCTTGGCAGGCTTATAAACAGGAGCAAGTGTAATGAATACTGAACCTTACGATTTTATTGCTATTGGCTTGGGTCCATTTAACTTATCGCTGGCTTGTTTAAGCGAACCTCTGGGCGAAGTTAAGAGTTTGTTTTTAGAACAGCGCAGTCTATTTGATTGGCACCCAGGTATGATGCTTGAAGGGGTTACATTGCAAACGCCATTTATGTCGGATTTGGTGACGCTTGCCGATCCAACGAGCAAATATAGCTTTTTAAATTACGCTAAACTTAATCATCGCCTTTACCCGTTTTACATTCGTGAGAGCTTTTTTTTATTAAGACGTGAGTACAATTTATATTGCCAATGGGTGTGTTCTCAACTTTCAAATGTGGCTTTTGAACAAACGGTTACACAAGTACAATTTTGTGAGCAAAGTAAATGCTATACGGTAACTTGCAACACACTAAATGGCGTGCAAAGTTATGTTACTCGTCACTTGGTGCTAGGAACTGGCCCTGCGCCATATATTCCTGAGTGCGCCACGGCAAGTAACTCGGCTAATGTAATGCACAGTAGTGATTTTTGTCATCGCCTTGACGAATTAAAGCAAGCAAAGCGCGTAACAGTTGTGGGTGCAGGGCAAAGTGCCGCTGAAATTTATCAAACATTATTACAGCAAGCTGTACCCAATGGATTGCAGCTAGATTGGATTGCGCGTTCACCGCGTTACTTTCCGCTTGAATACACTAAACTGACGCTGGAAATGACCTCTCCTGAGTATGTAGATTATTTTTATAATTTAAAAACCGAGCAACGTGATTGGCTTAATCAAAGCCAAAAAAATCTGTTTAAGGGCATTAACGGCGATTTAATTAACAACATTTTTGACACGCTCTACGAGCAAAGCCTAGATGGCCCAATTACAACCACCTTTAAAACTAACAGCAAGCTCAGCGGCGTGAAAAAAATAGGTGAGCGATTACTTACAGATTTTTATCATCATGAGCTTGATCAACACTTTGAAATAGAAACCGATTATTTACTTTGTGCTACTGGGTTTAAATATTCTCGACCTGCGTTTTTAGATGGTATTTCTGAGCAGCTACCAAAAGATGCACACGGGCGCTACATTGTGAGTCGTGAGTATGCAGTTGATAAAGCGCAAAAGCAGATTTTTGTACAAAACGCAGAGCAACATACGCATGGTTTTGTAACGCCAGACTTAGGCATGGCGTGTTATCGAAACAGCATTATTTTACGTGAAATTTTGGGTTATGCGCCATACCAAGTAGAACAAAAAATTGCGTTTCAGTGCTTTGATTTAAGTGATGTTGATACTATTGAACAGCAAAAGAGTAATGCCGCATGAGTTTACGCATTGCCCTTATTTTGCTGACGCTTATTTCGGTTGTATGCGATACCTTGCTACTGCCGTTTTACCCGCAATTTTTTGCCAGCGAATTTGCTATACAAGACCCTTCCCTGATTGGTTTATTTGTAGCTAACTGCTGCGTAACAGTCATGCTTGCTTTACCTCTTTGGGCTAAAGTAGCTAAAAAATACCATGAGCTTGCCTTATGGCTAGTAACACAAGTTATTGCTGCCCTGCTTGGCGTGCTTTGCTATTTTGCAAACACGGCTTGGGAGTTTTGGCTTTACTACCAGTTAATGCTTGTTTTTAAAGCCAGTTATTTACTCATTTACCCTTTTGCACTGCGACTAGCGCAGCAGCGTCAGCATTTATCGATTATAGGTTTGTTTTCGGTTCTTATGCACTTTGGCGCTATTGGTGGCGCGTTAATTGGCGGCTATTTTTTAGGGTTAGGTGAGCCACGTTATGCGTTATTGCTAAGTGGTGCAGGCGATTTAATACAAGTACTTTTATGTGCCTATTTAATGGTTTCGTTAAAAATAGGTATACACCAACAGGCAATCGAATCTGAAAAACCGCGTACACGTACTCCTTACTTTATTTGGCAGTTTTGCTTTTTAAGTGTGGTGGTTTACTTTAGCGCATTTTTAATTCGGCCATTTTTTACAACCCATTGGCAAACATTAAGCGTGCAAAGTAGCCCATTTGAAAGCGCACTTGTTTATGCCATTCCTGCTTTTGCTGCGCTTTCTATGCTTATTTTTAATCACTTTAGACACCGTTTGCTATGGCCGACAATGAGCCGCAATTCTACGCTGTTGTGTGCAATGGCATTTGCAGCGCTTGGGCTTTACTTTCAGGCTCAGCAACAAGTGATGTTAGTTATTTTGGCTCGGGTTTTATATGGCATTGCGTTATTTCAAGTCATGGTGCTTTTAGAAGTAATGCTGTTTGCAAAAAGTGAGCCCGCGCATTATGGCAGTGACTTTTCTAAAGTACACATAGCGCAAAATGTTGGGGTTATTTTTGCCTCATTACTTGTGGGTGTAAGCGTAGAGCAGTTTTCTAGCACAGTGCCCTTTTACTTTGCAGCCATTGGCTTTACTGGGCTTGCATTACTTTTATTGTGGCGAGTTAAGTTTGCAGGTCGCACTGCACGTATTGCGTCTTAATTTTTCGGAGATTTTATGTATTTTTCATCATTTTCAACCACGCTTGAGCATACCGGCAAGGTAACCATACGTTTATTGCAGCCAACTGATATGTCAATTATTTGTACTTGGCTTAAGCAACCTTATGCGCACTTTTGGGGTATGAATAACCAAACAGAACAGCAAATGCGTAACGCCTATCAAGACATTATAAGTAATGCTCATCATCATGCATATGCTATAGAGCAAAATAATGAGTTATTAGCGCTTGTTGAGCTATACGATCCAGCGCAAGATAGTTTAATGAAAGCGGCTTACAAAGCGCAAAAACACGATGTGGGTATGCATATTTTACTCTCGCCAAATACTTCACCAAAACGCCATTTTAGTTTTGAAATGATGCAGTGCGTGCTACAGAGTATTTTTGCTAACAACGCAGCAGCGCGAGTGGTCGTAGAACCCGATATAGCGAATAATAAAATTCATACCCTAAATAAACGCTTAGGATTTGTGCATACGCAGCACATTCAGCTTGGCAAAAAGCAAGCTTATTTAGGGTTTTGCGATAAGGCTGCTTTTGACAGGCACACCCAATTATTTGCGCAAATGCTAATACCGTTAAATACTGATTATGTTAAGCATTCACATTGGCAGTGGGCTAATAGGCATTTGCAAAGCAAGGCATTAACGGAGCTTGTACATGAGCGCCTTTTAATAGCTGAGCAAATAAATCAAACGTGGCAAGTAAATGTTGAAGGAGGGTATTTTACCTTTAGTGGCCGCGCTATGGCGCTTAACCACATAGACATAGATGAACCAAGCTTATGTTTTTACAACTCAAGTAACGAGCAAAAGCCACTCGATGTACTTCGCTTTTTTAGTATGCAAGGGCCTTTACTTGGCTTAACGGGCGAGCGTTTGGCAACGTATCTTGAGGAATTGAATGCCACACTTGCCAGTGCATGCTTTAAACGTGAAAACAATACAACCAGTGCAGAGCAATTAGCGCAACAAGGTTTACAACAAATAGAATCAGCAATGAGCGAAGGGCACCCTGCTTTTATCGCTAATAATGGTCGTATTGGGTTTAGCAAAAGCGATTTTTTACGCTATGCACCAGAGGTTGGTAAGCACTTTAAAGTAATTTGGTTAGCAGCGCACAAAAGTGTGTGTACATTTGCGCATAGTAAATATTTTGCTGATTACGAGAGTCATATAAACGGTGAACTTGATTTAACTACTCGCGATCATTTTAGTGCCGCTTTAAAAAATAAAAACCTAAATTTAGACGACTATCTATTAATGCCTGCACACCCTTGGCAATGGCAAAATAAGCTAAGTGTTGTATTTGCCAACGAGCTGGCCAGTGAGCGATTAGTGTATTTAGGCCAAGGTGATGACTTGTATCAAGCGCAGCAATCTATTCGTACTTTATATAATAGCTCGCACCCGCACAAACCTTATTTAAAAGTGGCATTATCAATTTTAAATATGGGCTTTATGCGAGGGCTTTCTCGTGCGTACATGGCAGTAACGCCTCTTATTAACGATTGGGTGTTTGATAAAGTAAGTCAAGATACACAACTGAAGGCGACTAACTTTGTCGCCCTTAGAGAGTACGCTACGCTAGGCTACGCACACCACACGTTTGAGCAAAGCGCATTGGGTGATACCGCGTATCGAAAAATGTTTGCATGCCTTTGGCGTGAAAACCCAAATCATAACCTCAACAGTGATGAACAACTAACGACTATGGCGGCCTTATTACACTTAGATAATAACGGCCAAAGTATGGTCGGGGCATGGCTAGATCAAAGTGGTTTGAGTACAAACAATTGGTTACAAGCTTACTTTAATGTGTACCTTATTCCTTTAGTACATTGTTTTTACGCACATAAATTAGTGTTTATGCCGCATGGCGAAAACCTTATATTAAAGCTTAAAAACTCAGTGCCGGTAGGTGCTTACATGAAAGACATTGGCGAAGAAGTAGCACTGCTCAACAGTGATGAACAACTCCCTGAAGGCGTAAAACGTATTCATATTACTATGCCTAAAGAGCATGAGTTATTGAGTATTTTTACTGATGTGTTTGACTGCTTTTTTAGATATTTAGTGGCTATTTTAGTACGTGAAAAACGCATTACGGAGCATGAATTTTGGCAATGTGTATCGCAAAGTGTTAAAGCGTATCAGCATGCAACCCCTGCGCTAAATGAGCGATTTAAAGAGTATGACTTTTTTAGTGACGAGTTTGCTCATTCATGTTTAAACCGTTTACAGCTTGGAAATAATAAGCAAATGGTTGATTTAGCAGACCCTGCCGGTAGCTTGCAGTTTGCAGGAAGTTTAAATAACCCTGTGGCGTCTTCGCTTTATGGCTAAACACGGTACACTAGCGCACTTTTTGTTTAGTAGTAATGAGCCTGAAAATGGCCTTGTTCCTAGCTTAACATTGGTGCGTTTATTAGCTCAACGTTGTAAGGAGCACTACCCAAGTGCTCCTGATCAATTTGTAAGTCGACATTTATTTTTGCAGCTATGCTGGCAAAGTATTTACGCTTACACCTATTGGTTAACAAAAAAGCAAAGTCCCGTTATGCCCACACACACCTTAGTGCATTTACATGGCGCGTATTGTCGGGGTTTAAGTTTTAGCCATGCATCAACTGCGAATAAAAAGATGCAATTTGCTGCGCTTATCCGCTTTTTCACGCAGGTAGGGCAATGGATTAATACCGACCTAGCGCTTAGTCAAAAAGAGCAAGGGCGATTATTGCTCGACACATTAAATAACGCTATACAGCGCGCAAATAGCTTAGCTATAGCACACACCACACATATTACTTACTGCCATAAGCAATTACATTCACTTATTTGCCAAGGATTTGAACTCACTATTTTATTTGAGCCTCTACCTTTGCGTTTAACGTGTTGTCGTTATTATTTGGCTGGATATGACAAGTGCCAAACCTGTCCAAAAAAGGATTCTAAAAATAATGAACCAACGTCTTAAAACCATCGATCTTGCCCGTGGTGCGAGCGTTTTTATAATGATCATCGTGCATACCTTGTGGATGTTCGCAACACCAGATCTGCAAGGTAGCAGTCTATTTGGTACTGTTATTCATATATTAGGAAAAGGCACGGCGTCTTTCTTAGTCGCTATGGGGATCTCAATGGCGCTTTCGCGCAGGCAAGCGCCATGGCTTTTAGCAAAGCGCGGCGCTCAATTATTGTTACTTGGGTATGTTATGAACGCAGCTAAATTTTGGCTGCCTATTGAGGTGTTTAACACTATGCCTGAATCGTTTATTAATGCTTACGGATGGCAAAGCCCTTTAAATTCAGAGCAACTAAAATTTATGTTACTAACGGGTGATATTTTACAGCTTGCCGGTGTTAGTTTAGTCCTGTTTGCAGTGCTTAATATCGCGCGCTGGAAAACACATTGGATTGCCACTTTAGCTGTTGCGATTGCATTAAGTAGTGAGTTTGTTAGAGGGTCTCAATTTACGCTTTTACCCTATGTAAGTGATTTATTTTTTGCTAATAATTATCAAGTATACTTTCCGGTATTTCCATGGATAAGCGCCATATTGACGGGCTATGTTCTAGGGCGAATATATCAGCAAAAGCAAAAGGATGAGCAATACTTATACAAAGTATGTGCTTGGCTTGGTGGAGCTTTACTTATTGTTGGTGCTGCTTGGCTAGCCGTTGATTTTAAAGGTCAGTTTGGGAATTTCTTTCATTTAAACGGTGGGGGCATTAGTTATTTAATCGGTTTAAATTTATGTGCACTTGCGTTATTACAATACCTATTTGCCAATAAAAGTAGTGGACCTATTACACGTGCTCTTTTATATGCGAGCAAACATGTAACGGCTCTTTATGTTATTCAATGGGTACTTATTTGCTGGCTGATGGGAGTATTTGGTTACCATACTCTTACGCTTTGGCCAACGTTGTACTTGATGGTGCTTGTGAGTTTACTTACCTTTGCAGTACATAAACTCTATTTGCAAAGCAAACGCACTACTATAGGCGTTATGCAAAAAACTAAACGCACTGCTTAAAACTGTAAAGGGGCTTTACGGGCGCGACTTTAAGCGCCCTAGTTTGTTTTATCGATTCGATAACTGTGTGCATGCGCTTTGCCATTGGCCTATTGCGATGATGGCACACATAAATATTCTCGCTAATTGGGTTGGCTAAATGGTGCGTTTTTATAAGCGCAGGTTTATTAAATGCACTAACTGCATGAGCAGGTAAAACGGTAAAGCCTAGCCCTAAACTTACAGGTTCCAATATTAAACTTATTTGGTTAGAAAACCCCGTCTGCTTTATTTGATCAACATGTTCAAATTCACTGTAGTTTTCGCTAAGTAAAAGCTGTGCATGGTGTTTTGCATCGGGGTGGCCAATAAAGCCAAGTTCACATAAAACCTCCCACGTTGGGTTTTCAATATTTGCGGGGGTCACTAATAATAAAGCTTCTTCGCCTATTTTGTGGCTGGTAACTTCACTAAGCGTCGGCATTTGGGTTAGAAAACCTATATCGGCGCTATAGTTTGCCACGGCTTGCTCTACACTTGTGTTTGGTGCAAAGCGGTAATCAATAGTTAGCTTTGGGTGCGTAGCTTGTAGCGCTAATAACTGGCTGTAAAATTGTAGCCCACAACTCCCCGGTGATTGTATTTTTACCAGCCCGCTGTAAGGCAAATCATCTTTTAATTGTTGTTCTAAAAATTGCCATTCTTTTAATAACAAACTGCCTTGCTGATATAAGTTTTGTCCATGCACGGTGAGCGAAAACTGCTTGCCGTGGCGCTCAAGTAAAGCGCAGTTAACTTGTTGCTCTAGCTTTTTAATATGCTGGCTTACGCCAGACTGCGTCATAAATAAGCGTTCAGCCGTTTGAGTAAAGTGATTTACCTCAACCAAGGTGCAAAATGTGTTTAACCATGTCGGATTTATCATTACAAAACGTACTCAAAATGATGATTAATGATAATTTTACTTAATATTGTTCAATTCGTAAACTAACTCTATCAACTAGTCACAAGATAAGTTAAAGAGGAAGCATTATGAGTCATACATACCCACGTAGTTTTTCGCACATTGGTATTTCGGTCCCCGACGTTGAAAAAGCCGTTGAGTTTTACACTAAGGTTATGGGTTGGTACACAATAATGGAACCCACTTTAATAACCGAAGACAAAAGCCCCATTGGCGAAATGTGTACCGAAGTATTTGGTGAAAAATGGGAAAAATTCAAAATAGCGCACCTTTCAACAGGCGATCGTATTGGTGTAGAAATTTTTGAATTTAAAAACCAAGAAAACCCAAAAGATAACTTTGAATACTGGAAAACAGGCATCTTCCATTTCTGTGTTCAAGACCCTGATGTAGAAGGCTTAGCTGAGCGTATTGTAGAAGCTGGCGGTAAAAAACGTATGCAAGCCCCGCGCTATTACTACCCTGGCGAAAAGCCATACCGCATGATCTACATGGAAGACCCGTTTGGCAACATCCTTGAAATTTACAGCCACAGCTACGAGCTTATATACAGCGCAGGCGCTTATTAAGTCGCACCTAGCTTAAAAAGCATTTAGCTAAAAACAAAGGCCGCCGTATTTATTACTGCGGCCTTAGTTGTTTATTTGAATGATTTTAGTGATTAGCGCATACTTTTTCATAGAATGAAGTATCAATATGCTCTTTTAAATCAAATTGAAATTGGCTATCAAAAATATCACTGATTTGCCCCACCGCAAATAACTGTGCATGAACACTGCAATTTTTTGAAAGTATAATTCCTTCCATGCTAGCATGGAAGGTCGTTAGCTGCGTACTGCTGAGAAATTCAGGCGTATTTTCTATATCATCATGCCATCGCTTTTTAATAGGTGTTCTGTCGCCCTTGTTATTAACATAATAAAAGTGCCAATTAGGTGGGTTTTCTTCCCATACATCACTTCCCTTTGCTTGTGTTATTAAGACTCCAGATGATGGTACTTCAAAAATTGGGACACCATTTTCATACTTAGATGGCGAGCCTTTTGGCACGTTATAAATAATATAAAAAGTGCCAGTATAGCTTTCAGGTATTAGATAAATCGCAGGAGAGGATCTTTTTCGATTTGGGCAAATACTATCAAAAAACTTACCGTCTATATTCTCAATTTTTATTGCTTCGTGTATATCGAATAGGTACTTGCTGTCCGTTTGCTCTGAATCTGTTCCAACGGTAAAGTTTTGATAAATAAAATCGCACCCATATGCTGGCACTGTATGACCTAATCCTCCACCGTACATAGTTCTTATTTCTTCACCGCTTTCAGTCGAACCTCTTTTCAATGAAGAGTCTTCGCTTATAGGCGATCTCTCACCTGTATCACTCACGTAAAAATACTGTATTTGACTATTTTCAATCCAGCCCTCGTTAGCATCCATTTGTGTAACAAGGACACCCGATAGCGGTATTTTATATACGCGAGAATCGCCCTCGTATTTCGGTGGCTCTCCATTTGGTGCGTTAAATATTATGTATAAAGAGCCAACATAGTCTTCAGGTATTAAGTAAATTGCAGGTTCACTCTTTTTTACCTCAGTACAGGCTGAAAGTAACGCTATTATTAAGCTAATAAACAGTATTTTTAAAAGGTGGATATTATAAAATGATTTCATCGAGTCGCCTTTACTTAAGTAAGCCATTAAAGCAATATTCTAAACTCGCTTTTTCGAGCAGCATGCAATGGCCGCTGTTTGCTGGAATCGAAGTAAACCGATTATTCCAATCAGCTATTTTGTGAAAAGCTAATTTAGGATATCTATTTGCTTGTCTAAATAGTTCATCGCCGACAGTCCCCTTAAAACTACCATTGTTATTAAGCGGTAAACGCAGTGCGCTTGCAATCATCGGATAGTCCGCATTTAGAGATAAACTTAATGGTGGCGCGCCTTTTCGAACATGTATACCAAGTGAAATTGCTTGTCCACCTGGACCCACAATAAATGCTTCACAATTGGGAAAAGCATCGCCCGTGATATAAGTAACTATATCCATGTGACCGTTTACTGTATCAATGTCTATAATAATTTTATACTTAACATTTAAAGTTGGCACGTATGAAAAGTCTAATCTTTCTTGCATCTCTGGAGAGCCTGGCATCGCGTGATTAACACCTCCGTATTGGCCGTCTAAGCGATACTGATAAATACTATTATTAGTTAGAGGTTTGTCTTTGAGAGTAACACGCCCTTTTGGTGCTAAATTACCAGAATATATTCTTTTTTTATCTTCCCAAGGTGCTTTTGATGGATCTGATACTGTTACGGGAGTAACTGTAATTTTTTTTGTGGATAGTGTTAATTTATGCCAAATCCTTGAGGTTGTAGGTTTAATACCGCTAGGTTTAAGCGAAAACCCTCGATTATCCCCTTCAAACATTAGCCCTGACCAGCCAAAATCTTTTTCAGGGTGAAAAGAACGTATGTTAATTTCATAGTCAGCTAGCTGAATAGCCATAATCTAAATTCCATTTATAGTTAAGATAATATCCCGTTTCGAATATAGTAACATTCGTGTTGAATAAGGACAATATGATCCCCAGCACTAAAGTTGGACACAATACTAAGCAATGTTCTTTTGCTCAAAAGCTTCTTGGCTGGAATAGCCATTAGCACTATGCCTTTTGTAATAAACTTCAATGTATTTACCAGACAGCCACGCTAATTGAAGAAACAATACCGTCTCCTGATTTAAAAGCGCAAAATTTAGAGTGGGTGTCCAGTTAATTTTCGTTTTTGGTGAAAAATGGGAAAAATTCAAAATAGCGCACCTTTCAACAGGCGATCGTATTGGTGTAGAAATTTTTGAATTTAAAAACCAAGAAAACCCAAAAGATAACTTTGAATACTGGAAAACAGGCATCTTCCATTTCTGTGTTCAAGACCCTGATGTAGAAGGCTTAGCTGAGCGTATTGTAGAAGCTGGCGGTAAAAAACGTATGCAAGCCCCGCGCTATTACTACCCTGGCGAAAAGCCATACCGCATGATCTACATGGAAGACCCGTTTGGCAACATCCTTGAAATTTACAGCCACAGCTACGAGCTTATATACAGCGCAGGCGCTTATTAAAAGCATTTAGCTAAAAACAAAGGCCGCCGTATTTATTACTGCGGCCTTTTTTTCAGTTATAGCGCTTTTATTTTTACTAATCGTGAGGGTATACGGTGCCGTTTTTATTTATGATCGCGCTCCACTGCTCTATTATTTCATTTGCACTGGCAAGTTCACTTTCGCTAAGTTGCGGATACTGTCGCTGCTCAAACCACGCATAGCGATTATAAATATCATTATTATCGGTGATTTCCATAATTAATCGGTTTAGCGCGTAAGACTTTGCAAAACTTTTTTCACCAAGTTGCTGTGAATAATACACATTAGATAAAGAGATTAATGCTTTTTCACTACCATGTTGAGCAGCGTATTCTAAAAATACTATTTTTTGTTTATTAAAATTATCCCTTTTTTGAATGAACTCAGCGCGTTTTAGTGTCGAAAAACCTTGCGACTTCATAAAAAACTCAGCCGTTAGATTAACAAATGACTCTTGTGCGGCGACAAACCCATTTTTCGCTGCATCTTCTAAATACGCATAAAATTGGTGACGCTCAATACTATTAATGCCCTTACAATAATCAAACTTTTCTATTTTACTATCAGCGGCTTCGCCGACATCACTGTACTGAGAGATTTGTTCTAGCTCAGCTTGTAGAGCGTTGTCATCAATTGGTGCCGACAAACAATACCTTAAGTTTGTAGCGATGATATATTTTGCTTCGTTATCACCATCGTTTGCTGCCGCTTGTAAGCGTTTAAAGTGCTCCCTAAACTCCCCTTGAAGTTTCCATTGCGGTCTGGTCATAATAACTCGCTGATACTTACCTTCGCTTGATGAAAGGGCACTGTTAGTCACCTTTTTGTTGGTCAGTAAGTCAGTATTGACTGCTTTTTTAGGAGTTTTTTGAGGTAATACAGTTAAATAATTAGAGGTTTGCTCTGCTGAAGTCGGTGGATCCGACGCTTTATTGTAAAAATAACCGACAGTACATAACAGTAGAGAGACTATTAAAAATATAGATAGATAAACCCACCTTGGCTTATGCATGTTATTGTTTTTCAAGCCACTTACCTTAGCAAGACGAATGTAATTCTGGTAATGAAGATGTGTGTCATCCTAAATGGTTTTTAATAGAGTCGTGTATTCTAGCTTTAAATTTTTATCAGCTGTTTTTACCAATTAAGTTTTTTAGCTACTTTTTTAGCACCACGAATAAATGACTCAGGTTCATCTTTTGATAATATTCCATCTACAAATTCATTTGATGTAGTAACTACTCTGATAGTCGATTTTTCTGAATTGATGATTCTTAAAAACTCTTTCTGATTTATTGTGAAAGTCTTTTGTCCTGCGGCTCTTCCCATAAGATTTGTATCTGTAATTGAACTCTGAGCACTTGATTTAAGTTCTGTTATTTCACCATTAATATTAATTTTTACGGAAGAAGGTATACTTCCAATAGTTTGAACACTAAATAAAATTGTTTCAGAATTATTTTCACTCCACTCTATATTTGCCCAGATCAAAGATTCAGGGCTCGCCCAGATAGACTCCTTATACACTTTACCTGGTGACATTGTAATTCGTTTTTTTCCATCGAAAGTATCAACTTTAGTTTCGGTTGTAGCTGCACACCCAACTATAAAAAGTAATAGAAAATAAGTACTATATCTTTTTAAATATTCAGTCATTTGAGTAAATCTTTTTATTGTAAGTTAACGCCATTTTTGAGAAACAGCTAACGAGTCTGTCGATTAACTCATTTTCATTAATGGTTTAACCATAACTGAGTTCCTATTCTGGTTCAATCGATTACTGTACTTTTACGCAGAATATAAAAAGAGTTTGATATTGTTTTAATTGATATCTTAGAAGGTATAATTACTAAACCAGACAACCACGCTAGTTGAAGGAACAGTACAGCCCCCTGATTAAAAAGTGCAAAATTTAGCATGGGTGTATTGTTTATTGGTCTTTCATTACAGGAGGCGAACCGCTCATTACACTTCCTGCTAATAAAAAGCGCATGACGGGTGTTATGTGGGCTGGAGGTTAGAGCCCTCCAGCTACTCGGTTAGCAGTAAATTTTCATGGGTATATCTTTAATACCTGATTTTTCTCTTACTTCACCGGTAGGTGTGAAACCTAACTTAAGATATACATTCTTAGCATTTAAGGCCGAATTAACAGTAAAAACACCTTCATTGCCATTTTGATGACAAATATTTTTTGCGTGCAACCAAAGCTTTTTAGATAACCCTCTGCCTTGGTGAGAGTCTGAAACAAATAAATGATAAAGGTGGCAATTATTCTTGATACCTATTACTCCGATGACTCTGCTATCATATTCAACAACATGGTATTGATAGCCATCATTAATATACTGTTTGATAGAATCCGGTGCCATTGAAGCAAGCAATAATTTACCACCTTCATTCGAACAACTAGGCAAAATATACTTTTCAGCTAGTGTTGAAATTAGTAAACTAATTTGACTTGCATCGTTCTGAATAGCCTCTCTAATGGTCATGTAATTCCCTATGCTGCTAACAATTTATCGCGTTCGTGCATATTTCTGCCGATGTAACGCTCACTTTTCTACTTTATATAGTTTTAATAAATTACCTAAGATATTGCTATTACTGAGTTTTTAATTATTTTTAGGCAAAGCTAAATGGAACAAGATGTGTCCCTTGCTCATTTCCCTAAATATGTAAGCACACAACCGTTTGTTTATCCAATTAATTATTGCATTTAGTTAGGAACAATGTCGGCTTATCGCTTTAGCATGAAGACGTTATATAAATACCACCAAAAATCATAGTGCTGGGTAGCTCAACACGATCGTATTTTGTTTATTAAGTAACGATTACTCTAAAACATTTACGACGAGTTACTTTTGCCTGCGCTACGTGTTTCACCACGACAAACTTAGGTTATTACTGAGTTCCCTTGTTGCGCGCCGCTATTATTAAACACGGCTAATTTGCTTTTAAAGGTTTTTATTGAGTGGTTTTTATACTAGCGGGCATGTTTACATCACGTTAGTATGGAGCTCTATTAAGTTACAAAACGATAATTACATGACTTTAAAAACAAACGCATTAATTTATTTTTTAGCCTTTTGCAGTGGTTTTTGCATTATGGGGATTGAGCTTTTAGGAGGGCGAATACTTGCGCCTTTTTTTGGGAGCAGTGTACATATTTGGGGCAGCATAATAACGGTGTTTATGCTCAGTTTATCATTTGGCTATTTACTTGGCGGTAAGTTAAGTACTAAAAATGCATCGCTTACTAAATATGGTTTAATATTTTTAGTCGCCAGTATTATGGTGGTGCCTATTACGTTATTTTCGCAGCCAATAATGGAGTTTATATTCACGCATATTGAAGATAGCCGCTATGGTTCGCTGTTAGCTTCAACTGCATTATTTTTTATTCCAACCGTTATTTTAGGCATGATTTCGCCCTACTCTGTACGCTTACTGGTAACCGATAGTGATAAAAGTGGTCAAGTAGCGGGCCGTTTATACTTTGTAAGTACGCTTGGCAGTGCGCTGGGTACTATTATCACTTCTTTTTACTTTGTACTCGCGTTTGACGTAAATACCATTATTGGCGCTTTTGCTTTGACACTAGGGTCGTTAGGTTTGGTGGCTATGGTTATTAATACCTTGGCGAGTAATAAGGAACTTGCCCATGCTTAAATATTTTTTACTGCCGTTAATCGTGTTTTCGGGATCGACGTTTAGCAAAGTTATTCATGAAGAGCGCTCGCTTTACCGTAATATTATTGTTGAAGAAACTCGGGACCTACGTTGTCTTAAATTTAATACTAAAAGCAGTCAAACAAGCCAAAGCTGTATGTACAAAAATGACCCCGACAAACTTGTTTTTAACTACACTAAACTTACTTTTTCCAGTCTTTTAGTAGCCGATAATCCTAAGAATGTACTTATTATAGGGTTAGGTGGCGGTACGCTTTCTAATGTTATTCATGAACTATATCCAGAGGCAAAAATTCATAATGTAGAAATAGACCCCGCAGTGACTAAAGTTGCCCGCGACTACTTTAACTTTATAGAAAATGATTTGGTGACATCAAGCGTTCAAGATGGTCGTATTTTTATAAAGCGCGCTGCAATAAAAAAACAACAATACGATTGGATTATTTTAGATGCCTTTAATGGCGACTATATTCCAGAGCATTTACTCACTAAAGAGTTTTTTGAAGAAGTACAAAGTGTATTGGCCGACGGCGGTATAATTGCTGCTAATACGTTTTCTAGCAGTAAACTATACGAGCATGAATCGGCAACTTACCACGCTGTATTTGGCGATTTTATAAATGTAAGCCGTGAAAATCGCAGTAATCGTATTATTTTAGCGGGACTTAAAGCGCCTCCTACTAACGAGCAAATAAAGGCACGGGTTAAAATACTTGAGCTTCGTTTGGCAAAATACGGCATTGATATAAAAGCAATTAGCGAATTTATGTATTTTACAAAAGACGGTCAAGATTGGCCTGCTGATACCAAAGTACTAACCGATCAATACTCGCCAGCCAACCTACTTAATTTTTAAGATGCTTTATAAAGCTGTAAATAATAAATTAGTTACTTGAGCGCGATGTAAAATAGCACCGACAAGTATGGCGTTTATTTTTATTTAGGTGAGGTTTTATACCTCGCTTATATTTCTTACTACACATCTTTAATTCATTTTTAACTAATATATTTACGTTGTTTATTAAGTAGTGATATTATAGTTAGCCTGCTAACTAATTAAGCGCGCTATGGTTAAAAACATTCCATTTTATGAAACTCTTGATTTAACACTTTGCGGCAATATGGGCCGTGTGCATCGCTTATGCCGTGAGGCGGTAACTATTGCTGTTGAGCCTTTAGGGTTAACGCAGTCGCGCTGGACAGCCCTAATGCATATAAATATGCTCAAAGAAGGCGTTACTCAGTTAGCGCTGGCACAGAGTTTAGGCATAGAGATGCCGTCGCTTACCCGCACGCTCAAACAGTTAGAAGAGCAATCATTGATTGTGCGCCGTGTAGATGAGCACGATAAACGCAGTAAAAAACTTTATTTTACCGAGCAAGGTCGCAGTATTTTATTCACCTTAAATGAGCGAATAACTGATATTAAAGCGCAATTATATAGCGGTTTTAGCCATGCACAGTTAGATGCAATGGCATACGGTTTGGTAAAAATGGAAGAAAACGCTCTAAATTGCATTAACTCTCAAGCAAAGGCTAAAAATGACACCTGATCAAAAATTTGCCCGCTATGTAAGACTCTCCCTCATTGGGTTTGCTTTAGTGTTTATTTATTATTTAATGGCTGATATTTTTTTACCTGTAACACCTCAAGCGCGCGTATATCACCCTGTTGTGCAAATATCACCACAAATAAGTGGTCGAGTAACCAATGTGTTAGTAAGTAACAACCAACCTGTAAAGTCTGGTGATGTATTGTTTTACATTGACCCAGGTCCATATAATTTAGCGGACGAACAGGCTCAGCTGGCGCTTGACGATGCTAAATTACAAAACAAGCGACTCGATACAAATGTTAAAGCACTTGAAGCGCAAATAAGTGCAGCAAAAGCTAAACAACATGAGCAAAAATTACTAAAAAGTCGAGGCGAAAAACTCTACAAACAAAACTCTATATCAGAGCAAAAGCTTGAAAGCATTCGTGCTAATTATCAAGCAAGCAAATCCAATGTAGCAGCGTATGAGGCGCAATTAGCTGAAGCTATTCTAGCCCGTGGTGAGTTGGGTGAGCAAAATTTAGCAATGCGCCATGCTGCAAATCAGTTAGCACAAGCCGAGTTAAATTTATCGTATACGCAAGTGCGTGCCTTGAGTGATGGCATAGTTGCTAACTTACAATTGCTTGATGGTGCATATGCCGTTGCAGGTAAACCGTTATTAGCGATTGTGGCTAAAAAAGCGGACTTAGTTGCCGATTTTAGAGAAAAGTCACTTCTGCACATGAAGCGCGGTAGCCTAGCAAAAGTCGTTTTTGATAGTCGCCCAGGAGAGGTTTACGATGCAACACTTGAAACATTTGAGGCCGGTGTCAGTAATGGTCAATTAAGTGCCAATGGCTTATTAAGTACTACTGAGACTAGTAACCGTTGGGTGCGTGATGCGCAGCGTCAACGTATTCATCTAACATTAGTTAACAATCAAAGTTTAATTGAAAATATGCCAAGTGGTGCACGTGCTACAGTGCAATTACTGCCAGAGTCAGCTATTGGGCAGTGGTTTGGCGCAGCGCAAATTAGGTTTATTAGTTGGTTGCACTACATTTATTAATGGAGAAGGTATGACTCAAGTTGTTAGCCAAGGCCCACAATTAGATTCTAATGGCCTTCGCCAAGCACTGCGTATTGCCGGCGGATGCACTATTGGTTTTGCTATTAGTAAATTGATGAATTGGCCAAACGGTATATTTTTTACTGTTTATCCTATGTTGTTACTCGGCATGGTACCTACCTTAAGCCGTGGCGTTATTAACCAATTTATAGCGTCGGCGGCTTTTAGTGCATTTATAGTGCTTATAATACAGGGGCTATTTTCTCACTTGCCTGTCGTTATGACGCTACTTGTATTTGGCATATTTCGTTTTTTATTTCATAAAATGAGTAGCGGTAGCGCCTTTTTATTTGGTGCTTTAGGCGTGGTTAGCCTTTCAATTCAACTGCATTTTTCGAGCTATGTTGATCAAGGCAGTAGTATCTACCCGCTGATTTTAAGTAACGGTTTGGCTATTATTTTAACCGTAATTATTGCCGCGATAATGCATGGGGTGTTTCCAGATGTAACCGCACGTCCTGGGCGAGTAATGCCAGCTAAACCTAAAGAAAGCATCCGCCATGAAGTGCTACTTTGCGCCAGTGTGGCAACGCTGTCGTTTGTGGTTTTTCAGGTGCTTGATTTACAAGATTCAATTTCAGCACAAGCGGCCTCAGTACTGATTTTGTTTTCATTGTGTTGGAAAGCAGCAGGTATGGCAGGCTGGCAACGTGCAATTGGTACATTGATTGGTTGTAATGCCGCGCTGTTATCGCAGTTTTTTTTGTACAATCACACCGATTTTTTACTATTTCCGGTGGCTATATTGTGGATTTTATCGTTTGTATTTGCACGGTTTCATATTTTAGGTGGCGGTATACCTGGTATAGGATTTGGTGTATTAACCACATTTGGTATTTTATTTGGTCAGTCATTAGGCCCAAGGCAAGACTTAATTTACAGTGCGTTGTATCGATTTAGTTCGGTATCGGTGGCGATTATTTTAAGTTTATGTGCTGTATATGTTATGCATCATTTGCTTAATCGTTTTAGTGCAACGCGTCATCATACCTTTGATTAAATAAATTTTAATTATTAAGCCATTTTAAAAACTGCGTTTTTACACGCCAGCAAGCTGTGCGCCTACCAGTTAATAAGGTTGCAAATTTTGTAGACGTAGAGCTTGCTCACGTAAGAAGCAAAGCTTCTAATTATTGAGTTATTTTAAAAACTGCGTTTTTACACGGCAATAGGCTGCGTGTCTACCAGTCAGTAAATATGCAAATTTTGTAGACGTAGAGCTTACTCACGTAAGAAGAAAAGCTTCTAATTATTGAGTTATTTTAAAAACTGCGTTTTTACACAGCTAGCAAGCTGTGCGTCTACAGGTCAGTAAATATGCACATTTGTAGACGTAGAGCTTGCTCGCGTGAGAAGCAAAGCTTCTAATTATTGAGTTATTTTAAAAACTACGTTTATATTTCAGCAAGTTGCACGTCTACCAGTTAATAAGGTTGCAAATTTTGTAGACGTAGAGCTTGCTCACGTGAGAAGCGAGGCTTCTAATTATTGAGTTATTTTAAAAACTGCGTTTTTACACGCTAGCAAGCTGTGCGTCTACAGGTCAGTAAATATGCACATTTGTAGACGTAGAGCTTGCTCACGTGAGAAGCAAGGCTTCTAATTATTGAGTTATTTAAAGGCTTCGCGTTTACATGTTAAACTTTCACACTGCCACGCAATGCTTTATTTTGGCCGTGTTTGGTTTTTTTATCCATGCGTTTACGCTGAGAGTTTCGACTTGGCTTGGTGGCTCTTCGAGCCTTGTTTACTACTGTCGCGCTTAAAATAAGGTCTTTTAAACGTTTAAGTGCATCGTCTCGATTAAGCTCTTGTGTACGATGACTTTGCGCTTTAATGATTAACACGCCATCTTTAGTTATTCTAGAATCTTTTAAAGCGAGTAAGCGTTCTTTGTAAAAGTCAGGTAATTTAGAACGGTTAATGTCAAAACGTAAATGTATAGCACTTGCTACCTTGTTAACATTTTGACCACCGGCACCCTGAGAGCGAATAGCGGTTAGCTCTAGCTCCCACTCATCAATTGTGACTGTATTTGAAATTGTTAACATTGTATTCAGCTCTCGTTGTTAAAAATGCATTATATCACCTGCACATAGACTTAGGGTGAATCAACTAAAATCCTAGTACTTTCGTTAACTCCCATGAATTGTACTGTAAAATTCGCTAATGTATTGTTTTGTGTTGGCACATGCAGGTATTTAGTTTTTAATTGAACTGCCCTATTTATTTAGGGCTTTATAAAATAGCCCCCGATAATAGGAAATACCCATATGAAAAAAATACTCGTATCACTTAGTTTGTTAGCAATGAGCTTCTCTGGTTTTGCAAAAGACATCACCGAAGGTGATTTACAAAGCTACATGAAAGCACTACCAGCGGTAACAAGCTGGGCGAGCGCTCAAGATTCTTTAAAAGGTATTGATTTAGGAAGCATGTTAGGTGCATCTGCTGATCAAACAACATCAGAGCAAAGTTCGTTAGCTAACAGTGCACTAAGTATGATTAAAGAGTACGACTTGTATAAAAGTTTTGAAGGTGTGACGAGCCGTTACGGTTTTACACCAGAGCAGCTAATTACTGTTGGCTCAGAAGTGTCTATGGCTTACATTGAAAACCTTAAGTCGGGTTTATCTGACGAAAACAAAGAAACCGCTAATAAATTAATGGGTGGTTTTCAAAGTATGAAAAGCGTTAAAGATAAAGGCGCTAGTTCGTTAATGGGGTCATTGGGCAATGCATCAAGTGCCGCTAAATCGAGTGAGCCAGTCGTTAGCGAAAGTAATCTTGAGCTTGTGAGTGAATACATGCCGCAACTTAAAAAGCTTTTCGCTCTTTTATAAACTGTATTGCTTTATATAAAAAGGTGGCATTTGCCACCTTTTTGGTTTCTACCCATATAATATTTTTTAATAACAGCAAGTGATTACAAAGTTTAGGTTTTGCCTTAAGTGTTCTGCTCAGCCTAATTTAGCGAGTGTGTATCTGCTAGAAAATAATGTATAAATTAACGAACTAACTTGTTTGCATCTACACTTGTAACATGCTTATTTTTTTTGGTAATAACATGAAGCGATGGTATGTATTTATTAGTATATTATTGGTGAGTATTACGTATATTTCTTTATCTGCTTATGCAAAATCCAGCCAGACATTTAGTGCGGGGGTTATTGCTCAAGAGCAAGTTTTTCCAATTAAAGAGTTACAACTTGGTTACTATGCTCGTTGTATTTTAGTTTCCGCACAAAAAGAAGATGCTTTTTATTCGGCTTGTTATTTAAAAAAACAGCCTCAATCCAATTGGCTTGCTGAATCGGCGGGTGCGCGTTGCGAAATAAAGTGCACAACGTACCTCGATAAAAATGGTCACTCACAAACGACATACTTTACAGCTCAATAATACTAATCTTATTTAAAGTATGCTTATTTCAAGCGCTAAATAGCACGCTCATTTAAGGCAATTTGTATAAGTCGTTCCAATGTTTTTTATTGGTTTAGAGCTTTCGTTTATTTGCCGACTAGTTAAAGTGCTACATGCGCTCTGTGATTGTTGTATGTGTGGGCCTGAGAGTAATAAAAAATACTTTTTACCATTAGGGCGTGTTGACCTTTGTGGATTGAAATTTGTTCAATCTAGGGGCGATTTAATCGCGGCGCGAGGTTTGTAACCTAGTGGGCTCGGTAACTGCTCCTGCGTTACTCTAATGGCTTACATCCCTGTAAGAATAAGTAAAAACCGAGCAACAAAGAGTAAATTGCCCCTAGAAAGAACCCAAAGGGCAGCGCATGTTTGGTATCTATGCTGCGTTATCGCCTATTTATGTGGAACAACCACACACCACAGGCTCTGCCTTGCCTAAATACCAAACGTACTGCTGCAAAATTAATCACAAAAGGTCAACACGCCCTAATATTTCTGTTGATAGTGAACAGTGGAAAATCAGCTTTTATTAAGTGAGGTTTTATTGCTTTTTTAGAGGTGTACGCGGCGTATTGGCAAAATACAGCCCTTGCGTGTTCTTTTTTTGCTCTCCCCATGCGCCTATCAGTTGCCAATCAGTGGATGCATATCGTCTAGCATCGACCATAAAACTGCCATGTAATGCAGGCGTTGAGTAGACATGGTTAATTGTTTTTTGCGCGTCTTGGGTGTTTGCATAAGGGCCTGTCACCAAATAGTAACTGTCGCGGCTTTGATGTTTATATAATTTTAAAGGATGCGCTTGCCAGTCAACCTCTTTTGCTACTATTACTGCTGATTCAAACTTTTTAAATACACCAAGCTGAACAAAGTAAGATTTTTCTGATGGCTTATCAGCTAACTCTATTGAGTTTGTTGTATTGTCTTTAGGTTGTAGAACGATATCTTTTAAAATAATAGTATCACCCGTTTTAGAAGTAATAACGCGCTCGGGTAAGTTTTTAGCAACGAGATTTTTTATATTTAATGTATTTGCTTCAACTTCAATTTTGTAACTTCCGTGGCTTACATCAGAAAAATAATAATATCCGTCGTATTCGGTAGTTGTTGTGTATTCTTTGTCGCCATTGGTCTGCTTTAAAAAAACGGTTACGCCTGAAACAGGTTTGCTTTTATCATTATTTGCAAAATAAACAGTCCCTTCTACTTCATTAAAAATGACCATTGGTACATTAACTTTAGTCTGACCCCCTCGGTGAGCGTAGGTTTTTATTTTTCCAAGTACAGGCTGCAAATATGGATTTGGTAAAGTGCGTAAATCGACCTCTAAAACTTGCCCGCCATGACTGCTTGGCAGTAGTGTTTTGCCTGTATTGTTTGTGAATTTATTTCGCCATAAATAATTACCGGTAAAGCGTACGTCTTCTAATGCTTCATCACCTTGATCAAATATTCGATTTTCGTTCCAGTCAATAAAAGCAGATGCTTCAAGTTGTCCGCCGCTAAGAGCTCTTGGAGTGTCAAATACCATATCTAACTCAAGATGATCAAAGCTAAATGTGCCGTTTAAACCTAATGACACGCGCCAGTCTCCACGACTATCGTATTGACCTGAGACTTGAACATTAAAAATGTCATAGCGGTAAGTATATTGATGGCTTAATTGCGTGGTCGCTGATGAGTTGGGGTTATACGACAATTGGGTTTGATTGAAGGAATCTTGTGTTTGCGGCCAACGTAAATTACTGCGCAGACTAATTAGGTCTCCCCCATTTATAGGCAGCCAATCAAGTGTATTTGTCCATTTCCAAGAAGCAATATCGATAGATGAATAAAGCTGATTGGTTAGCTTATCTTCTTGGTCATTATAAAAAAGGCGTCCAGCCCATGTGCCACCAATGTGATTTTTATTGATACCAAATGAAAATGTATTTTTGTTTGATTTACTTTCACGGGTTTCGTTAAGCCATTTCATATTCCAATTTAAAGAGTCAAATGAATCAGAACGGCCATTTAAACTAACCGACAATCTATTTTTAAGTGCATTACTTTGTGGCAAAAACAATGCACTCGAAAAATCATCTAAGGCGGTATATTCTAAATTGACGTTGACGTCGTTATAAAAATCGCTAGAGAATAACCCCCTGAAGCCTGCATAATAAGCATTGCCAGCATTAAGCTGTTTGGTAGATAAGAGCCGATAGCTGCCATGCTCGGTAAGTATATTTAACCCTGATGATATATAGCGAGTGTGCTCATCAGTACCTAGTTGAGTGATTTGCGCATCATAGGTTAAATTTTCACTGATCCCATATGAAACACTGGCTTTAAACGTGTCACTAAATTTATTTTGAGTGCTTTGCTTGTTATTAAATACGCTTTTATCTGTTTCAAGTAACTCAACTTGGTAGCTTATTTTTCCTGGTGCTAGAGCATCTTGCCCTATTGTATATTTTTGAGTGCGTGTGATTTGCTCACCTTGTGGGCCAAAGAGCTTTATTTCAAAAATATTATTGCCGTAAAATGTTTCTATATCGATAAACTTAACTAAGTTATCGTCATTTGCTTGTGTGGTCGCTAAAAATTGCCCATTGCGGTATAGCTCAGCTTGCCAGCCGGGTAAAGCGGGTTCTTCAATGGTGATTGATGAAAAATTTTGTGCTGAGCGTGGATCGGCATTTGAGATATAAATGCCCCGACCTTGGCTTGAAGCTGTTGTGAGTTGATCTGATTGAGATTGAATATCACCTAATTGGTAATGAATGCGAGCTAATGAATGATCTTCATCGGTTAAGCTAAAGTCTTTGCTAATTTTAAAAAACGTATTATCACTGTTTTCATTTTTATTAAACCGAACCTCTGCTCGATGGTGAAATAAATCAAAATAGCTGTTGAGCCTAATTAAACCCTTATAACGTGCTTGCTTAGATGTGGCACTTGATGAAACCGTGTACTCAGAAATTGGGTATGTTAGTAAACGGTATTGATCTTCAATAAAGTGATCATATTGCGGGGCTATAACCTGCTTATGTGTGACAGTTGTGCTTTTTTTATCATTTGTGGTACTTAATAAATCACTCATAAAGGTGACTTGCATGAGCGAGTAATCAAATATTGAGTCGGTTTGTAAAAGCGTATTAATAACGGATAAGTCTACGTAGTAGTCGTAATCATCTTTAGCCCAAAAAGATACTGTTGGTGTTACCGGTTGTTCTGTTAGCAAAGTTGAACTTAGCGTTAGCTCAGTTGCGTCAACTGTTGCAGTTAAGCTATTTTCGGTAACGCTAAAGTTAATGCCCATCGTTGATTTAAGAACACTTATTGGTAGCAACAGCTTATTTGATGGCGTGTAGTAAGCTTCTAAGTCGGATACAACCGATCGGCCATTTACTTTTACATTTACGATCACGAATGCCTCTTCATCAATAGGCCATTGATGAAGAGGCATTTGCTCATTAGCGAATAATGTTTGAGGCATAACAACACAGAGCAACAAACTAATTAAAGCGCTATAACGCAAGGCGTTTAGCTTAAACACGTGCTATTGAATATTAACGGGTATTGCTAACTCAATATTGCCACCATATTGGGGATTTTCTGTGTATTTAAGTGTCAGCGGACCGACAACAGGCTGTTGCAATGATATATAGACTTTACGACGCGATAAAGGCGTATAAACAGCTACGTTTGTTACTTCTCCGACAGGTAAGTTATTGCTATCTGTCAGTTCAAAGTTGCCATATAGTGAACGATTACCTGTTAGTGTTTGCCAAAACATAATGGTCGGTCGACCATTTTGGCTAATTAGCTGTGGGTTTATTAATTGTGAGTCAGCTTCTAACTGACCATGGCGCACAATAACCGGTACGCTGTAAGAAATTTTAGGGCGTATAGTTATACCTACGGCATTAGGATCGGGAGCTTCAGATGCAACTATTTTAAGTACTGCTCTGTATTCTCCTGCGGGTAATTCTGCTTTTTTTCGCACCGTCATTCTTATCGCTTGCATACCTTTTGGTGCAATAGAACCACGGCGTGGAGAAAATCGTAACATGCCAGCTGCAGATCGCCCTTCTACTTGCTTAGGCGTTGCATCGATTAGTGAGCCTTCTTCGGTCATATCTTTGTGCGTGAGACTAAGTTTAAAATCGAGATTTTTATCAGAAGTGTTTCTAATCATTAATGAATTATTTTTAGTACGTCCATCAAAATATAAACGATATTCAGATAAAGAAAGGTTTGCACTGCAAATTTGAGGCAATAGGAGGGTTAGGCAAAACGTTGCCCAACGAAAAAATTTAAAACTCATGAGACAACTCAACAACATGATAAAAAAAATGTGGAGCGTTATGCTCCACACAATTTATATTATTAATAACCGAGGGCTATAACAATATAATAAATAATATTACTGGAAAGATACATCAACCGTGTAATCTACAGCATAAAGATCGCCCGCTGTAAGATCGGCTGCTACAGTCATAGCGCCATAAACACCAATTACGATATCTGTTGCGCTTGCATCAGTAGTAAATGGAGAAGCAACAGTATTTGCAGTTGTTACAGATGTAGTACCATCAGTGGCAGTCGTTACTGGCGCAAAAGTAAGGTTTGCACTTGTGCTACCAGATACAGTGATGTTCATTGCTGAATTTGGAGCCAAACCAGAAACGGTTACGCCACCCAATTGAATGTTTGCATCTGAAGCGTCACAATCGCCTGTTACTGCACCGGCATTATCCATTGTACAAGTTGAACCCGTTGCTAAACGAATTTTACCAAAATGAACAGCGTTATCTTCTACAAAAGTTGGTTCGCTCCAGCCATTTACACTTGCTTGTAATGTTTCGCTAGATGCTAGTAAAGAAGTAGATGTCATTGCTAGTAAAGCGGTTGCTGCAAAAATTTTTTTATTCATAATTTATCCGTTATTTATATAATTATTATACTTACTACTACCTCCTTGTATTCCATATGCGGACTTAATTAGATAAGCGGCTGTAATCCATTAACGCTAACTTAACTTTAATGAATACAATATTCAATTTATTTGTTAACTAATTGTACTTATAAATTAGTTATTAATAGTAAAGTATTAACAAACGAATGTAAAAATGTTTCGTATCTATTTATTGACTCTGTTTTACAGAGTAATTTAAAGTTAAAAAGGAGCTATTGCTTTAACATTCTCGTGAACACTAAATAATGAGCTGCAAAAAAGTATGCTTTGAATGAGGCACTTTGATTACTCAATATTATGCAGAGCAATGAAAACGCACCTGTACTCAGCTTTTATTTAACAGTTTGAAATGCCCTAAGGTGTAAGTATTGAGATCACTCTTTTACTAATTTCTGGCAACACCTCTTGGGCAAACCACGGATTCTTTTTAAGCCAAATATTGTTGCGCGGACTTGGATGGGGGAGTACTAAATAGCTTGGCCAATACTCACGCCACGATTTTACTAACTGCGTTAATGGCTGTTTTTTAGTATGGGGTAAATGGTATGCCTGAGCATGCTTGCCAAGTATTATTGTTAGTTCAATATTTGGCAGTTTAGCTAATAATTTCTCGCGCCATGCGGATGCGCATTCTTTGCGAGGGGGTAAGTCCCCCGACCTTCCTTTCCCTGGGTAGCAAAAACCCATAGGTAAAATTGCAATATTGTTTTCATTATAAAATTCATCATTTGTGAGCCCGAGCCATTCTCGTAGGCGATTTCCGCTTGCGTCGTTAAATGGAACCCCTGTTTCGTGAACTTTTATCCCTGGGGCTTGGCCTGCAATTAAAATACGTGCATTTGGGTTAAATTGTATTACAGGGCGAGCGCCTAAAGGCAAGTGAGGAGCACAGATCACGCATTTACTAACTTGTTCTAATAATTGGCGGGTATTCATGTTTATTTGGCCTTAAATGCTCAATATTTGTTCTAAATAGCCGTTTAGAACAAATGAGTTGGTAAAAAATCGGTTTATTTTAATTTAAACGGGCATTAGTTAGTAAAATCGTGATCTTTAACCGCTACCGAGCTGTAGGCCTTTAAAAATCTATTGTTTATCAGCCCATACAGCAAATTCGTTGCCACTTGGCTCTGTAAAGTGAAAGCGGCAACCACCAGGAAACTCAAAAATGGGTTTTAAAATTTTACCTCCATGTAACTCTACTTTTTGATACGTGGCGTGAATGTCGTTACTATAAAAAACCAATAGTGCAGCGCCATTTTGAGTGAGCGATTTAAGCGGTGCGCTAAAAAATCCACCATCAAGCCCTTGGCCGCTAAACGCCGTATATTCAGGGCCGTAATCGGTAAATTGCCAATTAAATACACGGCTAAAAAAAGATTTAGTGGCTAATAAATCGCATGCAGGAAATTCAACATAATTTAGTTTTTCATTATTGTTCATCGTTATTAAAGCGCTTATAAATTAATGGTAAACCACCTTAAACCTTAGTGGGCTGCTAATCAAATATCCCCTTTATATTTGAGATCAGTATTTTACTAAGCTTGAATCGTGAAAGCTTAAATGTTGCAAATGAGAATAACTATCTTTTGTATTTATAAGCTATATAATAGCGCCTAAATTTTTACTCTCTGTATTTAAGGGACTAACTCATTATGCAGGCACAATCGCTTAGCGCGCAGTTTTCACAAATTTTCAAACGTTCTTCTAGCTTTAACTACCAGTTTTTAGTGCTATCACGCTTTTTTATTGCCATTGTAGGCGGCTATTTTTTTACAGCAGCGAGCACGTCTTTGTTAAGTTTTTTATTACCGCTGACTAAATCGGATGCGGTGTTGTTATGTGTATCGTTAAGTATTTTGATTTATGCACTCGTTTTTATTTATGCATTTTATGTAAAATCTTTAAAAACAGTTTGGATCAGTATTTTACTAAGTACGGGGACACAAGTTAGTTTATTAGTAGCATTAAAGGACTGGCTATGAAAGACAGTTTTTTTCGGTCAATGACTTGGTTGCATACGTGGGTAGGGTTACTGGTATGTTGGTTACTCTATTTAATATTTTTTTCTGGAACACTTAGCTTTTTTAGAGACGAGATAAGCTTATGGAACCAACCAGCTATTCATAATGTGCAAACTCAGGCACAACGTATTGAAGCGCAACAACAGCAAATAATTACAGGGTTTGATTACTTAGCTACTCAAGGGGCTAATTCACAAAGCTGGCGTATTACGCTTCCAGAGTCGCGTATTCCTTATCTAGTATATGGCTATGCAAAACCAAAAGAGCTAGGCCAGCGCCGCAGTAAATTTGAAAACACCCAGTTAGACCCTAATACAATGCAAAAGCTTGAGCCATTTATAGAGACCAAAGGCGGTAACTTTTTTTATCGTCTACATTTTGATTTACATTACATTGATGTAATAACCGCGCGATGGCTTGTGTGCTTTGCAAGCTTATTTATGCTAATTGCGATTATATCGGGTGTAGTTATTCATAAACGTATTTTTAAAGATATGTTTAGTTTTAGACGTAATAAAGGCAGCCGCACATGGCTGGATGCTCATAATTTAAGTTCTGTGCTTGCCCTACCTTTTCATTTAATGATTACCTACACTGGTATGATTACACTTATATTTATGTTGTTCCCCTACCCTGCGCAAACGACGTATGATAACGGTATGCGCGATTTTTTTAATGATGTAACGCCTCGCAATACCATTACAGATAAAGCCAAAGGCGGATCGGCAATGGTACCAATACAGCGTATTTTGGATCAGGTTTATACTAAGTGGCCAAATGCTGATATTACCCGTGTACAAGTGAGCAATCCTAATATGGCGTCATCAACAATCACAGTATTGGTTAGTACAGGTAAAACATTACGGGATCAAGCCCCACGTTTAATATTTAGCGGCGCTACGGGAGATCTCGTTGCTAAAACTAATGATGACTTAACGGCCAGTAAAGTGCTTTACGAATCGTTGAACTCGCTTCATACCGGTCGTTTGGCCGATCCACTATTGCGGTGGCTCTATTTTTTAGGCGGTGTTGCTGGCTGCGTAATGATTGGCTCCGGTTGTATAATGTGGGCAAAGCGCATACGCGATCGTATGAAAGCCGATGCAAAACCGTCACTAGGTTTAAAGCTGGTTGAAGGATTAAACTTGGCTACATTAATGGGGTTACCATTGGCTACCTGCGCATTCTTTTTAGCTAACAGAATACTAAACCCAGAAATTACAGCGCGTGCTGATAAAGAAGTACTCGCATTTTTCTTAACGTGGTTAGCAGTTGCTGTTATTGCGTTATTAAAGCGTGGTAAAGGTCAGTGGCAAATTATGGCGGTTATAAATGGTATAGCGTGTTTAAGCGTACCTGTTGTGAATGCGCTTACCACCAACGGCAATATAGTTAGTTATTTACTGCATAAGCAGTGGGCTTTATTTACTTTTGATGCTGTGTTTTTGTTATTTAGTATATTGTTTTTTATACAAACCGAAAAATTACGTACTCATAAACAACCTACAAAACGAAGCAATCACATTGTAAATAAAAAGCGAAAGGATCAAAATATATGATTGATTTATTATCCTTTAGCCTTTGTTTGTTTGCTTTTAACTGTTTTGCATTGGCTAAATTCAATCATTTTAAAGATGTATTTAAAAAACGCCCCACTGAGTTACAGAGTAAAAAGCTGTTACTAATCGCTTGGATCAGTATTTTACTAAGTTTAGTGTTTTGTGTAGTAACGCAAGGAAGCTACGGGGCTTTGTTGTTTTGTGGATTCATGAGCTTGAGTGTACTGATTATAATGGTTTTTTATAATTTTTTAGTAGGCTACGTAAAGTTGTTTAGTGTTTTAAATAGCGTATTAGTTGTACTAAGCGGGTTGTATTTAGCGTTAAACTAGCCTTAGTTAGTAAAAACGTGATCCGTTATTTTTCCACATATTAGGCAAAAAAAATGGCAAGCTATATAGCTTGCCAACAATAGGGGATATTCAGTGTTTCCAATACTTGCTGTCTCACGGCAAGTACACAATATAACCATAATATATTTAAGTTACTTTACAGTGTGAGGGTTTTTTATTACCACTTTAAAAGCGTCTTTAACTCACTGTAAACCCCCTTTACATAGTGGGGTCTGTTGACCTTTCAGGATTGAAATTTGTTCTATCTAGGGGCGATTTAATTGCGGCGCGAGGTTTGTAACCTAGTGGGCTCGGTAACTGCTCCTGCGTTACTCTAATGGCTTACATCCTTGTAAGAATAAATAAAAACCGAGCAACAAAGAGTAAATTGCCCCTAGGCAGAACCCTTCGGGCAGCGCATGTTTGGCATTTATGCTGCGTTATCGCCTATTTATGGGGAATAACCACACTATATAGGCTCTGCCTTGCCTAAATACCAAGCAGTCTGCTGCAAATTCAACCTCGAAAGATAAACAGACCCTAATGGTTTACCCAAATTATTTTATCGGTAGCAAACCCTAGCTCTTTAGCTTTAGTTAAAAAGTGCTTTTTAAGTTTTTTACTAACCGTTGGTGTACGCGACAAAAACCACAAGTAATCTTTGTTGTAACTGGTTATAAATGCATATTGATAATCGGGTTGATCAAGCTCAAAAATCACGTAAGCGCCATAAAATGGACCAAAAAACGAGACTTTAAAATGTCCAGTGTCAGTGCCCTCAACAAACTTGGCTAAGCCTTCAGCGGCATCCCATTTTTTATCATCCGTTAAATACCCTTTGTTAAGGACCTTTACTGTGCCGTCGTCGTTAATTGAATAAGTCGCGGTAACTTGCTCCATACCTTCTTCGAATGAGTGATTAAGACGCGCTATTTCAAACCATTTGCCTTTATATTTTTGTATATCAAAGTTTTTAACGGGTGTTATTCCCTCAGGAGGGCTGGTGCAGGCACTAAGAAAAAACAACCCCGTAATAAGTAAACCGTATTTTATAGCCTTCATGTAAGCTCCTTTTTTAATTACATAAATCGTACGTATTATCTAAATATAGATGGATATAAAGTTTGCTAGCCGATTAAAAAAATTTGCTATAGGATCATATTAATTCTAAAGCAATAAAAATGACCATAGCATGAAAATTTGGGTAGATGCAGACGCGTGTCCTGTTGTTATAAAAGAAATACTTTTTAGAGCTGCAGAGCGTATGAAAATCGAGACTATTTTAGTGGCTAATCACGCAATGCGTATTCCGCCGTCAAAATACATAAGCCGCGTTCAAGTATCGTCGGGATTTGATGTAGCCGACGACGAAATAGTAAAACGTGTTGAAAAAGGTGATTTAGTTATTACAGGCGATATTCCGCTAGCAAGTGAAGTAATTGATAACGGCGGGCAAGCGCTTAATCCACGTGGCGAGCTTTATACCACCGAGAATATCCGCTCAATACTTAACGTGCGCGACTTTATGGATACCATGCGCTCAAGTGGCGTAGAAATGAGTGGTGGGCCGCCGCCACTTAGCCAAACCGACCGTCAAAACTTTGCAAATAACCTCGACCGTATTTTAGCGCAAAACAAGGCTAACTAACTTGAACACACAATTAGTTGGCTTAGGTGATACGCAATTTAGCGTGGCTGTATACATAACAAAAGCGCCGCCGATGCCGTTTTTTGAAACCCTTAAATGCCTTGAGCCGGTTCAAAATGAACAAATAGATACCATAAACCAGCACTGTGGTAATGGTTGGCGCAAGGTATTTAACGTCTACGCCAAAGTGTTGTTTGCTCTGCCAAGTGAGCATTACTCATTTGCCAAACAAGCATCTACTTGGCAACAATATCGCGATGAGTATTTACTACAAAAAAACAGTAAAACCGCCCTGCTATTTAGCGCGCCTGATATTAGCAAAGCCAGCAATAAAAATCAGCTACACATAATTGCCGGTCGTACGCACGCTAAAAACTTATTACAACAAGGTAAGTTACATGCACACTTTGATTGGCTTGACGATGAGTTTGCAATAGACACCAGTAACAACATTATTGTGTGCCCATATTTTGATTATAGACAGTTAAGTAATATAAAAATAGCGAGATTAAGCGAGCTAGTCGCGCAGCTAAAAATGACTAAATAACACATTGTAAGGAACGACCATGGCCGGAATTTTAGAGTTAAACGAATTATTAAAATCAATGCAGCCAGAGCTTAAGCAAGGCGAGTATATTTTTTGTTGCTTAGCAGGAAAATTGGCTGATTATGTTCACTTAGAGCCACTGGCCACTTACGTTGAAGAAGAAGGGCTAACCCTTATTTTGAAAGCTGAAACCGCCGATAAAGCAGGTATTACCTACGAGGGTAAATATAATTTAATTACCCTTAACGTACATTCAAGCTTAGAGGCCGTTGGGTTAACGGCTGCGGTATCTGCAAAGCTAACTGAGCATGGCATTAGCGCTAATGTGGTAGCTGCGTTTTATCACGACCATATTTTTGTGCAAACAGATAAAGCACAAGCTGCGTTGGATGCGCTAAAAGAGATTAGGCCGTGTTGACCTTTCATGATTTATTTTGCAGCAGACTGTTTGGCATTAATGCTACGTTATCGTCTATTTATGGGGAATAACCACATCCTAATGTAGAGACAACTAAGTAATTAAATCAATAAATAAACTCGGATATGGTTTAGCTATAAGAAAAATAGTTTTAAAATTAGTTAAGTTTAAAAGGCTCTTTAATGTTTATAAGAAAAGTTTGCTCAATGGATCTATATTCCATTAGAACTGTATGTACTGATGCATTTATGAGCTCTGTGGCACCTACACTTCAAGCTGAAGGTATTAAGACGTTTCAAAGCATTATATCTTTAGAAAATTTAGAAGCTCGTATGGCGGCAGACAATGAAATGTGTGTTTACGAAAGTAATAGCAAGGTAGTTGGGTTTATAGAGCTTAAAGCTGGTCGTCACATTGCGATGCTTTTTGTTGCACCTAGTTGTCAAAAAAAGGGGATCGGTAAATCGTTGATTTTAAGAGTGCTTGCACATGCTAGAAGTGACACAATAACAGTAAGTGCCTCTTTAACTTCGGTACAAGCTTATCTTAATTATGGGTTCGAGTGTGTAGGTAATATTTCTGAATCTGCGGGACTAATATATCAGCCTATGCAAATAAAGCTTAATAAATTAAACCGCATGAAATAGTAAAGTAATATGCAGTGCTCAGTACTGGAGGGCGTTCAAGATTCAATCTCTCACTAGGTTGTATTTTAAGTGCTTAATGGATTACTGAGCTCTTAGTAACCTTAAATAAAATGGCTAATACTATTATATACCAGCCGTTTTATTGATGATTAGGTTTGGTGTACAATATTTATTGTCTACAGGTTCAAGCGTTATTTTTTTGCCTGCGTTTATGACTACACATTGCGTACTGTTATCGAGTTTTTGTTTTTGAATAACAGTAAACTCCCCTTCTTTAGCTGCATATAATTTATATTCGTATGCTGTGTTACCGCCTTCAAATAGAGCAGTAAACAAACCTCCAACTAGGCCACCGATGATTGCACCACCCACCATGTCTTCAGTGTTACCATCTAAGCCATCAACAAAACCAAACCCTGCCCCAGCAGCAATACCAGTTCCTACCTCTGATGAAAGAGTTACTTTTTGGACTGATTGCAGTGATGCATAGTAGCGCTTAACGATATGATTTTGATTGTTGCGGTCAACACCTTGTGAAGCACAACCGGTTAGCAGTAATACAGCGATTAAATATTTTTTCATGTTGAGTTCCTTTTGATCATTTTAATAGGGAAATAATAAGCATTAGAGCATAAAAAATATGTGGGAACTTTGTTTGTAGCTGTCAGAAACTGTAAAAGTATGTAGTGAAATTAAACACACTCTTTTTTACTCAACAACTAGCTTTGATACCACCCATTTATGAAGCGGATTTTTACTGTAACGCGGGTGCCATGCGGCTATTACGTCAAACGGGGCTGGTAACTGTTGCAAATCAATTTTTACCAGCTCTGAGCTTACTGCGCGTGTGGGTAAGAATGCGATGGAGTCTGTAGTTTCTAGATACATCGGCACGATAGAAAAACATGGTGCCGATATAACAACATTGCGTGTTAAATCAAAGCTTTTAAACCAATCGTCAATAGAGCCTTTAAAATTTGGACGCGAAGGTGAGGCAATAATGCTTGGATAGCTGGCTATTTGTGCAAGGGTTGGCCTAGTCCCTGCTATTGATGAATTCGGCGAGGTAACGCAAATATGTTGTTCTTCAAATAGCTTAACAATGGGGTAAGTACTTGGAATGTAGTCAGGGAAAGCTATTGCTAAATCGACTTTACCGTTTTCCATTAAATCGTGCAGACTGTCGAGTTCAAAGTCTCTTATTATTAGCTTTAAATTGGGCGCTTGTTCTCTTAGCTCTTTTACAAGTGCAGGCAAAACAACTTGTTGTGCGTAATCAGTAGCGGCTATTACAAACGCACCGTTAACCGTTTTTGAGTCAAATATTTTAGGTGCCAATAATGCCTGAAAGTCGTTTAGCAGCTTGTCTATATCTACTGATAGCTCCTCAGCATAGGGCGTAGGCACAAAACCAGTTGTTTTTCTTAAAAACAACTGGTCGTTAAACACATCACGTAGCTTTTTAAGTTGCTCACTCACTGCTTGCTGGGTTAAGCCCAACTTACTCGCCGCTTTTGATGCGTTTTTTTCGCGAATGAGCGCTTGGAAAATACGCAGCTGTTTTATATCTAGCCTGTCTAACTTACTCATGGTAATGCCCTTGTTGTTTAAGCATGATTAACGTATCACATTACCAATTATTTTTGTATCACTTACATGAAATGGTTGTTTTTAGTTGTTGAGATACCCCCTTACTATGCCCCTACACAATGAATCGAATGATTGGATCAAACAATGAAAACAGTAATTTTAATAGGCGCACAAGGCAAAATGGGTCAAGCGGCATTAGCTGGTTTATCTAAGCACAAAGTAATTACCGCAGGTCGCTCTGGCGATGTAGATCATATTGTTGATATTACCAGTGAGCAGTCAATTGCTGAACTGTATAAAAAGGTAGGCTATTTTGATGCCGTAGTTAATACAGTGGGTTTATGTGAGTACGAAACGTTTGCAGATATGAGCGAAGCCCAGTGGATGAGCACTATTATGAGTAAAATGATGGGGCAAATTAACCTTGTACGCATAGGCCAAAAGTACATTGCTGATGGCGGTTCATTTACGTTAATTAGCGGTATTTTAAACGTTAAGCCTATTCCGTTTGCGATTGCTGATGCAACAACTAGCGGTGCAATAGATACCTTTGTTAGATGTGTATCACTAGAAATGTCTCGTGGCACACGTATTAACGTGGTTAACCCTACCGTACTAGAAGAAGCATGGGGCGTTTACGGTGAAATGATGCCAGGTTTTCAGCCAGTACCAGGTAAACTTGTAGGTAAAGCGTTTGAGCGTTCGGTTGATGGCTTTATCTCTGGTGAAGTTATTTTTGTAGACGCATAACGGCCCATACCTAAAGTCTAATTAGTAGTCTGTTATTGAGAGAAATCTAATGAAAAGTCATGTACTGATATTAATACTAACTACTATCGCTCTTTCTGGCTGCAGTAGCGTGCCAGTAAGTAGTGTAAATAGTACTGTTGAAAGCCCTGCTGGTACAAAAAAAACGTGTAAAAGGGTACCTAGGCATAAAACACATATTAAGCTTTGTAGGCCAGAAACCAAGCTTAATTGATATATGTTACAGGCCGAATAGTTTGTTATTCGGCCATATTATTTTAAGCTATGTAATGTAATTAGATTTAATTAAACAACCATAATAAGTTAAAGTTTGAACTGGCTGCAAATTTTAATCAGTAAAACTTATTTTTGTAAGAAATTTGAGTGTTAATGATTAAATCACTCATAACTGAGGTTGTGAACTTAGCTCAGCCACTGAGTGATTTTTTTGATAATTAAAATTGATTAAACAATCGATTCAACAATTTTTAATGCTTTAAGCTCGTTTTCATCGGTAATGCCATCAGCTTCAATCACTTGTTTGAGAAGTTCTAATACAAATACCCTCATTGGTTGATCAATAATATGTGTCATCCGATGTTGAATAAATGAATCTATTTCACCGCTCTGCACGGCTAAAACACATTTCCTGGTCATATCTACCATATAATTATCAAGCTCAATAGCTGAGTTCCACTCTATCTTATGTGCCCATGCTTCAACTACATTTAGCTCTTCATCAGCAATAGATCCATCCACGGTAACAAAAAGCAAAGCAAGATCTAGAAGTGATTCTTTTTGTAGTTGTTCGACACAGATACCCATATCAAAATTATTTAATAATTGCTCAAATTTCATAACGGTCCTTTGATAAAATAAAGATAGAGTATTTGAGCTTATACCAAACCACTTTAAAAAGTAACCAAATAGGCTTCACTAATTAGGTGTGTTCGACTTGAGACGGTTGAACTTTTAATTGAGCTTGTCGCTGTGAGTGTGGTTTTTTAGGCAAGGCATAACTTACTTTACAGACTATTATTAACTGCAAATAGCGCTTTCATTATATATTTCACCTACAAACGCGGTGCTGGCTTGTAGTGAAATTTATACAAAAACACCGAGCTAATTTGCTCGGTGTTTAATTATTTTTAACAGCGGGTGCTGATTTAGCTTGTTTGGCCTTGTATAAACTTAAACAACATACCCACTAAAGCCTAGCGCTTTAAAATACAGTTTAGGAATACCAAATTTACACTCGTTAAGCAGTTCACTAAAGCGCATTCTATCAAGCGGGTAAAACTCGCTTTCTAGGTTGTGTCCCATTTGTGTTTGCCCTGCTGCTGTTAAACCAAGCTGCGCGCATGTTGTAAGTTGTGCTTCGCGCTCAAATGAAGTTTCGGCACGCATTAAATCGGCAATATACAGGTGTGCGTCTTTTTTAAGAGTGGCTTTAATCGCTTTTAATAACTGTTTTTTATCGCCGTTGTCTTGTACAAAATGCATAACGAGTAAACATAAAACGGCATCAGCTTGTGTGTTTAACGTCTCAACTGAACCGCTATGAATAGTCACTCGGTTTTTTATGCCTTGCTCGTCAAAGCGCTGTTTTGCGATCGCCAGCATATCAGCAGATAAGTCTTGCGCGGTAAATTGCCATGTAGGGTTCTGGGAGGCCAGTGTCAGAATTTCTTTGCCAGTGCCTGCCCCTACTACTAAAACATGTGCATTGTCGCTTAGCGTTGCTTGTAATTGTGCATTAGTAAGTTGATGTAATAGCTCGTAACCAGGTACTAAACGGGTAATGCGGCTATCGTACTGAGTTGCTTCTTCGCCTGTAAATGTTGGCACTTTAAACTCCTACTAATTTGTTATAAAACTTCAACGGTGGAGTATCCACCTGGCTTTTTACTTACATGTACTTGCGTGGCTACGCGTTCACTCATTTCGCTAACGTGCGAAATAACGCCTACTTTTCTACCCTGTGCTTGCAAAGAATCCAAAGCGTCCATTGCAATACTTAGGGTTTCGCTGTCTAACGTACCAAACCCTTCGTCAATAAACAAAGAATTGATTTGTACTTTATTTGATGAAAGCGATGCTAAACCAAGCGCAAGCGCTAGCGATACTAAAAACGATTCACCGCCTGAAAGTGTATTAACGGAGCGTTGCTCGTCGGCCATGTCGCGGTCGATAATAGCAATGTCTAGCGATTGCGCAATAGCAGTAAGCTCGTAGCGTTTGTTGAGTGTTTTTAAATGGCTGTTGGCATAGTGCAGTAATATTTTTAACGTTTGTGTTTGCGCTAAGTTACGCATGGTTTTACCCGTTGCATCGCCCAATACTTTATTAAGCAAATGCCACTGCTCAACCTGGGTTTTAAGCGTAGCTAACACAGCTTGTTTGCCTTCAAGCGCTTTCGCATTTTGGTTATGTTGTTCAATAGCGGTATTAGTTGCTAGTAGTGAATTTTGCAGCTGCGTTTGTTGCTCGTTTAAGCTATTTAATTGCGTATTTAAAGCCTCTGCGTCTTGCGTTGGCTTATCACTATTGTTGTGTTTATCAAGAGTAAGTTGCTGCTGTTTTAATGCGGCATTCACATCTGTTAGCGCCTGAGTTAACTGCTCGTGTTGAGTTAAATGCGCTTTAATAGTATCACTACTAAGCGTTAGTAAAATTTTGACCTGTTCGTGCGTTGCATTGCTGTATTGCGCTTTAAAGTCAGTAAACCACTCGTTATAACGTTCTTCAAGCGTTGCTAGCTCTTGGCTGTTTTCAAGTAAGCGTTGCTCTACATTTTTAAGCGTTATAGCGTGCTCATCTCGTTGTTTTATAGCGTCGTCATAGGCTTTTTGACTCGCTTGAACTTGCGTTTGGCTTTGCTCTTGCTCACTTATAATTTTTGCTTGGTAGTCGTCTGCGCTTATTGGCTGGTTATTAAATAAAGCTAAGCGCTCACTTTGCGTAGCGTTTAATAGCGCTTTAGCTTTTGCGAGTTCTTCATTAAGCGTTTTTAACGACAGTTCGCTTTTACTTATAAGTGGGGTGAGCTGCTTTATTTGCTCATTAGCTGTGTGTTGACGTTTTTGGCTTTGCTCAAGTTGCATTTGAGTTTGCTGGTATTGCGTAACCAGCTCGTGCAACTGGATAAGCTCAAGCGTATTGGCCTGTAGTTGTTGCCAAAAATCACAGTTTTCAAATTGAATATTGAGCGTTGTACCCAGCTCGTTAATTTGTGCACTTAGCTCGCTATGCTTACTCGTTATTTGGTTTTGCTGGTGTGTAAGTTCAAGGTGTTTATTACTCAGTTGCTGCTGAGCCTGCTGCTCTGCTTTAAATGCTGCTTGTAACTCATTTACTTTAGTTTGCAGAGTACGTTGGCGTTTTTGTTGCTCAAAGTACTGCGCTTTCTGATCGTTTAATTGCTTATAAGTCACTTCAAGCTGATCAGGCGTTAAGTCGTTAAGCTCACTACGTGCGCCTTGCATGGTATTTTTAATGTCGAGCTGTTTAGCTTTTGCCGTTTGTATTACTTGATCAAGTTGTCCGTGCTCTGCGGTTAATACGGCATGTTGAGTTTGATGCTTATGCAGCTCACTTTGTGCATGCTCAAATTGCTTTTTAGCAGTATTAAAAGCATTTTCAAAATCAGTAATTAAGTTACTTAATTGCTGATTTTGATTTACCACGTACGGGTGCTCCGTTGCACCGCACACTAAACAAGGCTCATTAGGGCGAAGCTCAGTGCGTAAATGCTCTACGTTTTCGCTGGCTCTTAAACGGGCTTGGTTAAGTGCGTACTCGCTGCCTTTTAGCGCTTGCTCGCTGCTTATTAAATGCTGATTAAGTAAAGCATGGGCTTGCTGGCTCTCATTTAGCTGTTGATTGAGCACTTGCTGGCGTTGAGTGCTTTGTTTTAGGTCTGCGTTAAATTGCTTATAGCGCTCTCGCTGCTCTTTTAGGTAATCAATATTTTTTAGCTGCGCGTCGCAGTGCTCTGCATTAAATTCATTAAGCTGATTATTTAATATCTGTAAAGCAGACTGCTCACTGGTGAGCACCGCCTCGCACTGCTGCACTTTATTATTTTGCGTATTTAAAAGATCACTCTGATTTGCAAGCTCACTATTAAGAGTTTGGTTTTGCGCAGCGTTTGCGGTTAATTGCTGCTGTGCATTTAAGTAGGTATTAAAGCTTTGCTGATAGTAGCTCCAGTCTTTTGCTAAAACGTGCAGCTGTGCATGCTCATTAAGCCATTGCTGGCTTTTAGTTGAGTCGATATTGGCAATTTCTAGCTCGTTATTGCTTTGCTTAAGCTGTTGTTTGAGATCATCAAACTGAGATTGCTCTTTGGTTATTTGTGACTCAGCGCCTTTTACCGTTTGGGTTTGCAAAGCAATGTTGCTGTCGAGCTCTCTCGCTTTAACTATAACGGGCGCTGCATTTTGTTTTTGCTCATTGGCGTTATTAAGCAGCTCGGTATGCTTAACAAGTGCTGTATTACGCTCGTTAATGACCGCTAAATGGTCAACACTTTTAAGCGATGAAATTTGCTGATTTAACGTTGTGTTTTGATCAGTTAATTGAGTAAAGCGGCTGCGGTTATCTTTTATTTCAAGCGCTTGTTTAGCTTGTTTTACCTGCTCGCTTTGTGAGGTAATACTTTCAAGCGCTGAGCTTGCTTGTTGCTGGGTTTGCTGTGCTTGTAGTAGATTTTGTTCAAGCACTGTAGCTTGTTGATACCAGTTAAGTGCTTTTTCGGTTTTGGTTAGCTCTTTTTTAGTGTGTTCGGTTTGCGCTTTTAAATCGGTTAACTTGGTTTGTTGTAGCTCAAGTTCTTCAGGTGTTAATAAGGTATAGCTTTGAAGGCCTGCTTTAAGCGCTTCAAGCTTTGCTACTTGCTCTTTATGGCGTTCAAAAATACGCACGCCAATACGGCTAAATTTATCGGTGCCTGTTAAGCACTCTAAAAGTTGCGCTCGCTCATCGCCAGTGGCTTTTAAAAATGCAGCAAACTCATGTTGTGCTAAAAGTACGGCACGGGAGAACTGCTCAAAGTTAAGCCCTATTTTACTCTCTACTTCTTTTATTGTGTGACTTTTGTCAGCTATAAGGGTTTCGTCTGGCAAAGTTACTAAGGTGTGCTCTGCTACTTTAAGTTTGCCTGTTACTTTCTTATGAGTGCGTGAAATTGTATAGCGCGCGCGATAAAGCTGTTTATCTTGGCCTAAAAAGTCAACCTCGGCGTAGCCTTCCCAGGTACCTCTGCGCAGTAAATTACGCGCGTCATTGAGCTTTATGCTGTCGCCGTTAAACTCAATTAAATTACCTTTATCGCCACGTAAACGTGCTGTTTTAGTATAAAGCGCTAAACAAATGGCATCTAAAAAGGTACTTTTACCTGCACCGGTATCGCCTGTTATCGCAAACAAGCCTGCATCTTTTAATGGGGCTATAGTAAAGTCTATTTCAGCGTCAACAATGGAGGCTAAATTATGAATACGAACTGCGGTTATTTTCATAGTTGCTCTTGCTCCGTAAGCTCGTTGATCACGTCACTTAAAAGTGTTTTTAGTTCATCGGGAACACTTTGCCCAGCCATGTCTTTATCGTTTGCAAATGCTTGTTCTAATAAGTTAAGCGGGTTGAGCATTTCAACTTCGCTTAAATCTTCAAATACGGTGTCATTTTCATTATTAGCGGATTGCTCACGTACGCGTTCAATACCACAAAATTTAATATGCTTGCCTTCAAGTGCTTGTTCTATTTGTTCTCTGAAGGTGGTGTCGGTATCGCTTGATTTAAGCTTTACCCGCAAATAAGGCGCTATTGTATTTTGTGTCGTGTCGAGCACTTTAATTTGCTCGCATAGTTCGCTTAATGGTACACACTCCCCTTTTGGTAAAATAATTACATCGGCAGAGCGCGGAATGTAAAGGGGGTTTACAGTCGTACTAATATGTTGTTTTTCATCAGTTATAAACTCAATAATACTTACTTGGTGCGTGTAATTACGCTCTGAAAACGACATAGGTATTGGTGTGCCGCTGTAACGAATAACATCACTTTTAGCTACTTGTTGCGCTTTGTGTAAATGGCCAAGGGCGACGTAGTTGGCCTGTTTACCAAATACATTGGCTGAAATGGACTCTTCACCACCGATTACCAAGTTACGCTCAGAATCACTAGAAATATCCCCGCCTTTTGCATGTAAGTGCCCCATAACTATTAATGGTGAGTGTTGCTCATTTATATGAGCGGCATGCTCTAGGGCAAGTTCGTAAGCTTTTGCAACGCCTTGTGCATAGCTAGGGCCGTTTTGAGTTTGGCTAATTGAACTTACATCGCTTGCGCGCAAAAAGGGCATCGCGACGATTACAGCATGTTTACCATTGGTATTTATGGTAATAACTGCTTCATTGGGTGTTGCGACATCAAAGCGCCCTACTACATGTGTATCAAATTGTGCTAGTAATGGCTGAGCTGCCAAAATACGATTTGCAGAGTCGTGGTTACCGGCAATAATAATTACGTGTAATGCTGGGCACTGTTTTTTTGCGTCTTTAATAAATTGGTATAATTGGTTCTCGGCATTAGCACTGGGTGTTGCTGTATGATAAATGTCGCCAGCAACTAAAAGTAAGTCTATTTGTTGTTTAACAAGAGTGGCTAATAACCATGTAAAAAAGGCTTGGTGTTCAACACGGCGGTCGTGTTCATAAAATTGTTGGCCAAGGTGCCAATCTGAGGTGTGGAGGACTTTCATGCTGCGCTCTTAAAAAACCAATAAGAGCGCCAATATACCCAAGGCATTTAAAGATGCAAGCCTAGGGTAACCTTTAACTTAGGTTAAACTGTACCAAGCGGCAAAAATAACCGGTAATGTTAAAAATGCTACCAGTAATGGAATTTTCAATGTTCTGGTTTGTTTTGTTTGCAATGCTTTTAACGCATTAGTTTCGTTACAAGCCGCTACTTTATCAATGTAGAAATAACCAGAATCAAGATACTCTTTGCAATTGTTCTCATTTGCTGGAATTGCAATTAGTTCTTGTTGTTTTTTTAGGATATAAAAATCCATGAGTCCACCGCATTTATTGCTACTAATCTATATTTATTTGAGGATAAATGTGACGAATTTATTTGCCTCAAATAAAAGGGTGGGCGATTTTAAATACAAACAGCATTAAAGATCAATAAAAATATTAACTATTTTTAATTTATCGTATAAATAGCCAATATTATTGAGATTACAGCAATATTTACGCCAACAATAACACGTTTCTTATTACTTTTTTGTATGGATGGGAACCTTTTTAGTGCATCTTGTTTATTGCATGCAGATACCACATTTACAAATTTGTAGTTATACCAATTGCATTAAATTAGTGATCTATTATAGCGATAAGAAAATAGCGCAATAACAAGGCTAAAATTATGATACATAGTTGTTCTATATAAATAATTTTTAACGTCGTTAGTGAGTTATTTAATACGTTAGGGCCTGTTGACCTTTCAGGATTAAAATTTGTTCAATCTAGGGGGAATTTAATCGCGGCGCGAGGTTTGTAACCTAGTGGGCTAAGTAAAAACCGAGCAACAAAGAGTAAATTGCCCCTAGAAAGAACCCAAAGGGCAGCGCATGTTTGGCATTTATGCTGCGTTATCGTCTATTTATGTGGAATAACCACACTACACAGGCTCTGCCTTGCCTAAACACCAAACAGTCTGCTGCAAATTCAACCTCGAAAGATAAACAGACCCTAGAGTGATCATGTTTTAATAAAATTGGTATTATAAGCTTGGTAACTTTCAAGGAGTAACTTTTGTGCAGGAATTGCTTCGAGTTGCTGCTCTTTTTTTATAATATAAAACTTCATAGCAATCTCCACTATCTAAAAAGACACACTCACTGTAACGAATAGGTATGAATTAGGCCTGAACTTTTAAGTTGAGGTATTTCTCTTTTTTTGGTTCCACGCTATGTGTTTTGTAAACCCCCTTTACAGTTTTTTCTATGTGTTTTAGGTGTATTTATAAAGATAAAAAAATGATGTGAAAAAATAGTGAATATCAACGTATAAAAGCAGCACTTTATCGCTAATTTATTGAAGCCAAGCTGTTATTTTGTCAAAGTACCATTACTAAAATCTATTAGGACTAACAATGAAAAAAACAGTTCTTACGCTAAGCGCTTTTGTGTTGCCATTGGCAATGTCGAGTGCTGTTATGGCGTCTTCAGTTGAACAAACAAAAGGTTCTTACGTTGATAAATTTCGTCAATTAGATGAAGCCCTTCCAACACCCAATGTTTATCGTAGTGCCGCAGGCGAACCTGGGGAAAAATACTGGCAACAGCGCGTTAATTACGATATTGATGTAAAGCTAGATGAAAAAAAGCGCCGTATTACTGGTAGCCAAAGCATTGAATATAAAAATAACTCTCCGCATACACTCAAATATTTATGGTTACAGCTAGATCAAAATATTTTCAAAAGCGATTCTATTGCCGAGACAACTAAAACGTTTAAAAGTACGTTAAAAAGCTTGCCAGCCCAAAAGCCAGCGAAGTTAAGTTTAGGTGACTTACGCCGTCAGCAATTTATGAGCGACAACGAGCTTGGTTATACAATTAATGGTGTTAAAGATGAAGACGGTAAAGAACTACGTGTAACTGTAGTTGATACTTTAATGCGCATTGATTTAAATGAGCCATTAAAACCGGGTAAAGAAGTCGAATTTAGCATGAACTTTGCCTTCAATATTGTAGAAGAAGATGCTGTAGGTGCGCGCTCTGGTTATGAGCACTTTGAAGAAGATGGCAACGACATATTCTTAATTGCGCAGTGGTTTCCTCGTTTAGCGGCCTACACTGATTACGAAGCATGGACAAACAAACCATTTTTAGGATCTGGTGAGTTTACACTTGAGTTTGGTGATTACGACGTTGAGATCACTGTTCCTGCGGATCATATTGTATCGGCAACAGGTAAGCTTGATAACGCGAGCAAAGTACTAACAAGTACTCAGCGTAAACGTTTAAAAGAAGCTGAAACATCAAAACGCCCTGTGTTTATTGTTAACGCAGAAGAAGCGTTAGAAAACGAAAAAGAAGGCACTGACAAAACTAAAACGTGGCACTTTAAAGCGCAAAACGTACGTGACTTTGCTTGGGCGTCGTCTCGTAAATTTATGTGGGATGCAAAAGGCTATCAACAAGGTGGTGATGTTCAACCATTAGTAATGGCTATGTCGTTTTTTCCTAAAGAAGGTGGCGATTTATGGGAAAAATACTCAACTGAATCTGTAGTGCACACTATGGAAGTGTACTCTAAGTACTCTTTTGATTACCCGTATCCAACAGCACAGTCGGTAAACGGTCCTGTTGGCGGTATGGAATACCCAATGATCACGTTTAATGGTCCGCGAACTAAGTTACAAGATGATGGCACGCGTACTTACTCTCAATCAGAAAAACGCTTTTTAATTGGCGTAGTTATTCACGAAGTTGGCCATATTTACTTTCCAATGATTGTGAACTCAGATGAGCGCCAATGGACGTGGATGGATGAAGGTTTAAACAGCTTTTTAGATGGCGTTGCTGGTCGTGAATGGGATCCTACTATTCCTTGGGGCGTAGAGCCTCGCGATATAGTGAGCTACATGAAGTCTGAAAACCAAGTCCCTGTTATGACTCAGTCAGACAGTGTATTACGTTTAGGTCCTAATGCTTATACAAAACCATCAGCAGCGCTAAATATTCTACGTGAAGTTATTTTAGGCCGTGATTTATTTGACTTTGCATTTAAAGAATATGCTCAGCGTTGGAAATACAAGCGCCCTACTCCTGCTGACTTTTTCCGTACAATGGAAGAAGCCTCAGGTGTTGATTTAGATTGGTTTTGGCGTGGCTGGTTTTACACCACAGACCATGTCGATATTTCTTTAGATAAAGTGTATCAGCTGCGTTTAGACACTAAAAATCCTGATATTGATTACAGTCGTCTACGCGATATTGAAGCTGATAAGCCAACGTCATTATTTGTTGAGCGTAACCGTGCAGAAGGTAAAAAAACGTGGGTTGAGCAAAACTCTGACGTGACCGATTTTTACGACGAGAACGACCGCTTTACAGTAACTAACAAAGAACGTAATGCGTACAATAAGTTTTTAAAAGGCTTAGAGCCGTGGGAGCGTAAAACGCTTGAACGTGCATTAGAAGAAGATAAAAACTACTACGTTATGGAATTTTCAAACCTAGGTGGTTTGGTAATGCCTATTCTACTTGAGCTAACATATGAAGATGGCACTAAAGAAGAGCGTTATATTCCGGCTGAAATTTGGCGTCGTAATTACAAAAACGTTCAAAAGCTGATTGTTACCGATAAAAACAAACCACTTGTTTCAGTGACCGTTGACCCAGGTTGGGAAACAGCTGACGTAGACGTTGAAAATAATAACTACCCTCGTCGTATTATTCCTTCACGTATTGAAGTGTTTAAAAAGAAAAAAAGCAAAGCTAAAGTAAGTCGCGATATCATGCAAGATATTAAAACTGAGCTTAAAAGTGATGATAAAAAAGACCAAAAGGATGACGGTGAGGAGCAACAATAATGCGCTTTTTGCTTATTATTGTTTGCCTTTTAGTTGCTGCGCCAAGCATGGCGCATCAATTGAAATCGTCAATTACAACCGTGCTTTTTAATAAACGAACGCATAATGTTGAGCTAATGCATCGCTTTTACTTACACGATACCGAACATGCTGTAGGCACATTGTTTAATGGCAAAATCGATATTATTAGTAATAAAGTAGATCAGCAACGTTTTGCTAAGTATGTTGAATCGCACATTGCGCTACAAACGTTAAGTGGTGAACCTTTGCCACTTAGCTTTGTAGGGGCACAAGTTGACGGTAAGTTTTTTTGGGTTTATCAAGAAGCACCTATTCCAAAAGGGATTGAAGGAATTAAAATGAGTAATGGTGCACTGCGTGATCTGTGGCCTGCTCAAGTAAATATGGTTAATATTGAGGGCAAAGGGAAAATTAAAACCTTAAACTTTGCGCAAGATGATACTTGGCTTGAAGCACGCTTCGAGCAAAATTAGCTAATATTTCTTTTTACGCGCACTGTAATTAATGTGCGCGTACTTCCCTCTATTATTTTAGATACCCTCATAATTGATCTGTACTATGTAAAGTTACGTAAAATTTCTGAAGTTATATTGTATATTTACTTTATTTTACGCAATCTATTAGCAGATTTATTATCCAGAGTTCAGGTTACTTAGCATCATTTATCCAAAATATTGAGTATAAGCAGTAGATCATTTATGTTTAAAGTACGTTTAACTAATTATTACCACATTCAAGGAATGATATGATGACTCAGGTAGAGGCTATTAACGGTGTTATTTTTGATTTAGACGGTACGTTAGTATCATCCGAGTTAGATTTTTCACTTATAAAAGCACAAATAGGCTGCCCTTGTGAGCAAGACCTGCTCGACTTTATAGCGCAACTCCCTTCGGCTTATATGCGCGAGGAAGCCATGAACATTGTGCATCAGCACGAGTTACTCGATGCCCAGCACGCGACTATATTGCCCGGCGTCAGTGAAGCTATTGCACAATTAGACGCAAAAAAAATTCCGATGGCCATAGTAACGCGTAATTTTGACAAGGCTGCTGCAATTAAATTACAAAATAATCCACTGCCAATCAGCACGGTTTTAACCAGAAGTGATGCACCAGCAAAGCCCGATCCAAGTGCATTGAATGCCATTGCAACACTTTGGGATATTAGCCCTGCAAATATACTTTATGTAGGCGATTACTTGTATGACATACAAGCCGCGCACAACGCTAATATGCGTGCATGTTTATATGCTCCAGATATAGCACCTGCTTATGCCGATCAAGCCGATTACATATTGCATAATTTTTATGAGTTGGTAGGGCTAGTAGAAAGTTATTCCAAAAAAGTAGCGTTATGTTAAATAGCGCATTGTTTTTTTATTCTTAAGTTTAGTCTTTAGTTATACAAATTTTATTAATTGATTTTTGCCCATGGTGGAGCTAGCCCAATACGTTTCGAATTGGTAAAATACCGCAAAACGTAACGTATTCATTAGGGGCACAAAATGGGCAGAGCATTTGTAGTTCGTCAAAGTTCTATGATCAAAACAGCTAATGCGAAAACGAAAATAAACTCAAAGTATGGTAAAGAGATTTATGTAGCAGCAAAAAATGGCGAACCCGATCCGGAAGTAAATCAAACCTTGCGCCGCCTAATCGAAAAAGCTAAAAAAGATCAAGTTCCAGCGCACGTTATTGAAAAAGCAATTGAGAAAGCAGCCGGTGGGGCAGGGGAAGACTATTCTGTTGCGAGATATGAAGGCTATGGACCTGGCAATTGCATGGTTATTGTTGATTGTTTGACTGACAACCCAAATCGTACCATTAAAGATGTACGCTTACCATTTACAAAAACTGACTCAAAAATTGGTACACCCGGTTGTGTCGCGCATATGTTTGATCATTATGCGGTACTTGGCTTTGCAGGGGATGACGACGAAGTAGTACTCGACGCGCTAATGATGGCTGATGTTGATGTAAGTGATGTTGAAGCCGAGGACGGTAAAATATCGGTATTTGCGCCGCCAACAGAATACTTTAAAGCTAAAACAGCCCTTGAAGGCGCCTTTGAAGGTATTAACTTTGAAGTAGACGAAATTACGTTTATTCCTCAAGTTAATATTGAGATTGAAGACGAAGACGTTATAGCTAATTTTGATAAATTTATAAATATGCTTGAAGATTGTGACGATGTGCAAAATATTTATCACAATGCCATTGTAAAAAATTAGATTTAATTAGCTAAAAGCTTTAAAAAGCGTGTTTTGTGTATACAAAACACGCTTTTTTACGTTTGAATAAATGTTAGATATTCATGCTCGTTATGTTTATTTGAATATATCTTTTTAAAATGTCATAAAAGTGCTGTTATTTTAATTTCAGGCGATAAAAAACCAGCTTAAAAGCTGGTTTAGTACTTAATTTGAACTTTGGTTACGCAGTTAAAGTGTATTCGTTTTTTGTGCTTTATATTTTATACGGTAGCTATGCAGTAGTGGCTCTGTGTATCCGCTTGGTTGTGTTACACCTTCTAAAACGAGGGCAACTGCCGCCTGATACGCGATGCTGTTGGTAAGGGCTTCTTCGTTTGTTGCCATTGGTGTGTATGCGCTGTCGTGCTCATTTTGACTATCAACCACTTTAGCCATTTTAGCCATGGTTGACTTTATTTGCGACTCTGAACATACACCATGAAGTAACCAATTAGCCATATGTTGGCTTGAAATACGCAGGGTTGCTCTGTCTTCCATTAATCCAATATGGTTAATGTCGGGCACCTTTGAACAGCCTACACCTTGGTTAATCCAGCGCACAACGTAACCTAAGATACCTTGTGCATTGTTTTCAAGCTCACTTTGAATATCTTCTTTTGAAAGCGTACTCGCATCGACCATCAATGGCGGTGTAAGTAGGTCGCTAAGGCTTGCAATAGCGCGTTTAGCAATACTTTGCTGCTCAGTAAAAACGTTTACATCATGATAATGCATTGCATGCAGGGTAGCTGCAGTAGGGGAAGGCACCCATGCTGTATTAGCGCCTGATTTAGGGTGCGCTGATTTTTGCTCCATCATTAATGCCATTTTATCTGGCATTGGCCACATCCCTTTACCTATTTGTGCTTTATGACTTAAGCCACAAGCAAGGCCAATATCGACGTTACGATCTTCGTAGGCTTGTATCCACGGTTGCTGCTTAATCTGTGCTTTTGGAAGTACAACGCCTGCTTGCATTGAGGTATGAATTTCGTCACCTGTTCTGTCTAAAAATCCAGTATTTATAAATACAACACGCTCTTTAGCTGCATGAATACAGGCTTTTAAGTTGACAGATGTGCGGCGCTCTTCATCCATAATTCCCACTTTAAGCGTGTTTTTAGGTAAGCTTAAGGCTTCTTCTACATGGCTAAATAAAGTGTTTGTGAACGCGACTTCTTCGGGGCCATGCATTTTTGGTTTTACTATATTAATACTTTGTGCACTGGTGTTTTTAATGCCGGTTTTTTTATTTATGTCATGCAGAGCAGCAGTCGCTGTAAACATGGCATCCATAATACCTTCAAATACGGGTTGGCCGTGTAGATCAGTAATCGCAGGGTTTGTCATTAGGTGGCCAACATTTCGTACAAACATCATGCTGCGACCTTTTAAGGTAACAATGCCACCATCGAGTGCAGTATATGTTCTATCATTTTGCAGTGTTCTTTCGATGGTTTTATCACCTTTGTTGAAAGATTCAACTAAATTACCTTGCATCAAACCGAGCCAGTTTTTATAAACTTGTATTTTATCTTGTGCATCTACGGCGGCGACCGAATCTTCACAATCCATAATGGTGGTAAGGGCGGCTTCTAACACAACATCTTTTAAGCCCGCTTTATCTGCTTGGCCAATAATATGATGATGATCTATGTGTAGTTCTATATGTAAATCATTGTTTTTTAATAAAACCACGGTTGGGTTTTGCGCTTCACCTTGATAGCCAATAAGCTGAGATGGGTTGGCTAGCGTAGTTTGAGAGCTGTCGCGTAAAGTGATTGAAAGCGCACCATTGATGACTGAATAGTTAGTGCTTTCTATATGCGAGCCATTGGTAAGTGGCAATGCTTTATCTAAAAATTGGCGGGCATAGGCCATTACTTTAAAGCCACGCACAGGATTGTAAGTATTGCCTCTCTCTGCACCATCGTCTTCACTTAGCACATCTGTGCCGTATAAAGCGTCGTATAGCGAGCCCCAACGTGCGTTAGCGGCATTAAGTGCAAAACGTGCGTTGCTAACAGGCACAACCAACTGCGGGCCTGCTGTAAGCGCTATCTCGGGTTCTACATTTTGAGTTTCTATTTCAAAGTTTGCAGGCTCTTTTACTAAGTAGCCAATATCTTGCAAAAAGGTATGATATTTAGCACTATCCCACGTTTTATTCGTTAAATGATAGTCGTTTATTTTCTGTTGAAGTAGCTCTCGCTTTTCAAGCAGCGTCTTATTTATAGGGGTAAGTGTTTGAACTATATCTGCAAAGTTCTGCCAAAATTGCTGTTCATTTAGATGAGTACCAGGTAATAGGTGGTTTTTTACAAAATCAGCGAGTTGAGTATCTACGCTGAGGCCTGAGTGTGTGAGAGTGTGGGTCATAATAGCCTTCCTTAAACGGTCGCAGTGTGCGTTAAGACAACAATAACTCAAAAAAGCTACGTTGAGTGCTTTTTGCTCATTCATTAAATTTATAGCCGTAATAACAACTATAAATTTACTAAATCTAAAAAATGAGCCTAATGTTGATTTAAGCGCTACGGAGCATGAGCTTGGTAGCCACTCTCATAACACTAAATATTACATACCCGTTCGAAGGACTTTATTATGACAACATATCAACGCGAAACAGATACACTTTCTACTCTTTGCCAATCTCAAGGCAGTGCATGGCATGCAATTAACCCTGAATATGCAAGTCGTATGCGTTTGCAAAACCGTTTTCGTACAGGAATTGAAATTGCACAATACACAGCAGACGTAATGCGTGAAGATATGGCAGCATACGATGCAGATACAAGCCAGTACACACAATCTTTAGGGTGTTGGCACGGTTTTACTGCACAGCAAATGATGATGGCAATTAAGCGCCACCAAAAAACGACAAAACGCAGTTATGTCTACTTAAGCGGCTGGATGGTTGCCGCACTTCGCTCTGCATTTGGCCCGCTACCAGATCAAAGCATGCACGAAAAAACATCGGTACCTGCACTAATTGAAGAAATTTACACATTTTTAAAACAAGCCGATGCACGTGAACTAGACCACTTATTTAACGATTTAGACGACGCCAAAGCAAACGGCGGTGATGTGCAAGCTGTTATTGATAAAATAGACAACTTTGAAACTCATGTTGTGCCTATTATTGCTGACATTGATGCAGGTTTTGGTAACGAAGAAGCCACTTATTTACTGGCTAAAAAAATGATTGAAGCTGGCGCATGTGCCATTCAAATAGAAAACCAAGTATCTGACGCCAAACAATGTGGTCACCAAGCGGGTAAAGTAACTGTACCGCATGAGGATTTCTTAGCAAAAATTAATGCGGTACGATACGCCTTTTTAGAGCTCGGTATTGATAACGGTATTATTGTGGCACGTACCGATTCATTGGGTGCCAGCCTTACGCAAAAGGTACCTGTATCGAAAAGACCTGGTGATTTAGCAAGCCAATACAATGCATTTTTAGAAACCACGCCAATTAACGGTATTGATGACTTAAATGAAGGCGATACGGCAATGAAAATTAATGGCCAGTTATGTAAACCAACTCGTCTAGATAACGGTTTATTCCAATTCCGCGAAGGCACTGAAAAAGACCGTGTTGTACTAGATTGTATTACTAGCTTGCAGTCTGGCGCTGATTTACTGTGGATTGAAACAGAAAAACCGCATGTTAAACAAATTGCAGAGTTGGTAAATCGCGTTAAAGAGCAGGTGCCAAATGCAAAACTGGTATACAACAATTCACCTTCGTTTAACTGGACGCTTAAGTTTCGTGAGCAAGTTTATCAACAGTGGGCTGATGAAGGTCGCGATCTTAGTGCTTATCCAAGCATTGGCGATAATAAAGCCCTTATGGCACCAGAAATGGATGCAACAGAACTTGCACAAGCAGCTGATTTATTAGTGCAAAACTTCCAGCGTGATGGCGCACGTGAAGCCGGTATTTTCCATCACTTAATTACTCTGCCTACCTACCATACAGCGGCGCTAAGCACTGATATTTTATCAGAAGGTTACTTTGGCGATATGGGGATGTTGGCTTATGTACGTGATGTTCAGCGTCAAGAAATCCGTCGTGAGCAAGCATCTGTTAAGCACCAAGATTTAGCGGGCTCTAATATGGGCGATACGCACAAAGAATACTTCTCTGGTGATAACGCGCTAAAAGCCGGTGGTGAAGACAACACCATGAACCAGTTTTAATTCCTAACTAGATAGTGTTACTCAAGGGCCTTAAGGCCCTTTTTTATTGCTTTAAATAAAGTTAGAACATTGAAGCATAATTACAGATCAGACTTTAACTAGCCAAATCATGTTGGATCACTATTTAACTACCTGAGTGAATGTACGGATCAGAGTTTAACTAACCTCTCATAAAACGGCATTTTTTAAGTGATTTTGCTGTAAATATCTTTTACAGCGACCTAAAAATGTGGATAAGTGACTGATTTTTGCTTTAATCGGCAAACTTAGCGAATTCACAAACCGATTTTTTACTAACTTCTCGTTGCTATAAAACAAAATTTTACTAACTAAGAGGTTATAAACAGTGACCCAAACCGGTTTTTTACCAACTCAAGTAATAAAAAATGCTATAAACCGAAATTTTACTAACTGAATTATTAACTAAGTCCGATATTTAATTGTCATAGAAGTGTAAAGGGGGTTTACAGTTTGAATACTACCGCAGTAAATACAAAAGCCACTTGTTTGAAGTGACTTTTATTTAAGCTATAAATTTATTATCCAGAGTTTATTTAGTGTGTTTATCAAACCACCATTGAATATAAGCAACCTTAGTCATTAAATTAGATGGGCGAGCTGTAATACCATGTGATGCATTAGGAATTCGCACCATTGCGGTATCAACGCCTTGTAGTTTTAGTGCTTGATAAAACTGTTCAGTTTCTGAAATTGGTGTCCGGTAGTCAGATTCACCAGTGAGCAACATAGTAGGAGTTTTCACACTACCAACATAGCTAATCGGTGAGCGCTTCATATAATGCTCAATGTGATCCCATGGTTTTCCTGGAAACCAGTAATCAGCAAAAAACGGGTAAAAATCGGCAGTTAGTACAAAGCTGATCCAATTAATAACAGGCTTAGCAACTACAGCTGCAGCAAAGCGATCGGTATGACCTACAATCCATGCAGTTAATACACCGCCGCCAGAGCCACCGGTTACAAACAATTTAGACTCGTCAATAAAGCCTTTCGCTATTACTGCATCAACGCCAGTCATTAAGTCATCAAAATCGTTACTTGGGTAATTATGATGAATGGTTTGTGCAAATTCTTTTCCGTATGAATTACTACCACGTGGGTTCATATATAAAACGACATTTCCTTTTGCTGCAAAAAGTTGAATCTCGGTGCTAAAGTGTGGACCGTAATTAGCAACTGGGCCGCCGTGAATTTCTAGTATTAGTGGGTATTTTTTGCTGCTATCAAACTCTGGCGGGTAGGCAATCCATCCCTGAATCGGGAGTTCATCGTGGCTCGATTTAATCCATATTTCTTCAACCTTGGCAAGTTGCTTATTGCCTAGTGCATCTTTATTAAGGGTTGTTAAGCGCTGCGCATTACCACGTTTAATTGTTGCTATATCTGAAGGGCGCTGGGTGTCAGCAAGGGTAAAGGCGACTTCACCGTCTTCGCTCACATCAAAGTCGCCGCCAGAATAAGGGCGGCCAAAGGCAACGCTGCCAATTTGCTCTGTAATTATTTTACGTTTACCGTTGCGTGGTTGATAGGCAAGCGCCGTTTGACCCTTATCGTCGTAACTAAAGTAAAGACCTTTTGAATTTGCACTCCATTTTATTTGACCTACGCTGCGATCAAAATCAGGCGTTATACTTGTCGTGTTAGCTGTTTTTAAATCGCGAATATAAAGCTGAGTATTTTCGTAGTTAGTGCGTTTATCATCGTAACCTGTGTACGCTAAGTAACGACCATCAGGAGATACTTTAGGCTGTTCGTCAGGGCCATTGCGGTCGGTAATTGCGGTTATATTTTGTGAGGCTAAATCAAGTTGATAAATTTCACTGTTCGTGGGTTTTAGCTGGTAGTTTTCATGTCTATTTGCAGAAAAATAAAGCGACTTGCCGTCTTTACTAAAACTTACATCACCGGCGTTATTAAATTCATCATGGGTGAGTTGTTTAGCGTTACCGCCGTTAGCGTCTATGGTAAATAGCTGATTAAAACCCTTTTGTGTATAACCGCCACCGTCTGAACGATAATAAACATCATCAATAAACTTGGCGGGCTCTGCCCACGTTGCTCCTTTTGGTTTGCCTGGTAAGCTTACTGGCGCAGAAGTAGCGCTTGGAACAAACATGCTAAATATTAATTGGTTAGAATTAGGGCTCCAAGTGATTGCACGTGGGCTGCTGGTTAAGTTGCTAATTTTTGCCATAGCACCTGTTTTAAGCCATTTAATATATATTTGGCTGCTACCATCGCGGGTTGATATAAACGCAAGCCTTTCACCATCAGGTGACAGTACTGGCGAATAATCCATATGAATGCCAGAGGTTAATGGCTGCATTTGTTTTGTTTTATAATCAACGGACCAAATATTACCTACTTTACGATCTGTTTTTATGTCCATGCGATTACGTACAAAGTAAATAGTTTTACCATCTTCGGTTATGTCTATTTGATTGGCGTACTCTAAATTGAATACATCTTGTAATTGTAGTGTGTTTGTTTCAGCGTAGGCTAAGTTGCTACAGCCTAAAACGAGGCTAAGTGTTAAAAGTTTTTTCATTTTTATCCCTGTTGTGATTTTACTTTTGTTAATACAGTTATATGTTAGGTAAACAAGGATTAATAGACGGATGCGATGAAACTCTAAATTTTATCTGTGAGTTAAAGCTGTAAAGGGGGTTTACAGCTTATAATTTAAGGTTGTGTGAAAAGCCTAATTGGCTGAGTTACAAAGCGCTTTAATCTCTTTTATAAGTGCGATGCCATCGGCATTATCGCCATGTACACATAAGCTATGTGCATTAAGCATTAATTTTTTTCCTGTTCGTGTTGTCACGCTACCATCGGATAAAAGTTGAGTAACTTGTTCTAATAAAGCTATTTTGTTGTGAACGCTTCCTTGCAGTTTTCGTGAAACTAGCTGCCCGTCATCGTTATATTGCCTGTCGGCAAATGCTTCGAGTATTAGCTCAACGCCTAAGTCTTTAGCTATTTGAGTATGCTTATGGGTATTTTCAGTGGCTAAAATCATTAATTTTAAATTGCTAGGGTAATTAGCAATAGCACTTATAACGGTTTGTAATATTTCCTCGTTATTCATCATATCGTTATAAAGCGCGCCATGTGGTTTTACGTAGCTAAGAGTTAAACCTTGTATTTTTGCCATGCCTTCAAGGGCAGCAATTTGGTAGTGTAGGCAATTTGTAAGCTCTTTTTCGCTAAGCACCATTGAACGTCTACCAAAACCCTGCAAATCTGGGTAGCTTGGGTGAGCGCCAATTTGTACATTATGCTGTTTGGAAAGCGCCAGCGTGTTTGCCATTACATCGGCATCGCCGGCATGAAAACCACAGGCAATGTTAGCCATATCAATATGTGGCATTACGTCATCATCAAGGCCCATTTTCCATGCACCAAAACTTTCTCCTAAATCACAGTTAAGTTTCATATTAGTGCGCTTCTTGCGGTTTTATCGTGACAGGTAATACGCCGTTAGCAGGCGATTTCCCTAATAGTACTTTCGCAAGCGCTGTAAAAGCAGGGCCCGCTACCATATCGTCTTTATCTACATCAATATTGTATGCATATGATGCGAGCACAGCATTGGCATAATCGCCAAATTCGGCAATATCGTAAGGCGCTCTGAGGCTTATAAATACAGTGTTTTTATGTTTAGTTTTAGCAAAGTTGAGTAATGATTTAAGGGCTTTTGGTTGCTCTGCATTATTAAGTGCAAAATTAGGATCGTCTTTTAAATCGTCCATACCGCCAATTTCTACCGCACTTTGATTGGGCGTGGCATTACCAGCAATGATCACGTCGGCAGTAGTAATATCTGCATGTGCTTGTTGTGGATTAAATCCTTGGAGACTACTACAGGTATAGTTGAGCTTTTTATCACTTATAGCTTCAATCGCTTGCTGCATTGCCATGCATTTACGTGTGTCAGGCATAATAATATGCACATGCTGACCCGATTTAAGATTAAGCGGTAAAGTGTTTTGTTTATTTTTAACTTGCGTTATTGCCTCTACAGCAAGCTGCGCTTCTATGTCACGATGTGCTGCACTGCCAATTGTTTGCTTTGCATTTATGAGTGCGTTGATAGGGTCAAAATGAGTACTTAACTCAAATTTGTTTTTAAGTAAAACGATACGCTGAGCCGATTGTGATATTTCCTGCTCATTTAGTTGTTTTGCTTTGACTGCGTCAACAAGCCTTTTAATCAATTCATCTAATTTTATAAAATCGTCTGGTGTTCTAATTTCAATAGGCATCAGAGCTATATCAACACCTGCTAAAAATGTATTGATCACCGCTTGAGTGGGTGTGAAAAAGTGGCTAATACCTGCCATATCAAGTGCATCCGTTATTACAACACCCTGATAATTAAGCTCGCCTCGTAAAATATCAGTAATGATTTTACGTGACATAGTCGCGGGCTTTATCATCGTTTTACCATCAACACTTACAAACGTGGTGCTATCAAGGGCTGGGTATTGAATATGCGCCGTCATTATCATACCAGGGTTTTGTTTGGCGATAATGTGTTTAAACGGTGCTAAATCTTGCTCATAAATAATCTCTTTAGAATGGTTTACTTTGGGTAAACCTGTATGGCTATCTACGTTTGTATCGCCGTGCCCAGGGAAGTGTTTTAACGAGGTGATAACACCGTTGTTTTCAAAGCCTGCAACCTGCGCAGCGCCAAGTTCAGCTACTATTGCAGGGTTCTCTCCGAATGAACGTACGTTTATAACGGGGTTGTCAGGGTTCATGTTTACATCAACAGTCGGGCCGTAATTTACGTTTATACCTAAAGTACTCAGCTCTTTAGCAATGACAGTGGCTGTTTTAGTCGCAAAGCTTACTCCGTGTTTTTTATATGTAGCACCAATCGACATATTACCTGTAAATGAGGTGGCGACATCACGTGGTAGTCTAGCGACACGTCCGCCTTCTTGATCTATTGATATGAATAACGGCAGTTTACTACTGGATTGGCTTGCTGCAGCTTGTAATTGGTTATTAAGGGTAATTATTTGTTCAACTGATTGGGTATTTTCAGAAAATAAAATAACACCACCAATATTATGCTTTGTAATTGCCTGTGCAAGCTCGTTTGGTAATTGAGTTAAAGGTGTTCTGCATTGTTTACTGCTGCCTTGCTCACAAAAATAGCGAAGATCAACCATAAGTTTTTGGCCAAGTTGTTGCTCAAGAGAAAGTACAGGTTTAGCAAAGGAAGATTGTAATGGCATTAAGCACCCAGATAAAAAAACGATAGACGATACAACATACTTATTTAGCAAAACTGACTCCAAGGCTAAATAAAATAGATAAGTATATGCAGCTTATCTACTTTTTGAAGCAACTGCAAAGCCATACAGAAGGCGTTTTTATAAACCTTGTTTTTAACAACTAATTTGTATATGTGGAAGCATATTTGGCACGCTGTTATTGAGCTGAGCGTTAATATTATAAACGTGCTTCAGTCGCTCTGCGGTCAACACTTCCTCAGGAGGGCCCGTTGCTTCAATTACACCGTTATTAATCATGTAAATTCTATCGGCAAAACTTGCCGCTAATGATAGGTCATGGATCACTGCCACAACACCGGCACCTTGTTGTGCAATATTTTTGGCTTGAGCCATTACATCGTACTGATGAAAAATATCTAAGCTTGATGTTGGCTCGTCGATGAGTAAGTAGGCCGGTTTATTTATTTTTAAAGTAGGTTGAATTTGGCACAGCACGCGGGCTAGCTGAACTCGTTGCTTTTCTCCGCCTGAGAGTTGCGTAAAAGTATGATCTTTTAAATGCGTAATGCCAAGCGCCTCAATGGCTTGGTTTGAAAATTCCTTCAAAGTTTGTCGGCTATATTGCATTTGATGAGCAAAGTGAGACATATCAACAACTTCGCTTACTGTGAATGGAAAATCGAGTTCATAATTTTGAGTTAATACGGCGCGGCGCGTAGCTAAATCTTCAACTGTGTATGTATGCAATGGTTGCTCGTCAAGCAAAATACTGCCTTGTGTCAGTTTAATGTCGCCACAAAGCGCTTTTAATAACGATGACTTACCAGCGCCATTAGGACCAATAATGACAATGACTTCTTTTGGTTTTACGTAAAAATCAACATTATTCAGTAAGTATTTTAAGCCGATTTGTGCAGAGATATTGTTAGCACACAGCATTAGTGACTCCGTTTTTTGTATGTTTTTAATAGCATTAGTAAAAAGAATGGACCACCGATTGCACTCGTTATTAAACCAATTGGAAGTTCAGCGGGTAGCATCACAGTACGTGCAAATAAATCGGCAAAGCTTAGTAATAATGCCCCACCTAATATACTTGCGGGCATTAAGTAACGGTGATCGGGTCCTAATATTAATCTCACAATATGAGGCACTATGAAGCCTACAAAGCCAATTATGCCAGTAATTGATACCGCAGCACCTGTGCAAAGGGCAGTGCAAATAAAGACCTGTTTTTTGAGACGTGTAACATTTATGCCTAAATGTTTAGCTTGTGCTTCGCCAAGTAAATATAAGTTGAGTGGTTTAGCTAAGCGCATTAACAGCGAAATACTAATGACAATAATACAAAGGGATGGCAGCATCATTGCAAAATGGTTGCCAGCAAGCGAGCCCATACTCCAAAACGTAAGGTCCCGAAGTTGCTGCTCGTTACTAATTAAAGTGAGCCCACCAATAAATGAACCAACTATTGCATTTACGGCTATTCCTGCAAGCAATAAGCTAATAATAGTAAACTGGCCACTGTGCGCACTTAATCTATAAATAAACGCACATACAGCAATACAGCCCAAAAAAGCGCCTATAGGCACAGCGTAAACGCCAAAAGTGTTACTAAAATTAGTAAATAGACTGGTGCCCAATACTATGGTTGCTACCGCGCCAAGTGCAGCACCACTGGATACGCCAATTAAACCAGGATCGGCTAATGGATTTCTAAAAATAGCTTGCATAGCAGCGCCACACGCAGCCAAGCCTGCACCTACCACCATTGCTAATACAATACGTGGTAAACGAATTTGCCAAATAATTGCATTTTTTAAACTATCACTTTCAAGATTGTTAATAATGGCGATTATTTCACTAAAACTTAAGTTAACCCCACCTTGACTAAGCGCCGTAAAAAACATTAAAACACAGGCTATGAGTAAACACGGGATCGCCATTTTGCGCTGTTTATGCCCTGTGAGCATGGTACTGCCTAATGCAAGCATGTTGATTACTCGCTTAATTCAGTTGTTGTCTGAGAGGTTTTAGCAAAGCGAAACTTATAACCAGTAGGCAGTTGAGTACTGGGGTGTAATACGCTGGCAAGTTCAACTACGGCCTGCGGAGTACGTGGACCCATACCCAATAAGTAACTGCCATCAAAACTATATACTTGTTTATTTTTTGCTGCGTTAGAGAACTTAAAATGAGCTAATTTGGCTATGTCGGTAAGAGGGTCATCACCATGACGGCCCATCGTTATAATTGCATCGGGGTTAAATGCTAATGCAGCTTCGGTTGAAAGTGGTTTCCAGTTATCTAAGTGCTTTGCAGCTATATTAATGCCGCCAGCAGCATTAATTAACTCATTTGCAGAGGTATGCGCCCCAGCAACAATAGGTTGTCCACTGCGAACGCTTAAAACAAAGAGCACGCGAGGTTTATAATCAGATTGTGATAAAACATAGCGTAGTGCATCTCTATCGGCTTTTAGGCTGTTTGCTAAAGTGTGGCCTTTAGCAGGTACATTAAGCAATTTTGCAATATGATTAATTTTATTCTCTATGGTTAAAAAGTTATCTTCCTCTGAGAGAATAACCATATTTACGCCCGTACTTTGTAGTTGCGAGACGACTTTTTTTGGCCCAGTGTCGGCTTCCCCTAAAACAAGATCGGGCATTAAAGAGAGTATGCCTTCAGTGCTTATCTTTCGTACGTAACCTATTTGCGGCTTTAGTGTTGCAGCAATAGGAAACACGCTAGTGCTGTCGACTCCTACAATGCGATCTTGTTCTTCAAGTGCATAAATTATTTCGGTTATTGAACCACCAGATACTACGACTCTTTGCGGGGTAGGTTCTAATGCTTGAGATATGTTCGTAGTGATTAAAAAGCTAGCGATGACTAAATATGTAAATAGGGGTTTCATAACAAATCCGATATTGATACCATTGGTTAATGCAAATAATAACAGTTATCATTTATATTTAAAAGATATGAAATTTACTATTTTTATCATTCTATCTGGGTTTTTCCACTTTATTGGTTTGTTTATTCAACCCGAGACGCACACCCCTATTACGTTTTTACAGGGGCAAAGAGCCGATAAAGTCTCAATTAATCTGATTAATTCACAAGTCGCGATAAGCAAAAGCCTCTTGGTAAAAGCAAGCGAGCAGCCCCAAGCTGTAATTGAGCCTACAGCGAGTACAATGTTTTCAGGTCAAAGGCGGCACGTTAGTAAAACAACAAAGCCAGATAGCAAAATTATAAGCAAATCGGTTATAAATAAGCCGCCTCGTAAAATAAAACCACAAACAAAGAAAACAGTTAATCAGCAAACAGTCGCCAAAAAGAAACCTGTGCAGCGGAAACCTTCAAAAACAGCAGCAAGCGTTAAGGCTGACTCTTTAAAAACGCCGACACAGATGGCTTCTGCAGCTGAGTTAAGTAAACAAAATTCAGCGACCAGTGAACTAGTGAACATTGCAAAGCTACCTTTATTTAAAGCCCCAAAACCTACTTTATCTTATCCATTACGTGCAAAGAAAAGAGGTTATGAAGGTGTCGCCATGTTGCAAATAGAACTAAATAAAAATGGAGAAATAGCCAAGCTTACGCTGATCAAAAGCAGTGGTTTTGTAGAGCTTGATCAGGCTGCACTTAATAATGTGGCGCAATGGCAGTTTTACCCTGTATTAAAAAATAGCCATCCAGTAAAAGCATTGTTTAGTGTGCCAATTAAATTTTCGTTAAACGTATAATTAAGAGTGATCGTATGAAATTTGTATTTAATGCCATTGGCATAATGGCTTGGCCGTTATTATGTTTATCGATAATTGCACTGGCTATTGTACTTGAGCGCAGTTTCGTAATGCTCGTTGCTAAGCTGCAGTTACAGCAACATAAAGCTGGGCACAGTCAATTTGCAAAGGCGCTTAAGAGTAAACAACAACAACCAAGCGAACAGCGTCTGCAGTGGTGCCAGTTGTACTTACAAGATTGTCTAGTTAACTGGCGTAAGCGTTTAAATATACTTAGTTTACTTGCTTCTTTAAGCCCATTAATGGGCTTATTAGGAACTGTGTGGGGATTAGTCCTTATGTTTAAAAATATAGCACAAACAAATCAAGCTGTTACCCCTGCATTACTCGCCGATGGACTATGGGAGGCGATGTATTCGACTATGGCTGGATTAGTTATTGCTATTCCATGCTTATTAGCAAGTGGCTTATTAAATGGCATGTTGGATGCTCTACAAAATGAATTTACACGTGTTATTAATCATCTAAATTATACCTTTACATTTAATGAATGCCCGCATGCTTGAGCTGCCCAAAAATAATTCAACCCCCCCTTTATTACCTGATTTAACAGCCTTATTAGATGTGCTGTTTATTTTGTTGGTGTTTTTGCTACTCACTGCGGCAGTAAAATTAAATATGCTTGATGTAACTCTCCCTGATACAGGAAAAAATACCAGTACGCCGGTACAGCAATCTGATGTGCAAGTGTTGAGTGTACGTATTCATAATAAAAAAACACAATATGGATTTGACCACCAACTCTATGACTCGTTAAGTAGTGCTATAACAGCATTAAAAGCAGAAAAACAAGATATCCCACTTTATTTAGCCGTTGATGAGCAAGTACCAAGTGGTGAGCTTGTTGTGCTATTGGCCGCTTTGTCGAGAGAGAAATACCAAGTTGCAAATATTTTAGTTAAAAGCGAGTGATAATGATTATCATTTGAGTTTTATTTTGTTATAGTGCAGCGGCTTGAGACTACTAGGGCCTGTTGACCTTTCAGGATTAAAATTTGTTCAATCTAGGGGCGATTTAATCGCGGCGTGAGGTTTGTAACCTATGGGCTAAGTAAAAACCGAGCAACAAAGAGTAAATTGCCCCTAGGCAGAACCCTTCGGGCAGCGCATGTTTGGCATTTATGCTGCGTTATCGCCTATTTATGGGGAGTAACCACACACCATAGGCTCTGCCTTGCCTAAATACCAAACAGACTGCTGCAAATTTAACCTCGAAAGATAAACAGGCCCTAGGGGCTATGTCTTAAGCATAAAGTAATAAAATATGGCCGACCAGCCGTGTTTAAACAAAATAAAACTATTATACGGAGTAAATTATGCGCCTTTCAAAACTGGCTTTATGTATTGCCAGCGTTTCAATGCCTCTTATGGCTGCTGAGATAAAAGTAATAGACAGCTTAGACAATCAAATTCCAATCACCACCCTTGATGCAGTAACCGTTACGGCAACGCGTACCGCCAAATCAGCCTTAAACTCAGCTCAAGCCGTTAACGTAATTACACAGCAGCAAATAGCACGGGTACTTGCAAGTACTGTGTTTGATAGTCTTATTAATGTGCCAAATGTTACGTCAACGGGTGGCCCAAGAAGCGGAGGCCAAAAGTTTAGTGTGCGCGGTTTTAGTGATGCAGAAGATGTATTAATAAGTGTTGATGGTGCAATTCAAACATTTGAAAAATATCGAATGGGGAGCTTTTTTTCTGACCCCGAACTTTACCGCTCAGTAAGCATAAAGCGCGGACCAAGCACCGTGTTACATGGTGGTGGCGCTTTAGGTGGTGTAGTAGAAATGGAGCTTAAAGATGCAAGTGACTTTTTAGCACCTAACGAAAAAGCGGGCGCTAAAATTAAGCTTGGTCACCATGGAAATAATAACGAAAAGAATGGTGCAGTATACGCCTACGCAAGACCTACAGAATCGCTTGATGTCGTTGCAGCCTATGTAAAACGAAGCAGTGATGATTTTGAATTATCTAATGGGAAAACATTGGATAACTCAGCAATTGAAGCTGAATCGCTACTATTAAAAGGCGAATACTATTTAAATGAAGACTCGTTAATTGGGCTTTCATACACAAAAAGTGAAGACAGCCAACGGACTGAATTTAATACCACGGATCCTGGTGCGTGGGGCACAGTTTATAGAACGATAGATCAATCGGTTACTAATTTAAGTTATGAGCTCAACCCTGCACATAACCCGTATGTTAATTTAAATGCCCGTTTTGGGTATAGTCAAAGTCAAGTGACAGAGAGCGATGGTTTAGGTACATTAAAAGATTTTATTGGCATTGCCTCTAATTATGAATACAACATAGCAACATTAGATATTGCAAATACCTCTGTTTTTAATAAGCATACATTAACGTATGGGATTCAGTATTCAGATAAAGAGCGAATCGGTACAAAGCTCAGTTATCCTTGCCTTAATCTAAATAGGCAAACGTATCAGTGTGTTGAATACGCAAATAACGCGGTACAAGCTGAAATTACTTCTCAGCCAGGAGGTACTCAAAAGCGCTTAGGTGTGTATATTCAAGATGAATTTACGTGGCAAGATCTGACGCTTACAGGGGGTCTTCGTTTTGAGAAATATAAGACAACAGCAACCAGCTGTTTTAACCAAATATTTAATAATCTAGATACTCAAGCCGAACACTCTCAAGTTGTCCCCGCTGTTACGGCTAACTATCAAATAAACAAAATGTTCGCTATTTTTGCAAGTTACCAAGAAGGCTTTAGAGCGCCGCTAATTGACGAGCTATACGACCAATACAGCGGTCGTAATCCTGCTTTAGGTTTAGAAATAGAAAATAGCACGAATAAAGAAGTTGGCATGAGCTACCAAACAGCGAATGTATTGACTAGTAGAGACGCACTAACTGCTCGCTTCATTTATTTTGATATAGATGTAAATGATGAAATTCAATCAAACACGAATAGCGCTACAAACCCTGCACCAGCGCCACGCTATAGCAATATTGGTGACAATCAACGTGATGGCATTGAGTTTGAGGTTAATTATGCGCATACCCTTGGTTATGCCAACTTTTCTTATAGCCGTATTTCTGGTGAAAACGAAAACAATAAACCTTTATGGTATTTACCTGCCGACAAGCTTGCACTAAGTGTTGGTTTACACTTTTTTGACGATACCATTAAAACCGGTTTGAGAATTCAAAATGTAGACAAACGAACAGTGCTCATTAATGGCGTAGAGCAGCAACACAAAGACTATACGCTAATAGGTATGAACGCGAGTTGGGATATAAACAAAAGCTGGAGCGCACGAGTTGCAATTGATAATTTATTCGATAAAGAATATCAGGTAATTGCAGGTACAGGTGGTGGAGTTGGTGAGTACGGTATTGGTCGTAACATTAAAACACAGATTAGCTTTAAATTTTAAGCTGCAGCAGCATGTAAATGTTGCTGCATTTTTAGGAGCACATAATGAACACATTATTTAATCAATACCAAGCTTTAAAAGCAGAGCAGCCTACTATTAGAGCTGTTGACGCTGCTTTAAAGCTAAATACCACCGAGGCGCAATTAGTTGCAGCTCAAGTTGGTACTAATGCAATTAAACTCGACATAAATCATATTGAAAGCATTCTCAAAGGCTTAAAAAAGCTTGAGCATGTTATGGCAATGACCCGAAACGAACTGGTGATTAATGAAATTAAAGGGTGTTACGAGAAATTATATACATCAGAACGTAATGAGCAAAAAATGGCAATAGCCATAAACCCTGGCGGAATTGACTTAAGATTATTTTTGTATAAATGGGCGAGTGTATTCGCCGTTAAGCTAAATAATATGGTGAGTATTCAGTGCTTTGATAAATATGGGCAAGCCGTTCATAAAATTTTTAGCACTGAGCAAACAAACCTAGCAGCATACGAAGCATTAATTAATAAATACAGTGATTGCGAACAAAGTAATGTGTTAGCAATAGAGCCAAAAATTGTAAAAGCTTTAACATTTAAGCCTCAAGAAAATATTGATCTGGCAGGGTTTTTAGACGCATGGGAAAACCTGCAAGATGTACATCACTTCCCCGCATTATTAACCAAATTTGATGTATGTAGAACACAGGCCCTTGAAATAGCTCAACCTCATTGGGCACAAGAAATACTCCCAATAAGCCTGCCTTATATATTTGAAACGTTAAAAAAACAGCAAAATGAGGTAATGATTTTTGTTAATAATGATGCCGCAGTGCAAATATATTCAGGCACACTAAATAATTTAAAGCAAGTTGGCCCATGGTATAACGTGCTTGATGAGGGCTTTAATTTACATGTGAGGAGTGATGATTTTGCTCGTGCATTTGTTGTAAAAAAACCAACCGATAATGGTGACGTTGTTGTTCATTCTATCGAGTTTTTTGACAGCTTAGGTAACACAGTACTGACATTGTTTGGCCGCAGAACCGAAGGTAATAAGCAATCAAATAAATGGATTACTTTGTGTGAGCAGCTTTGGCAACAGCGCTTAGTCGCCTGAACTAGACAAAGCTAAATAATAAATCTAGGGCTGTTTATATTAAGGTTCAATTAATAGCAGTGTACTTAGTTGCTGAGCAAAGCCACGCTTATATCGTGTGGCTACTTTCTATAAATAGACGACCAACAGTGCACAAAAGTTAAACTTTGGGTTCGTTCTAGAGGTTTTTTGAGTTTAGTAATTAGATTATAGGGCATTAAGCAGTTATAATTGTTGGTATAATATACAAAAAGGTACACACATAATTGTTTGTACTGTGGGCGATACGCATTTGTTATACAAATTACTACCTGCTTTAAACCTTAGATTTCTTATTTTATTGTTAGCACTTACTGCTTCTGTAAGCACACTTGTGAGTAGTTTTCATTCTACTTATCAGGTGCAAAAAGAGCAGCTAATGAGCTACACATTAAAAAGTAACTACGCTTATGCTAATAAACTAGCATCCGCAACCGATAACTTTTTAGAGGCAGCAATGCAGCAATTAGCTTATTCAGCTAAAAAAATAGAGCTGAGTATAAATAATGATGCGCTTTTGCAAGAAGAAGTAACAAGACTAAATTTACAAACAAATAGCTTTAACTCAGTGGTTATTAATAAACGCGGTATTATTGCTGCCACCTCACCTGATTTACCTCAAATTATCGACAAGCCAATTTATTCAACAGGGGCCTTACAAGCCTTAGAGCAGAGACAGCCACTAATTAGTGAGCCCTATATGTCGGCTGCGGGAAATTTGATTATTTCTATTTCATACCCGCTATTTAATTTACAAGGTGATTACTTAGGTTACGTAGGTGGAACTCTTTATTTAAAAGAGCGCAACATTTTAAATAGCCTGCTTGAGCAGCACTATTATAAAGAAGGAACCTATATTTATGTGGTCGATGCAAATAAGCGCTTACTTTATCACCCAGATCATGAACGTATTGGCACTTATATCGCTAATAATGCCATTATAGATAAAGTGGTTGCAGGAGAAAGAGGCACTGCTACGGCTTTAAATAGTCAGGGTAATGAAATGCTTGCTGGTTTCGCGCCTGTTGCACAAACGCAATGGGGAATTGTTGCTCAACGACCAGTTAAGACCACACTTGCATCGCTTGATTTATTAATAGTTGAGGTAATCAAACGTACGTTGCCTATGGCTATTATTACGTTTATTTTAATTGGATTGTTTGCTCACTTTATTTCAAGGCCTTTAAAACAACTTGCTGAAGGCGCCACTACGCTGGATGATCCAAATAGTCTTACAAAGTTGAAAAGTATTAAATCATGGTATTTTGAAAGCCAAAGGTTAAAACTTGCCATGCTCAAAGGAGTGAATATTTTGCAAATGCAAATAGGACAACTTCGTTACGATGCGCAAACAGATCCCTTAACCGAAACTCATAATCGTAGAAGCTTAAATGGTTTGCTCAACCAGCTTATGCTTAAACAAACACCCTTTGCAATCTTAGAAATAGACATCGATTTTTTTAAACGTGTAAATGATACCTTTGGCCATGCTAAAGGTGATGAAGCGCTTAAAGCACTTACCAGCATTATAAAAAAGTTATCTCGAAAAGACGATATTGTAGCGCGTATTGGTGGTGAAGAGTTTGTGCTCGTATTACCGAATGAAAACAGTGAAAGCGCGTTTAATATAGCAGAGCGATTACGAATTACTGTTGAATCCACAAGTATGGAAACCATTGGATTTATAACTATATCTATAGGTATTGCAACTTGGCCTGAGCATAGCAACGACATAGATCAAGTGTATAAATGTGCCGACAAAGCGCTATACCATGCAAAAGAACATGGTCGAAACCAGTGCGTTGTTGCACAAATAAGTTAAGTCACCTGATCACAAAGCCTCTGAATTAATACAGAGGCTTTTTATTTTATTAAATTACCTTCCTTAAGTTTTCTTTAAGTTTCGCTCGCTAAATTCTAAACATACACTTTATATGAGCGATGTTTATGCAATTAGCACAATTACCTCCATCACCCGATTTCATAGAAAATAATTCACGCGTTGTTAGTGCAGGGCTCAACGATAAGCACCGTAAAGCGCTAGAAGATACCGTTAAAGAAGGTTTTTTAGTTGCTTATAACGCAACGCTCACATCTTTTATGCCACTACTTAGCCAGTACACTACACGCGAAGGGAAATGCACTTTAGGATTAAGACAAGCCATGGCTCCTTTATTTATAGAGCAGTATTTAGCTGAGCCTATTGAACACTTTTTACCAGAGCATACACAGCGCGATAAGGTATTTGAGCTTGGCAACTTATGCTCAACACACCGAAAAGCCACTCTTGGGCATTTTATTGTGGTTAATGAAGCGCTGCAAAGTGTGGGGGCCAAGTATTTAGTATTTTGTGCTACTAAAAAAGTGCGCGCATTACTGCGTTTGCTCGGTGTTAATTGCACTGAAATTGCAGTCGCGAATAGTTTTGTTGTTGAGCATCCATTAAATTGGGGGAGTTATTACGCTAACCAACCAACAGTATGTGTTGTGAGTTTAGAACAAGCGCATCAGCAAGTGCTAAATACACCTATGCTTTATAGTTTAATGCAGCAAAATCACACTGAAATTAACTCGCTTATGAATGCATTGGTGAATGTATGAGCATTTACGATACGCAAGCAAACACGCCTATTATTGTTGCTCATCGCAGTGATAAAACACAAAGTATTAGCGGCGTTGAGTTCGACCAACAAGTAAAAGAGTTAGCAAATTCGTTACATGATTTTAGCGGTCAGGTTGTTGCATATAAATTAGATAACACACCAGCCTGGTTAGCTTTAGATACTGCGACAACGTTTGCTAACAAAGTGGCCGTGCCTATTGCTCACTTTTTTAGCGAGCAACAAACGCATTATATATTGTCGCAATGCGGCGCTAATTTATTTATTAGTGACACTGCGAACCACTCTTTGGGCTCGCCCACCATATCTATTACTGTGTTTGAATTTTATACGTTATATATTTATGAAATAGCTGCTGTAAAATCAGTTAGTTACTTTGCCGGAACACAAAAAATAACCTTTACATCAGGCTCTACTGGGCAGCCTAAGGGAGTCTGTTTATCGGCAAATAGTCAAATTCAGGTAGCTCAATCGCTTTGCGATAAGATTAATCTTAAAAACCCTGTTCATTTATGCCTATTACCGCTTGCTGTATTACTTGAAAATATAGCGGGTGTGTATGCCCCTTTAAAAAGTGGTGGCACTGTTCATGTAATGCCACTTAGTAAGCTTGGCTTTGTTGGGTCGGCATTAAAAAAACCAGCCCAGCTTATTGCTGCTATTGATAACGTTCAGCCAAATACGCTGATCTTAGTGCCTGAGCTATTAACATGTTTGGTTGCTTTTGCTGAGCAAGGTTGGCAGCCACCAAGTTCATTACAATTTATAGCCGTTGGTGGTGCGCTTGTGAGTGAAATGCTAATCGCAAAAGCGCGTCGTTTAAATTTACCGGTATACCAAGGGTATGGTCTATCTGAAGCCGCATCGGTTGTCAGCTTAAACACGCCAACAAACGATAATCTTCACAGTGCAGGAACAGTGCTTCCACACCTTCAAACCAAAATTGAAGACGGCCAGCTGTTCATAAAAGGTGAGATATTTTTAGGTTATTTGAATCACCCACCGCATGATAAAAACCACTGGTATGCCACCGGTGATCTAGTCGAACAACGTGACAATACTTTATTTATTAAAGGCCGCCTAAAAAACCTAATTATTACTAGCATGGGGCGTAATATCAGTGCCGAATGGCCTGAGTCACTATTACTAAGCCAAAGTGGCATATTACAAGCCGTTGTGTTTGGAGAAGGGAGGCCTTTTTTAACAGCCATTATTTACGCCGATACAAAGCTAAGTAACCCAGTGTTAGCGCAATATATTAACGCAATTAATAAACAACTACCCGATTATGCACGTATTCAAAAATGGCATCGTTTAGCGGCTCCGTTGAGTGTGCAACAAGGGTTATTAACTACAAATAATCGCCCAAAACGAGATGCCATAAGTAAGCAGTACCATGATGTGTTTGAGCAATTTTATCAATTTGGAGAAGTAATTAATGAGTGATTTTTTTAACATCCTTAAAGAGCAAACGACGCAAGAGCAAGATTACTTACTCGCAGCGCCTATTATTCAGCGAGTTTTTAAAGGCGAAGCATCACTTGAAGAATACGCCTCGTTTTTAGCACAAGCGTATCACCACGTTAAACACACCGTGCCGTTAATGATGTCTTTAGGAGCACGATTAACCGACGATCAAGAATGGCTGCGCGAAGCCGTCGCAGAATATATTGAAGAAGAAATTGGCCACCAAGAATGGGTGCTTAACGATATTGCAGCCTGCGGATTTGATAAAGAAAGCGTACGGTGTAGTCAGCCACAATTTGCCACTGAAATGATGGTGTCTTATGCGTACGACTCTATTGCTCGTAAAAACCCATTGAGCTTTTTTGGTATGGTACATGTGCTTGAAGGGACGTCCATTGCACTTGCTGATGGCGCGGCTTCAAATATTGCAAACGCAGTGGGCTTACCTAAAAAAGCATTTAGCTATTTAACGTCCCATGGGGCGCTTGATGTAGAGCATGTAAAGTTTTTTGAAAACCTTATGAACCAAATAACAGACGAGGCAGATCAACAAGCCATACTTCATGGGGCAAAGCGCTTTTATCGTTTATATGGCGATATATTTCGTGGTTTGGATGATGAGCCTTTTTTTAAAGCCAATATACAAGGCAAGCAGGCATGAGTAGCTCTTTGTGTTTATTAACTGGCGCTACCGGTGGAATAGGACAAGCAATTGCTAAAGCCCTATATGCAAAAGGGTGGAAGTTACTCCTTGTTGGGCGAAATGCTCAAGCTCTTGAAAAACTCAGTGCTACATGCCCAGACAGTGAAATATTTATTGGCGATTTAACCGACGATACAACACGCATTCATTTAGCTGTAAAAGCAAAGCAATTAGGCGGCGTTAAATTGCTAATTAACAATGCCGGTGTTAATGCAATGCAAAGTCTTGAGCACACAAGCTCTGAGCAAATAGACAATATGCTAAGTACCAATTTGTCGGTGCCTATTAAATTATGTCAGCTATTTTTGGGGCAGTTGCAGTATACCAAAGGCACCATTGTTAACGTGGGATCATCGTTTGGCAGTATCGGATATCCGTATCAAACGCTTTATTGCGCGAGTAAATTTGGTTTACGTGGTTTTACAGAGGCGCTTTCGCGCGAACTAAACGGTTCGGGTGTTAAAGTCGCTTACCTAGCGCCAAGAGCCACTGACACCACCATTAATAGCAGCAAAATCCGTGCGCTGAATAAAGAGCTCGGTAATAAAATGGACTCGCCAGAATTAGTTGCCAGAGAATTGCTTGCACTTCTTGATTCTAATCAGACACGGCGTTTTATCGGCTTTCCTGAAAAATTATTTGTACGCATTAATGGCGCTTTCCCACGTATTGTAGATAACGTCATTGCAAAACAACTACCTAAAATAAAACGTTTTTTAAGTTAAAAATAGATGAACAACGAGGATAAAATTATGTATAAAATGACCTTAGCATTATATTTAGTATTCACGAGTGTATTTACTGTATCGGCCTATGCTGGCGAATCGCAAGATTTAGTCGCTATTCAACAGAAGTGGGCTATCGCTAATTATGAACTTAAAGATGACGCGCAAATAGATGCGTTCACGCAATTAAGTGAGCAAAGTGCGTTATTTGTTAAAAACTACCCAAATTTGGCACAAACGCATATTTGGAATGGCATTGTGTTAGCTAGTTTTGCAGGTGCAAAAGGCGGGTTGGGAGCACTTGGTTTAGCAAAAGAAGCAAAAACGTCACTCGAACAGGCGCTCTCAATTGACGGTACAGCACTCGATGGCTCAGCATACGCAAGCCTTGCAACGCTTTACAGTAAAGTACCTGGTTGGCCAATTGGTTTTGGTGATGATGACAAAGCTGAAAAATTATTTAAACAAGCACTCGCTTTTAATCTCGAAGGCATTGATACTAACTACTTATATGGTGAATACTTGTACGATGAAGGCGATTACAAAGAAGCGAAAGCACGTTTGCTAGCAGCCCAAGCTGCGGGTATCCGTGATACTCGCGCTAAAGCAGACAAATATCGTCAACAAGCAATAAGCCAGCTATTGGCAAAAGTAGACAAAAAACTTAAAAGATAAACGACACAATGCATTTATTACTCGTTGAAGACGATCATTTAGTGGCGCAAGGGCTTATTCGCTCTTTGCGCCAAGAGGGCTATAGCGTAGAGCATAGTGGCACAGTAAAACACGCCCTAGAATGCCTTTCTAGTGGTGAAATTGAACTCGTTATTCTCGATTTAGGGTTGCCAGATGGTGACGGTTCACTGGTTTTAAAGCATATTAAAGCACAAAAAAAAGTAATTCCAGTGGTCATTTTAACCGCTCGCGGCAGTATAGACGACAAAGTGCAAGGTCTTGATATGGGCGCTGATGATTACCTTGCAAAGCCGTTCGACCCTGCAGAGTTATTTGCTCGACTACGTGTGGCAAGTCGACGCGTTAATCAAACTCAATCGAGTTTACTGCAATGCGGGGAGGTGGTCATAGACAGCTCTGCTCATACGATGACACTCAATGGAGAGTCACTGACATTACCGCGTAAAGAATACATGCTTTTAAAAGCGTTAATGGAAAACCAAGGTCGTGTGCAGTCAAAACAACAACTCGAAAACAAACTTTACCAATGGGGTGAAGAAGTCGGCTCTAACGCGATAGAAGTACACATTCACCACCTTAGAAAAAAATTCCCTAGCGACTTTATTAAAACCTTACGTGGCATTGGCTACGTGGTTGGCAAGCGCTAGAGCGTGTTTATCTTTCGAGGTTGAAAATGTCTATTCGTAAACGTCTGACCTTAATTTTACTGTCTATGATGGTGCTTACGTGCTTTTTAGCATTAGTAAAAGGCTATCAAAAAAGTATGCATCATGGTGAAAACTTGCTTGATGATGAGCTTAAAATAGTTGCAGGGGTTTTAATTGAACAGCCATTAGCAATAACCACAAGTGCAGTGCAAGTAAGTAATAACAGCGCTCAATTGTTGTATCAAATTTGGCAAGGTACGACATTGCTTAGCGGCTCGATGAGTTTAACGAATAACCAAACCAGTTTTAACGAAGGTTTTCAAACTGCCAACATAGCAGGGCAACGTATGAGGGTCTTTGTATTAAATAAACATGCACGCAAAGTGATTGTGGCCGAGCCAATGGCAAAACGATTTGAGCTTGCTGAAGCTGTTATTTTATCGGCAATGTTACCTATGTTGTGGGCAGTCCCTTTACTTGCTATTTTTATCAGCTTTTTTGTTAAATATGCTCTTGCACCACTTACTCGACTCTCGAAGCAATTGGCCCTTCGTCAAGCGAATGATTTTACGCCAATTAACTGGCAAGTGACTGATGAAGAAATTAAACCCGTTATTAATCGCTTAAACGACTTATTTAAACGGGTAGAAACCGCCTATTTAAGAGAGCGTTTTTTTGCCTCAGATGCAGCGCACGAATTGCGTACACCGCTTAGTAGCTTAAAAATAAATGTGCATAATTTAGCAAACAAACAAAACGTGCTGCAAAATAATGAAGAGCTACAAGCGATGTCGCAAGGTATTAATCGCTTGAGTAATATTGTCGAGCAAATGCTGATTTTAGGACGTACTCAACCAGAGCAGTGGCAAAAACAGTTTAGCGAGCAATCCTTACTAGCGATTACACAACAGGCTGTGTCGGAGCAATACGACAAAATAGATGCTAAAAATCAGACTATTTGCCTCGAAGGTGACGACTTTATAATTAACGGAGATGAATTTACTCTCACTACGCTTATCTCTAATTTACTCAGCAATGCTATAAAGTACACGCCTGATAATGGTCAAATTATTATTAAATTAGCATCAAGTAGCACAGGCTTTAGTTGGCAAATAGATGATTCGGGATCAGGCATGACTGAGGAGCAAAAAGAGCGAGTATTCAATCGTTTTTACCGAGTGGGTGGCGATCAGCACCCCTCAGGCGAGCAAGGTGCAGGTTTAGGCATGGCAATCGTGCAGCACATCATTGCTATTTATGATGCAAAAATAAAATTAAAAGATAGCCCTCTGGGTGGATTGAGAGTGAACGTTACTTTTACAGGAGCTCAATGTGACTAAACGCTTACTTAATCAATGCATGTTCCTTTTATTGTTGTTGTCGCTTAATGCTAAAAGTAAAGAGTATCTTATAGTTTTAAAAGATCACTTGTTTTATCCCTCGCAAATTATTATTCCGGTGAATAAAAAAGTAAAATTATTAATAGAAAATCAAGATAGTACGCCAGAAGAGTTTGATAGTTTTGATCTAAATAGAGAAAAAGTACTCTATCCAAACCGTAAAAGCGTGATTTATATAGGGCCGTTGAGTAAAGGGCATTACGAATTTTTTGGTGAGTTTTCACCAAATACAGCAAGAGGCGTTGTTATCGTTAGCAATGAGGGGACGCAGCATGCTGATAACTAGTTTAGTAATGAGCCTCAATCAATTACTACCTGTGGCTATTTTATTAGTATTACTGCAAGTAGTTGCAAAGCAAAGTAGGGCGCAGGTGTGGTTTGCTTTAGTAATTGCTGCAGTAATGTCATTTTTGTACATGCAAAGTGCGTCGTGGGTGAGTCAGTGGTTTGAACATCAAGGCTTAGAATATTCACAAATAGGGCTTTGTGTTAGTGCATTTGTTGCTGCTCTCGTATTTGCTATAAAGCAAAAAACAGCCGCATTTTATGTCGCAGTGATAAGTACAACAACATTATATTTAAGCCATTATATTATTTATCTCACCAGTTTTTGGCAAAACAGCGATGTGGGCCAAAGCTTGTTTATTGGCACTTTATTAGGCGTTGGGATTTGTTTGAGCTTTAGCGTTTTACTGTATTTTTTTATGAACGCAATTAAACAGCGCTTTGGTATTTACCCGCTGTTAGTGTTACTTGCTTTAAATAGTGCCGCTAAGTTATTAGTAGCGTTGGATTTAGCAAGCCAAATAGATTTAATAACAAACACTGCAACAGTATGGGATTTACGTGACATATTAAGCGAAAACTCTGAGCTGGGCCGTGTTCTGCGTGCTCTTGTGGGTTACGAGGCAACGCCTGATTTTATAAGCGTACTTATTTATAGTATGAGCAGCACATTATTTTTATCATTTTGTTACTTTATTCCGGCATCAATAACTGAGGAACGTGTATGAAAGCAATCAACCTATATTTAGCACTTATTTTTACTGCTTTTTGTTTGTTGTTATTGCCATATAAAGCAAATGCAGATGGTATTGTTGTTGATAAGGTATACCACCCGTATGTGTTACCTTTTGAGCGTGAATTTGAGTGGCGATTAGTGTCGCATCAAACAGATAGTGGCAACTTGTTAGCGCAACGCCTAGGTATGGGGCGGGCTATAAACGATACAATGGCGCTTGAGGGATATTTAGTTGGTGAGCGAGATGATAATGGTGACTTTGGTCTTGAGGCCTACGAGCTTGAACTACGCTGGCAATTAATTGAACAAGGTAAGCTATGGGCCGATTGGGGCGCACTATTTGAACTTGAGAAAAAGCACAACGAAGATATATACGAAGCGACATCAGGTTTTGTAATCGAAAAAGAATTTGGTAAAACGAGTGTTACCATGAATGCCTTTTTAGTCTATGAGTGGGGGCAAGATATAAAAAATGAATGGGAAACAGAGTTCAGAGCGCAGTATCGCTATCGTTATCGCTCTGCCTTTCAGCCAGCGCTCGAATTATATGTGGGGGAAGATTTTGTTGGTATTGGTCCTGGGTTTATAGGGTTGCATAGGTTTGCAGGCCAAAAACAATTAAAGTGGGAAGCTGGTTTTATTTCTGAAATAAGCCAATCAGAAAAGAACCATAGCTTTAGGCTCGCGCTAGAGTTTGAATTTTAAGAATAAAAAAGTGATAAATGTTTATTATTCAGTAGTGGATAAGTACTTGACATATTTTTCGAAATCTATATAGTGGGCTGCAGCTAGAAAGAAAGCATGTAAGCTATAAATCTCCATTTCGATGTTGTATAAGTAATACTTGTAGTACCGTCCTGAAGTTTTTAAAGTACCATCTCATTTTTTGCTACACCCGCTCATATGAGCATATTTTTTATTTTATATCAGGATATTACAATGTCTAACATCGTATCAGGTACAGTTAAGTGGTTTAACGAGTCTAAAGGTTTTGGTTTCATCGAGCAAGAAAATGGCCCAGACGTTTTCGCACATTTCTCAGCAATCAAAAGCGAAGGTTTTAAAACTCTTGCTGAAGGCCAACGTGTAGAGTTTACTCTTTCACAAGGTCAAAAAGGTCCTCAAGCTGATAACATCACAGCTGTATAATTTTACTTTTTAAGTAAAATGAAAAAAAAGCGCTTAAGGCGCTTTTTTTGTGCCTGAAACAAACCTAACTTATTCAACAACCACGACCTAATACCAAGGATCACAATTAAAGTGCTTCGATTTGACCCCAAGGTCTAATATAAACAACTATTAAGTGACAGGGTCACGTGGTTAATAAAAAGCCTCTATAGCTTTAATTAGTAAAAGCCTAGAAGAAAGCGAGTTCAAGCACCGCTGAACTAATACCACTTATTGTTAGTCATTTACCTCACCTGCACATCATTTAATTCAAAAGCCGAGTGTAATTTAACTCATTTATCGTAAGGGCTTCTTTTAGTTTTGCTCACTTCTTTGTGCGCTTCTTCCATTTTTTCTATAAGAACTTTATCTGTATCTTTATTTGCAGCTAAATAAGCAACCGTTGTTAATGCATCTATTTTAAAAATAAATTTTAAGTGGCCAGGTTTAAGTTTAAAGTGATCACTATATTGGAGCATATAAAGCGGGTCATCCAATATTAGGTCTACTTTTTTGGCTAGTAGTAACTTATAAGAATGCTGTATATCTGAAGTTATAACGCCCTCAAACCCCATTTTAGTGAGAGTTTGGGTTGAGAAGTCGTTATGTTGCATAGCTATTTTGTAATTTTTCGCTTGGTTAATATTATTGATTACTATATCGGTTCTGTCTGATAGCCCAACAAACCCCATTTCAAAGCGACCAATTTCCCCTACCCACTGAAATTGATCTTCACGTTCTGGCGTTCGAGCAATGCTGTAAATAAACGCGTTTTTCTTCTCGCTTACCATTTTATAGGCGCGGGCCCAAGGGTACATTTGTATGTTTGGCGTTAAATCAGCCTGTTTAAATATATCTCTTATGTACTGTGTCCCTTTACCTTGAACTTCACCGTCTATTAAAACTTGATTAGGTGGCGCTAATTCTGTAACAACGAGTAAAGGCTCTTCAGCTAAAGTACTAAATGATAAAAAAAGGATAAAAAAGGTCAGATTATATTTCACTACAACTAGTCATTTTTGGCTTGAAAACACTTAATTAAGTGTGGTTTAAAATTGTTAAATTTACAAAGTATTAGCGGTTAATTGAGTTGTAAAAATCTCATAATGAAAATAAATAGAAGGATATAAGAAGAAAGGTTACTTTATTAAAGCCCTAAAACGATAAAAGGGCCTTGCGGCCCTTGGTGAAGTATCGTTCAAATCAGATAGTGCTTTAACCCCTTAAAGCGCTATCCTATTGTTTTGCAACACCGGTTATTTGTCTCTATCAGTTTCTAAGCTAGCGAGAGGAAAAAACCAGCAATTGCTGCGCTCATAAGGTTAGCCATAGATCCTGCTAACACTGCTCTGAGCCCTAAGCGTGCGATATCCTTCCGCCTGCTAGGCGCCATACCGCCTAACCCACCTAGTAAAATGGCTATCGATGATAAATTAGCAAACCCACAGAGTGCGAATGTAACAATCGCTTGTGTGTGTGCGCTTAACGTATCGCGATAATTTATAAAGTCTAAGTAAGCAACAAATTCATTTACTACTATCTTTTGACCAATAAAACTGCCGGCTATAATTGCTTCATCCCATGGCACACCAAGTAACCATGCAACTGGGGCAAATACATAACCTAAAATTTCTTGTAGTGTTAATGTTGGATAATCAAACCATCCACCAATACCACCTAATAAACCGTTTAGTAACGCAATTAATGCGACAAAGGCAAGTAACATTGCACCAACATTAAGTGCTAAGTGCATACCGTTTGCTGCACCAGATGCCGCAGCATCAATTACATTTACAGGTTTATCTTCATCATCTAAATCTAAATCGGCCAAGTTATCCTTAGGTGTTTCAGTTTCTGGTACGATCATCTTGGCCATTAAAAAGCCGCCAGGCGCTGCCATAAAACTTGCTGCTATTAAATACTTAAGCTCAATACCAATAATAACGTAACCGGCCATTACAGAGCCTGCTACTGTGGCTAGGCCACCAACCATAACTGCAAACAATTCTGATTTTGTCATCGTTGCAATAAATGGTTTAACAATAAGTGGTGCTTCAGTTTGGCCAACAAAAATATTGGCGGTTGCTGAAAGTGATTCTGTACGTGAGGTTTTCAATAATTTTTGTAAACCACCGCCCAAAATCTTAATGATCCAGTCCATAATGCCAAGGTGATATAACACAGCAACCAATGCTGAGAAAAACACGATAACGGGCAAAACCTGAATCGCAAAAATAAAACCGAGTGTGTCTTGTGAAGCAAGCGGGCCAAATAAAAACCCAATACCGTCGTTAGCATAACCAATAACTGATGAAACGGCTGCTGACATGCTCGTTAATACATTTTTTCCTGCTTCAAAAAATAATACAAAACCGCCAATAACAACTTGCATAGCAAATGCTATACCAACGGTTCTTAAATTAATTGCCTTGCGATTAGTCGAAGCTGCAAAAGCAATGCTCAGTAGCACACACATGCCTACTAAGCTCATAAATGTTGTCATACAAATGTTTCCCGTTGTTATTCTTGTAGTAAATATTTTATCTTGCTTTTAATAATATCAATCGCAACACGATTCATACCGCCTCGAGTCACAACTAAATCGGCGTTATGCTTCGAAGGCTCAATAAATTGATAAAACATCGGTCTAACAGTTGCTTGATATTGCTCAACAACGGATTGTAATGTTCTGCCTCGTTGCTCCATATCACGTTGCATACGGCGCATTAAACAAATATCTAAAGGTGTGTCTATAAACACCTTAATATCAAATTCTTTATTAAGTGCTTTATCACTCAATAATAAAATACCTTCAACAATGAGTATTTTTGCAGCGGGGACACGTCGTGTTTTTTCACTGCGTGTATGCTGCGCATAATCATAACTAGGTACTTCAACTGAGTTGCCACTGCGAAGTTGCGTTAAATGCTCTAACATTAACGCGTGCTCAAATGCATCAGGATGATCGTAATTCGTTTGCGTACGATGAGCCATCGGCAAATGCGACTGATCCTTGTAATAAGCATCTTCTTCAATAATGGCGATAGCGCCTGGTTCAAGCTCATTAACCAATTCATTATAAATTGTTTGGCTAAAAAGGGATTTGCCCGACGCCGATGCGCCTGCAATAGCTATAATAGTAGTTCGTGTCACTAAAGTTCTCACCCACACAGAAGGATATATTGTTGGTAGATCACAATAGCAAAAAAGACACGATTAATCTCTTTTGCTTCGCTCAGAACGTAAATTTATAATGTTTAGGTTTTATGAAACAGGACTTTTGTCCTGTACGGAAAATTCCAAGAGCAGATAAAGTAACCACCTAGAAACAAAGTGAGGTCAAAATGACAAGAGCAATTATCTTAATGGCAGATAGCCTAGGAATCGGTGCAGCACCAGATGCAGATAAATTTGGTGATCTTGGCGCAAATACATTCGCTCACTTACTAAAAGCATATTACGACGAAACAGGTACTGCGTTGTCACTTCCTAATTTATCTAAACTAGGATTAGTTGATGCGTGTGAAGCTGCCGGTGGCGAACCGTGTTTAATTTCAAATCGCCAAGCACCACAAGGTGCATGGGGTTACGCTAAAGAGATATCAAGCGGTAAAGACACACCATCGGGTCATTGGGAAATGGCGGGGGTTCCTGTGTTATTTGATTGGGGATATTTCCCAAAAACACAGCCAAGTTTCCCACAAGAATTTATAGACGAGTTTATTGCTCGTACAGGTATTCCAGGCATTTTAGGCAATTGCCATGCATCAGGGACGACCATTTTAGAACAGCTAGGTGAAGAGCATGTAAAAACAGGTAAACCAATCTGTTACACCTCAGCTGATAGCGTGTTTCAAATAGCCGCGCATGAAGAGTCATTCGGCCTAGAGAAGCTTTATCAAGTTTGCGAAATCGCACGGGCGCTACTTGATGAAATGAACATAGGACGAGTGATTGCGCGGCCATTTTTGGGTTCAAATAGTCAAGACTTTGCTCGAACGGGTAATCGTCGTGACTATTCAGTACTCCCGCCAGCGCCTACGTTGCTAGATGTATTAGCAAAGGACGGCGGCGAAGTAATTAGTATTGGTAAAATTTCAGACATTTACGCGCATCAAGGCATAACCCAAAAGCATAAAGCACCAGGGCTTATGAACTTGCTAGAAAAAACCAGCGAAGTAATGAAAAGTGCGCCAGATCGTAGCCTGATTTTTACTAACCTAGTTGATTTTGATGAAAAATTTGGTCATCGCCGTAACCCAGTAGGTTACGCAAAAGCATTAAAAGAATTTGATGACTATTTACCCACTATACTTAATCAGTTAAACGCAGATGACGTGTTAATGATCACTGCAGATCACGGCTGTGACCCTACCTTTCCAGGTTCTGAGCACACTCGTGAATACGTACCCGTTATTGCATATCAACCGGGTATGAGTAATACAGCATTAGGTGAACGCAACAGCTTTGCAGATATAGGTCAAACACTGGCACAGTGGTTTAGCTTATCTGCGCTTGATTACGGCGACAGCTTTTTAAATGAGTTAACAACGCCAAATAAAAAGGAAAACAATTAATGAGTACTCCGCATATCAGTGCAAACGTTGGTGATTTCGCCGAAACAGTATTAATGCCAGGCGATCCGCTACGTGCGCAATATATTGCTGAAAACTTTTTAGATGATGCAGTACAAGTGACAGGCGTACGTAACATGTACGGTTTTACTGGTACTTATAGAGGTAAGCCAGTAAGCATTATGGGTTCAGGCATGGGTATTCCATCTATGTCTATTTATGCGCGTGAGCTAATTGTAAGCTTTGGCGTTAAAAATATTATTCGTATTGGTACGTGTGGTGGTATTGGTACAGATATAAAAATCCGCGACGTAATTTTTGCACAAGGTGCAAGTACTGATTCAAACGTAAACCGTGCTCGTGTTCGTGGCTACGACTTTTCTGCAATCGCTAACTTTGACCTGCTTTTAAACGGCGTAAACGCTGCAAAAGAGCTAGGTATTAAAGCTAAAGTAGGTAACGTATTTACGACTGATACTTTCTACCAAGCAGACGACTCTTTTTATAAAGACTTAGACAAGTTAGGCATGCTAGCAGTAGATATGGAAACAGCCGGTTTATATGGCGTTGCAGCTGAATACGGTGCAAACGCAATGGCATTATTTACAGTAAGTGACCACGTGATCACTGGCGAAGCAACACCTGCTGATGAGCGTCAAAGCACGTTTAACGAAATGGTTAAAATTGCACTAGAGTCAATAGCTTAAATAATACATAACAGTTCCTTGGTAACGTATTCACTAAGTTTTGGAGACACGCCCAAAGTGAAGTGAGACTAAACCTCCAAAGCCGCATTTTATGCGGCTTTTTTTATATCTTTATTTTTGATATTTATGCAACTTTGATTCTGAGAAACCTAAACTCAGTAACATTAATTAAATTTTTGTAATTATTTGTATTTATTAAATCATTTTTATATTTTAATCCTAATAACTTATTACTATTTTGTATATATTTAGTACTTAAGTGGCGACTTTTAAGTGGTTTTGAGGTAATTTGTTATACTATATGTGAAATTAGTATTAGGTTGTTCGGTAAATGTTAATAGTAGACAGTGGATGTTCAAAAAACTTAATTTTTCCTGAAGAATATTTTGAATACGATATAGCTAGTTATCATTTCCATTTTCAGCCTATTTATTGCTTAAAAACGGGAAAAATTAAGCTATACGAAGCGTTATTACGTAACAGCGAATCGACTACAAATATTGAAAAAACAGTAATGGCATTAATTTCACAAGGAAAAGAGGATTTATTAACATTGCACACGCTTAGTGCAGTAAAGCCGTTTTTTTCAGATAAGATAAAAAGCCCGCTTAGTTTTTCTCTAAACTTTGAGCCCGCACAAATTGCTTCCTCTCGATTTCCTGCACTCGTAAAATACTTTTTTAATCGTTTTAATATACCCAAGCAAAATGTAATGCTGGAGATTACTGAACGCGCCTGCTCTACAAAAATGTACCAATCAATGATTAAAAATATAGAAAAGTTAATTACCGAAGGATTTGCTTTTGCAATGGATGATTTTGGTACCGGTATGTCTAATTTTGAGTTGTTATCGCAGCTAAATATAAAACTAATTAAAATTGATGGCTGTTTTATTAATAGCGCATTTGATAATAGCTACTCTAAAAGTATTATCGAAATGGCAGCCACCTTTAAAGAAAAGTTTAATTGCTCAGTGTGTATAGAAGGTCTTGAAACTCAAGAGCATATTGATTTTGTTAAAAAACTGAACTTTTGTTTTGGTCAAGGCTATGCACTTGCAAGACCAGCACCGCTTAGCCCTATTTTTGCGTAAATAAAAGATCACCTCGCTCTAATTTCCCCTGTATGTTCACTTAGCTTAGTGCTAATGTTTACCTTATAAAGCTTACTTTTGCAGTGAGTAATGTTTAAATTACATATTAACTCGCTTAATTAAGTGAGCTATTTTGAGGTAAGAAAATCGTGTCGATAACAAGGCAAAAATTTCGTTATTTATTCTATATCAGAAGTTTTTAACGCAGTTAACGTCAGGTTTAATCCCTCAAATTGATTAAGTATTTTTGCGGATTGGTATTATTGATAGTTAAACTCTGGAGTCAAATATGTCGAACTGGGTTGATGCAAGCGTAAAAAAAGTAACGTGGTGGAACGAAACGCTTTTTAGTTTAACGTTAAACGCCGATGTTGAGCCATTTAAAGCAGGGCAATTTACAAAACTTTCAGTAATGGATAACGACAAACGCATCGTGCGTGCATATTCATATGTAAACTCTCCCGAAAATAACGATTTAGAATTTTACCTCATTAACGTAGCCAATGGTTTACTATCGCCACGCTTAGCCAAGTTGCAGCCAGGTGATACCGTTTTAATTGAGCGTCGTGCAACAGGCTTTTTTACCTTAGATGAAATACCACAAAGCGAGCAACTTTGGATGCTTAGCACTGGCACTGCTATCGGCCCATTTTTATCAATGCTACAACAATCTGAAATATGGCAAAAATATCAATACATCAATTTAGTACATGGCGTACGTTATAATAACGATTTGAGCTATCAAGAGCTTATTAATGAGTTGCTAAAACAGTACCCTGATCAGCTTAACTATATCCCCGTTGTTAGCCGTGAGAAGCCATTACAGGGGCTAAGTGGTCGAATTACCAATGCTATCGCTAATAAAACCTTATTTGAACACGTAAAACTAAGCCCAACTGCAAATAATGCTCAGTTTATGATTTGTGGAAACCCGCAAATGGTTAAAGACACAACCGAGTTACTTATAGGGCAAAACTTTAAGCGAAACCGCCGCAGAGAGCCTGGCCAAATAACGGTTGAACAGTACTGGTAAAGAGGAGTTTAGCAGCATGCGCGCACTGCAAGTACATAATAACTACCCGAAAACTCTAAAATTTGCTATGTTGCGTGACTAACAACGTTTAGTGTTCATATTAGGAAAACTATGAAATCGTTATCTATTATTTTTGCTTCATTAATTACCTGTTTGGCGTTGAGTAGTTATGTTGCTGCTCAGCAATCTGAATCAGATGAAACTAAAAAAGCAAATACAGAACAAACGACAAACGATAAAATCAACACGCTAGAATATTCAGCGCCTGTGCTAAAAAAACCAATTATAAACAATACTAAAGTTGATGACTCTAAAGTATTGGGTAGTGAAGCTGCGCAACCAGTTACAAAACCTAAAAGTAAAATAGAAAAAGCAGCGGCTGTAGCGCAAGCTGAAAAAGTAGTGGCGCAAGCAAAAGAAGCACTAACAGCCAAACAACAAAGTAAAGCAAAGCAGTCGCGCGAATCACTTGCTGTGGTTGAGCAATTAATTAAAGCCTATAATGCACGAAACATAGAAGAATTTATTCGTGTATATGCTGAAGATGTAGAGTTTTATATTTTTCCTAATGAGCTATTATTTAAAGGAAAAGAAAAACTAATAGCACGTTATGGGCTAATGTTTAAAAAGCTAAAGTGTATCCACTCATCGCCTATTAAACGTATAGTGCATGGGGATATAGTGATTGACCATGAGTTATCAGAAACTTGCTCAACCGACGAAAACGTCGTAGATAAACGTTCAGAGCTTGTATCTAGTTATCAAATTAAAGACGGAAAAATAATCCGCGTATTATTTTTTCGTTAAAGGATTATTATGCAAATAAGTGAAGAAAAAAAAGTCCGTTTAATGTATCGAGTTGAGCCTGGTTGTTTAGGACCTGATGGTGCAAACCATATAGAAGATTTTTGTCGCTTTGCGAATAAGCATATTAAGTCGCCGTATTATGGTCAATTTGTATTTTTACCACGTTACGATAAGCAAGTCGGTGAGCGTCAATATAGCGTAAACAGCCGAAATTTATCTCAAGCGCAGGCTAAAGCATATTTAAATCACTTTGAAATAGAAATTGAGCATTTTGAAGAGCAGCTTGATGAATTGCTTACTAAAGCGATTGATTTATACTTTAAACGCTAACATTTTTACAAAGCGTAGCGCCGTATTCTATGTAGGCGTAGAGCTTGCTCACGCGAGAAGCGCAGCTTCTAATTACTGAGTCATTTAAAAACTGTGTTTTTATACGCCAGCAAGCTGCGCGTCTACAAGTTAGAGCAAATAATGAGGCCGAGTTTAAACATTTTAATGTAGGCGTAGAGCTTGCTTACGGCAGAAATGCAGCCTCTAATTATTTACCCATTTAAAAACTGCGTTTTTACACGCCAGCAAGCTGCGCGTCTACAAGTTAGAGTAAGTAATGAGGCCGAGTTTAAACATTTTAATGTAGGCGTAGAGCTTGCTTACGGCAGAAGCGCAGCTTCTAATTATTTACCTATTTAAAAACTGTGTTTTTACACGCCAGCAAGCTGCGCGTCTACAAGTTAGAGCAAACAATGAGGCCGAGTTTAAACATTTTCATGTAGGCGTAGAGCCTGCTCATGGCAGAAACGCAGCCTCTAATTATTTACCTATTTAAAAACTGCGTTTTTACACACTAGCAAGCTGCGCGTCTACAAGTTAGAGCGAATAATGAGGCCGAGTTTAAACATTTTCTTGTAGGCGTAGAGCTTGCTCACGGCAGAAGCGCAGCTTCTAATTATTTACCTATTTAAAAACTGCTTTTTACACGCCAGCAAGCTGCGCGTCTACAAGTTAGAGTAAGTAATGAGGCGAGTTTAAATATTTTCATGTAGGCGTAGAGCTTGCTCACGCGAGAAGCGTAGCTTCTAATTACTTAAATGCTACAAAAAGGGCATACGCCCTTTTTTATCAGCTTAATTAAACTGGCTCACCGGCCACAATGGTATTAAAGCTTTCGTTATCATGCAGGCTTGCAAATGCGCTTTCATGTAATAACTCGTTTCGTAAATTAGGTGAATAATCTAATGCCATTTTTATATCAGCCAAGGCATCTGCGTGTTTATGTGTAAGCGCATAAGCACAGGCGCGTTGCCAGTAAGCGTAGCCATAATCGCTGTCTATATCAATGGCTTGATTGCATAGCTCAATGGCTTGTGCAGTTTCGTTTATCTCTAATAATGCATCGGCTTTATAAGCAATTGCTTCTACATCTTCTGGTTTACGTTGTAAAATTTCGTCAAATATTTCAATTTTATTGGCAAAATCACTTTCTAAATTTGCGCGCATCCACAGAGAATGAACCTCATTGGTGACCGATATGCGTTCTTGGTTACTCAGTATTTCTTCAGAGCGCACACGTAATTTTTCCTCTAGAATTTTTAATCTATCCTCGTATTCATCAGTAATAACACTTACGCGTGTATTTACAATATCTTCTACTTTGTTTTTAACATCGCGTAGCGAATTCCAGCCAACCAATACTAAAATTGATGCTGTTGCGGTAATAATAAAAAATACATTATTAATCGTATCGGTGGTGTAAGTTATTGCACGATCGGCGGTATCAAGTTGTGCGTGAGTAACTTGTTTAGTGACATCTTCACGTAGCTTTTGTTGATCTTGACGGACGGCTTTTAATTCATCTAAAACGTAGCGCTCCAAAAGCGGTTTATACATTGGCTCTTTTAATCGATTTAATTCTTGTTGTTGTTCTTGTGCTGTGAGCACATTAGCTTTTTGTTCTGCTGCGTTCACTGTGGCCGACAAAAGTGTAAAGCAAACAAATAGTAATGATATGTAATAACGCATTGGTACGCCTAGTTAAATTAATTACGAGTGTAACTTTAACACGCACAGCTAAAAGGCACAAAGCTAGCTAAGCCAAAAATTTTGCAAAAAAAAAGCCAGTTCAAGGAGAACCAGCCAAAACTGCTTAAACAACAAAAAGTTGTAGGGAATCACAGGAGAATAAATTACATACTAACCACATCTAACTGAACTATAACTTAATTTAATTCAATTAGTTAAAAACTTAAAAAAGGTAGAAAGTAAAGGTGTATTGGGCTTATGTAATACACCTTTATCATAACTACAATTTCATGGCGAAGGGGGGTGTTCCAATGTGCGCTTGAGTAAACTAAAGCCACTTTCAAACCCTTCACATACCATTACGGCAAAATATTTCGATTCGATCACCACTATTTTAAAAAGATTGAATAGTTGAGTTCTAGGGCGTGTTGACCTTTGTGGATTGAAATTTGTTCAATCTAGGGGCGATTTAATCGCGGCGCGAGGTTTGTAACCTAGTGGGCTAAGTAAAAATCGAGCAACAAAGAGTTAATTGCCCCTAGAAAGAACCCAAAGGGCAGCGCATGTTTGGCATTTATGCTGCGTTATCGCCTATTTATGGGGAATAACCACACTGCATAGGCTCTGCCTTGCCTAAATACCAAACAGTCTGCTGCAAAATCAACCACCAAAGGTCAACACGCCCTAGGGCGTATTGACCTTTGTGGATTGAAATTTGTTCAATCTAGGGGCGATTTAATCGCGGCGCGAGGTTTGTAACCTAGTGGGCTCGGTAACTGCTCCTGCGTTACTCTAATGGCTTACATCCCTGTAAGAATAAGTCAAAACCGAGCAATAAAGAGTTAATTGCCCCTAGAAAGAACCCAAAGGGCAGCGCATGTTTGGCATTTATGCTGCGTTATCGCCTATTTATGGGGAATAACCACACTGCATAGGCTCTGCCTTGCCTAAATACCAAACAGTCTGCTGCAAAATCAATCACGAAAGGTCAACACGCCCTAATACCCATCAAAATTATAAATCGGTGCAATCGTTTTAAACTGTGAGCCAGCGCTGGTATAGCATAATTTATACGCCTATATTAAGGATACGTAAGTTTTAGGTAGGCACACTGAGTGATACGTAAGGCAATTAAATAAAAATAGCCGTTACTTTATTAAGCACAACATTATGCATAAACGATGAAATTGATTAAGTATTTTTACTTTCCACAATAAGGATTTACAATGAGCAACTCTAAAACGGGTCAATGTCCGGTCATGCACGGTAGTAATACCAAAGCGTCTAATACCAATACAGATTGGTGGCCAAATGCCCTAAACCTCGACATACTTCATCAACACGATACAAAAACAACCCCATACGATAGCGATTTTAGCTACGCCGATGCATTTAAAACGCTTGATTTAGAAGCTTTAAAAACAGATTTAAAAAACTTAATGACGCAAAGCCAAGAATGGTGGCCAGCTGATTGGGGACATTACGGCGGGTTGATGATCCGTATGGCATGGCATTCAGCGGGTTCGTACCGACTTGCCGACGGGCGCGGTGGCGGTGGTACAGCAAACCAACGTTTTGCTCCACTAAATTCATGGCCAGATAATGGTAACTTAGACAAAGCGCGTCGTTTACTTTGGCCAATCAAAAAAAAATATGGCAATAAACTCTCATGGGCCGATTTAATCATTTTGGCAGGTAACATGGCTTATGAGTCTATGGGGTTAAAAACCTTTGGCTTTGCAGGCGGTCGTGAAGATATTTGGCATCCTGAAAAAGACGTTTACTGGGGAGCTGAAAAAGAATGGCTAGCACCAAGTGATGGGCGCTACGCAAATGTAGACAAACCCGACACAATGGAAAACCCATTAGCGGCAGTACAAATGGGCTTAATTTATGTTAACCCTGAGGGCGTTAATGGCAAGCCTGATCCACTTAAAACCGCAGAGCAAGTACGTGAAACGTTTGCACGTATGGCAATGGATGACGAAGAAACGGCTGCATTAACGGTCGGTGGTCACACGGTAGGTAAAACACACGGGAACGGTAAAGCCGAAAACCTAGGCCCAGAGCCAGAAGCGGCCGATGTACACGAGCAAGGCCTTGGTTGGAATAACACCACCACACGCGGAATTGGTCGCGATACCGTAACTTCTGGTATTGAAGGTGCATGGACCACACACCCAACTAAATGGGATAACGACTATTGTAAACTTCTGTTAACTTACGAATGGCAGTTAACAAAAAGCCCTGCAGGTGCACATCAGTGGGAGCCCGTTAATATTAAAGAAGAAGACAAGCCTGTTGATGTAGAAGATCCATCAATTCGTTTAAACCCAATAATGACAGATGCCGATATGGCCATGAAAATGGATCCCGCGTATCGTAAAATTATTGAGCGTTTTTATAACGACTTTGATTACTTCTCAGACGTATTTGCTCGCGCTTGGTTTAAATTAACTCACCGCGATTTAGGTCCTAAATCACGTTATTTAGGTGCCGATGTGCCAAGTGAGGATCTAATTTGGCAAGATCCAGTGCCAACCGTTAACTACACACTAACTGACGCTGAAATTAGTGATTTAAAAACTACATTACTTAATTGCGGTATTAGCGCAGCCGATTTAATTAGCACAGCATGGGATAGTGCCCGCACGTATCGTGGTTCTGATCACCGTGGTGGCGCAAATGGTGCACGTATTCGCCTTGCACCGCAAAAAGATTGGCAAGGTAATGAGCCCGCGCGTTTAGCAACAGTACTAAGTGCACTTGAAAAAGTACAAGCAGGTTTGAGTAAGCCTATTAGTATTGCCGACTTAATTGTTTTAGGCGGTACTGCTGCTGTAGAGCAAGCTGCTAAAAATGCCGGCGTTGATGTAATAGTACCGTTTGCACCAGGGCGCGGTGATGCCACAGACGACATGACCGATGCAGAATCGTTTGACGTACTTGAACCGATTCATGATGGTTTTAGAAACTGGCTGAAAAAAGACTATGTTGTATCTGCCGAAGAACTCTTGTTAGAACGTAGTCAGTTGATGGGGCTAAGCGCACCAGAAATGTCAGTGTTACTTGGGGGCATGCGCGTATTAGGGACTAACCATAATGACAGTCAGCACGGTGTATTTACAAGTAATGTCGGCACCCTAAGTAATGACTTTTTTGTAAACTTAACCGATATGGCATACCGCTGGGAGCCCGCAGCTAAAGGCTTATACAATATTGTAGAGCGTACAAGCGGCGAAACTAAATGGACTGCAACACGTGTTGATTTAGTATTTGGTTCAAACTCCATTTTACGCGCGCTTGCTGAATTTTATGCACAAGACGATAACAAAGAACGTTTTGTACACGATTTCGTAAATGCGTGGGTAAAAGTAATGAACACCGACAGGTTTGATATTAAATAAGCTGTGCGTTATATATTTGTAGGCGTAGAGCTTGCTCACGCGAGAAGCGCAGCTTCTAATTATTTACCTATTTAAAAACGGTGTTTTTTATACGCCAGCAAGCTGCGCGTCTACAAGTCAGAGCAAATAATGGAACGCATTTTTTGTAGGCGTAGAGCTTGCTCACGCGAGAAGCGCAGCTTCTAATTATTTACCTATTTAAAAACTGCGTTTTTATACGCCAGCAAGCTGCGCGTCTACAAGTCAGAGCAAATAATGGAGCGTATTTCTTGTAGACGTAGAGCTTGCTCATGCGAGGAGCACAGCTTCTAATTATTGAATCATTTAAAAACGGTGTTTTTATACGCCAGCAAGCTGCGCGTCTACAAGTAATAGCACATAATAGAACGCATTTCTTGTAGGCGTAGAGCTTGCTCACAGCAGAAGCGCAGCTTCTAATTACTGAATCATTTAAAAACGGTGTTTTTATACGCCAGCAAGCTGCGCGTCTACAAGTCAGAGCAAGTAATGGAACGCATTTCTGTAGGCGTAGAGCTTGCTCACGCGAGGAGCGTAGCTTCTAATACTCAAACTCATCATTATAAATATACACAGTCCCAAAATGGGTATTCACCAACCTCATTTGCAAGGCTTGCCCGTAAAGGATTTGCAACAATATAGCGGGCTTGGTTAATTAAATCCTCTTCACTTCTGAGTTGATGCTCAAAGTAGCCTTGCTGCCAAACCTTCCCACTAGAACAATTAAACTTATTTATTTTTACGGTGGTAATGCTTTTATATTGTTTTATAACCTCAGCAAGAGGTAAATCGTTTAATTGAAATAACCAATGTAGATGATCTGGCATTAACGTATAACAAACCGTATTCACATTATTTTGCATATAAAGCAAGCTTCGTGCAGCGATACAAGCATTTTCAAAGCTCTTAAATAACAGAGCTTTTTGGTTTGTGCATATTGTTATGGAGTAAAAGTGGCTTTTTGAGGTGTATCGCCCTGTTAATAATTTTTTAGAGGAATACATAAAATTTTAATTTATTGGGTTTTTTATAAATATAGATAAAACGTGCTGTTCAACAAGTTATATTTTATAGCGCTGAGGTAAATATATCGCTGTAGGCGTAGAGCTTGCTCACCCGAGAAGCGCAGCTTCTAATTATTTACCTATTTAAAAACTGCGTTTTTATACGCCAGCAAGCTGCGCGTCTACAGGTAATAGCAAATAATGGAACGCATTTCTTGTAGGCGTAGAGCTTGCTCACGCGAGAAGCGCAGCTTCTAATTATTTACCTATTTAAAAACTGCGTTTTTATACGCCAGCAAGCTGCGCGTCTACAAGTCAGAGCGAATAATGAGGCCGAGTTTAAACATTTTCTTGTAGGCGTAGAGCTTGCTCACGGCAGAAGCGTAGCTTCTAATTACTTAATCATTTAAAAACTGCGTTTTTATTCGCCAGCAAGCTGCGCGTCTACAAGTCAGAGCAAACAATGGAACGTATTTCTTGTAGGCGTAGGGTTTGCTCACGCGAGAAGCGCAGCTTCTAATTACTTAACCATTTAAAAACGGTGTTTTTATACGCCAGCAAGCTGCGCGTCTACAAGTAATAGCAAACAATAGAACGCATTTCTTGTAGGCGTAGAGCTTGCTCACGCGAGAAGCGCAGCTTCTAATTATTTACCTATTTAAAAACTGCGTTTTTATACGCCAGCAAGCTGCGCGTCTACAAGTCAGAGCAAACAATGGAACGCATTTCTTGTAGGCGCAGAGCTTGCTCGCGCGAGAAGCGTAGCTTCTACATATTAGAGCAATCTATACGGTGGGTTTACGGGTTTTTTTATTCATCACCCATAAAAAAACGGCGCTAAATTTAGCCCCGTTTTTGTAAGCAATTAGAAAAAGCGTTTACGCTTTTTTCTCTTCACAACTTGAAAGGTATTCGTCAAACGTACCTTGGAAGTCGATTACTTCTTTATCTTTTATATCAATAATACGTGTCGCTAATGATGATACAAACTCGCGGTCATGGCTTACAAAAATAAGCGTACCCTCAAAGTCTTTAAGCGCGTTGTTAAGCGCTTCAATTGCTTCCATATCCATGTGGTTAGTTGGTTCGTCCATGACAAGTACGTTAACGTCCTGCATCATTAACTTACCAAATAACAGGCGGTTTTTTTCACCACCAGAGCAGTTGCGGGCTTTTTTGTTTGAATCGTCTGCGGTAAACAACAAGCGGCCTAACATGCCACGAACCATTAAATCGTTGTGCTTAGCAGTGCGCCATTGCGACATCCAATCAAACAAGGTTAAATCGTTATCAAAATCTTTTGTGCTGTCTTGTGGGCAATAACCAAAGGTCGCATTTTCAGACCATTTAATTTCGCCTTCTAAACTTTTAAGCTCATCTACTAAGCAGCGTAAAAAGGTGGTTTTACCCACACCATTTTCGCCAATAACCGCAAGCTTAGCGCCGGCTTCTAGTAATAAGTCGCCACCAGTAAATAACGTTTCGCCATCAAAACCATGGCCAAGTTTATTAACTTCAAGCGCTTGACGGTACATTTTTTTACCTTCGTCAAACGAAAGTGATGGGCTCATACGGCTTGACGATTTAACTTCATCAAGCTTAATTTTATCCATTTTTTTAGCGCGCGAACTTGCTTGTTTAGCTTTTGACGCGTTAGCACCAAAACGGTTAACAAAGTCTTGTAGCTCGTCAATTTCTGCACTCTTTTTAGCGTTTTCAGCTAAAAGTTGCTCACGTTGTAGGCCCGCAGCTTCTAAAAATTTCTCGTAGTTACCAGGATAAATACGAAGCTCGCCGTAATCAATATCGGCCATGTGTGTACATACCGAGTTTAAAAAGTGACGGTCATGCGAAATAATAATCATCGTACATTTACGTTTGTTAAGCTCGTTAGCAAGCCACGTAATGGTATGAATATCCAAGTTATTAGTAGGCTCATCGAGTAGCAAAATATCAGGGTTTGCAAACAACGCTTGTGCTAAAAGCACACGTAGTTTCCAACCTGGCGCTACGTTTGCCATTAAACCGTAATGAAATTCTTTATCTATACCCGCTTCAAGCAAAATTTCTTCTGCGCGGCTCTCTGCTGTGTAGCCGTCCATTTCAGCGAATACGCTTTCAAGATCGGCTACTTTCATGCCGTCTTCTTCGCTCATTTCTGGTAACGAGTAAATACGTTCGCGTTCTTGCTTTACTTTCCAAAGCTCCACGTCACCCATAATTACTGCGTCTACAACGCTGTATTGCTCAAAAGCAAACTGGTCTTGGCTTAGGTTACCTACTTTTAACCCTGGAGTAATAGAGACATTACCCGCACTTGGTACAAGCGCACCGCTTAAAATTTTCATGAAAGTCGACTTGCCGCAGCCGTTAGCGCCAATTAAACCGTAACGGTTACCGTTACCAAATTTAGCTGAAATGTTTTCAAACAACGGCTCTGCGCCAAACTGCATCGTAATATTTGCGGTGGAGATCAAAAAAGGTAATCCTAGAATTAGTACTGACAGGAGTACGCTGCAGCAACACGCCACAAACAAGAACCAGACAATAGGGTAAATTAGCTGGCGAATTATACAGATCAGCCAAGAGGAAGGAAAGGTAAAAGGTTAGTTTTACAGCCATGAAGCTGTTTTCGGCGCATCTTATAATTTAATAACGCTTTAGCTTGCCAATAAGTGCCCAAAGCGTATTAAGTTTTAGAATGTATTTAATCGCGGTGCAATTTTAAAACGGCTTTATGTAAAGTACTGCTACTTAAATAATGCATCAAGCGCTGCTTTGTTGCTTTTTATATGCTGGCTTATTATGGCGACTTCTTCAGCCGAAACCGTTTTTTTGCTCAGCATTAAATGTATTTGGTCTTTATTTACAAACTTAATGTTATCGACTAACTGCAAATTAGCGCCGCGCTTACTAAAAAATGCGCCAACGAGCGAGTCTTCAATTGCAAAATCAATACGCTTTTTATTAAGTAGTTCAAAGCGCTTACTGGCCGAGCTGGTATATTCAATTTGTTTTTTATACCTTTTTTTATATTGCTCAAACTCTTTACCATAATAGCTTCCAAAGTTAGCACCTACAGTAAGTCCTTGTTCAAAAATATCGGCTAGATTTTTAATGTTATGTGGATTGCTTTTATTTTCGTACAAGCGCATAACCTCAGTTCGGTAGCTATCGGTAAAGTAAACATATTCAGCACGTGCATCGGTATAGCTAGCAGCCCAGCCTATATCTATTCGGCCATGTTTTAATTCGGTAAAAGCGCGTTTTGAGTTAGGCAACAGCTCCACTTTAAAACAAAAAGGGGAGTCTTTAAAAATAATATTTAATGCCTCTACTTCAGTGCCTTTAAATATATCACTCATTCCCATGACATATGGCGGCCAAAAGGCATCGTGGGAGGCAATAGTAAATGTTCTGTCGCAAGCAAAAGCGCTGTGTGATGCAGTACAAAGTAAATAGAATAAAAGGGTGTTTAGTCTCTTCATTACAGCTCTGTTTTAATTATTATTTGTTTATTATTAATACAGTATAAACCAGCTTGAGTATTTTAGTGAAAAAAGGGATGTGTAAAAATATAAATGCGAGGCAATTCACAAAACGAGCACGGGGACCGAGCACTTAATCACAAATTGCACTTATATTATAAATTTAACAAATTATATTGTTGGTAACTTTAGCTATCGGTACACTAAGCTAAATTTATATATAGCAGAGCACGTTATGTCGCCAACAAAAATACGCAACGATGTTATAAAACTGAGTGAATTAAGCGCTAAAAAACCAAATTACTATTTTATTCAAGGTTATTTAATGGGGTTGGGTGTATTACCACAAATGCTTAACCCGAGTGAGTGGCAACCAGATCTATTTGGAGATCTTAATGTTCAAAATGCGACTGAACTAAAATACTTAGAAAGCTTAATGGCACTGTATAACCAATGCATGGAAAAAGTAATTCAAAACGAATTAAAAATGCCAGCCAAGTGCAGTCTATCTAAGCAAGACTACCGTGATTCACTAAAACCTAATATGCCCCTACCAAGTTACTGTAAAGGGGTTTTACAGGCGCTTAAACATATAAATAAACGCATGCTTGATGCAGAGCAAAAACAGACTCTTAATAACCTGAACAGCGTTTTAAAAGCATTTTCTAGTGAAAAAGCAGCAGCAAAAGAATTTGGTGAATTTGCGCAATATAACGCCCAAGAATATAAACGTAATTATGTTTATTTTATGGCCGACGCTATTTTTGAACTTCGATTTAGTAATGACCTAACTTTAAGCGATGAAGATGAAGCAGAATTTAACAACCTCTTTTTAGACGAAGAACCAAATGAATTAGATGAGCTTGATGAACTACTTGAACTGGTACTCGCCGATACAGAGCTAAAAGCACTTGAGCCAATGCAGATGCTTTTAGAATTGATGGAAGGGCACATTACAAAGCAATTTATTAAAGACAACACTGGGCACTTTTGGGGGCTGCAAGAAACACGCCCTTATATGATGCTTCGCGCGCATCGAGCAAAAATACACGCACTGCATGGTTATACCCAAAAAGCGCAATCAGAACTCGAAGAGTTACTAAAGCTAAACCCAAACGATAATCAAGGTAATCGCTTTTTATTAATGAATTGCCTAATAATTAATAAAGAATGGGACAAGTTAGACAGTCTATTGGTTAACTCCGACAGTGAAGAGCTACACGCAACAGCAAGCCGTGCGCTAAGTGCTTTTGTAAAGCATGGCGATTCAAAACCCGCTAACGATTACAAAAAAATGCTCCAGCAGCAAAGTAAACACTTTGCCAAAATACTCACAGGGCAAGAAAAACTAAAAGAACAGCCGCCATATTACAGCCCAGGCAGTAAAGAAGAGGTCGGTGTTTACCTTGATTCGTTAGGTAAACAGGCGTGGATTTCGGTTCCCGCGAGTCTTTTTTGGCTAAGAAAAAAGTAATAACTAAAAGCGTAAAAAGTGCTAAGCGTGATTTATGTCGCGCTTAGTGCTCAACATCAGCGCTTAATAATAACAGCGTATTAATTTAAAAATTTCTACTCACTAAGCCTATATTTTATTCATTTGTTCCTGTAGATTGGACAAATAATGAATGCAGTATTAACAGTGCCTTAGCTGTTAAACGATTAGCCAAGGAGCGGTGAGTCTCGTGTCAAACACCACACTTACTTATTACAATCAAAATGCTAAAGCCTTTAGCGACTCAACACTTAACGTTGATATGTCGGCGCTTTATGCTGAGTTTTTACCGCACGTTGCACAAAAAGGGCATATTTTAGATGCCGGTTGTGGCAGTGCGCGCGATGCCGTATTTTTTAAAGCGCAGGGTTTTACTGTGAGTGCGTTTGATGCAAGCCCAGAGCTGGCAGAGTTGGCAAGCAGTTACTTACAACAACCTGTAGCGGTTAAAACATTCCAAGAGCTAAATTGTGTAAATCAATACGACGGTATTTGGTGCTGCGCTAGTTTATTGCACGTCCCAAAGGCTGAATTACCGCAGGTGTTTTTAAACCTACAAAATGCACTAAAACCAAACGGCGTTTTATATGTATCGTTTAAATACGGCGAGTCAGAGCGTGTGCATAATGGCCGTGAATTTACCGATTTAAACGAAAATGCTTTAACGCATTTACTTAGTCATACACAGTTAAAAGTTATTAAACAGTGGCAAAGTGTTGATCAGCGCCCAGAGCGCGAAAGCGAAGTATGGCTAAATGCGCTTATAAAAGTAGTGCACGTTTTATGAGTGGAGCAATGCAGCAACAGCTCGACTTTATTGCATATATTCAGCGAATGCTAGTTGAAGGTGAATTCACAGCTACTTATAAATATGCGTTACTACATGCAATTGCCGATGTGTGTGTGGAGCAAAAAGAACATAATCCCAATATACAAATGGAAATAAAAATCGACACCTTAGTCGATAAATTTATTCAACTTTATTGGAATCACTCAATACCTTATTCAATCGATTCATCGTCGCTCATTACTAACAGTGAAGACATGCTGCTTAAACAAAACAGCAAAGGCCAAGCAAAATTTATTACCGAGATATTTAAATTACAAAATGCGGGCGTTAAAAGCTATACCGCTTTTAAAAATGCAGATCAATACGAAAAGGTAATAAGTTCACTGCGTGATACTTTCATAAAAGGGCCATTATGGCGTTTGCAGTTATTATCAGGGCAAGAAGAGTGCTTTTTATATTCCCATACATTAATAGGTGAGGCGCGAAAGCCTAAGAGTATTCGCTTAAACGCGGGTATTGATCAGTGCTTTAGGCGTTTTTACGATTTGGTTGTGCATTTAGCTACAACTGAGTGGTTAGAAAAAGTACAAACAATAAAATCTAATCAATCGTTAATTGGCCCGCAAAGCCAGTTACAAGATTTTTTATTTGGAACTAACCGAACAGCCTTAAAGCAAGTTGCACCGCTACTGATAGATATACAAAAAGGATTATGTTTTTACTGTCAGAAACCGTTAAACCTTACAAAAAGCAAGGCTAAATCTGATAGCAAAGCACTCGAAATCGATCATTTTATTCCCTTTAAACGTTATCCAAACGACTTAGCTCATAACTTTGTGGCAGCACACTCAGATTGCAATAATAGCAAACGCGATCATCTTGCAGCATTAATTCATCGTGATCGCTGGGTTGAGCAAAACCTCGATATTTATTCGCATGAAATAACCAAACAACTAAAGCCATATTTTTATTGCGATGCAGATAAATCACAATCGGTTAGTGATTGGGCGTATCAGGTTGCACAGGCTAACAGTGCAAAATTATGGGTGGCGAAAGGCAGTTTTGAAGAAGCGGCTGGTTTTAAATATCAGCAGCCAAAAACAGGGCTTGATTTAGTGGCGGAAGAAAAGCGAAAGTATGACGTGTAATGCAGAATTAGTAGTTCGTGCTGTAGGCGTGAGTTTACCTCGCGCTTTAACTTGTAGGCGCTGAGCTTGCTCGCGCGAAAAGCGAAGCTTTTAAATTTCGACGTAATTAATATATCGGTGCGACTTTACATCGCGCTGTGTATTGTAGACGCGCAGCTTGCTGGCGTTAAAAGCGAAGCTTTTGAGTTTCGGTGGAATTATTAATATGCAGGTGCGATTTTATATCGCGCTTGTAGACGGGAATTTACCTCGCGCTTTAACACGTAGGTCGTGCTTTAGCGCGACAATGTAATTTAAATCATACGAAACGTGTATTGTAGCAACACGCTTTAGCCGTGATTCTCACATAGTGCAGTTAGGGGCTGAAAGGATTTAAAAACCTCTATTCGAGGTTATATCGCGTTGGCGATGGCAACCAAAGGGCGGCATTTGAGAGATATTTTGACATTGTACGAGGTAATACGTCCATGAAGCTGGGTTCCTGTCAGCATCCATGCTTCCACTTCCTCGTGCTGCGAAGCTTCGCTTCGGTCACTCGTCACCCACGGCGCACCCGAGGATCACACTGTATCTTCAACTTACGTTAATGATGTGAACGTAACCAGCGTAGATAGACCATCCATGGCCAAGCTACGCTTTGTGCAGCATCCATGCTGTAAATTACTCATCATTAACTAAGTTTCAGGTGTGATCACGGGGAATTGGAGTGTGTTGGTAGATTGATGAACATAATTGTATATGAGAGTTATCTACACGTTATACATAGTTCTTTGAATAAATGATTGATGCAATATTTACTACAGAAATTTTCTTTTAATATAAATAATGAGAATGGAAATGACAAAAGAATCTTTAATTAAAGAAATTAAATCTCTAAAAAGTGATTTTGAAGAAAGCAGAAAAAAAGCCAAACCTAATCATCTTATAGCGCGAAGGCTTGGAAGCTTTTCCTTATTTCTTTTTATAGCAAGTACTTTAATCGCTATAAACCTTAAATTAACAGGTATTAACTTAAACCTAAAATTCGAACCTTTTAATTACTTATGCCTATTATTAATGCCTTTGATTCTCGTGCTTTACTACTATTTTTTTATACACTTGATGAAAAATGAGGGCGAAAAAAAACTATTGTTTGGTTTAAGGCTCTTTAATTTCTTTATTTTTGTCTTTTATGTTTTTGCTCTGATTGTGTTTAAAACGGCTGATATCATTTTATTACTTTCTGGTGGTTTTTTGCTAAGTTATTTTATTTGTTACTTATCAAATAAACAGTATGGATATACTCGCAGCTGGTCTAGAAGTGAAAAGTATTATTTTTTACTTCAATCTCTTGAATGGGAAGTTAACCAAGTAGATGAAGAAAAAAAATATCTAAAAGATATTAAGCTAGACGAATTGACTTCTAAATTTACTAAAATTATAGAGTTGCAGCTAAATGAACGGCAACGCGACATCATTGGTGATTACTTATCTGCTAATGAATTATTACTGAATTGGACAAAAAAATAAAAAGGGAAATTATGATTGATTCAATAAGAAAAAGAGAAAAAATGCCAATAGTATTAGATTTAAACAAAGTAGATTTTGAAAGAGATATTCAAGAAGGTGAAATATGGCAACAGGATGCAGTATTTGAATTTAATCAGCGATTAGAAAAAACAATAAAACAAGCAAAAAAGCATAAGGATAATGAAGGTAATAACCCTACAATTATTCATGATGCAATATTCATTGGTGGTGCAAGAGGAACAGGAAAAACAGTTTTTTTACAAAATATAAAAGGCTTTTGGAAAAAGTATAAAGATGAAAATGATTTGGATGTGAAAGCACATTTTTGCGACTCTATTGATCCAACCCTTTTAGTAGATCATGATAATTTTGCTAATGTCATAATTGCACATTTATATAATGAAGTGGAAACGTATTTAGAATCAAAACAATGTAATGCTGTTAATGAGGATTCATTTTATCAATCCTTGAGAGTGGTTTCTAAATCATTAGGAAAGAGGGAAAACTTGGATGATGATTTAAGTGGTTTGGATCGTGTAATTAAATACCGCAGTGGAATACAGTTAGTTAAACATTTTGATAGTTATATTAATGAATGCAGAAAAATATTAGGTGTTGATGCAATTGTCCTACCTATAGATGATATTGATATGGCATTAGCTCGTGCATATGATGTTTTAGATATTGTGCGCCGATTATTAGGTTGCCCTAAAATAATTCCTATAATTACAGGTGATCTAGAGTTATATGAACCAATAATAGAAAATCGATTCACAAAAGACGAAGATGACAAATCAAACGAAATAATTGGAAGTCAAAAAGCTGAGCAGTTAACGCAAGAGTATCTAAAAAAAGTAATACCCCACCATAATCGAATCAGCTTAGAACCAATAGATAGACTTTTACCATGTATGATTATTTATGATTTTGGTGACACAGAAAAGCGTGAACCATTAAGTTATAAAGACTATATAACTAAATTTATTTCTTGCTTATTTGGTCCATTGAATAGTGAAGAAAGAAGCTGTGATTGGCCAATGCCTGATTCAGCTCGTGAAGTTACCCAATTAGTTCGAGATTTTTCTCCTAGTGAACTAAAAAAAGAAAACCGCGCTGAGTTATGGCAACGCTATATTGTGTGGGCAAGATTAAAGCAAAATAGTGTAGCTTATTCAAATGCAGTTACAGCACTGCAAATAGAAAACTCAAAGGTAAAAGAAAATAATGATTATATAACTTTAAATGAATTACATTCATTTAATCCAATATTACAAATGAACGACTTGACATGTAGTGGTACAGTGATTTTGGCCACCCATTAAGAAAGAAATGTTATGCTAATAAGCATACAAATTTGGGTAAAAAAATGACGAAATTAAAACGCGCAACATATTCAGCGGCAATTAAATTAGAAACGGCTCAGCTTGTAGTAGACCAAGGTTATACGCAAGAAGACGCAGCAAAAGCGATGGGGGTGGGTAAATCAACCGTCAGTAAGTGGGTTACTCAATTAAAGCTAGAACGTAATGGTCAGACACCTTTAGCTTCACCAATGACGCCCGAACAAATTGAAATCCGTGAACTTAAAAAACAAATCCAACGCATTGAATTAGAAAAGGATATATTAAAAAAGGCTACCGCTCTCTTGATGTCCGACTCCCTGAACAATTCTCATTAATTGAGAAATTGAATCAACGAGAGCGTTATCCAATTAGTGTGCTATGCAGCGTATTCAATGTGCATCGCAGCAGCTATAAATACTGGGCCATACGCGATACAACGCCGACACCTGAGCAAGTAAGGTTAGAGGCTGAAGTAAAAGCAATACATGCGATGAGTGGTGGTTCAGCAGGTGCACGGACAATCGCAGCGATAGCAACGAACAATGATTTTGAATTGAGCCGTTATCGTGCAGCTAAGCTAATGGTTAAATTAAAGCTTGAAAGCTGCCAAGTACCTCAACATTCATATAAACGCGGTGGTAATGAACACCTTGAAATCCCAAATCTGCTTGATAGACAGTTTGATGTTGTTGAACCAGATACCGTGTGGTGCGGTGATGTGACGTATATTTGGACAGGCAATCGCTGGGCTTATTTAGCCGTCGTTATTGATTTATTTGCACGTAAAGTGGTTGGCTGGGCAATGTCGTTGTCGCCAGATACTAATTTAACGCTAAAAGCGCTTGAACTCGCGTATGAAAGCAGAGGTAAGCCAAGTGGATTGATGTTTCACTCAGACCAAGGAAGCCACTATACAAGCTTGAAGTACCGCCAACGTTTATGGCGCTATAAAATCACACAAAGTATGAGTAGACGTGGAAATTGTTGGGATAATGCGCCAATGGAGCGATTTTTTAGAAGTTTTAAGACAGAATGGATGCCAAAGGTTGGATATGGAAACTTTATAGACTCTAAATATAGCGTGAGCGATTACATAAATGGATATTACAATAATGTTAGGCCACATCATTATAATGCTGGTTTAGCGCCAAATGAATCTGAGGTTAGATATCAAGATTCTAAAACTGTGGCCAAAATTAGTTGACCACTACAACACCAAAATGGCAAGGCAAGCCATTTTTTGCAGAACAAGTTTCAGATAAATTGAATGCAGATAATGAACTTGTAAAAAGAATGAGTCAGCATTTTGAAGAGTTCAAAAATAAAAAGATATATAGGAGCATGCCTATAATTGAACATTTCTATGGAAAGTTTAAATTAACCAGTGAATCAATAACTGACGAAAATATACAAGAAACAACTTCTAAAGGTAAAGATCAAGATTCGCGAAATGATAAACGTATGCTCCTAGATATTTTTACATATAACAACTACTACGATTTAACTTTAAAAACACAAAGGCAAATATTTTTTAGTCGAGCTTATGAACTATTGGCTATTTCATTACTTAATTTCGATTTCAAACTCGAAGTTGAGAATAAAGATTACTTAGATAAAAGAGTACATCATTGGAATTCAATTTTAAAAGACTTATTTAGTAGAACGCCATTTTATACAGTTCCCGCTTTATTTCCGACTAAAGCATTTAATATTGGTCCAGAAGAAGAGCTGACTGATGAGGAAGAAATTAAATTAGTATCAAATATTACAATCAGAGAACTTTCATCTGATATAGCTGCATGGGAGGTCAAATACTTATCTAATTTAGAATATTATAAAAATGATTCTTTGATGCCTATTATATATTCGGTTTTTAATAAGTCATTCACTCAGTTACGTTTATTGAAAGATAGAATTCAAAAAAACGCCTCAGATAAGTATGAAAATGAAACACTGACTGATTTAGCTTTAAGATTTAAGTATATCGTAATTAATGCATTTGCTACTTTTATGAAGCCGAGCCCTGTCGTATTACAAAATGTAGCTTTTACAAGTAATCTAAATCTAATCCGTAATTTTGGAGAGCACCGACGTTACTCGCCACCCTTAAGAGATAACGTCGGGTATTTTTTCAATTTTACGGAATCTAAAAGTAGCGAACCATTCATTGAAATAAATGATGATCTGAAAGACGATATTAAGCCTAAAGCCCTTTTACTACAGGCGATTGCAAATCATCCTATTTTTAAATTATTAGAGAGTGAAGAGTTCAAAAATGGTGTTTTTTACGTATTGCCACAAAAAAATAAAATTATTAGTCCGATAGCTAACGATATATCCGAATCAGTTTTAGAAAATACAAAAATAACAGAGTTAAACATCGAACCAATTCAACTAGATGAATTTAAAATTTTTCAAGAAAAGTTAAAAAGAAGAAAAAAATTAAACATAAGTGATCATCGCTTGATGTTTGGTGTGGATGAAGAGGATATAGATGCTTGGGATGAGGATGCTAAAGTTAAGAACAAGCAACTTGTGATCGCTAGAGCTGAGTTTATATGTGAACTGCTAAATATCAATTTTGATGGAAGAATTACACAAGTAAAATTCTTCAATGAAAACTTGCAGAGTATATAAAAATGCTATTACTCGATCTTGAATGGTTGGCACCCGTCACGCGTCTTCGTTCAGATAGATGGCTTGAGTTTTATGTACAGTGCGGAGATGGCAAGCTCACTTTAAATAGAGAGAGAGCGGCTAATGAAGCTGCTGACTTAGCGTTATTTGATCACCAATTTTACTTAGAAAATATGCACCGTCGTGATGATAATAAAGCTATAAATAATATCTGGGGGAGTGGTTATCGGGCAAACTCATTACTAAAGCAATTACGGGTAATGCAACAAAAGTTACTCGTTTGGCAAGGTTCAAGCTTTACTGTTAATGAAAATAATTTAAAGCATTGGTCTGCTATTTTGTCAAAAATAGATCCTGTTTGGCTCATAGCAATAGGTTACAGCGATAAAATCAAACAAAATTTACTTCACGTAGATAACGTAAGTGAATTAATAGACGAACAATGCTTTTCTGCATTCCCCAAAGGATTTAGTCAAAAGAAATATGCAGATAATCATGTACATTTAGGTGGGAACGGTAATTATACTCCAGCTCTAGCTGAGGTATCTCTGTTTTTAAGAAATAAACCTAAATCAATTTTTGAAAATAGCACTTCAACTCCTAAACTATCTGAATTTACCAAATATTCAAGTGGTGAGCGTAATATCAACGAGCTACCAGTTCTCATAAAGTTGTTGTTCAACGATTTAATAGCAACACTGGGAAAGGATAACAGTAAATGTAATAAAGTAGATTGGCAACGTCCCCAGTTTTGGACAATTCCTGATGAAAGTATAGGAGATCTACTAACTACAAGCTCGAAAAATAATAACGTAACTAAGCTACTTAATGCTGCCATTAATTGTAATAGACAAGACTCAAATAAGATGTGGTTATTAATAGCCATAGCATTAGTGCATCACGGGGATGTTTACGCGAGCTGCGATCTTTGGTTGTACAAACTGAGTGCTTACATTACAGGAAATAATATTTTACGTTCTATGATGATTAGCTCTGGTGTGGGCCTAACAAGTTTTGTTGAGCACTTTTCTTTTAAACCGAGGCAGGGCAGTGATCAAGTCATAGAATATGGTAAGCATAGTTACGAAAGTGACTCAGATAAAAATACGTTACGTGAATTTAAAATATCTGATCAGACGGTTACAGCAAGGTATTTAGCTGAATTTGGCTTTGATTTTATAGAAAAGAATCAATTTAATAATAGGCAATTTACCTTTCATTTTAGTCGTTCGTTTAAACAAAACTACCATGCCCAAGAAAAAGGAAATCTTCAAATATATGATAAACGTTATACAACAAAACGATTAGAATTATCAAAGTCATTACGTAGGCTGCAAAAAGTATTTACATCTTCTTCATTGCAAAAATATGAGTATGAAAAGCTAGGTAATTCGAAAGTACAAAGTTTAAATTTATGCGCGCTGATTCGTGGAATTGATGTTTCGGGTAATGAAAACGATTTTCCAATTGAGGTTTTTGCTCCCGCGATACGAGTGTTAAGAAATAGCGCTTATCAACCAGATAATAAAAATTTCATTCCTCAAAGGAAACTGCATTTAAGTATTCATGCGGGAGAAGATTTCAGCCATTTATTAACTGGTTTAAGAACCATTGATGAAACAATAGAATTTTGTGATTATGAATCTAGTGACAGAGTTGGTCATGCTTTAGCATTAGGGGTTGACGTTAAAAAATGGGCTTCTCGTCAGCAGCGCGCATACGTCCCTCTGAGTTCACATTTAGACAATTTAGTGTGGGTATATAATTATGCCATTGAGGTTACGAAAAAAGCCTCACAGTTTACTGTAATGTTAGCTGTTTTTGAGAGGAAAATATCAAAGTGGAGTCATAAGTTATTTGGTGAGGACAGATCTAAGTATATATTGTTCGAAGCCTGGCGGTTAAGAAGAAATTGTCCAGAATATTTTGATACAGAGTTAAATAACAGTAGTGAAGAGAGCGTGGCTTGGTTACCTGATTTTAAATCGAAAAGAATGAATATGAATGCAGAGGCTATTAAGTATTGGAAAGAATATACTGATAATGGAATTAAAAAAATAAAAAGAAATACCACTGAAAAAATTGTTAGTGTTTATTTTGGAGGCGACCATGCGCCCTTTATAAATGATGAGTATAGTGAGATTGTCGATAGATTTGAACTTGATTTTTATGAAGCTCTTCAAGATTATTTGATCGAGAAATATAGCAGAAAAGGTGTCGTTATCGAGGCTTGTCCAACATCTAACATCTATATTGGTCGGTTTAAGTGCTATTCAGAGCATCCAGTCTATCGATGGTATCCTGTAGATAATACTTTACTCAATGCAGGCGAAAAATTTAATCGTTTTGGTATTCGCACTGGACCAATTACTGTTTGTGTGAATACTGATGATGCTGGGCTTATGCCTTCTACAATTGAAAATGAGCATCGTATTTTAAAAGAGATAGCTATAAGTCATTTTAATATCGGTAATGAAATGGCCGAATGTTGGATTGAAAGATTACGCAAAATTGGTGTAGATATTTTTAAATCAAACCATATTGACTGTAGAGATTAGCTTCTTGAACTATATAACTTAATTTAGATCGTTGAAAAGTTAATATATGGAACTAATAAAAAACAAAATAACAGTAGCATAATCACCCAACCGCCAACTTCCCAGCTTCATGCCACATTTCACTTGGCATGGGGCTTGTTAACTTCCACGTTATATTCATCGGTTGACTGCCGTTGTGGCTTTGGTATTTAACCTCGCCGTAGTTTACAAAGCCCATAGTTCTGCCGTTTTCATCTTTACCTTGTTCGCGCACAAATAACAGGATGGTTTTGCCTGTTTGCTGGTGCTGAATATAACTAAGGCCACGGCCGTGTTCTGGGCGGGCGCTGTTTTGCGTTTGCCAATGGAACAAAGTAGGGCTGATTGCGTAGTCGTGATACAGCGTTGTGGGCGAGTAGGTTTTTTCGCATTTATTCAGCGTTACAAATAACAGCTCTAGGTTTTGGTTTTTAAATTCTAAAACGCCTTCGCGGGCGGTCGATTTTTTATCAAACGAGTGTGCGCCAAACGCGGCGAGTATTTGTTGGCGCGTGTAGCGGCTGTGTAATTTTATTGCGTGGCTTGGTAACAGACATTGATCAGACCAATTTCAAAAATTTCGATTTAATTTAAACGCTTAATTCTCTTTAATTTGATAAAATAACATCTCAACTTTGAGGTGTATATGAATCTAAAAATCAAACGGTTAGACCATCACGGTATTGTTTCAGGTATTATAGAAGACTTAAAAATTGTCAGCCTTTTAGATCAATACTTACCTCAAGACGATAAACAAGAAATCACCCCCGGTGAAGCTGTAAAAGGCATGATCATGAATGGACTCGGTTTTGCCAATCGACCTTTATCACTCAGCCCTCAATTTTTTACTAACTTGCCTCTTGAACATTTATTTCGTGAAGGGGTTCAAGCATCACATTTTAATCGTCACAAACTTGGTAGAACTCTCGATCAATGCTTCGAGTTTGGCTGTGAAAGCTTATTTTCATTAGTCTCCGGACAAGCATGTGAAATAGAGCAAGTTGATAAAACCTTTGAATCACTTGATACAACGAGTCATTCACTGACAGGTGAATATGCTTTTGATGATGGAGATAGTGATGAAAATGTCATTAAAATTACTCATGGCTATAGCAAGGCTCACCGTCCTGATTTAAAACAAGTCGTACAAGAAATCATTGTTAGCCAAGATGGTGGGATCCCGCTTGCATGTAAAAACTGGGATGGTAACAGCGCAGACACCGCTATTTTTAAAGCGCGAAGTAAGGCGCTTGTTGATGAGTTCACAAAAAGCCAAGCTCCTAAATACCTTGTGGCAGACTGTAAACTTTATCATAAAAGTAATGCTGAGTTTTTAACCAAAATTCAATTTCTCACGCTAGTACCTTCAACAATTTCTCTTGAAAAATCCTCTATAAGTACAGCCATAGCAGCCAACCAATGGGTTAATATTGATGATAATTATCAATATGTTATTGAAGAGGTTGATCATATGGGGATAGAGCAAAGATGGATGATTATTTATTCAAAAGCAGCTAATAGCCGAGCACAAAAAAGCATTGTTCGACAAGTTGAGCGAGCACACACAGGCATCAAAAAAGACCTCTTCCATTTACAAGCTCAACGTTTCGCTTGTCAAACTGACGCACAACGCGCATTAGATAAATTAGCGAAAAAGATGAAGCATCATCAAATAGCGACTCAGCAATTTATTAAGCATAAAGTCTATGAAGGTAAAGGGCGACCTAAAAAAGATGCGCCAGTAAAAAATATTGAATGGCAAATCACGGCAGAAATTGAAGAAAACGAAACCGCAATAAAACAGATTGTAGAACAAAAGTCATGCTTCGTATTAGCAACGAATATTGATAAAGAAGCCCTTTCACCAGTAGGTTTACTTAAGCATTACAAAGCACAATCTGAAGTAGAAAAAGGGTTTAGGTTTTTAAAAGACCCCTTGTTTTTTGTTTCATCATTATTTATCAAAAAGCCAAGTAGAATAGATGCTCTGTTGATGGTGATGACACTTTCATTGTTAGTTTATTCAATTGCGCAAAGACGAATGAGAGCGAATATGAAAAAAGAAAAAGCCACGATCGCGAATCAAATCAATAAAGAAATATCTAACCCAACATTACGTTGGGTCTTTCAGTGTTTTGAGGGAATTAATCTACTCCAGCAAGGCGACAAAATCAGCTTGGATGGTTTTGATGAGTTCAGGGAAAAAATAATAAGGCTCATTGGTGGACATGCGTTGAATTTATATAAAATCCAAAAAGTTGCCTAGGGGTCTGATCAATGCCTGTTGGTAAGCACGCTAAGTCGCTTTCTTGCTGGTGTATGCGGTTTATTAACAGCGTAATTACTTGAGCAAGTTCGTGCTGTAGCTCTTTGTGTTTAAGTGCTTGTAAGCTTTGTTCAAGGGTTTTAAACCCTAAACTTGTGCCTGTGTTATCCCAAAAGTTGTAATGCGCCATAAGCGCGTACTGTTGGTTTTGCGCTGTTGGCGTAAAGCTAAAGTTGTTATTACATAAATCACGTAAAAAGCATAAGTAACTGAGTGAGTTGCAGCTGAGTAATTGGGTGTTGATAGCGCGATAATACGCGGCGTAAATATCGGCTTGTTCTGCTGAACTTTCATCGCCTTTAAGCCAGTGCCAGCCGCCGAGCTTTTTATCTTTTGGTTTGTATATATCTTCAAGCGTGACTTGTGAGTTTAAGCGTAAAAAATTACTTAGCGTAAGCGCATCATTGGTATGTTGCGAATAACTATTTATTAGCTGCTGTAGTCGGCGCTTTGTGTTTATGGCTTGCTGAATATTTTTTAATATTGTTTGTTGCGTGTGCTTTTGTAGCTCTATACGACAACCTAGCGGTAAATGCGGGAAGTTGTCTTCAATCTCGGTTTTTATTGGTTGATTACTTTTACCAATGAGTGCGCGAAATTTACTGGCAAAGTTGTATTCTGGGCGGGCATTGCCTACAAAGTCGAGCACGGTACAGCATTGTTTTTGGCTGTTGTCGGGTAAGCGTAAACCACTCTCCTTGCTGTTTTTGGTTAGCCATTTTAGTTATTCAAATTATGTATAAATTTAATATACCTAACTCTAAGTACATCGACAAATTTAGCTTAAACGCGATTGCTGAGGCATCTCCCCGTGATCACACCCGAAATTGAATTAATTATGAGTAATTAACAGCATGGATGCTGTTAAAAGCGTAGCTTGGTCATGGATGGCCTATCTACGCTGGTTACGTTCATTTCATTATTTTAAATTGAGGAAATAATGTGATCCTCGGGGCGCCGTGGGGTTCCAAGGGGCGGTAGGCGGTATCCGCCCCTTGGTTGCCATCGCCAACGCGATATTAAGTAAATCATTTTAAAAGCCTATTTTTTAAACCCATGTTTTATATATAAAAAATATGAGTTTACCTTGACTGCTCTGACATAGTAATTGAGTATGTATTACTCAAAATCCGTTTTTGTTAAGTCATATATTAAGTTGTTGCAAGGAAGTCATAGTTTTTTTTACTATAAGTTCTTTTGGCCTGTTGCTGCTGTATATCACTTTTAAAGCAACGTAGCTTGATAATTTTAAGAGTTAAATAAGAGGTCAAAAATGAGTGTGAGTTTATTAGAAAAAACATTTAAATTATTGTTAGACAAGAACTTTAAAGCTCTATCTAGTCGGTCTGAAGAAACGTCAGTATTAGAATTAATAAAATTTGATGAAAATAAAAAGTCTGATGTTTTAGCATGGCTTTTAGACCCAAACGGTGGCCATCAACAAGGAGATTATTTCTTAAAAGCCTTGCTCTACCACGTTTTTAATGTTGCTGATGATGAGCAGTTAGGAAATTTTTTAAGCTCCTTTGAGTTACTTTCTAACTCTACTTCACAAGCGAAAGTTATTCGCGAATTTCCTATAAATGCTGGTGCTGGAAGGATTGACTTACTTGTTTTAGATCCAAGCCAAAAGTTGGCTGTTGTTATTGAAAGAAAAGACGGCAGTAGATTACAAAATCAACAATTAAACAAATATGCCAGTTGGATAGAAGCTAACTATGCTGATTGGAATAAAGTATATGTGTTGTCTGATAGTTACTTTAAAAACCATGGTGACGAGTATGACGCTCGATTTGTGAAGGTTGATGACACTTGGTTATCAGATGCAATACTTGATGTAATTGGGCGCGAATTATTAACCAAAAGACAAGAGCACCAACTACAAGATGTTCATGATTTCATTTTTGCTGAATGGGATGAGAAAAGGGATCCTTACTGTAAAAATTATAATAAATTATTAAATACGGTATCAGCTAACCACTTCGAAACACTTCGTCTACTAGAAAAGCAGGAGCTTAAGTATAATAAAAAATTATATCCTTTCATTGAGTTAACTCCGCTAGAATATTTTGGCTATGTATTACCAAACGCGCATGATTATGATGATTGGCAACTAAAACTTGCTGAATTAATACAGCATAATCATAAGGTATTTAATCAGTTGCATGGTTTAAATGAGTTTGGCCTCTTTGAGGAGACCATACTAAAACAATTTCCTCAGCTAAGCATCTGTATTGAAGATAGCGAAATGCTATTAATGTTAACTAAGCATACACCTAGTGAGGATGATTACTGGCCATACTATCTTGAAATCAAACGCGACAAAAAGCAAGACAATCAAGATATCTACACTGTATCTATTAACGCTAGTCGTTATTCGCCAGAAGATTTTCATCATTTAGCTGAAAAAGTTGCTGATACATATAAAATGAAAAGACAATCTAATTGGCGCTCTAAACATGAGATTTTGTTGGAGAATATTGAAACTTTAGCTTTAGATGGGGGAGGTGATTCACTCTACCATGTGATTAAAGATTTTTATGATGCAATAAAAGGTATTAAGCTTAAGGCTTAAGAAAGCTCATGGTTAAATAATTTTATGTGAAAAAGCAGATTAACATTTTAGCCTGCTTATTTATTGATTTTTAAAGCCATGTTGGCGCTTTAGCGCTTTCAAACTGACGATAGCCAACATAAAATTGATCACGATTTAAGTTTTGCTTAATTACTTGCGTAATTAACTGCTCGTAAATACCAATTCGCTGCATTAAAACTACTCCCTGTTTGCGAGTAGTTAGTTTACTTAAAAGTGCATTGTAAACAAGCATTAACTCATTATTGAATTGAAGGCTGTTGCTTAGGCCGCTCTCCCGTGATCACACCCGAAATTGAATTAATTATGAGTGATAGCAGCATGGCGGAATTTTGTTCCCGACAAATTCCAAGTACCTAAATCCCTTTAGGCAATGTGCGTTAAGCGATGCTTACACAAGGACGTGTTTCATCGCGTTTACGTTCATATCATTAATTTAAATTGAGGAAATAGTGTGATCCTCGGGGCGCCGTGGGTGACGAATGACCAAAGCGTAGCTTTGCAGCTTGAGGAAGTGGAAGCATGGATGCTGACAGGAACCCGACTTCAGGGATGAATTATTAGCAGCAGAGCTTATTTGAAGAAGACCGCCCCTTGGTTGCCATCGCCAACGCGATATAAGTAAATTATTTTAAAAGCTACGCTTTTCGCGCGAGCAAGCTTTGCGCCTACAGCCAATTTTAAGGCCGCTGCTAAGACAATTCTCCCCCTTTCGACTTTACCTGAAAACACATAATTAATGAGTAATTACTTCGCATGGATTCGAGGAAGGTGATGCTTGCAAATGGGTGAAAAACGTAGTTTTGAACGAGAGGGTATGGATACCCGAACTGGGCAGCGTTCAGGGATGTGAAAGTTGTGCTTTCATCGCGTTTACGTTCATATTAATTTTGTGTTTAAAGATAAGTAAAGTTGCGGGGCGCCGTGTGATACCAAAGAGAGACCGGCGCTTGTCTTTCTTTGGTTGCCATCGCCAATGCGATATTAAGTAAATTCAATTTAAAAGCTTCGCTTTTCGCGCAAGCAAGCTTTGCGCCTACAGGTGTTTGAGTGAGCTTTGTTTAAAAGCCAAAGTGCGAAGTAAATTCGCACCTACGGTTTTGTTGAGCGCGGTGCTTAAATTACTGTAGGTGAGGTTTTATTTATGAACCTTTTTTTAGCTCTGTAATCGCTTTAATGCTAAATACGTGCATAGTTATGTAGTGTTGCTTTTTAATGACTGTTTTTACAATACTTTGATCAATATTTAAGTAATCGTGAACAAGTGCATTTCGTAAGCCTATAATTTTACGCCATGAAAGTAGTTCTGCCTCGCTCAAAAAGCCTAGATTAGTAAGTTCGCTAAATGTTTGGTAGGCATTGCTGCTGGTACTACTTTTGTGCTGCTTTAGCCAATGTTTTGATAAACCAATACACACCTCGGTCATTAACTGTAGTAATCGCTCTGCAGCTCGGTAGTCTCTGCTATTAAGTGAATCGATTTGACTGAGTTCGTCGAGTTCATGTATATATTCGTCAATATGGCGTGTTACTTCACTTAAATAAAGTGTAATTCCGGTATCAGTCATGTTTACTCGCTATGGTTTCAAATTCAAACTGGCTATAAATACGTTGCTGCTCTTTCATCGCTCTAACACTATTATTGCTTATAATTATTTTTCCATACTCAATAACGTTGAAAGCTAAATAACTTGGAATAATATTTATATCTATAATAGAAACAAGTTGCTCATTGAGGTTGAGTGCATTACTTATTTCAAGCTCAAGCTCTTTTGGTCTAAGGCGCTTATCAAAGAACTCCAGATCAAAGTTTTTAAATGCTACGGCTAAGTCAATGTCACTATGGGGTTGGGCTGTCCCTTTTGCGTGGGAGCCATATAACCAAACCACGTCAATGTCGGTGTTTTGCTGCAAGTACTTAATTATTTTCTGTATAACTTCATTTGCCACGAAAAACTAACCATTGATAAAAACTGTAATAATAACCTATCAGTTTTCTAGTGAACATTAAAATTGATATTAGTTTTATTTAATAGCAAGCTGGGCATCTGCAGTTGCTTAGATGAGCTTAAGTAATTTATATTTTATTGATGAAGCTTAGATTCTATTATTTATAAATAAGGTAAAGTTAACTTGTGGACGATAAATATACATTTAAACTCAAAAATAACTTATTTACTTCTGAATTAGCCCACATTGATTTATGCATAAAAATAATTAATAGAGTTGCAAATAATACAATTACCAAATATGGATGCGTTTATTTAGGTTTGAAAAATAAATTAAAACCAAAATCGCGATGTAAAATCGCACCTACGGTTTTGTTGAATGTGGTGTTTAAATTATTATAGGTGAGGTTTACACCTCGTTTTAAATTGCTTGTTTATTTATTCTCTGTGCAGCGCTTAAAAGTAATGAGGCAATTAACCCCGTTATTCGCCTCATTGTATGAGGCGAATAAATGTTTTTAGGTTGAACGGGCACTGTTGCATGTTAAAAGCTACGCTTTTCGCGCGAGTAATCTTGATGTACTTTAAAACATTTATAGGTACACTATTTTAAGCTTTTTAATTTAACGGATTAACAATGATTAAATGGATTTTACTAATTTTAACCACAGTATTTGCTACAGAGCTATATGCTGATGAGGCGTACTCCCAAGCTCATTGCGATAGTATTAAAAAAGAACGCGAAGCTATTCGATCGCAATTTAGAGGTGGCTACAGCACAAAAGAAGGTGAGCGTTTAACTGCACGCGATAAAGCGCTATTTACCTTGCTTGCTGATCATTGCAATACACCTAAAAAAGCGAGTAGTTCCTATCAGGCCACTTCCTCTGCGACGACTAAAGCATCGAATAGTCATTGGTTACTCAACCAAAAAGTATCAAATATGTCTTTGCACAGTGGAAAGAGCGTTCATAAATATGTTTAAAACAAAATTACGCGTGGTGTTTGTATTTTTTGTGTTGCTGGTTGCCTCGGCGCTCATTGCTAATCATTTTACTGGGCGGGTATTTAATTATAATGACCCAATTGGTGAGGTTAAACGCCTATATAACAGTTTAGCGTTGCAGATAGTGACTGAGCCTATAAACACAAAACAGTCTAAAAAAGTAAGCACAACGAGGTTGCAAAAAACGTTAGCATCTGCCGATAATCATTTATTTCAGGCTAACAATACGCGCTGCGCAGATATATCGTTAGGTGAGGTTAAATATAAACGTAATGGCGATATATTCACGTGGACAGACAGTGACGGTGTGCCGCATTTTAGTGATAAAAAACCTGACTTTGCAGTAGCGACCTACAGTACAGGTTTTGCTGAACCACTTGACTACTTTGAGCTTACTTTAAAAACGCCTAATTTACCGTCGTCGTTTAATCAAGAGCTACGCATTAAACTTAACACAGTATTTAAGGTGTACGGCCAAATTATTGGTGTACATGCACTTAAAAAGGTAAAGCTGAATTTAACGGTATTGGCTAAGCGCCGTGCTTACGAGGCCGCAATAAAGCAACGCGGTGGTGAGCCTATAAACACTGCGGGTATGTATTTTCACGCGAGTAATTCTGCTTTTATTCACTATGATAATGCACACAGTGCAATGCGCACGTCGGTTCATGAGGCGGTGCATGCTATTAATAAGGCTGTGTTAGGTTATACACCAAGATGGTTAAATGAGGGGTTTGCTGAGTACTTTGAGCTGACTAAAAATAATATGCAAACGGCTGTTGTAGAGCCAAATAGGTCGTGGACAACAAATAGCAGTATCGCTAAAAGTGTATTCACAATTAATTGGTTAATCGGCTTGGAGGATACGTGGCAAAAAGGCGACAACAGCAAACTTTATGCAAGTAGCTGGGCTGCTATTTATTTTTTAATGGATACACAGGCAGGGAGAGCTTTACTAAAAAATATAATGCTTGCTGAGCAACAGTCACCGTGTAGCAAGTTGTCTGAACAAAAATTAAAAAAGATGTTGTATACACAATTACCAAATCTTAAACGTGAATATTCTCAGTGGTTAAAAATACCTTTTAAAGTACATAATTTTTAACCTGTTTGGAGTGTATTGATAAGGTGAGTGGACGGATGGAAATTGGGTTTGGATTTGCGTTATAAATGCCTCATCCGCAGTGATTTAAAATTAAAATAAAGCGTGATGTTAGATCATACCTACAAATTAAAAGCTGCGCTTTTTACGCAAGCAAGCTTGGCGTCTACAGGCGTTTAGGCTGGCTTTGTTTATTGCCATCGCCAGTGCATATAAGTAATTAAAAGCTGCGCTTTTTACGCAAGCAAGCTTGGCGTTTACAGGTGTTTAGGCCAGCTTTGTTTGTTGCCATCGCCAGTGCATATAAGTAATTAAAAGCTGCGCTTTTTACGCAAGCAAGCTTGGCGTCTACAGGTGTTTAGGTGGGTTTTATTTGTTGCCATCGCCAGTGCATATAAGTAATTAAAAGCTGCGCTTTTTACGCAAGCAAGCTTGGCGTCTACAGGTGTTTAGGTTGGCTTTGTTTATTGCCATCGTTAGTGCATATAAGTAATTAAAAGCTGCGTTTTTTACGCAAGCAAGCTTGGCGTCTACAGGTGTTTAGGTGGGTTTTGTTTGTTTCCATCGCTAATGCATATAAGTAATTAAAAGCTGCGCTTTTTACGCAAGCAAGCTTGGCGTCTACAGGTGTATAGGTTGGCTTTGTTTGTATACGCGAGTAAGTTCGTTATTTACAGGTGATTAGGTGAGCTTTGTTTGTAGACGTAGAGCTTGCTCACGTGAGAGGCGTTTAAATGTTCTATGTGGTGTTACTCTACTTCGACGCTAATAAGTGATTTATAAGCGCCGCTTTCTAGGGCATCAAAATACGCTTGGTAACGGCCTGTTTGCTTAAACTTTACTAACTCTTGGTTAAAAATAACTAATAGCTTTTCGCTGCTTGGGTTATTTTTTGGGAATAATAAAAAGCTTTGATTTACTAACACTGGCTTTGGATGATGACTAATAGTATCAATAAGCTCAGGCAACTTGGTATTTAGGGTGTGATAGCCTACATTTTGCTCTTCGGCAAAAGCGTCAATGCGGCCCATCACTAAACGCTGAAAATTTTGCTCTGTTGTACTTACGCGCGATATTTCAAATAAGCCTTCTTCAATTGCTTTATCAAACTTTTTGCCATAACTGTAGCCGAGCCCGCCTCCTAGTAGTAGACCTTTTAAATCACTGAGTTTGTACCAGCTAAACTGCCGCTGTTTTTGATAAAAAAATACAAACCGTTCATTTAGTACCGCCTCGCTATATAAATAGTGATGTGCGCGGTCTTTTTCAAACATCCACACTGCGGTGGCTGCGTATTTATTATTAAGGGTGTCGTGATAGGCGCGCGGCCATGGTAAAAATGTAAAGCTGACCTCAATATTGGCTTGTGCAAATACGTCAGTGATCAAGTGAGCAATTACGCCTTTATAAGGTAACGATTCACTTAAAAATGGTGGCCATTCACCTGCGCTAATTTGCAGGGTTTTAAGGTTATTAGTCGCAGCCTGATTTTCTACCTCAATCGCGTGACTGTAATAACTCATAAAAACCATTAACAATAAAGGCATAGCATAAATACAGCGTTTTAATTTAGCCATTAGCATAAAACTCATTTGCATAACTTTACCTTTTTTGTATAAACCTTAGTTAAACATAACAATAGCTGGTAAAAGCTGGTTAGTTTATGCTTAAACCGTATACTCGCTTAACTGAATACGCAGTAAACTACTCTTTAGTTTGCATGCTTTTAGCGCGCGCTTCTGCATCTATTAATGCTTGTGATTTAGGTGTACGTTTTTTCTTTTCTATAACCGGTTTTTCGGTTGATTCGGGATCCCAGCTTGGATCTAACGATAGGTTTGCAAATGGGTTGCTGCTGTCAGTTTTTGCTGCTTCAACGTTAGGTTCAACAGGTTTTGGCTTGTCTTGTGTTTTTACTCCAGGTAATGGTGCATCAGGATCGAAAGTGCGCACTTCTGGCTCTTTAAAGTCGTGCTCGTTACTAAATAAAGTCGCCTGCGGTGCAAATACTTTTTCAACTGCATGTGCATTTTCATTAGGTGCAGGTGAGTGTATTAACTCAGGAGGTTTGATGGCCGGCTCTGAAACTAACTCCTCACTCTTTTGATCATTACGTACTGCGCTTTCGTGCTTATGTGGATTGTTAATTGCTAAGGCATCGGGATCAAATTTACGAACTTTTGGCTCATTAAAGTCATTGGCGCTTTTTATACGCGCTGCAGCCTTGTTCGCTGCGGCTTCAAACTCTGCGGCTTCAAACTCTGCGGCTTCAAACTCTGCGGCTTCAAACTCTGCGGCTTCAAACTCTGCGGTATTAAGCTGCGGTATTGGCTCACTTAATATAGCTGATTTTTTTTGATCTAAGGCATTTATTGTTGATTTTTTATTTATATTATCGGCTGCAGGTTCGGCTACTTTTGCTTTAGATGCATTCAATGGGGGAGTTGTTTGCGCTACGCTCGAAATAGCGGTGGTTTCTTTGTTTTGCTTAGCACGGCGCAAACGGACTATAGCCATAACTGCAATAAGCACCACTATAAGCAGTATCAAGCTAGGTAAAAGAAGTGAGTGCGTGCTTTTTACTACTGGCTCAGAGGGCTGAGTGGGAATTAACGTTGGCGCTGGTTTTAATGTTGATAAAGGCTCTGGGAGTACTTCTTTAGTGAGTGTACTGTTTGGTTTTATGGGGTTATTTGGCGGGGTTGGCTTTTGCTCTGAAATAACCACTTTTGGATTAGCTTGTGGTTTGTGAACTACTGGTTTTACATCAAGCATGGCTTGACTTTTATTATCGGTAAGAGGCACAACAGTGGGTGTTTGTTGTTCATTAACTACGTTTTTATTTACTGTTTCAGTGATTACTTCACTCACTGCTTCACTGGTTTTTTCGACTACAGGCGTTGGCTTGGCAGTAATAGGTACAGTTTTAACTTGTGCTTGTAGTTGCTTGGGAGGGATACAGTTTTTACTGTGATCGCGTACTGCATTACGGTAGTTTCTACTTGTTTTATCATTACTGTGTTGCTGCATTTCTTGTTTTATAAGTATGCACATAGCCTCGTTATAAGCTGCGCTATTAATACTATAAAGTAGGGCAAAACAAAGTGTGAGGCGTGTAAATAAAGTTATCATAAAGGTAAAAGCGCTTAAACATTAATGGTTTGATTTTAAGCGCAAAATTAAAAATTATCTAGAGTGGATTAGTCTATTACCATAAGGCTGCGATATTCGTCGTAAGCAAATTGGTCAGTCATGCCACTTATATAATCTTGAATTAATCTACAGCGATAATAAAACTCATAGGCGGCAAAATGATCGGGCTCCTCTTGCATAGCGTCTATGGCATGTTGGTAGCTATTTAGGTGTTTTTTAGAAAGCTTTTTAACCAAGCGTGATTCTATTAATAGGCGTGAGTCGCCGTTTAATGCGCGCTTAAAGTCGTCGCTGTTTAATAGCAGTAATGGCTTATAGCAGTCGAGTAGGCCGTTAATAATTCGGTAACCTTGCAGCTCTAGCTTTTCGACCTCTTTGTTAGAAAAAACATGCTCAAGGGCTACTTGTTTTAGTGTTTTGGTTACCGCGTGCAGGTGGCTTCTGTCTTCTAATAGGGCATAGTTAAAGTCGCCATGATAAATAGGCTCTATGTTTTCGATAAACCGTTTTGCAGCATGGCCAACGAGCGGGTGCAGTAGTGATACTCTAAGGTATATAAAAAACTCACTGTTAAAATTGTACGGCTGGGCTTTGGCGCGATCGAGTGCGTAATCTACCGCTTTATCTACAAAATTTTCATGTTCGGTGTCGTCTATTGTAAGGTTTATAAGTGCTTTTTTATAATGATTTTTAAGCTGTGTGCAAAGGAACTCGGTACTTATTATGCCCTTTTCTACAGCGTCTTCTATATCGGCTAGGCAATACGATATATCGTCGGCGGCTTCCATTATGTAACTTGCGGGATGGCGGCAATATGGCTCAATAGTGAGCTCGTTTTGCAATGCTTCAACAAAGGCTTTTTCGCTGTAGTAGTAACCTACTTTTTTCATTAAGTAATTTTTGTTTTGCGGTATGTTTTTTACATCAAGTCCCGCTGGACGGGTGTATTTTAAAATACCGGCGCTTTGGCTATACGTTAAATTAAGCGTTTGCAAAGAATGAATAATACGTATGCCTTGAGCATTACCTTCAAAATTACAAATATCAAGTGCAAGGTGTTTAAAAACCACGCCTATGCCGGTATTAGGCTCTTGGCAGCGCATTGGTGTAATGCTCACTAAGTTGTTATTAAACCAATGGTTAATTGCAGCTTCGCCAAAGTGACCAAAGGGTGGGTTGCCTATGTCATGCATCAGGCAGGCCATTTCGACTAAGCTTTCAAGTGGGCGTTCAAGCCCTGTTAGCCCGTAGTCTTTTTGCTGTTGGTAGCTTAAATTAGCAAAAATACGCTGCACTATAAAACGACCAACTTGCTGTACTTCAAGCGAATGAGTAAGACGCGAACGAACTGCTGCATTACGCTCAAGTGGAAAAACTTGTGTTTTTTGCTGCAACCGACGAATAGCTGCGCTATTTATTATGCGACCACGGTCGCTTTCAAGCGCCATTTGCAAGTTAGATGTAGTGCGATACATACGCGCTGGCGTTATTTTTTTACTAAAGTCGATAGTCATCGTAGTCCTTTTTATAATTGATGACTGGCAAATTAAGTGCGCGATGTCATTCTTTATTAATACTTAAACGTTAATATATACACCTAGGCGAGTTAGGTACAGGTGCTTGTATCATTTGGGTGTCACCAATTGTATTATAAAGTTAGATTTTTCAGTATTTAACGTATTTTAAAGCAGGCGAGTAATTATGATGAAGCAATGGATTTTAAAGGTGATAGCGCTATGCCTTTTAGTGGGAATAAGTAGTACTGCGTTTGCAGCAAAAGAGCAAACCGTGGTGCTGGTATCAATTGATGGCTTGCGCTGGGATTACATTGAAAAGCATGGCGCAGAAAACTTAAAAGCGATGGCAGAGCGCGGTGTGCGTGGGCAAAAATTGATTCCAGTTTATCCAACTAAAACATTTCCTAATCATATTTCTATTATTACGGGTTTATTGCCGGTAAATCATGGCATTGTTGATAATAGTTTTTGCGATAAAGCGCGTAAAAATGAATGCTACAGCATGGGTAAAGCGCTGGGCGACAGTACATGGGTAAAGGGGATTCCGCTTTGGAATTTGGCAAAAATGCAGGGGCTTAAATCTGCAACTTACTTTTGGCCTGAGTCGGATGCGTTATTTAACGGTATGACCCCTGATTACTATTACCACTACTCAAAATACAGTGACTATCAAAGACGTGTTGATCAAATTATTCAGTGGTTAAGTTTACCAAAGGCACAACGTCCGCGTTTTGTAGCAAGTTATTTTTCATTGGTTGATAGTATGGGCCACGAATTTGGCCCCGATGCGCCACAAACTCGTGATGCCGTTAAGCAGCTAGATGAATTAATGGAGCAGTTGCAAACGCGTTTAAGTAAGCTAGAGCAAGATGTAAATTTAGTTATTGTTTCTGATCATGGGATGACAAGTATCGACCCCGAAAAAAGCATTGATACAACGACCCTTCCTCAAGATAAAAACTTTTTAGTTAAAAACACCGGACCACGTTTGCTTATTTACACGCAACCCGATGCTAAAAATGCCGATATTAAAGGCTATAAGGCACGTTTACAAAAAGCAGCAAACGGGCGTTATACTGTATTAACTGACGCGCAATTAGCTGCATATCATTATAATAAAGGTACTCGCGTAGGTGATATTGTGGTGCAAACGACCGCGCCAGCGGTATTTACTAATGGTAAAAAGCCAATGTACTTAGGCACTCATGGTTATGCATATACAGAGGATATGGCGGCATCGCTTATTGCTGTTGGCCCTGCCTTCAAGCAAGGTGTAAGCCTCGAAAAAGTAAATAACCTTGATATCTATCCGGTGCTTGCAAAAGTAATGGGGCTTAAATTGTTAAACAAAGTGGATGGCGATGGCAAAACGTTAATGCCAGCAATTAAACAAAAAATGATTGTGCATTAGTAAGGCAAAAAAAGAGCGCCGAAGCACTCTCAAGGGAAGAATATATTATACCCATTCGTATAAATTGTTGAACAATCAAAGGGAATACTTAAACAAATGGGCATATTAATACCAATTTTATTAAAAACATGATCATTGTAGCGCATTAAATAACTCACTAACGACGTTAAAAATTATTTATATAGAACAACTATGTATCATAATTTTAGCCTTGTTATTGAGCTATTTTCTTATCGCTATAATAATGACTAATTTAATGCAATTGGTATAAAGTGTAAAAGTGGGTAATTAGCCCACTTTTACAATCAGCTTTTTACTTAAAATTAGCGATGCTTGTTTTAGTCGCTTTTATAGTACGAATAGCATATGACTCGTTGGTTACGCCAAATGGTACGCCGCCAACAGCCCAGTTTGGATTTGAAAAGTAGTCGTATTGTGTTGCGCTACCAAATACATGTGGGTAAGCCATAATACTTGCAAAGTTGTTTTGTACACCATGACCCATACCGTCTGTATATACACCACCAGAAGTATCGCCTTGTCTACGAGAGTGCGCTAAACCTTGGTTGTGGCCTAGCTCATGTAGGAAAGTTGTTGCGCCACAGTCAATCGCACTGATTGAGTACATGTTATTACTCATTGAGTTATATAAGTTACCATTTGTACCTTGACCAACCCACGCTAAACCACATGAAATAAGTCCATTACCAGCACTTTGGCCAGTACCTAGTACTGCAACCATATCCGCTTTCCAATCAGAACGAAGGCCGTCTACGTAGCTGCTGTTAGTGATTGAATTTAACCATTGCTCTGATGGTGTTACTGCGTAGTCACCTAGGTTTTTCTTACCTACTAAACGTAGAGTAATGTCTACACCGTTTTGGCTATATACCTGATTACTAAAAGCAATTAGTTGATTTATTTTTGTATCAATATTGCTTGTTGCCGCTGCTGATTGATCAGTATATAAAATACCAATATCGATAGTTTCTGCTTGTACAATACTTGTCATGCATAATGCTGCAGCAACAGCGGTTGTGGTGATTAATTTTTTCATTGTTGTATTACCTTACTCTTGTTGTGGTTTAACTTTTTAGCTTACGGTTTGTCATCTGCTTTTGGTGCAAATATGTCTACGGTTTTATCTGTTTTTTGCTCTGGCGTACTCACATCGTGTTCTATGTGACTTTTATATAAATCACGCTTAGCCGCTATCCAGCCATACTGGCCTTTGCTTTCAAATACATAGTTACCGCTTGGTGCCGTAAATTGGCCGTAAACGGCGTCTTTTCCTACGGTTAGGACCGTATTGTGCATTTGCCCGTCGACTCCGGTTACTGTGCCAAATATGCTTTTATCGCCATTTTCGACACTTACTACATTCGTTACTTCGGCGGTGTACGTTTCGGTTGTTTGAGGAATGGCTAAATCAAAATTTTCGCCCGTTTTTAAGGCGCGTAATGAACTTAAATCAAACTCTACATATGCTTCATTGTGCAAATCAGTAGGCAGTACCTTTGCGTTTATAAGTACTTGCTTGGCTTTATCTGAAAGGCGATTCACTGCGTCAAACTCGTTAAATGGCACATTTTGAAGTGTTGGCGCGCTTGCTTTCGAAATTATCGGATCGTTACTCATATCAATAGGTAGAGGCGCATGTGTATTTTGAGCCGACAAACTACTCACCGGGACTATATCAATAGCAATTGGAGCACTACGCTCTGTAACATTGTCGTTGTTAACAAATAGTTGATAAATAGCAAAGGCTGATAACGAAATTGCTATGGTTAAGGCAATAGACCTCTTCATTTGTTTCTCTTTTCGCGCTTTAAGTTAATTTGATGTTACGTTTTATAGTATAAGTTAGATTAGATCAAGAAAATAAATGTAATCAAAAAGTGGTAACGGTTAATTTTTCAATCCCTTATTTAATATGAGGTTATTTTGTTTTTATCCTTTTTTTATTTTTTAGTATTGGTTTTTTCCTGTATTTACACGGAGTTGGAGTTTTTATGGGAACTTCATTGTTTAGTTAAATACAATACTAAAAAGCCTAATTTACTGAATAATTAAATTTAAAAATAAAGTTGATTTTTTGTCTTTAATATCGAGAACTTATGGCTATGAATAATATGTGTGCAGATAATGAGTGGCTGTTTTCAGTGAATATAAGATTGGTTTATGCCAAAACAGAGATGCTTAATATTTTAAACACTGCGTTTTTATACGCAAGCAAGCTTTGCGTCTACAGATAAACTATAAGCAGGGGTTGTAGGAGTAGAGTTTGCTCACGCGAAAAGCGGTAGCTTCTTATTGTTAAGATATTTTAAACACTGCGTTTACACGCAAGCAAGCTTTGCGTCTACAGGTAAATTATAAGCAGGGGTTGTTGGGTCGGGCTTGCTTACGCGAGAAGTGCAGCTTCTAATTATTGAGGTGTTTTTAAACACTGCGTTTTACACGCCAGCAAGCTTTGCGTCTACAGGTAAATTATTAGCGGAGAGTTGTAGGGGTGGGCTTGCTCACGCGAAAAGCGATAGCTTCTTATTGTTAAGATATTTTAAACACTGCGTTTTACACGCCAGCAAGCTGCGCGTTTACAGGTAAATTATAAGCAGAGGTTGTATGGTCGGGCTTGCTCACGCGAGAATAAGGGGGACATAAAGGATTGTGCATTTAGCGGGTACAATTGACTCGCTAAATGCTTTTTATTTATAAACGCTTATAACATCGGTTTTAACACATCAAAAATTGCATTGATGTGGTCGTCTCTGTCGTTAAGGGCTGCTATATAACGGTATTTTTCGCCACCTGCTTCTTCAAAAATTTCGCGGTTTTCGCCTTCCAGCTCTTCTAAAGTTTCTAAGCAGTCTGCGCTAAAAGCAGGGCTGATTATGGCTATGTCTTTTATTCCTTCGTTTGGAAGGCTTTCAAGGGTTGCATCTGTGTATGGTTTTAACCATTCGGCCTTACCAAATCGACTTTGGAACGTACTAATTACGTTGTCTTTATCAAGGCCTAACTTTTCTACGACTAAACGCGTGGTTTGTAGGCACAAACAATGGTAAGGATCGCCTCGCTCTAAAAACAACTGAGGCATACCGTGATATGAAAAAACCAGCTTTTGTGGCATTCCATTGGCTTCTAAATCTTCGCTAATACTATTGGCCAAGGACTCAATATAACGAGTATTTTTATGATACCCATTTATAAAATGTAGTTCAGGCACCCAGCGCCATTTACGTAATACACTTGATACAGCATCAAACGTCGAGCCTGTTGTTGGGCTAGAATACTGAGGGTACATTGGCAATATAATGATACGGGTTAAGCCTTTGTTTCTAAGCTCTTCAAGACCAGCTTCGATTGACGGATTGCCATAGCGCATTGCCATAACAACTTCTGTATTGGTGTACCCTTGCTCTTTTAATAATGCATTTAATTTAACGCTTTGTTGGCGAGTAATATGAGTAAGAGGTGAGCCATTTTCGGTCCATATGCTTTTATATAATTTTGCTGAACGCTTAGGGCGCACACGCAAAATAATGCCATGTAATATGATCATCCACACTAAACGAGGAATTTCTACTATGCGAGGATCAGATAAAAACTCACGTAGATAAATTCGTAAAGCAGCAGCGGTGGGGGCGTCGGGGCTTCCTAAGTTGGTAAGTAATATTCCCGTTTTTTGATTAAAACGCCCGTCGTGGGGATTATCGGTTACGGCAGAAAATCGCGACACGTTGTGCTCCTTCAAGCTAGGTTAATTTTGTAATGAGTGTTTTAAGCCTGAGGCAAACTTCTTTAATGGATATCAGACTATTTAAGCCCATTGTAACGAATAAAAGCCTAATTTAGATCAATCATTTAGCAGTTTTAACCATTATTCTAAAGGGCGTTGGTTTTTTTGCTTCAAGCTGCTGAAGCTTTTCTATTGATTTACGAACAAACACATGACCTTTAGGTAGCAGCATTATACCGGCGTGGCTGTGTAAAGCATGGCCAAGTACCATATTTTCCTTAAGTTCGGATGCTGTGCAAATAAGTACTGAACCAGCCGTACTTTTTTGCTCGCTCATTTTAGCTTGGCTGGCTTCTAAGGCGCGTACAATTTTAGGATGATAAAATGTACCACTGTAAAGTTTTACATTTTCTAATGCGTTTGTGTGGCGATCTTTTTCATCTACTGCATTACTGAGTTCAAATGCATCCCAGTAGTCGCGTGCTAAACCAAGTACCATAGCACCAATAGGGATATCATTTCCAGCAAGTCCTTTTGGCATACCATTACCGTTGTAGCGTTCAAACTGATAATAAATGGCATCCGATAAGTCGTGCAAATGTGTGGCGGGCATTAGCATTAATTGTGCGGTACTTGGATGCGTATAAAATGTTTTACGTTGTAATTCGTTTAGTTTACTAACCGGCTTTTTATAAAGTTCAGGATCCATTGCAAGTAGCCCTATTTGGGCTAAGTAACCAGCCATAGGGGCAAGATCTATACTTGCTTGTGATAGGTTTAAATATAACGCTATTTGTGTACATGTATTTGCAATATTTTGTGCTTTGTTCCCATCAAGGTATGGATTAGCGTTAATAAAATTATAAAGTAGCTCAACGGTTGCTTTGTGTTCGTGTTTTTCTCGCTCGTTAGCTGCTTCGAGCTTTTTTAGCACTTGTTTAATTTGTTGAGTACGCTTTTCTACGCGTTGCTCTAATGAGTTATTTAATTCGAGGAGTTCTTGGTTTTGTGTTTTAACTTGTTCTTCTAATAGTTTATTTTGATTTTTTAATGCAAATTTTTCGAGGCTGTTATTAATACTGCGCAGCAGTAAGTCGTTTTGCCAAGGTTTTTGAATATAACCGTTGATTTGACCTTGGTTAACAGCCGCTAAGGTTGTTTCTATGTCGGCATAACCGGTCAATAAAATACGTTGTGTGTTTGGTGCTAAAGCACGGGCTTTTTCTAAAAATTGTGCGCCATTCATTTGTGGCATGCGCATGTCGCTAATGATTAAACCAAATTCATGGTTTTCAAAAAGTTTTAATGCCTTTTCAGGGTTATCAGAAATAATAACAGTTAGCTCATTTGTTTTGAGTAAACGCATTAAGGAACGCAATACAATTTCGTCATCATCGACGCACAGAACATCTACATATTTAGCTGGTGTGTGTGTTGTTGAGTTTGTCATTGCTTTACCCCGTTACGTAACCCTAGTTTGAACACATTTAATCCTAAAACTGATATAACATATTTACTAAGCGTAGCTTAAAAAAAAATTGAGTTGCGTTATTAAACTTAGGCAACTACATCTTACTTATTAACAAGTATAAGGGTGCGAGCTATGAATGGATCAGGTAGCGGTTTTGAGCAGGCTTTTTTGAATGAACAAAAAAAACGTTTAGCGGCAGAGTCGCTACTAAAAGATAAAAGCCGCGTTTTAGTCGCTATTAATAATGAATTACAAAAAAAGATAGCAGATCTAGAGTATCAACAAAAGATGTTTATTCAAACTGAAAAAATGGCAACGCTAGGGACCCTTTGTGCTGGAGTCGCGCACGAAATAAATAATCCGCTAGCCTATGCTATGAGCAACATTGAAGGTTTACAGCAGGTAGCCCCCAACATATTTGCGCTGCTAGAACTTAATGATCAATATTTAAAAGGAGATATTGCTAGTCGTGATTATAAAATTGAACTGGCCCTTTTAAATGAGCGGCAACGCTTTTCATGGATCGGTTGCGATTTGTTAGAACAAATAGACGATAGTGTAGAGGGCCTTAGTCGTATTAAGCACATAGTGCATAATTTATTAAACTTTGCTCACCCGTCAATAAGCCAAGATAAACAGCAAGCGAATGTAATCGAGGCTGCAAATAACGCATTAAAATTGCTTAGCAGCCAGCTTAAATTATGCAAAATTAAAACTCACTTCGATTCGGTGCCCAGCATTACTTGTAATTTATCGTCAATTAATCAAATTTTTGTAAATTTATTAATGAATGCAAGCCAAGCATACGAGTTTAAAAATGCTAAAAACTGTGTAATTGAAGTGAATGTTTTTGAAGTTTCTGGACACATTTGCATCGAAGTGAAAGATAATGGCTGTGGTATGAGTGAATATACCCAAGCACATATGTTTGACCCCTTTTATACAACAAAAGATATAGGACAAGGTACTGGGATGGGGATGACACTGGTGTACGCTATGGTACGTGATCATCATGGAACAATAGAAGTTAACAGTGTATTAGATGAAGGTACAAGCATTCGGTGCTTGTTACCAATAAAAACAGAGGCTAGTTAAAAAAAACACAATGTAAATATAAGGTTAATTAATCCAGCCCTGCAATTTAATGCTTTAGTTGTGGTTATTTTAGTCTGTTTGAGGTGGTTTTTTCCTGTATTTGAACTTGTTTGCATACTTAGACCAATTATTTAATTTTTTCATTTCTTTTTGGTTGTATATGTTGCTAGGATGTTTGCAACAGGTTGTGACTATTACAACCTCACACATATTATAAAAACAGAAAAACAGGGTCACCATTATGCCAACATATCGTTTAAATACACTCGCTGTAGCCATTGCTTTTGCCTTTAGCGCACCAAGTATTGTTAATGCACAAGAAGCACCGGTACAAGCCAAAAAAAATATCGAACAAATTTCTGTGCTCGGCTCGCGGGTATCTAATCGAACTTCAACAGAGTCTTCGTCTCCTATCGATTTAATTGACGCTGATGATTTAAATAAAGGCGGGTTTACAGAGCTTGGTCAAAGCCTACAAGCAACAGCACCCTCTTTTAACTTTTCGCGTACGCAGGTGTCAGATGGCTCTGATTTATTTAGACCCGCTACGCTTCGTGGCTTACAGCCTGATCAAACACTTGTTCTTGTAAATGGTAAACGTCGTCATAATCAATCTATTTTTGGCCTTAATGGTACTGTAGGCGCAGGCGCTGCAGGCACCGATATGAATGCAATTCCACTTACTGCTTTAAAAGGTGTTGAAGTACTGCGCGACGGCGCTGCTGCACAATATGGCTCTGATGCGATTGCGGGTGTAATTAACCTATCACTTAATAATTCAACAGGCATTACTACAGGGTTTGTACAATACGGAAGCACCAGTGAAGGCGATGGCGATACTATTTCAGCCGGTATTAACCGTGGTTTTGATTTAGGAAACGAAGGCGGATTTATTAATTTATCGCTTGAGTATCGTGATGCAGATGGCACTAACCGTGCCGAGCGCGATACAGGTGGTTCGTTAAATGTTGCGCCAGGGACGCTTTCAAAAGACGTGCGCTGGGGGCAAGGTAACTCTGAAAGCGAGTTTACTTCATTATTTTATAACATGGCACTGCCATTTGGTGATGCAGAGCTTTATTCGTTTGGTGGTTACTCTGAGCGCACTGCGTTAGGTAACGGTTTTTACCGTAACTTTAACGAAGCATCAAAAAATGTAACACAAGTATACAGCGATGGTTTTTTACCGCGTATATACAACGAGGCCCAAGACATTTCAGTTGCTGTTGGCTTTAAAGGTGAGATAAATGCCGATTGGTTTTACGATGTATCTGCTGTATATGGTGAAAATCAATATGACTTTACATCGCGTAACACACTAAACGCTTCCTACGCGGCAGAGTACTTAGTGAATAATCCAGGTGCAACAGATGCCGATATAGCAGCAAATTCAGGCCCTACAGGTGGCTACTCTGGTGGCTTTAGGTTTGATCAAACAACGTTAAATATGGATATAAGCGGTATTATTGATACAGGTAATGAACCATTATATGTTTCATTTGGCGCTGAATACCGTAAAGAAAATTATGAAATTGTACCTGGCAGCGAAGCATCGTATGCATGTGGTTTAGCCAATATGGATACGTCTTATCCATCGGTTAACGATCCTAGTCAATTTGCACAATGTGGTTTTCAAGCTTATAACGGACTTCGTCCTGAGGCCTCTAATGAGGCCGACCGCTATAGCTATGCAGTTTACGTAGATTTAGAAACGATGATAACCGATGAATGGAATGTGAGTGGTGCTTTACGTTACGAAGATTTTTCTAACGCGGGTGACGACATCATTGGTAAATTAGCAACACGTTACGAAGTTAACGACGATTTTGCTGTGCGTGGTGCTGTATCGACCGGTTTTAGAGCGCCATCACTACAACAAAGTGGTTACACTGCTTTTACGACTAATTTAGGCTCTGACGGTACGCTGACTCAGTCGTTTACGGCCACAACGGGCTCGGCTTTTCCAAGTGCTTTAGGTGTTGATAGCTTAGAGCTAGAAACATCGACTAACTTAAGCGCTGGTTTTGTTTATGACATCAGCAGTGAGCTTTCACTGACGGTTGATTTTTATCGTGTAGAAATAAAAGACCGTATTAACTTAGGTAGCTTACTTTCGGCAGATGACGTTGCTTTTAGTGCTCAAGCTGTGGCGGCTTTGCAAGCAACGGGTGCTGTGCAAGCTAACTATTTTTCGAACTCTGTTGATTCGACTACGCAAGGCGTCGATATTATTGCCTCGTACCGTACAGAGCTTGAAGGTGGTAACTTAGGCGTTACTTTTGCGGGTAACTTAAACGATACTAAAATAGATGGTGTAAATGCCTCTGAAGGTATTCCACAAAATGTAGCGCTTGATGACTTACAGCGTAGCTTTTTGACCGATGGGCAGCCAGGTGAGCGTGCAACGCTGACGTTTGACTATGAGCGTGATGCGTATACTTCAACAGTGCGTTTTAATTACTTTGGTGAAACAGACGTAAAATACTTTGGTAACGATCATATAGAGCTTGCAACAGATGGTTCGTTTAAAGCAACCAGTACGGTTGAATCTGCGGTATTAGTTGATTTAAATGTGAGCTACCAAATCAATGATATATTTGCGCTTTCGGTAGGTGCAGATAATGTGTTTGACGAAACGCCAGATGAGTTAGGGGATGATGAGGTGCTTAATGCTATTACTAATGGTGCATTTAAATACCCTGTACGTGCATTACCTTACGGCTTTGACGGCAGAACGTATTATGCAAAAATAAGCTTTGAGTTTTAATTAGTTAAAGCATAACTTAACACTTAAAAAGTTAACAACGAGCGCAGTTATTTACTGCGCTTTTTTTATTCTAATAAAACAGTAAACTGACGCTAAAAATTGCTTGCGCGGTTGAAAATTACGTCTACAATCGCCATCTCAGTAGTACCAATATTATTAAACGTAGGAAAAAATATGGCTAAAAAATCTAAAATGAAAACACCAAGCAACAGTGCAGTCGAGACTGGCCGAGGTGTAATAAATCACAATGCACTAGCAGCATTAGTAACCTCTAAATTATTCAAACCACAAGTGGTTAAAGCTAAAAAAGGCAAAGGTTCATTTAAACGTGGTAGTAAACATTCAGGACAAGAGTCCTATTTAATCGCGGCTTAAATAGCAACGATCAAATAGGATTTTTAACTGAAAACCGTGCATGTTAACGGCTTTTCGGGTCTAGTTTATTTGTGTAGTGGAATCACGCACGATAAGCTCTGGGATATATTTTTTGACTATGTCGCGATCATCCCCGTTGCGTATTTGTGCAATTAATAAATTGGCAGCATCTTCGGCTATTTTATCGTTTGGTTGGTTTGCCGTTGTTAATTTAGGCCAGGTTTGACGTGAGAATGGGCTATTTTCAAACCCCGTTATTGATAACTGCTCTGGTATATCAATATTTAATAGTCTTGCAGCAAAAAGTGCGCCGGCTGCAATTTCATCATTACATGACACAATAGCAGTGGGTTTATCTGTCAGGGCTATTAATGTTTTAGCGCCTTCTACTCCTGATTCGAATGAATATTCACCCGCAACAATAAGGCGTTTATCTATATTGATGTTGTGTTGTTGTAGTGCGTCTTTATAGCCTTCAAGCCGCTCTTTTGTTGAATTATGCTCTGCGCCACCGGCTAAAAAACCGATACGTTTATGGCCATTTGTAATTAGGTGTTCTGTAATTGTTTTAGAGGCAAGTTTGTCGTCTATCATAATGCAGGGGGTAAGATTGTCTGGTGCGGTATTGCCAGACAAAACACGCACTATTTTTACATCAAGCTGTGCGAGCTTTTCTACAAATAGAGGCATTTCAGAAAAAGGCGGCGTTAACATCACGCCTGCAATCCGCGTATGTTTAACCATACTCGTGATCTCGTCAATAATTCGTTCTTCTTTTGCGTTACATGGATGGATCAGTAATTCGAATCCGTGCTTTTTACACGCGTTTAATATCCCATTTTGCATATCGATTATGTAATAAGCATTTGGATTATCATATATATAGGCAATGCTGTAAGACTTTGTACCCGCTAAGCTTCTGGCTGCTAAGTTAGGATGATAGTTTAACTCATTAACAGAGACCATTACTTTTTCTCGGGTGTGATCGCGAACTGACGTTTCGTTATTAATTACACGCGAGACGGTTTTTATTGATACGCCGGCATGTTTTGCTACGTCATTAATAGTGGTTTTCATAAAGTTAAGTTACCTGTTCAAACTAGGTTTGTAGAGTATTGATTTTATTTCGTTTCATCAATACTTTATTGAAGGTAAATAGCCAGTGTCCGTTTTTTATACCAATTGCATTAAATTAGTGATCTATTATAGCGATAAGAAAATAGCGCAATAACAAGGCTAAAATTATGATACATAGTTGTTCTATGTAAATAATTTTTAACGTCGTTAGTGAGTTCTTTAATACGCTACAATGATCATGTTTTTAATAAAATTGGTATTAATTAGGGGTCAGCAATAAATGTCAACAACAACGAATTGACCTCATTAGGTTATGCATTTCGCGTTGAGAATAAATTGCTCGTGGTCTGAGTAAGTATCAATTTCAATCTCTACACTCGTTTATTTCTGAAATATACATAAACTTAAAAAAGTATAAAAGTTATTCTAATACAGAGGATTAGCTTTTCCATTTTGTTTTTTATGTAAACGAGTTGTGTTTTTTTTGTTCGTTGGTGTAGCAAAAAAAATAAAAAGGGGGTAAAGTTCTACCACCCATGACAGCGTTGTCACCTAAAAGACAGCGTTGTCATTAACAAATTAACCAGCCACACACTGGTTAATTAGCTTTATAACTATTTTAATAATTACGGTAAAGGGAAAAGCAATGTCAAAATCAATCTTTAAAAAGGGGATGCTAGCAAGCTCGATAGCCTTAATCCTCACAAGTGGCACTTCAGCAATGGCAGCAGAGCAAGTTTCTTCGGTAGCTGAAAGTGATATAGAGGTTATTGAGGTTAAAGGGATCCGCAGTTCCCTTAAAGAGAACATTAATGCTAAGCGTTTTTCGTCTAATGTTTCTGACGTCATCACTTCTGAAGATATTGGCAAGTTTCCTGATAAAAATGTAGCTGAAACGCTTTCACGTATTACAGGCGTTGCCGTAAGCCGTGAGTTTGGTGAAGGCGAAAAAGTAAGTATTCGTGGCGCTGGACCTAAATACAACCGTACTTTATTAAATGGACAAACGGTAGGCACCGCAGATTGGTTTATTCTCGATGAAGCCAACCGCAGCTTTAACTACACCATGTTGCCTTCGGTTATTGTTAAAAGCTTAGAGGTGAATAAATCACCGGTGGCAAGTATTGATGAAGGCTCAATTGGTGGAACGATCGTACTGCGAACGCGTCGCCCATTGGAAATGGATGCTAATTCTGTAAGTTTATCGCTTGAAGGGCAATACTCAGAAACCTCTGAAGAAACAGACCCTCAACTGGCGGGTATGTACTCATGGAAAAATGAGGATGAGAGTTTTGGTGTTATGGTCTCGGCGGTAAAACAAGAACGTAATTTAGAGCGTCAAGGTTTTGAAGTTCTGGGTTGGGTTGAAAGTGCCGATGATAAGTACAGCGTCCCTCGCAACATTGGTGCACCTAAATTTGTACAAAGCCGCGAGCGTGAAACTATTTTTGCGACGTTGCAATATGCACCTACCGATAGCTTGTTAATGACACTTAACTACCTTGATTCAAAAATGGATGTTGATAATCAAAATTCAAATTTAATTAACTTCGCTTTTGGTGACCGTGCAGAGATTATTGCTAACGCAACAAAAATTGAAAACGGGGCTATTTTAGCATCAAGTGCAGGTGGTAATTATGCCTATAACTTTATTAACCGTGTTTCAAGTACGCAAACAGATCAGCTGCATTTAGACGTAGATTATCAAGGTGATGGGTACAGCCTAAATGTTGAATTAGGTAGAACAGAAGCTAAGGGCGGCACGTATCGAGAAACGTCATGGGAATATGTCGCTGTAGGCGCAGGCTATGAATATGACTTAACGGGTACACCGAATGTTAATGTGGGCGTTAATCCAGCTGATGGAAATAACTTTGCGGCGGGTTGGATTTGGGGTGGTGCTAAACCGACGACGGATGAAGAAACATTTGCACAAGCCGATTTAACATTTGATGTTGAGTTTGGCCCATTCACAGCAATTAAAACAGGCGTAAAATATCGCCAAGCAGAGCGTACTCAAGGTCGTCATGCTTATAGCTGGCATGCTCCTTTTGCGGACGGTGGCCCTGATTCAGATCATTATTTAGATCATATTTTTGATAGCTGTCCAACACTTGCTGCGTGTGGTTTAGACGCTAACGGTGCAATTTCAATCGATGCGGGTGTAACGGGTAATATTACTCAACAGGTTTCACATAATCGCGGATTAATGGAAGATATTGCTTTTAATGGCTTAAATGGTGTGTCAGCTGCGTATGCAATTCATGATAATTTAGCCGAAATTTGGGAAGTAAAAGAAGATATTTTAGCGCTGTATGTGCAAGGTGATTTTTCGGGTGACGGTTACAGAGGTAATGTGGGTTTGCGCCATGTGAGCACAGATCAAACATCGTATGGGTACGAGTTCTCAGGTGATTCATGGGGTTTAAATACAATTAATGGTGATTGGTTAACACCTAAAGTATTAAACTGGGTGAGCCAAGATAACGATTATTCAGAGTTTTTACCTAGCTTTAATATCGCCTTTGATTTAACGGATGAGCAAGTGTTTCGTGTCGGCGCTGCGCGCGTAATGGCTCGTCAAAATTGGGCCGATATTTCATCTTCAGAAACATTTGGATCGTTAACGGGCGGCCGAGGAACGGGGAGCAGAGGTAATCCAAATCTTGCTCCAACGATTGCAAACCAATTCGATCTTTCGTGGGAATGGTACTACGACGATGCTTCAATGTTGTCAGTGGCTTATTTTGCTAAAGATTTAAGCTCTTTGCGTTCAACGGTAACCGTGACTGAAGACCGCTACGATCAAGAAAACGATGTATTTGTTCCTGTTGATTTTGCTCAGCCTGGTAATGGTCTCGGTGGTTCAATCCAAGGTATTGAACTTGGCTTACAACATGACTTTGGTGGTTTTGGGGTTTCGGCAAACTATACCTACACAGATGCGAGTGCGGATGAAGAACGCGATATTAGCAAAGCAGGCACTGGTTTAGTTGAAGGCACCTCAAAAAACATGCTTAACCTTATGGCGTTTTATGAAAACGACGATTATCAAGCACGTATTATGTATAACTTCCGCAGTGATTGGTATAAAGGTCTGCACTTTAATGGTGATGAGCTATTTAATGACAGTTTTGGTCAGTGGGACGCTAGCGCATCTTATAACGTCAACCAGTACGTTACTTTAACCTTAGAAGCGGTTAATTTAACTGACGAAGAGATTGTTGAATACAATACTAACGAAGAGCGAATTATGTCGATTTATTCAAATGGACGTCGATATGTTGCGGGTATAAGAGTTAATTTTTAAGTTAGTAAAGTAGTGTAACTAAAAGCCGAGTTTAACTCGGCTTTTATACCAAACTGCATAAATCTTTGATCAATTTAACGAATTAAATTACACTATAACGTCGTTAAAAATTTTTTATTTAGAACAACTAGATACAAAAATTTTTGCCTAGTTCTAGCGTAATTTTCTTAACGTTAAATAGACCCCATATATAAGCAGATTGGTATTAGTTACTTAACCTGAACGCTGGATAATAAATCTATTTCGAGCAGCTATTTTCAGCGCTAACTGCGTTGAATTTACTGGCAATAGGCCAGTTATTGACGCGTAAATTCGCCTTGTTTTCACTGAAAATCTCTTAACCAGAGTTCAGGTTAATTAAATTAATTCATTTGTGATTGTGGGTATTAAATTATGCGTGCTCTAAAACATGTAGCTATATGGCATAACGTAACGCCAACACTGTTTCGTAATGAAATTGCTCCACTAGCCGAGCCTGCTATTTTAAAGGGCTTAGTGAACGATTGGCCTATTGTTAAAAAAGCGAAAAAAGACGAAAAGATACCTCCAGCTCAATTGCCCACATGGTTAGAGTATTTGAGTAGTTTATACGTAGGAGGTGATGTCAGGATGGCTGAAATTAAGCCCTGCGCAAACCCCCACTTTTCGTATAATGAAGCATTAAATGGGTTTAACTTTAATCGAAAAATAGCCAGTTATGCGCATTTTTTGCAGTTATTGTGCACAAACGCGCAAAGCATTGAGCAAAATAATCAAGCCGGTGCAGTGGCAATTCAAAGTGCTCCCGTTGCTGATTACTTTAATGAATTTGTACCTCAGCATAGCATGGCGCTGTTTTCTGATAATCCACAACCACGATTTTGGCTTGGAAATCAATCTACCGTAGTCGCTCATTATGATGACGCTGAGAATATTGCCTGTGTAGTGGCGGGTAAACGTAAAGTTACCTTATTTCCTCCACATCAAATTGCTAATTTATATATTGGCTCGCTGGAACATACCCCCGCAGGGGCACCTGTTTCAATGGTAAATTTAGATGATCCCGATTTTATTAAGTTTCCTAAATTTAAAGAGGCATTAAATGATGCGCTAATTGCTGAGTTAGAGCCTGGGGATGCGTTATTTATTCCTACGCTTTGGTGGCATCATGTTGAAGCGTTAAGTGGCATTAATATGCTGGTAAATTATTGGTCAGGTGGATCAATTACTCATACTGATGAGCCTGTGCCAATGGATGCCATGTTGCTGGCAATATTGACGATTCGCGATTTACCCAAAGCACAAAAAAAAGCATGGCAAGCCTTTTTTAATTATCAAGTATTTGATTACGACCCAGTACAAAACCAACATATTCCCGATCAATTTAAAGGGATTTTAAATACCTTAACAGATCAACAAAGAGTGCAAGTTAAGCAATGGCTTATCAAGCAGTTGAGCTAATTAAGTACAGTGAGATAACGTATGTCGATGAAATTATTATTAGTTGTTTGTTGCATGGCACTCAGTGTGAGTGCCTGTCAGAGTAATACCGAAAGTAGACAGCAAAAACAAAGCACTAAATTGAGCCCTGCAACTAACGCAGCCATTGATACCATTGCGCAAAGCTTAGAAATTAAATACCAACAGGTGGATAACCGGCCCTCGGCACAATGTGACCAGCAAGTGGAAGGGGGCAATTGTTATAAAGCTAATTTACGTTTGAGTACCCATAAAGCAATTAATTCTACGCAGTGGAAAATTTACTTTAGTCATATTACGCCCATTCAGAGTATTGAAAGCGAAGAGTTTACAATTAATCACGTCAATGGTGACTTACATGTTATAGAGCCAACCGACAAATTTACGGGCTTTAAAACAAATGAAACAAAGGTCATTACTTTTTATGCCGATTTTTGGTCGTTGTCAGAAACAGATGCAATGCCTAACTACATCGTGGTTAACAATAACGACTATGCAAAAGTTGTTAATAGCACCAAAGCCATTATCGATGAAGATACGGGGCTAGAGTTATTACCTTTTGTTATGCCGTATACTGATACTGAGCGCCAGTTCAAACGCACTAAAAATGATAAAACACAAAGGTTAACCGCTGAGCGTTTATATGAGCGAAATAAAAAATATGATTTTTCGTCTTATCTCACACAAAACCAGCAATCAACCGGTGTTATTGCACAGCAAATCATCCCTACGCCTAGCTATTCTAAGTTTAGTAGTACGCGCACACTTAATATTAGTGAAGGGCTACACTTTAACTTCAATAATGTTAATAAAAACAAAGTGACTGCAGCTATTAATCGTCTTGAAAAACTAGGCATAAAACGTACAAACAGCGCATTGGCGATTGATGTTAATCTGCATTTAGTCGCCAATAGCACTGATCCGCAAGGAAGTTATCAGTTAGCGATTAAAGCCGATGCGATAGATATTAATGCGGTTGATGAGTCGGGAATTTTTTATGCCATTCAGAGCCTTGCGAGTTTATATAAAGTAGCAAGTGATACCTTGCCTGTTGGTGACGTTAAAGATTTACCTCATTACCAATTTAGAGGGATTTTAGTTGATGTAGCGCGTAACTTTCGCGATAAAAACTTTATTTTAAAGTTACTCGATCAAATGGGAGCCTACAAACTCAATAAACTCCATTTGCATTTAGGTGACGACGAAGGCTGGCGCTTAGCGATCCCTTCATTGCCTGAATTAACACAAGTGGGATCAAAGCGCTGTTTTGATAAAACAGAGCAACAATGTTTACTGCCACAACTAGGGGCGGGTGTCGATGCGTCGAGTGAAGCGAATGGTTTTTATTCTGTGGCTGACTATCAAGAAATCCTCAAAGCGGCGAGTGCGCGCCATATTCAAGTTATTCCTTCATTAGATATGCCAGGGCATTCTCGCGCAGCAATTAAATCGATGACGGCTCGTTATAATAAATACCTAAAGCAAGGCGACACGCTAAAAGCGGAGCAATTTTTATTACATGATCCGTCTGACACTACGCAATATTCGTCTGTGCAATATTACAACGACAACACTATTAATGTGTGTTTAGAGTCTTCTTATGCATTTATTAATGAAGTAATGCAGCAAGTTAAAGCAATTCATAGTGAGGCTAAACACCCTTTAACCCGTTACCATATTGGTGCCGATGAAACCGCAGGGGCTTGGGTTTCATCGCCAGCGTGTGCCCAGTATATAAAAAATAATGATTCTGGCATTACTAAGCTAAGTCAGTTGGGAAGTCACTTTATTGAGCGCATAGCAAATATGCTTGAGAGTATGGATATTGAAACTGCGGCGTGGAGCGATGGTTTATCTCATACTAATTTACACAATATGCCAGCGGTAGTGCAAGCAAATAGTTGGGGCTTATTAATGTGGAATGGTCACCAGCTAGCCCATCAGTTTGTGAACCAAGATTGGCAAGTGGTATTATCAAACCCTGATGTTTTATACTTTGACTTTCCTTATGAAGCAGACCCTAAAGAGCCCGGTTATTATTGGGGTTCGCGCCATATAAATACTGAAAAAGTATTTCAATTTATGCCTGATAACCTGCCTGTGCATGCAGAGTTTTGGCTTGATAGAGAAGATAATCCTTACGTAGCAGACGATACACTTAAGTTAGATGAAGCTGGAAATATTAAATCTGCGCCATTAATTGCGAATAAGCACGTTTTAGGTATTCAAGGACAATTATGGAGTGAGAATACTCGCACCAATAATATGGCTGAATATAAATTGTTTCCGCGTTTACTGTCACTCGCAGAGCGCGCTTGGCATAAAGCAAGTTGGTCAGTGCCTTATAACTATAATGGTTTTGTTTATAGTCAAAATAGTGACCGCTTTACAAAGCAGTTAGCACAGCTTCGTGATTTTAAATGGCAAACGTTTTCGGCTACCTTGGGACTAAAAGAATTTGCTAAGTTAGAGGCTGAAAATATTCATTTTCGTATTCCAAATGTAGGAGCGCAGATAGTAAAAAGCACGCTTTTTGCCAATCTTGCCTATCCAGGCTTTTTGATTGAATACAAAACAGTCGATGGTCAATGGAGTGACTATAAGCAGCCTGTAAAAGTGGACGCTGATATATGGGTGCGTGCTAAAACTATCTCGGGTAATCGCTTTGGTAGAGCATTAAAGGTTGCGCACCCTTAGGGTGTGTTGACCTTTCGTGATTAATTTTGCAGCAGGCTGTTTGATATTTAAGCAAGGCAGAGTCTATGGTGTGTGGTTATTTCCCATAAATAGGCGATAACGCAGCATGAATGCCAAACATCCGCAGCCCTTTGAGCTCGTCTAGAGACGATTAACTCTTTGTTGCTCGATTTTTACTTATTCTTACAGGGATGGAAGCCATTAGAGTAACGCAGGAGCAGCTACCGAGCCCACTCGATTACAAACTCGCGCCGCGATTAAATCGCCCCTAGATTGAACAAATTTCAATCCACAAAGGTCAACACGCCCTCGGGTGAAAAATACATTAATGGAAGCCATATAAAAAGTTATTTATATGTAAATAATTTAATGACAACGCTGTCATTTGTGCTAGTATAAGATTACTAAATTACGATAGAAATTGTTTTATTAGCCGCAGTTCAGGTTATTTAGAGTATTTACGCAGCATGGTCGAATAAGGTAAGAGGCAAACATGATCACAGACAATATTAATAAAAATAAACTCTTTATGGGGATCGATGGCGGCGGTACTAAATGTAGGGCAATTATTGTTAATGAATCGAATGACGTTCTAGGCGAGGGTATAGCAGGGCCTGGAAATCCTTTACATGGTTTTACACAAGCAACAGCATCAATAGAGCAATCCGCGCGTTTAGCGCTACAAGATGCAGGTTTAGCTGATATTTCCTTATCAGAAATTACGGCAGGCATTGGTTTAGCGGGTGTAAATTTACCCAGTTTATTGACTCAAATGAATCAATGGCATTCTCCGTTTAAAAAAATGTACCTAACTACCGATTTGCTTATTGCGTGTATGGGGGCTCATCAAGGCGAAGATGGCGCCGTTATAATTGCAGGCACTGGTTCATGTGGATTTTCATACGTAAATGGGCATGCTTTTATGCTTGGTGGGCATGGTTTCCCGCATGGCGATAAAGGGAGTGGCGCATGGGTAGGCTTTGTTGCTTGCCAGCATGCGCTTATGGAACTTGATAAGTTAGTGCCCAGTAGTCTTTTAACCACGCAAGTGTTGGCTCATTTAAAGGTAAGTAATGCAGTGCAATTGGTTGAATTAATAGCGAACAAACCAGCAGCTTATTTTGCACAATTAGCAGCATGTGTTTTTAAATCTGCACAGCAAAATGATGCCGCAGCAATCGATATTATTAAAGACGGTGCAAATTATATCAGCGATATAGCACGCGAATTATTAAAGCAAAACCCACCAAGAATTTCATTTATTGGCGGCTTATCTGAATCGATAACCACTTGGTTAGATAGCGATATAAAAAGTAAATTAGCAGCGCCTTTGTCAGCACCAGAAATGGGCGCGGTACTTTATGCTAAGCAGCAAATTAACAACACTAGGCAGGAATGATAATGTTTCAAACGTTGATGGAAAAAGAAGCGGCGCAAACTCCCCATGTAATTAAAAAACAGTTAATTGCAAACCAACCTTTAGTCGAAAAAATAGGCCAAAAGCTTCGCGATATAGCCCCAAAAATGGTCATGATTATTGGTCGAGGTTCATCTGATCATGCCGGTGTGTTTGGTAAATATTTAATTGAAATTGAAGCGGGTATTCCAGTGAGTTCAGCTGCGCCATCGGTGGCCAGCATTTATGGTAAATCAATAAAGTTGCAAGATGCCTTAGTGATTGTTATTTCACAATCAGGACGCAGCCCCGATATTATTGCCCAAGCAAAAATGGCTAAAAAATCAGGTGCTTATTGTATTGCTCTTGTTAACGATGAAGAGTCTCCATTACAAGATATTGTTGATGATTTTGTGCCGCTTAAAGCCGGCGACGAAATTTCTGTCGCGGCGACTAAAAGTTACTTAGCAACGCTCTCTGCTTTAGTTCATATTGTCGCTAATTGGACGCAAAATCAGTCCTTAATTAATGCATTAAATGAGCTGCCACAAGCGCTTAACACAATGATTGATTCGCCCGCGCAACTGACTCCGCCTGCATTTGCCAAAGTAAGTAATATGGTGGTACTTGCGCGTGGGTTAGGATTTTCTATCTCCAAAGAAATGGCTTTAAAATTAAAAGAAGTATGTGCAATTCATGCAGAAGCATTCAGTAGTGCCGAATTTTTGCATGGTCCGGTGACACTCGTCGAACAAGGATTGGTTATTTTAAACTGTGCTGTTGATGACGAAACGGCAACCTCACATCAGCAACAAATAGACGAAGTTACGCAACGAGGGGCTGAGATCATTAATTTGAATCAAAATAACATTGTTATCCACCCTCGTTTAGCGCCATTTTTAATTTTACAGCGTTTTTATTTAGACGTAGCCAAGGTCGCACTAAGTAGAGGCTTTAATCCTGATGAGCCTAAGGGGCTTAAAAAAGTAACAAGGACGTTATAAATGTCAGTCGAACGCGTTCATATAGCACAATTTTTTGATGGGCAACAAATGCAGAGCAACAAAGTGTTCACCATCGAAAATACAATCATTGTTGATATTGATGACAATGTGCAAAAGTACGATAAAAAGTTAAAGGGCCTCGTTGCGCCGGGCTTTATTGATTTACAAGTCAATGGCGGTGGCGGTGTATTGTTCAATCGTACGAGCACACTGTCAGGTATTAAAAAAATGCTGTTAGCGCATGCGCAATACGGAACGACAGCAATGCTACCAACATTAATTACCGACACTGTGGAGGTAATGCAACAAGCCGCTGATGTAATAGCACAGGCAATAGCAAAAAAAGTGCCTGGCATCATAGGTATGCACTTTGAAGGTCCACATTTATCAGTTGCAAAAAAAGGTGCGCATAGTGCTGAGTTTATTCGCCCAATTTCTGATCAAGAATGGCAAATATTATCGCGTCAAGATTTAGGCAAAGTTATTGTTACTGTCGCCCCTGAAAATGTATTACCCAATGATATTAGTAAAATGCGCGGACTGGGCATTCAGGTTTGTTTAGGCCATACCAACGCAACGTATAATCAAGCTCAACAGGCTGTTGAGGCCGGTGCCACAGGGTTTACGCATTTATACAATGCAATGTCACCCTTTCAAGGCAGAGAGCCTGGTGTAGTCGGTTGCGCATTACTTAATGATGAAACTTACTGCGGTTTAATTGTAGACGGCCATCATGTTGACTTTGCATCTTGTCGGCTGGCATTAAAAGCGAAGCCACAAGGTAGAGTGTTTTTAGTAACGGATGCAATGCCGCCAGTGGGCACAAATCAACATGAGTTCGCCTTTTTTGACCGAACAGTACATTTGCAAGACGGTAAATTAACGTCAACCACCGGAGAGCTCGCAGGCTCGGTTTTAGATATGGCAAGCGCGGTTAGAAACTGTGTTCAACATGTGCAAGTTTCGTTACCCGAAGCGCTCAAAATGGCTAGCTTGTATCCTGCAAAGTACATTGATTTACCTGCTGGGTGGGGGCAATTAGTAATAGGCAGTCCTGCAAATTTTGTAGAATTAAATAATCAACAACAGGTAATTAGCACTTGGATTGGCGGTGCTCAGCTTTTTTAAAAATATAATAAATATAATTAAAGGAAAATAACATGACAACAAATGTTATACACACATCTAAGCAAAGTAGCGTGGTTCCCATGGCTATTATTGCGGTTTTGTTTTTTATACTGGGGTTTGCGACATGGTTAAATGGCTCATTAATGCCGTACTTAAGCCAAATACTCAAGTTAACTCCGTTTCAAGGCTCGCTTATTTTATTCTCGTTTTACATAGCTGTTACTTTTACCGCTATTCCATCAGCAATGTTGATTAAAAAGGTCGGCTATAAGAATGGGATGGCGTTAGGCATGACGGTTATGATGGTTGCAGGATTGTTGTTTATTCCAGCGGCTAAATCACAAATATTTCCACTGTTTTTATTAGCTCAACTAGTTATGGGAACAGGCCAAACGCTATTGCAAACAGCAATTAACCCTTATGTTGTACGTTTAGGCCCTGAAGAGTCGGCAGCTGCTCGAATTAGTATTATGGGGATTTTAAATAAAGGGGCAGGTGTTATTGCACCTATGGTTTTTACCGCACTTATTTTAAATAATTTTACAGGCACAGTTGGGCAAGCGTTATCGCAAACCCAAATTGATTCGATGGCAAACAGCCTTATTTTACCTTATTTAGGCATGGCACTGTTTATTGGGGTGCTTGCCCTCGCTGTAAAAAAATCGCCTTTACCAGAGCTTGCTAAAGAAGAAGAAAACTCATCAAGTTCTTTGAGCGAAGTGAAAGAAACGTTATCGCACCCTAATTTAGCATTAGGCGTTATTGCTATTTTTGTTTATGTTGCTGTTGAGGTTATTGCGGGCGATACAATTGGCACTTTTGCGCTATCGTTAGGGATTGAAGGCTATAGCGTAATGACCTCGTATACGATGGTGTGTATGGTTGTGGGTTATATTTTAGGGATCACTTTGATCCCACGCTTTATTTCGCAGCAAAAAGCACTCAGTATTTCAGCCACGTTAGGGGTGATATTAACGCTGGCTATTTTATTTGTTGACACGCAATCAAGCATTATTGCTAATACCGTATTAGTTCCATTAGGTGGGGTACAATTACCGGATGTGTTATTGATGATTGCTTTTTTAGGCTTAGCGAATGCGATTGTATGGCCTGCTGTGTTTCCGCTTGCTCTATCAGGAATGGGTAAACTCACCAGTACAGGCTCAGCGTTGCTTGTAATGGGTATTGCGGGCGGTGCGTTTGGGCCTATGTTTTGGGGATTATTAAGCGGTTTAAGCTCGTTACAAATGGGGTACTCCGTTATGCTCCCGTGCTATTTATTTATTCTATTTTATGCCGTTAAAGGCCATAAAATGAAAAAAGCGATGGTTGAGTAACGCATTTAATAGCAAGGGCTTACTGATCAAACTAGTAAGCCCTTGCGCTTATAACCATATTAAATAACCAGAGTTCAGGTTAAATAGTGTGTGTTTTAAAAACGCCTAGCTGAAAATAAGCTAACTCAATCTTGTTACTTTCATTTTTACCTTACCTGCATTCGCACCATAAAAGCGGCTTAAGTCGTTTGCAAATGGACAAAACTCACCTGACTTAGTGATTTTAATATCTGCGCCATCTGCTATTTCGAATAGATGATCGTCGCTTTTATTTATAGCGCCTATTAACGAAAACCATTGTGCGTGAGGCAATCGTCTAAACGGTTCAAGCACTGCCATGGGGATTTCTTTTACACCAAGTTGCACATTATCGCGGCTCCAGCCTAATGGTGTGCACTTTATACCATCGTCAAACCAATATTGATTTGGGTAGGGTGCAAAGCGATACGTAGCACCTAGTTCAAGCATTAAGCCTGTAGCATTGTAGTGCTCACTGGCAAATACGGTTACATCTTGGCTTTGGTTAATACTCAGCATACTCATGTTTTGATTAGCCAGCTCAATATGAGCGCTTAGCCCTATAAAACTCAACGTGCTGTTGTCGCTGTAACTAATTTTATATTGCCGCTTTTTTAATGACTCTGGTCGATAGCTTGTCAGTTTATTAATACGCTCAGCTACGCTGTGGTGCACGAGCGGTTTAAGGCTGCTGGTTTCGTTATCTAGTAATACGGCGCATTCCCTGTCTATTAATTTTAACAGCGGGTTAAACCAAAAGTAATTTTGTTGATGACTCAATGCAAGTGGATCGGGTATCACGGTAACATCATCTTGCGCCACTAAGTTACTATCAGGTAGTAATGTTTCGTAATCTATACTATGACTGGTTAGTAAAGATATACTAAGCGGCTGCTCTATTAACCATTCTAAGGCGTAGCGTAGGCAAATATCAGCTAAACCATCGCGATAATAACCGCCGCCAATATCAGAATGCGCGCCAGCAAACCACAGCTCAGTAATATTACTTTGATGATTCATAAGTGTGGGTTCAAACGCACGTCTTTTTTCATCAAGGGCTACGCAGTGCAGAGCTTGAGTAACGTTTGTTGCTATGGTGTGGTTTTCAAAAATAACATGCTCTGCGCCATAAGCCGCTTTATTTATTTTTGATAAGCCAATAGAGGCCACGGTATCAAATACACATAAATAAACGTTTTCCTTTATTAAGCGTTCAAGGCATTTAGCAAATCGCCTAGCAAGCGCAGCACCTCGGCTAAAACCAGTTAAAAGTAGTGTGTCGCCACGTTGGTAATGAGTTTTAAAATCACTAAAAGCTTGATTTAAAATGCTAGCTACATCGTCACTTCGTGGCGCAAATGTTTGATTTAGTACCCGCTTTAAGTGGCTACCTTTGGTACCAATACCTTGGTAGTAAAAACTAAGTTGGTTTGAAAATGCAGTGGTAGTGGCGTTTTCTAACTTACCGCCAAGTAGTAAGTGCAATTTTAGGATATTAGAGATACTGGCGTCTTCTTTAAAGTGTTCTGAGCTAAATTGCTCTGCGTCACGAGGCTCATTACCTGTGCCGTCAAAGTTAAAAATTAGCGTTTTTCCCGCCATAGCCCCAATCCTTTATTTGTTTTAAATACTCTACACAAACCGTGTTAAAAATTAAAGACAGTGATAGCGCCCTCGGTCTTTAATTTAAACCGCCTTTAATGTAATTTCATTTTTGGGCGCACAACACGTAGTACTTTTTCGCTTATCCATAATGCAAAGGTTTTTGCGCTGCCGTGTATGGCGCGTTGATGCATTCTATAAAGCGATATATACATAAAGCGGGCAATTTTACCTTCAATAAAAAAGGTATTACTGGTGAGGTTCCCCATTAAGTTACCCACAGTGCTGTAGCTCGATAAGTTAACCAGCGAGCCATGATCGCTGTATTTAAAGCCGCGTAGTGGTTGCTGCTTCAATGTGGCTATTAGGTTTTTTTCAACGCACTGCGCCATTTGATGCGCCGATTGTGCGCGTGGTGGTACTTGCTTGCCATCGGCTTGGGTAAATGCGCAGCAATCGCCTAATACAAAAATGCTCTTATCAACGGTGCTTTGTAAAAACTCGTTTACTTGAATTTGATTGCTACGAGTCAGCTCAAAAATACCTAAGTCTTTAATAAAATCAGGCGCTTTTACACCTGCCGCCCATACCATAATATCGGCATCAATGTGTTCATCATCTTTGGTGATAAACCCTTGTTCGGTGCCTTCTTTTACTTGAGTTTGCTCGCGCACATTTACGCCAAGTTTTAATAGTTCGCGTTTGGCGCTGGTAGCTATGCGCTCAGGTAATGCAGGCAAAATACGTGGGCCGGCTTCTATCAAATGAATATGTAAACGTTTAGAGGACATATTCGTTAAGCCATAAAGTTTTAATAGCTCCGACACATGGTAAAGCTCAGCAGAGAGCTCAACACCCGTAGCGCCGCCACCTACAATGGCGATATTAAGCGATTGTTGTTGGTTGTCGTCTTGATGAAGGCGGGTAAAGCTATCAAGTAGCGAATGCTGAAAGCGCTCTGCTTGTTGGCTTGAATCTAAAAAGTAGCAGTGCTCTTTTATACCTGGCGTATTAAAGTCATTACTTACGCTGCCAATGGCAATAACAAGGTGATCGTAGCGTACGGTGCGGCCAGGTAAAATGGTGTGGCCTAACTCGTCATTTAATGGGGAGAGGGTAATTTTTTTATTGCTTTGGTCTATATTGCAAAACGTTCCTAGTTGAAAACGATAATTATGTTTTGCGGCATGGGCTGAATACACAACGCCATCTAAATCGGGGTCAATAGAGCCTGTCGCTACTTCGTGCAGTAACGGCTTCCATATGTGGGTACGATTCTTGTCTATTAGCAGTATATCTGCGTGATTTTTTTTCCCTAGTTTATGCCCAAGTTGGGTTGCAAGCTCTAATCCGCCAGCACCACCGCCAATAACGACGATTTTAGGTATTGTAATACTCATAACGTTGCCCTTAAAAATAATATACCCAAATAATCTGTATTATTTTTAGTGTTTTAAGGTTATTTGGGTATCGCAAAAATTATTTTTGGCAAACGTACTAGCATAGTATTTAGTAAGGTTATTTTGCGCTTAAATAAAGGATATGTCAGCAAAAAATGATGATCAAAGGCATATAAGTTATACTCACGTTTTTATCGCCTAGCTGTGCAGTTAAATCGCTGTTTAAAAACAACGAAAGGACACTTATGACCGCGTCATTAATTCAATCACTTGAACAACATTTTGGTTTCAGCCAATTTAGAACAGGGCAACAACAAACTATAGAGCAGCTTTTAAATGGTCAATCGTCACTGGCGATATTTCCGACCGGCTCGGGTAAATCGTTGTGTTACCAACTCACCGCATTGCACTTACCTAATTTAACGCTTGTGGTGTCGCCACTGCTTGCCTTAATGAAAGATCAAATTAGCTTTTTAAATAGTAAAGGCATTTATGCAGCTAGCCTTGATTCGAGCCAAGATCAAATGCAAAGCAGCACCGTAATGAACGACGTGCGAAACGGCAAAATTAAAGTATTAATGGTCTCGGTTGAGCGATTTAAAAACGAGCGTTTTAGAGAGTTTATAAGTCAAGTGGCACTTTCAATGCTGGTGGTAGACGAAGCGCATTGTATATCTGAATGGGGTCATAACTTTAGACCCGACTACTTAAAGCTACCGCGTTACCGCGAAGAGCTTAATATTCCTTTAGTGTTGTTGCTTACGGCAACGGCAACTAAAAAAGTAAAGCGTGATATGGCCGAGCGTTTTGCTATTGCACCTGAGTGCATTGTGCAAACGGGCTTTTACCGCGCTAATTTAGATTTAAGCGTGTTGAGTGTTAAAACCGCCGATAAAAATACCGAACTTGCCAATATTGTACGCGCGCAAAGTGGCCCCGGGATTGTGTACGTAACACTGCAGCAAAGCGCCGAGCAAGTAGCTAATGTATTAACCGCGCAAGGCCTGCAAGCAGTGGCTTATCATGCCGGGCTTGAAGATACGCTTAGGTGGCAAATTCAAGATGATTTTATGGGCGGTAAAATTAATGTTGTAGTGGCAACCATCGCCTTTGGTATGGGCGTTGATAAATCGGATATTCGTTTTGTTATACATTACGATTTGCCTAAATCGATAGAAAACTACAGCCAAGAAATTGGCCGAGCAGGGCGCGATGGTAATCCGTCAAACTGTTACACGCTTGCTAATTTAGACGGGCTCAATACGGTAGAAAACTTTGTATATGGCGACACGCCAGAGCTTAGCGGTATTGAATACGTAATTAACGATATTCGCCAAAGCCACCAGCAATGGGAAATGCAAGAGTACAGCCTTTCAAGCGAAAGCAATATTAGACAATTGGCCCTTAAAACCTTGTTAGTACAGTTCGAAATGCAAGGAGCAATAACGCCACAATATGCGTACTACGCCGATTTTAAATATAAATTTTTGGTCGATAAAAATGAGCTACTTAGTCACTTTGACGAGCAACGCCAAGCATTTTTAACACAAATATTTAGCCACACCGATTTTAAAAAAATATGGGGCACGTTAAATTTTGACTCCCTTACACAAGCTGCGCAGGTTGATCGCAAACGTGTAGTGGCTGCCCTTGACTACCTAGCCGAAAAAAACCTAATAACGCTTGAGACCAAACGTATTACCCAAGTATATAAAGTGCATGGGGAGGTTATAAATAATCCCGAGCTTGCGCAGCAACTTCACGACTACTTTACCGACAAAGAACAAGCCGAAATTAAACGTATAGCTGCACTGATACGCTTTTTTGAGCTGCAAAGTTGCTTAAGCTATAACTTAGCGCGCTATTTTGACGATCAAAATGCCCCTGAGCAATGTGGGCATTGTAGTGTGTGTAGAGGTCATGCGGTTAAGCTTGAGTACTCTATAAAGCCTGCGCACATTGATGAGCAACTTATTTATCAAAAAGTAGATGAGTTTTTAGCGCATATGGCAGATAAAAATCATCAAAACGTGGGTGTTGAAACCCAATGCCGTTTTTTAGCGGGGATGAGCGTACCGTTATTTACGCGCAATAAAGTACGCCAGCTGAGTGGCTTTGCATTGTGCGAGCAGATGCGTTACGGCGATATTAAAGCAAAACTACTAGCGCGTTAAACTAGTTACTGTATCCTAGTGGCTTATTCAAAAAAGTAAGCCACTATGCCGCATATTGTTATTCCCGTTGAAAATATTACGACTACCCCAGAGCCCGTTACGTGTGCTAACTGCCAAGCCTGTTGTTGCCAATTAGAAGTGCGCATAGTAACCGACACCGGCGTGCCTTTTAACTATATAGAATACGATAAATGGGGCAGCGAAGTAATGAAACGCGCTGACGATGGCTGGTGCCAAGCACTCGATCGTAATACGCTTATGTGCTCCATTTACGAAAACCGCCCATTAGTGTGCCGCGAGTTTGAAATGGCCTCAGACGAGTGTATTACCGAGCGTGATTTAGCGGGTATATAGTTATCTCGTTTAGATTAGTTAACTAGGTTATACCTATATAACTATTACTACCTACAAAAAAGGGGCTTAAAGCCCCTTTTTAAATTGCTGTAAAACGCTAAACACTAAACACTTAAACTTTAAAGTAACTAATATACTTTTTGAGTGTGCCCGACAGATCCGCTAATGCCACCGCTTCTTGTGCGTTACTATTTAACGACATACTGGTTTCTTTCGACATATTAGCAATTTCTTCAACGCCGGTACTTATTTGTGCCACGGTAGCTACTTGGGTTGATGTTGCCTCAACAATTTCCAGCACGTTATGTAATGAGTCGTTAGCTTGTTGTTGTATTTGATGGAGTAACTCGTTTGCTTCGTGGGTAAGCGTTAAACCATTTTCTACTTGCGGTACTGTGGTTTCCATCGCGGTTACCGATGCTTGCGTGTTTTCTTGTACTTGCAAAATCATTTTTTCAATATCGCCCGTTGCATCGCCAGTACGCTGAGCAAGTTGCCTTACTTCATCAGCAACTACTGCAAATCCACGACCAGAATCGCCCGCTCTGGCGGCTTCAATCGCGGCATTAAGTGCTAATAAATTAGTTTGATCAGAAATACTGCGGATCACACTTAAAATATCACCGATATGTTTTACGTGCTCTTGCAGTACATTTACTTGGGTAACTGTTGCTTTTACCGTAACAGAAATTTGTTCTATCTCAGCCGCCACTTTTTGTACCGCTGAACTCCCTTGCTGAGATAACTGCGCTGTAATTTTTGAATTGTCTTCAGTTTGTTTGACTGAGCCGGCAACAGAATTAATGCTTCTGCTCATCTCCTCTAAACTACTCACAGCTGAATTTATATACGTCACTTGTGTGTCGGCAGCGCTAAGTGCTTGTTGAGAACCCGATGCCACGCTTGCAGAGTGGGTCGATAGCTCTTCAGATGAATTAATTATACTATCGACAATGGTTTTTAATTTACTTTGCATTACGCCTACAGAGGCCATCATGCTATTAGGGCAACACGAATGAACATCTGCGGTTAAATCGCCTTGGGCAATAAGTGCAATTACTTCTGCGGCTTCTTGCGGCTCGCCACCTACCGAGTTTCTGATCTGTTGGCTAATAACATAGGCAACGCCGGCACCGATTAAAGTGGCAAGCGTTGTTAATAAAATCATCCATATTCTAAATGAGCTAGCTACTTCGCGGGTCTCGATAGTTGTCATTTGATTTGCTTGTTCTTGCAAGTTTATAAACTGGTTTATGGTATTAAGCCATTGTGTAAATGCTGGGCGGGCATCTGTTAATAATACGCTCGACGCTTGATTTAAATTACCTGCTTTTTTTGCACTTATTATGGTTTTGATTAAAGGCTGAGTACGTTGCTCTATTTGATTGATTTTTTTAATTAGTGAGCGTTCTTCATTGGACATATTGGCAGTGAGTTGACTCATGGCACGACTTGATGTTTGATAAAAAGCGTCTAGTTCTTCTATATCATTAAAAACTGTACTTAAGTCACTTTGGTCAGTTATTAAAACAACATCACGAACGGCAATTGCTCTGTCGTGTACACTCCCTCTATAATTTATAGCGTAACGTTGCTTTACTGAATTCACATCGGTCATTTGCGTAATATTGTTATTAATAAGGCTAACGCGTGAAATTCCGATAATTGTTAAAATAAGCATCATCGATAAGATCACACCGAACCCTGTGGCTAAGCGCATATTTATGGTCATGGTTTGTTCCAAATGTGAGAAGTACTGACTTTGTAGGCCACCAGTACAATTAAGAAAATTTTATAATAATTAGTCCATTATGCACTATAGGAACAGTATTTAGCACAACAATCCGCTTTTTTTGTAAAATATATGTATATAAAATGAGGGCCTGTTCACCTTTCAGGATTAAAATATGTTCTATTAGGTGGCGATTTAATTGCAGAGCTATAAAAACAAAAAAGAGGCCTAAGGCCTCTTTCAGTTATCTGTGCTATGCCATTGACTAGTCGTATTTGGCTTCAAGTTCGTCAGCCGTATGAAATTTTTCATGGCTTTGTAATTGCTCGTCGTATTTAACCAGGTTTTTAAAGTGCGCTAATTGACCTGAGTTTTTAACAATTTCAACAATAAACGACATCATAAAATCGGCGCCGGTTAAGGTGTCGCCCACTAAATAACGTTTACCTTCTAGGCGGTCGTTAAAGTAGCTAATTACTTTAGCTGTTTCAGCGTCTGCATAGCCCTCTAAAAACTGTGTTTTAGCACCGTCTTTTAGTACAAACATTTTAAGTAAAAGCGGTAAAATTGCTGAGCTTTCTGCAAAGTGCAGCCATTGCTGGTAGTCAACGTAATCAGCTGTGCCTGCTTGTGGAGCAAATTTTCCATTACCATATTTAGTAATAAGGTAGTCGGTAATAGCGCCTGATTCGGTAACAATTAAGCCGTCGTCTTCAATTACTGGCGACTTACCAAGTTGATGAATATGCTTTAGTTCATCAGGAGCTAGGAAGGTGTCTTTATTGCGCTGATAAGCGACAATTTCGTAATCAACATCTAGTTCTTCTAAAAGCCAAATTATGCGTTTAGAACGTGATTTATTTAAATGGTGTAGTTTGATCATGTCTGTCCTTGCAGGCTTATAAAGCGCGATACTTAATAAGCCGTTTAAAATTAAAGTGGGTTATTAATTTTAACCACAGTTTTACCAAAGTTTTTACCGCTGATCATATCGTTAAACGCGCTAACTGTGTTTTCGATGCCTTCTACCATGTGTTCGCGGTATTGAATTTTTCCATCTTGTAGCCATTTTTGCATGTCTTGTGCAAACTCGTCGTAGCGGTGGCCGTAATCATCAAAAATAATAAAGCCTTGCATTTTAATACGCTTAGTAAGCAGTTGGCCCATTAACATACCTAAACGGTCTGGACCCTCTGGCAAACTCGTTGCGTTATATTGCGATACTAAACCGCACAGTGGTACGCGTGCGGCTGTGTTAAGCAAAGGTAATACGGCGTCGAATACTTTTCCGCCCACATTTTCGTAGTAAACATCAATACCCTTGTCGCAGGCTTTTTCTAGTTGCGCAGCAAAGTCATCTGCTTTGTGATCAATACACGCATCAAAGCCTAGCTTTTCAACTGCGTGGGCACATTTTTCGCTACCGCCAGCAACGCCCACTACTTTACAGCCTTTAATTTTAGCTATTTGACCAACCGTTGCGCCCACTGGACCTGTTGCGGCTGCGACTACTACGGTTTCACCTTCTTTTGGTGCGCCAATATCAAGCAAGCCCATGTAAGCTGTAAAACCAGGCATACCCAGTATACCTAACGCGTACGAAGGGGTTGTAGGCTCTTTTCCTAATTGCATTAAGCCTTCGCCGTTGGTAATGGCGTAGTCTTGCCAACCTGTGTAGGCAAGAACCCATTCGCCTTTGCTAAACTTATCGTTTTTAGACTCTTCTATTTGGCACACTGTCGCACCAACCATGACATCGCCAATATTGACAGGATCAGCGTACGACTTTGCATCGCTCATACGGCCACGCATGTATGGGTCTAATGATAAATAAATAGTACGCAATAACACTTCGCCATCTTTTAATGCAGGAAGCTCTACCGTTTTTAATTCAAAGTTTTCATTGCTGGGCGCGCCGTGCGGGCGTGATTTAAGAGTAAGTTGGCGACTAGTTGTAGACATAAAATCTCCTATTAATATAAATAAACTACTTATCGAATGTTTACGCTTTTGAAATCGTGTTCAGCTAAACAAGAATGCGCGAATAAGCAGTATGAATATGTACAATGCGTACCTTAATACAGGAGTTTTGGGCGGATGGTTGATAATTCAACCCTAATGAGTGGAGTATTTATTCTAATTCGAATTTTAAAGCTGAGCTTTAAGTAGTAAGTACCTCTATTACTTTGTTTTAAAGTCCTCTAATATAAGCAAGATATGATACCTGTTTAAGATACCTTTATGCATCCACACATAGCCGCCCTTTATAATAGTGCCCAAAAGCCAAGCCGTTTAATTATTGGTTTAATGAGTGGCACCTCGTTAGACGGACTCGATGTAGCGCTTTGTAGAGTAACGGGCGCAGGCTTAAATACACACATTGAGGTTTTAAATTTTACCACCGTTGATTACAACGACGATTATAAAACTAAAATAAAACAGGTATTTGCTAAGCGAGAGTGCGATTTAGAACTTGTGACTTTACTGCACCCGTGGGTAGGTAAGCATCATGGCACACTGGTTAATCAGTGCTTAACTAAGTGGAATATAAACCCAGCCGATATAGACGTAATAGCCAGCCACGGGCAAACAATTTATCACTGTCCGCAGTCGCAGCATAATCATAAAGACTTTAATAACGGCACCTTACAAATTGGCGACAGCGATCAAATAGCGGTTACTACCGGCATTACTACTATTGGTGATTTTAGGCAAAAACACATAGCTGCAGGAGGTGAGGGCGCACCACTGGCGGTATATGGCGACTATTTGTATTTTTCGAGCGCAGCCGAAAACCGTATTTTGTTAAATATGGGGGGGATAGCGAATCTCACGTACCTACCTAAATGTGGTAACGCAAGCGCGGTATTTAGCTCAGATATTGGCCCTGGTAATACTATTATGGATGCTTACGTGCAGCGTTATTTTTGTGATATGCATTACGATAATGATGCTGCGCTTGCAAAAGCCGGTACGCAAAATAAATTGCTGTTAGAAGCGCTATGCGACGATGCATTTTTTAATCTCAGTATGCCTAAAACCACAGGGCCTGAGGTATTTAATTTAGCGTATTTAGCTGCGGCTCAAACTCGCTCAAATACACATAACTTACAACATGACGATATAATGGCAACGCTTAATGCATTTACTGCTCATGTTATTAGCAAAGCAATAAATGAGTGTGTTAAAAACGCGCCAAACTGTGTGGTATATGCAAGCGGCGGCGGAATACACAACCCATTATTAATGGAGCAGCTACAGGCGTTTTGCCCTGCGGTAAAAGCGTTTAAAAATACCCACGCACTCGGAATCGATCCAGATGCTAAAGAAGCTGTACTATTTGCTATTTTAGCAAACGAATGCCTAGCAGGAGAGCAACAGCATCTAAATAATACAACGCAAGGTATTGCTGGCGTTACTATGGGCAAAGTAAGCTTCGCTGATTAATAACTTATCAGTGTTACAGGAGTGCAATCAGCATTAAAACAGTGATAAAAACGTAGATCCCATACTCGTAAAATAGCGACGAATACCTTGCGGTTTAGTGCGCTCTACATTAATAAATGGTGCGCAGTAACCTTGTTTAAATGCCTTAATATGCATATCAAATTGTAAGCTGTTTTTTAAAGTTGCGTGCTTACCATGCAGCATCAATTGCATTACAAAACACTGGCTTTGTGTAATTTTGCTCAAAGTAAGATTTACGACACCTCGTTCAAGATCCGCATTCGTTAACGTGTGCTCAGTAAAATACTGCGCGCCACGAGCACTTGGATGTGTAGCGCTAAGTGAAATAGTATCATCTTCATGCGCTGCATCAGGCAGCATGCATTGCAGCGCAATGTTATGTGTTTCATTGGCTTGTAACGAAAGCTTTTCGTATTCCATGGTGTGGCTCATGGCCGCAGACATTGGATCTTCAAATGATTGCAGCGCAAATGTTAGTTGCACTAAAGGTGTGCTCATCTTACTTTGTCTTCTTGAGTCTATATATTTATCGGATAGAAATTATCCACTATCAAGATTACAGAATTATGACTCTGATAGTATAAAAACTACGCATTAAGTTGATTTGATCAAAAAGGATCTTTCTTGTCCTAGGGCGTGTTGACCTTTGTGGATTGAAGTTTGTTCAATCTAGGGGCGATTGAATCGCGGCGCGAGTTTTGTAACCTAGTGGGCTAAGTAAAAACCGAGCAACAAAGAGTTAATCGTCCCTAGAAAGAACCCAAAGGGCAGCGCATGTTTGATATCTATGCTGCGTTATCGCCTATTTATGGGGAACAACCACACATCACAGGCTCTGCCTTGCCTAAATACCAAACATACTGCTGCAAATTTAACCTCGAAAGATAAACAGGCCCTAGTTTGGAATCATTTCTCAGGCATCAGCAATAGAGAATCATATCCAGCAGGGCTAGAGAGGAGCTGGCAATATGTCTTATTTGGGCTTTGCTACTCGGATTTAGAATTGCATCCTAAGTCATAAATAAGTTTAAATATCAGTTTGTTAAATCTAATTAATAAAGGGGGCCACTATGCATATCGCGATTATGGGTTTACGTTTGAGTACTTGCAAGACGATCATGAGTGAAAGTCGTACATTGAGTAAGTTAGTTGTTTTATTAATCCAAACCCTGTTTAACAAAATATACTAAGCAACCTATGGATCGCTAGATGCAATAGCTATGTTTGCATCTTTATACAAACATGAGTTCACTTACCTTTTTGAAAACTTATCAAGCTTATTCGCTATGGCTTCAATACAAACTTTTACGCTTAAAGGCAGATGTTTTTCGTAGGGATATAATGCATAAATATGATTTATTGGTAAGGTTAAATGGGGAAATACTTCAACTAAAGCAGGTTCAACTGAACTCAACTGAAAATCAGGTATTAAGCCAATACCTGCGCCCTCTTTTATTAAGGCTAAACAGGAATAAAAAGAATTTGATCTACATTGTGCCGTTGCTTCAAACACAATAAGCTTACCTTGATTATCACTAAATTCATGGCTGATTCTCTTACCTTGCCACGTATTAGCTATGTACATAGCGTTATTTATATCTCCTTGTGTAACAAGGTTATGGCGACCACAAAGTACGTCTCGGAATTGACCTATTCTGCGTTGCTTAATATTACTTGTTTGAGATCGCCCCACCCTGATCGCTAAGTCGATATTATCAGACATTAAATTAAGATGATCATCACCGCTTATAAGCTCAGGTTTAAGCAATGGATATTTCTTAAGCAAATCACCAACAGCGGGGGCAATAACAACATCCATTAACGCATTAGGCGCAGTAATTTTAATATTCCCTTGCGGCACTTCTACTGAATTTTTTGCTTGCTTCCAAGCAATATCAGCAATTTTATTCATTTCTCTACATGATTGATAAAATGCCTCTCCTTCGTTAGTAAGTATGTGCTTCCTTGTTGTGCGTTTAATTAACAACACACCAAGTTCTTGTTCTAGCAACTTTAAGTGCTGACTAACAACCGATTTTGATAATTGGAGCGCTTGCGCAGCATTGGTGATCGATCCGGTTTCAACGATATGGGCAAATATCGACATATGACGTAATTGATTCATGATTATTGTCCGTAAAAAAAGAACTATTAATTCTATTGCCTTTGTATATAGATGCAAACAATAGTTCTATTATTTATTCACAAGATAACAATGAGTAAGCAATCATGAGAAAGACAGTTTTAGCATTATGTAAAGAAGGTTCAGAGTCTTGGAAAGTGGCTTTTAATAATAAAGATGCTGCTGGTTGCGCGCAGCAATATACTAAAGATTCGGTAATGACAGCCAAGCCGATTGGTGTATTTGAAGGAATAGAAGACATTCAAACTTGTTGGCAAAATATTATCGACCAAGGTTTTGCTAATGTTGAGTATACGAATATTAAGTGGGAAGCTGCTGGTGATAATGGTTATATTCTATCGTCTCAATGGACAATGAATAAAGCCTTTGGTGTTGTTCATAAAGAGCATTGGGTGATTGATCATGACGGTAAAGCTCGTATGATTTCTGATGAATTTGAAATACTTGGCGAGAGATAAATAAAAGAAGAAGTTAGGATGACATCTACCTAATTATTACAGAAATTGTCAATGAGACGACAGCTGTTTATTAAAAAAGGGTAAAACGACTCTGCTGCATTGAGCCTGCTTTCCTTTTAATAAAGTACAAAATATTGCAAACAATAAAGGTATGAACAAATTGACCTTGCGGGGTTAAATGAAAGTGAATACCTTTACTCCACACTGCGGTAATTGTACTGCTTTGTTTATAATAGTGAAAGGCTATAAAGCACGAGGTATTGAAAAGGGTAAGCTCCTATCTCCCAAATAACCCACTCAAACAGCTGTAATATTTTCCAAATGCCAACTAAAACAGCACTGAATCCTCTTTTAATATTTCACGTAAAACTGAAGTAACCGATTGAACCAAAATAGGAACTCAGCTATGGTTTGTTTATCAATAAAAACAAATAAAAAACGAGTTAATTTACAGGCTCGTTAGGTCTCGCTCCATATGACACCAAGGATTGTAACTTATGTTTCTTCTGGGCTTTTCGCAGCTGTATTTTTCTTAAGTGGTATGGCTATTATGTTTGGCTTTGGTATTGTCTTAATTGGACTTGTAATTGGCTACCAACCAGATTTCGATGATCTCTCAATTTATGAGGCTGTGTTTGTTTCAATATCATTATTTATTGCCGGTTTGAGCTTGTTAGGTGTTGGTGCTTCTTTTTTTATCAGTATTTTTCTAGAGATTCAGTTACTTGAGCACTACAAAACGAAAGGTCTTGATGTCGAGGCTCTAAGTTTCAAGCACCCATATAGTTGTCGGGAGTTACACGATTACACATCAAATGTAAGCGATGCTTGGGTAGGCACTGGAGCAGGTAAATCACTAAATAAGTTTGTACTGAGTCTTAAACGTATTGCAAATTTTAGCTTTTTCTCGCTTATTATTCTGTTTATGTTGGCTATGGTTGTAACGGTCGTGTATCTAGAGTTTATAAAATCGTAGCGGTACAGGCCTAATCGGGTAGTCGGAGGCCTCTAATCTCCAGCCACCATACCACGCTTTTTATTAGTAGGAAGTGCAACGGGTGATTCATCCCCCATGATGAATATTCATCAAATACCTCTCAATAATACTAAATGTTGTAAAGCGAACTAGCCTGAACTCTGGTTAAGAGATTTACTAATATATTGAACCATGATGATATTTAAATTTATTTTTCTCTAGCTAGAGATTTTCAGTGAAAATAAAGCGAATTTATGTGTCAGTAGCGGGCCTATCTACAAGTAAATTCAAAGCAGTTAGCGTTGAAAAGAGCTGCTTGAGATAGATTTATTATCCAGAGTTCAGGTTAACTAGTCATTGCTTAGCGCAATATTTATTCTTTTTTAGCTTTTACAAAGCTCTTTACTTCCAAGCACCTACTTTTTGTACTAGTGTGGGGCGGTTTTATGGCTTCAAGCTGCATTTAATCGTTAATCATCATGATGAAATTGTTGCTGTGAAAGTGACAACAGGTAATCTAGATGATACTCAACCAGTATATGAATTAGCGAGCTGCCTAACAGATAAATTGTATGGTGATAAAGGGTTAAAGCTTGCAAAAATATGAATGTAAAAGCGATGTTATTATGGGGTAGGGCATTGTTTTTAAGTTGCTTTCTAGTCTAGGTGTCGGAACGTGAACAGCTTCATGCTGGATTTAGTAGCTGGATTGGTGGTTTATTACTAAAAATCAAATAAGCCAAACCTTAATTTAACTTACGTAAAGCTCAACGACACAACTACTGTAGACATTAATTGTTGCAGCGTGTGCATTTGTCTAAGCATAAGTTAATAAAAAATCGATTACAGGTTTACTGTAATCGATTTTAAATACAATCAAAATAGATATCTAAAATTTTCCAACTGATTTTACTGAATCAGTTAACGAAGCCGCCCCAACATAGCCTATCATACTTGGGTTTTTACTGACTAAATCAATAACATCTGCATCACTTCCAACTTCTTTTGGTGGTGACCCTTTACCCGTAAAAACCAATTTTGACCAATAAGCCTTTAGTTGACTGCCTGACTTTGATAGTACATTACTACCAAACTCTTTACGGGCTGCCGAACCTGAATCCTGATTCAATGGCACAGCTATATTCCCGTCGGAAAACGATTTCACTTTCCCTAAAAAAATCTTTGTAATCTCAGATTGATCAAAACTACTGTTATTAGATGGGTGAACAACAATAACAACCTCAGCACTTACTGAGTAGCAGCTAAGCAATAAAAGCGATAAAAATACTTTTTTAAATAATATCATAACCTATTCCTTAAAATACCAAATCAATGCCAAGTGTGATCGACTTACTATCACCTGCAACGGCTAAATCAAATGATTCATCATTCACTTTGTCAAATTGAACTTTAAAAGCCGCAGAGGAATGAAAATCCCAACGTATTCCAGCTGACGTTGTATCATGCTGCTCACCATCTTCTGCATCTTCCTTAAATTGAGAGTAGGTGACATACGGAGTAATAGTGTCGAAGCGATAACCTAGGGTAATCATTGAGGTGTCAAGGTTGCCATTTAGATCTAATCGATTTAATTCTGTTAATACAAACAAGTTATCAAAATCTAAATTAACTGCAACACCGTAAAACTTACCTGTTCGGCTAGTCTCACCATCAAATAAAACTCGCTCACCTTTACGGTAACGCTCATTTTTGTATGTCATGTGAGTTAGGCGAACTTCAAACCAATCTTTGTTTAATGACAGTACTCCGCCAAGCATGTCACGCCAAATTTCACGTGTAGGTTCTTTGAAGAAAAACTCACTGAGCAGTTTATTTTCTTTATCGTCTTCTTCGCCATAATAAAGATTCCCCATGACAGACCAATCACCAATTTCACCACTATATAGCGCGTTAACGCCGCTGTAGTTAAATATTTGCCATGTGTAATTATCAGCAGGTGGGCGCATCCACACATAGGCATAGCCTACGTCATAAAAGTCAGAATAATAAAACAGCGGCAAGCGCTTTTTACCTGCTTGGATCGTCCAATGTTCATTTATCTCATAAGATATGTATGCCCATTCAATTGTTGCATCAAAATCATTAGCCCCTCGAGCAACAATTTGACCTGTCATAGATAAACCTTCGGCTAGGTCAGCGTTAATTTGTAGACCGAATAAGCTTTCTGGTTCGAACGAAATATCTTCTGAATAAGCTGAAACAATAGGATAGTCAGCTAAAAAAGTAGGGGGTATATCATATTGCGGGACTCCACTTCCAGATAAAACCTTACCAGCATTTATACTGGTAAACCCTGAGAAGTTAATCTCCCCATAAGAAGCTCCTGTAAATAGAATGCAATTCACAGTTAATAACCAGTACAGCTTTTTCATCATTTGCTTACCTTATAATATTAGTATTTTGTAATATGCAGTACTAAAACTAGCTCACTATAAAAATTTTGCTAATTATCTATAAAATATTATTTTTAAATTAGGGCATGTTGATCTTTGTGGATTGAAATTTGTTCAATCTAGGGGCGGTTGAATCGCGGTGCGAGGTTTGTAACCTAGTGGGCTCGGTAACTGCTCGCTTACTTATCACTGTATTGTCTGATGTCGCGAGTAACTATTGCTCTTTAGCTAAGTTTTGATACATTTTTGTACCTTCCGTAAATCTGCTTTTTCCTTTTCTTCCTTTATTTTTTCCATGATATACATGTAAAAATGCATCGCATGCTGTTGGGCTGGACTGAGTTAATCGTGCTTGACCTAACGCCTTTGGTATATCTGTAGCATCAGCCCTAAGTTCTTTCAATGTATGCCATTGTCATTGCATGGCGTGACCCTCTTAATCGACCTATCATATGCCAACCAAGTTCGCGTACTTTACTATACCAAGGCGTAAGAAAGTCGCCGTCTGTTACAATATAGACACTAGGGCGTGTTGACCTTTGTGGATTAAAATTTGTTCAATCTAGGGGGGATTTAATCGCGGCGCGAGGTTTGTAACCTAGTGGGCTAAGTAAAAACCGAGCAACAAAGAGTAAATTGCCCCTAGAAAGAACCCAAAGGGCAGCGCATGTTTGGCATTTATGCTGCGTTATCGCCTATTTATGTGGAATAACCACACGACATAGGCTCTGCCTTGCTTAAATATCAAATAGTCTGCTGCAAAATTAATCACGAAAGTTCAACAGCCCCTAGTGCTCGCTGTTTAAATAATCAATAACATCTTCTTGTAGATCAATATACTCATCATCATTCATATGCAAAATATCGAGAGCTTTCACCTCTATTGTATTCCATTCAGCTAAATGGGTCCCCCGCTTAACCAAGTTTACTAAATTCTCTGACATCTTAAGAATTGCAAAGCTAATTTGCATATCACTGTCTGTAACATCGTCTAAAAGACTCAAGTCATGATGATTAAGTATTAATTTACACATCTCTTTTGGTAAGTGCCAACTGTTTGCGAAATAATACCCAACAATCGCATGGTTTGTATTGTATAAACGCTCTTCAATCTCTGTGATACTTTCTTTACTAGATTGGTTAGATAAATGAAGTGCTTTTAAGTAGCTGTCGTATTTAACTGCCATTGGCGGCACACCACAATCATGAAAAAGCCCTAAGGTATACAAAGATTCAATGGCTATTTGCTTCTTAAATCGCTGACCAATCATCATATTCACGTTAGCTATTTCTGTTGAAGAGTCCCAAAATCGGTCTAAACTGATACAACTATTTTTTGCAGCGAACATATCCTTTAATTTAAGCCCTTGTACTAGCGCGTTAACACCATCCCAACCAAGAAACATAACGGCTTGCTTAATATCTGACACCGTGCGAGATAGACCATAGGCAGGGGAATTTATGATTTTTAGTATCGCTGATGAAATCGCCAAGTCTTTAACAACAACATCTGCTGCATTAGCAATAGAGGCATCCTCTAGTGCCGCTAAATTTTGTAAATCACTGAGTATTTGCGGTTTTGGTGGGATAATAAAATTTCTGTTTATATCTGTTAATATTTGTTCATTAATTTTTATCATGTATATCAAATCCCATAGCCGATTATTAAATAATACCAAAGAACAAATAGAGTATTAATGTTAGAAGGTGATTGAGCCTATGGCAAATCGACTTTAAATATCTGCAATCAAATTGCAGAGTATGGTGAGTACTAAGTGACGTGGTAAAACATATACCACTGCACATACAGGGAATTAAGCAGACAGCCATTTTTATTAAACAAACTTGAAAAGAATTAGCATGACACCCATTCTAATTCTTTTGGGGTTAAGATAAGGTGAACGTACAATGGCAACTGTATTGCCTTGTTCATAATAGTGAAAAACTGCAAGCACTATGCACTGATTAAGGGTAGGACTTTATCACTTAGAATAAACGACTAAAACATCAGTGAACCCTCCCAAAATGCCACTCAAAACAACACTAAACTCTTTTTACCTTCTGCTAAAAAATACGGTACCCGATTGAAGCAAAATAAAAATTCAGCTATGGTTTATTTTTCAAAAAAGACAAATAAAAAGCGAGTTATGCTACAGGCTTGTTATATTTTTATGTTGGAGTATCTAAATGGCTCAAGGCAAGAATAAGAAATTACTAATCAAAAAGACTCGTAAAGGTAATAAAGGTTACCCTATAGCAACGATCGCTTTTTATGGTCCAAACCGTGATCTTGCATCAAAAGCAGTATGCGCAATTATAATGCATGAAGGTGCAGCTGCAGAACCAATGAAAAAGTGGTTTGCTTCAACAGACTTGAGAAAATCAGAACTGGTTATGAGTGAAATACTGAATTTCATTGATGCAAATGAAGCTAAATCCGTTAGCATGATCCAAGAAGTAATTGGTTGCCCCCATGAAGAAGGAATTGATTATCCTGTAGGTTGCTATTGTCCTGAGTGTAATTATTGGAAAGGCCGAGACCGATTTAGCGCAGAGATGGTGCATTAATTAAAGTTAGTAAGTTAGGATGACACCCATTCTAACTATTACAGAAATCGCTAACTATAACAGTGGTATCTAGTTAAAAATTACAGTTTCACTCATTCCAATTACACATACGCCCCCTCCCTTGAGGTCAAAAGGAGTTAGTTTATAAACGTCGAAATTGATACCTTATTCTATTATCACATTTCACTGTAATGGTGCGTCACAATCTTGCTGAAAAGAAAATGTGCTGAAATATATTCGAGCTATCGCGCCATTTATATTTGGCGTTATGCCTAATGAAGGTTAAAAGTAAAATAACGAGCCACTGATTTTAATACAAAAAAGAGTGCTAGCTGGCACTTATATATTGAGTGTGGGGATCAAATCTACATTACGTATATAAAAAATATAAACCTTAACTATGGTTAATAGGCATAAGTGCGTTTTTGAGATTGGGATTAGAATTAAAGGCAATAAAAAAGAGCTTAAATCAGCTTTTTATTGCCTTGCAGTTAGTCGTGCTTAAAACACTGAACGAAATGAAGAACGACCTGAAGAGCGACGAGCATTACGGCGGTTGCGCATGCGGCTGTGTAGTTCACGACGTTTTGCGTCTAGCCATTCATCACGCGTAATGGTTACGTTACCATTGCGGCCTTCTTCACGACTACGGTAGGCACAAAACTCTTCAAACGCTTCTACGTCGTCGCTAAATTCACCAGCGACCAGTTCAATCATAATTGCGTCATCTAAAAAGCCCAGTACGGGTATGTGATCAGGCACTAAATCTTCAGGATCACTGAAGTAAGCAAGCGCACTTAATATTTCTACACGTTCATCTTCTGGAATTTGCCATTCAGCATCTTCAATCATTGCGACAAACGTTTCTAATTTTTGAATACGAAGGCGTACAAACTCAGGTACATTGTCTTTAATGTTTAAGCTGATTTTTTTTGCATTATTAATTATTACCTGCTCACTGAGTAATTTTGCACCTTGCTGTGCTTTACGCATTACATCACGAAAGTGTTCTAAATCGGTATCTGATAATTCAAACTTAACTTCAAACGCCATTATAATTCTCCTGTATTGGTTATATGGTCACAGCAAATGATCACTATGACAGACAACATTATCAATAGCTTATTGTCAATGTTGAATTTAGCAGATACTTGAGCTAGCAGCACGCTTAATAGTTGGTTTTGTATAAAATATTTGTAATGTACATGTTACATCGTGCTATTGTTTTGTGCATTGCTCCATTAATAGTTTAAATAGTCGTAGTGAAATTATGTCTCAAGAAAGTCAGGTAGTGAATGTAAATGACTCGCTTTCTTCACACGAAGAAGTATCCGTTATTAACGAGAATGCAGCGGTTAAAGCGGCTCCTAAAAAGCATTGTGATAATTGCCACCAATCAGTTGAGGGAGGTTTTTGCTCTAATTGCGGGCAGTCACTCGACTCCACGCTAAAATATTTTTGGGTGGTTATTTTACATCTGCTCGATGATATTTTTAGCTTTGATTCTCGTGCGAGTCGTACTTTATGGCCATTAATATTTCGCCCTGGGTTTTTAACGAATGAATATTTTGCTGGCAGGCGTGTGCATTACGTGCCGCCACTACGGCTGTATTTGTTCATCAGTATTGTGTTTTTTTTAACCCTAAAACTAACCGTTTCGGGAGAAGACAAACAAACCATTGAAATTAATAATAACAAAGCCGCTATTAGCCAAGTGACTGAGTATATTAAAACGCTTAATGAAAAAAAATTACAAGCTCAGCCAACGCCTGATGATAAAACAATGGCGAGTATTGATGCTGATTTGGCGAGATTTAATCGCTATTTGAGCGATTTAAAACTTGATATTTCTGTTGCTGAAAATGCCAAACTGGTGAGTACGACCCGACAGCTAGCTACCATAGAGCTGGAGCGCGTTAAGTTAGGTACAAATGACAAAAGCAATGATATTACTATTTCAAACAATGCTGATGGTAGTTTATCATTTGATTTTTTATCAGATGAAAGTAATAAAAAGCTCGATGATTTTGCAAAAAAATTAGCAGAAAAAGCAAAAAAAACCTTTACCACAGACACAAACCGTTTGATCAATGAAGTATTAGGCAAACTCCCGCAATTAATGTTTGTACTTTTACCTCTATTTGCCTTGTTATTGAAGGTGGTTTTCATCTTTTCAAAGCGCCTTTATATGGAACATTTAACCGTAGCACTGCATAGCCATAGCTTTATTTTTATCAGCTTTTTATCAATCGATATTTTGGATGTAACACATGACCATGTTATAGCGCTGGGAGGTGGGGTTGCTACTGCTGCGGCCAGTATTTTAGGATTCATTGGCTTTGCCTTACTGATATGGGTACCTATTTACTTGTTTATTATGCAAAAACGTATTTATAAACAAGGATATTTATCAGCGTTTTTTACTTATGGCTTTGTCGGTATTATTTACTTTATATTAATGGCATTAACGACGTTTGTAGCAGTCGTTTGGGGTCTAACAGAAATTTAGCCTTTTTATCAATAGGTCACAAAAATACATCCGATAGCGCTGTGCAAATAACGTGACCTTAAATTTATATATTTAAATAACTACCTTTAGCTAAACATTTTACCTAAAGGTTTTAGCTAATCGACCGATATATTGTTTAATAGGGCTTAGCGATTAAGGATAATCATGGTTAATAATATACTTGGCAGTCATGCTAACTTAAGTACCTTGCTTGCCCAATCCGTCAATAATGCAAATCAAACAACACCACCTACTAGCTTACAAGCCACTGCCAATTTAGAAGCAAATGCCCAAAAAATCACCGATGAGCTGCTTGGGCAGTTTAGCGATGAAAAAGTAGGGCAAGTTCTTAATCAGCAACTAACCTCGTTATTGACTATTTCAAGCACACCTAGCATTTTAAATTATAAACTCTCCGATGAAGAACTCGCCTTACGCACAGTCATAAGCTCTCAGCAAGAAGGCTTATTGAATAACGAAAATAGCACTAAGTTAATTGAACGCTTAAATACATCGGTAAAAAATATTCAAGGTGCGTATGCCAGTACAAGCGCTATTTTGTCGAATTTAGGACAACTTGGGCATAAGCAACAGACGTTTTTAGCTTCGAGTCAACAACGTGTTGAGCGCTCGCTTAATCCTTTTATGGAAGACTTGAACCGCAAAAATTACGAAAATAGTGACAATTACCTATTTGAATTATCGGTAAAAACAAAAGAAGGTGATGTTATCAATATCACTTTTAACTCTGCGCAAGGTTACGATGAAAACACCGGTGAAGCGACCGATGACTTTAGCTTAAGTTACGAAGTGAATGGGGATTTATCCAAGGCTGAACATCAGGCATTAACTCAGGTACTTTCGGGTGTAGGTGAAATGGCGGATGAGTTTTTTAAGACTAAACAAAGCTCGCACAGTAGTTACGTGCCTTTAAATCAAACTGATATAAGCCTCGATTTTTTAACCGGTTTTAATCATCAACAGTTATCTGGTTTTGATGTGTCTTTTTCAACAACTGACGGGGAAACTATTCTACCCTCAGAAAATAATCTCAATTTGAGCTATAACATTGACGCAGCATCCAATCAGCAAGCGCTTGTATACAAATCAGAAAGTGGGCAAAACGAAGTCGATTTTACGTTAGATATGTCTACCTTTGGAGGGCAAGACATAAACCAAATGCAGCAATATATCACCACTTTAGATAAAAGTTTAGAAGACAGCCGGCGCAATAGCTTTGATGAGACCAACGACTCAGCATTTGGTCACAAGGGCGATGAAAAAATGAAGCAAGGTTTTGCTTTATTTAAAGATGCGTTTACTAGCATGTCTTCTGCGGCTGAGCGTTATAGCCGTATTGAGTCGGTTGCGTCGCAGCAATTTACTAATGGTCGCGAGTTAGTTTCGGATTTGGTCGATAACATGATCACAAACGATCCGCGTTATCAAGGACTTGGCAGTAGCGAAAAAAATACATTGGGTGCAGGTATTTCTAAGTTAGCCGATTTTGATGCAGCGTTTTCTTTTGCTATGGATCGTGGAGATTATCAGCCAAAAAGTAGTATTGAGTTAAGCCAAGCAACAGAGCAAGAAAAATTAGGAAAATTTAGCGGTGTAACTCAAAGTAAAAATGCCAGTACGCGTTTTGATTATCAAGATAGTCACCCAAATACTTACGATAAAAAAGAAAGCTATAACATTGGCACTGCGGTTAAAAATAATGAATTAGTAGGGCTTGATCAGTCTTACAAAGCGGATGTGGATAAAAAAACGTATCAATTCAATCCCGAGAAATCTCAATATGAGATAAAAATGGCGCTAAAAGAGCAAACTATTAGCGAAAGTAGCATTCGCTTTATCAACGATATATGGCTTGAAAAAAACCAAGATAGCTACAGCATGGATAAAAAAGAGCGCATTAATAGCAATAGTACACAAGACGAATTTAAAAGAACGAGTAGCCATTCTCATAGCAAGCTAGTAACACTAATTGGTGATTTAGATAAGCTGGCAGAAGATAAAAATGTAAGGCGTGAATATTTAACTAATTTATCACAAGTGAACTTCTTCATGGATAAAGAAAATTAACTACCGCTCTATTCACTCACTGCGCAATATTGGTTATAGTCGTCACATTACTCCTTTTAAAAAAGTAACCTTATGTTTAAACAATTAATTTTGTTATTCGCTTTGGGAATGCCACTGATAGCCGGCGCTGATACGGCCCCGTTTTCTGGCGGTATTACAGCGGATACACTGCTGAGTGAACACAATAAATTTAGCGAACAATACAAGACGTTTACGCCAACGGCGCAAGATATAGCGCTAATGCAAAAATTAGCAGGTAAAGAGCTTATTGTATTGTTCGGCACGTGGTGCCACGACAGTCAGCGCGAAGTACCAAGACTAATTAAGTTACTTGAAGAGTCTAAAGTAAAACTTGCAAGCATTGAATACGTGGCTGTTGGTTACAACAAGCAAGACGATTCAGGCATTGCACAGGCGAACGACTTACAATACACCGCTACTTTTATTGTTAAGCAAAATGGCAAAGAGTTACTGCGTGTAATTGAAAAGCCAACGGGTACATTGGCGCAAGATTTAACGCAGGGTTTGTAGATTCTACTTGGTTATATTTGTCTTACGGTTTTGACTGATGGGTTTATATTTAAACTAAGGGGTGTTATGGATAGACTCTTAATGCTTTAATATGTGAAGTCAAGATTTGGCTTTTTCCATGACGGACGTGGCCTCGTGGATAAAAGTGACTAAAATATAGCAGGTGTTGCTGGAAATTTACTCATTGGTGTCGTAGTGAGCTATCTCACATATCTCATGGCATGATATGTAGCGTATTGGTAATATTTAAAGTAAACTAAAATTATAAAAAATTATTTTGGGGGCGTTATGAAAGCTTTGTTAGGTAGTTTAGCTAAGAAAATCAAAGGCGATCCTTTAGGAAGCGAGCAGTTGAGGGCTTTCATTTCTAGTAGTTCAAAAGATAGTGAAGTAATTACTTTGTCAAATGGCAAAAAGTATCGTGTTTCTACTTCTCCTAAAGAAAAAGCCGTTGCATGAATATAGCTTTTCCTGCTTTTTTTATTTTAGTACTAATAATTCCAGGTTTTATATTCCAAAATTCTTATGAAAAAGTAGAAAATACTAGCATAGAAAAAAAGCCATTTGATGTATCTTCATCTTTGGCTTTTTTTTATGCCTTAATTTTACATATTTTCCTAATCTATATTTTAGTACCTTTATTGGGCAACGAAATTAACTATGAGATTTGTCTAAAATTATTAACTAGTTCTAAATCCGTGTCGGAATCTGATTTAGAGATTGTAAGTGCTAGTATCCCTAAAATTATCTTATATTTTTCTAGTTCATTTTTACTTGCATATATTTTGGGGAAGATATTTCAAAAGCTAATTTTTCACTTTAATCCATATAAATCTTCCAGATATGCCTTCGATACTCCATGGTATTATGAGCTTACTGGAAAATTATCTGAAACTCAGGATGCAGAGTTAATCAAGTTATCTTGTTTAGTGGAGTCTAAAAATGTTTCCTTCTTGTATTATGGTGTCCTTGAAGACTTTTATCTTGATTCTAGTGGACAGCTAGATCGTGTTGTTTTATCAGATGCCATGAGAAGACCTATAGAGTCAGACAAACCTTCATCTACAGCTCCCCCAAATACGCGTTTTTACGAGATTAAAGGAGATAGGCTTATTCTCAAGTATGAAGACATTAAAAATATAAATATTGAATATCTTTATATTATTGAAGAGGAATAGGCAACTAACAAGACCTGGAGTAGCGCTGATCCTTATTGGAGCAAACATACGACTTACCAATCGCGTATATACTTACTCATATAAACATTATTCACTAAATAGGCTTTTTTCGAATGCTTGCGCTGCATGCGAAGACGGTCTGTCTTTATAGTGTAATTGATATAATGGCCGTGATAGCTCGATGTTATTTTGTGGCTTTAGACGTGTTAATTTACCTAATTGCACTAAATCTTCTGTGACTACATTTGGCAATAAAGCGACCCCCATACTTTGAGCGACGGCCCTTGCTATGGCTTCGTTGCTGCCCAATTGCATACTTTGCTCTGCTTGTACGCCATGTTGTGCTAATAACTTTACCGACATTTCTAAAGTGCCAGAGCCTGGTTCACGTAATAACCAAAACTGCTTATTTAACCATGCTTTTACATTTTTAGCGGGCTTTAAGTTACTCGGTATAACCACACTCATTAAATCGTTTTGCCAGTGCCTACTTATTATATGCGGCTCGGTAGGTGTGCCTTCAACCAGTGCTAAATCTATAGTGCATTCAAGTAAGGCATGTTCAATTTGTGCGGTATTGGCAACTTGTACTTCTACTTTTATATGTGGATGTTGCGCGCAAAATTTAGCTAAATAAGGGGGCAGCCAATAGCTTGCAATGGTGGTGCTGCTGCCTATAACGAGTGTGCCTCGCTTAAGCCCTGTACGCGATTTTATATCTTCGATGGCTGCTTTTTCGATAGCAAAAATACTACGAGCATGTTCAAAAAGCGCTTGCCCAGCTTCACTTAAAGTGAGTTTTTTACCCTTGGATGCACGTTCAATCAGTTGTATGTTTAGCTGATACTCAAGCTCTTTTAAAGCCTTTGATACCGCCGGTTGACTTATAAACAGTGCTTCAGCTGCGGCCGAAAAGCTACCTAGTTTAGCAACCGTATGAAACACCCGAAGTGCATGTAGGTTCATTGTGCCTCTCAAGTTACATAACCTTAAGTTATCAAATTATGATTTTAATGTATTAGAGTTATATTTTGCGCTTTATTATAATGAAGTCAATTAATTACGATGACTTTATGAAGGGAAGATTATGCTTAGTAAAATTAAAAAGATAGCACAGCATTTTTGTGTTAATACTAAGCAATACAACGACTCGCGTTGGTGGTTAGGAATGCTGCTTGTTATTGTTTTAGCAGGGGTTGCTGTTGCCCTTAGCAAATTGCAGGTAATGCAAAGCGCTCAGTTTAGTTCTTTAACGCTTGGTATTGTACTTGGCATTATTGCTGGAAACAGTGTTTTTTCGCGCATTGCAACTCATACCGATGTGGGTGTTAATTATGCTAAAAGTACTTTACTCAAAGCGGGTATTATTTTATTTGGTTTTAGAATTACCTTTGCACAGGTAGCTGGCGTTGGCTGGAGTGGGTTGCTAACCGATATTGTTATGCTCAGTGGTACGTTTATATTCGCAATACAGCTAGGCAAACGAGTATTTAAGCTTGATGAGCAAACAACCATATTAATTGGCGCAGGTAGCTCTATTTGTGGCGCTGCCGCTGTAATGGCAACCGAGCCGGTAATAAAAGCGCAGGCGCATAAAGTATCAGTAGCTGTGGCAACGGTGGTGGTGTTTGGCACACTGAGTATGTTCGCGTATCCGTTATTGTTTGAATATATGGGCATGACGGAGCACGCGTATGGTATTTTTATCGGTTCAACGATTCATGAAGTAGCGCAAGTCGTGGCGGCGGGCAGTGCTGTAAGCGAAAATGCTACCGATACGGCGGTGATCGAAAAAATGTTAAGAGTGATGATGCTAGCCCCATTTTTGTTGTGTTTATCGTATTGGCAAAATAAAAAAAATTTAAAAGTAGGTAGCATTGCAAACAGCGAGGGGAATAAATCAGGCATCACTATTCCTTGGTTTGCGGTATTATTTATTGCGACAAGTGGTGTCCACTCACTTTCTATACTTCCTCAAGCCACTACAAGTGCGATTGTTTGGCTTGATAATATATTACTCACGATTGCGATGGTGGCTTTGGGTTTACGCACACATATTGGGGCTATTCGCCAAGCGGGGATTAAGCCACTGTTACTGGCGCTGTGTTTATTTTTATTTTTAACGTTAGGTGGTTACGCTATTAATATAGGCATTGCTGAGCTGTTTTAAATTTTGGATGAATAACCAGAATTCTGGTTAAGAGATTTAAAAACGCTATAAATAATAACGATATTTAAGTTTGTTTCTCTCTAGCTCAAAACAGCTGCTTGAGATAGATTTATTATCCAGAACTCAGGTTAACTAGATTAGCGGCTTAAATTGGCCAATCAACTTCGTTTACGTTATCAAGCTGTGTGCTTGTATGTTTATTGCCTTGCCACTTGTTAGTGTAAACAGCATGCGGATCAAACTGCAATGTTTGCTTTTGTATATTAAAGTGCCTGCCACCGCGCGGATCTACACCCACGCCCGCTATATATTGCCAGTTGCCCCAATTAGCAGCTACGTCGTAATCAATAAGTTGCTGTTCAAAATAGGCCGCGCCATAGCGCCAATCAAGGCTAAGTTCGTTAACTAAGCAACTTGCTGCAACTTGCCTAGCTCGGTTTGATATATACCCGGTGGCATTAAGTTCATTCATAATAGCGTTCACCAAGGGGTAGGGGGTTGCGCCATTGCACCACGCAGCAAAGCGATTTGGCATAAACGTTGTAAGGGGTTTAGTGTGTTTTTGGCCTTTAAAGCTAAATAGGCTGTTACCTACATTAAGTGCATGCCATTTAAAATACTCACGCCATAACAGCTCAAATTTAATCCAGTAAGTAGACTCGTTTGCTATGTGGTTTTGCTCGTACTGTTCAACTGCATTATAAACTTGTCGTGCACTTATGCAGCCAAAGGCAAGCCATGCACTAAATTTAGTGGTGTTATTAAAGCCATCAAGCTCGTTTCGAGTTGTTTTATAGGTACTTGGCAGTAAACCTGAAAAGTAGTGCTCCAAATGTGTTTGCGCACTATTAAGGCCTCCGTGCATTAAATGCTCAAGATTATTGTGCGATTCAATTGGCTTTGCAGCACATAAAGTAATGGGTTTTGGTAATAACGTTTTAGGCAACGCTGAAAGCGTGATGGGAATATTTACCGCCTCTACCTTTTTTCTAAATGGGGTAAAGTTTTTAGGCAGCTCGTTTAAATCAAAAGGGAGGTCGCTTTGTTTAAATAAAGTGTCTTGTTGAGTCGTTTTAAATATCAGATGCGGGCAATGTGCTTTTAGTCGCGCGAGTTGGCGTTGCTCATATATTCCAACGTGCTCTGCGCATACAACCTCGTCAATATGTTGATCCGCAATTATTTGCTTTAACACTGTAACAGGCTCGCCCTCAAGTACATGCAGAGTTTGTCCGCGTTCAATAAGCGCTTGTTGCAGCTCAAATAAGCTTTGCATTAAAAACTGTTGTTTGTGCACGCCATATGGTTTTTGTTGGTAGTTATTATTTCTAAACCAGTGCGGATTTATTACAAATACAATATCGAGTGCGCATTGCTGCAAAGCAAGTTCGCTAAAAATAGGGTTGTCGTCTATGCGTAAATCATTTTGTAGCCAATATAAAATACGTTTGCTCATGTTTGCGGATCTTCCTAATAATTATTACAGATCGTTACGTATTTTAAACAAACAGCGATTACATTTTAGTAAACTTATATGCTGCATAAAAAAGGCTCTAGTGATGCATCACTGCATACATTGATATTAGGTTTTAAAAATAAATGAACTTTAGAATTTCGTAATTTTCATTGCTGGCACTGCTTTATCGTAACTTTCACTGAGATTAGCACGATTAAAGCGCAGCTCTAAACCTAGCCCCAGTTGCTTTGGGTGGGCGCGAACAAAAGCTTGTTTAAAATGGGTTTGAGCATATGGATGATTAGCAAAAGCAATTTTTACATCGCCTGTAGTAAGCTCTCCATATTCGCTGAGGGTAAGGGTGTCAAAACCAAACGCCTAATAATAAAAGCCTAAGGTTTCTTCAACGTTATCAATATAGATAACCTGATTAATTCAATTGATGACTCTTTTTTTATTGATACTTTAAACAAAGCACATATAAGTTTTTAGCGAAAAAATACCCAGTTTAAAGTGTCAATTAACAAATTATTTTGTACATAAAACAAGCATTGACTACAATGCAAAAGTAATGATAGTGTAAGTTGTACCCATAAAATTAACATTTTTTGGTGACAAAAGGTGGTGGTTAATTGCTCAATTATTAATTTAAGTCATTTTGATTAAAATATGCAATATAGCCAAATATGGATTAAATAATAATTCACATCAATACATTGAATTATAACTCACCGCTTGTTTTATAAATGTAAAGTTTATTAGACTATTAAATATAAATTAAGGATATTTTATGTTAAGAAAGCATTATTTACTTAGTACTCTAGCGCTTATGATATCAGCACCAACTTTCGCAGACAATTCTTCGCTCGAAGAGAATATAAATAATAATCAAGCTAAATTTGCTACTACAGCTGTATTTAGCTCTGCCATGATAGCTGGCTGGATTTTGGATGGCGCTAAAAGTGCGGTTAAAGGTGAAGCTAAATCTTTCATTACAAGTTTATTGTTTGGAAATGGCAACACTGGTCCACAAATAGTTCGTATTCATCAAGATGATCTAGACAAAATAGAAAGTATTGTTTCCGGAATTGTTTTAACAAGCGATGTTGAAGATGCCAAAAGTCAATTTGAGTCTTTCGGAGACACGATTGAGTACTATCGTAACTCAGCTCAGGGTGGTAATTTAGATACATCAATTCTCCCTGTTTTGTTGGACTACACCACGTCGCTTAAAAACCATCGTGCTTATAAGGAAAGCTATAATCCAAAGTCCTATGCTTTAACTTCTAGTTATGCGCTTATTGCTTCTATGTCAATCGCAGTTCTTACTGAAAGAAAACTACAAGGCTACATTTCTTACGGTTATGTACAGTCACAAGCAAGATCTTTAGCGTCGAGATTAAGTAGTTTAGGTGCCCAAACGGATAACTATACAGCTAACCTAGGACGGATATATCATTTTGGAAATGGTTGTTATGGTATGCGAACTAATAAAAATTATGTTGATGACTCTGTACCAAGTTATTCTGAATTAAAATATAACGATAGTTCGTTTTCTGATGATAGTGTACCAATGGCGCCTAAAGGTTGTTTGATCAGGGCATCGTTTCCTGGAATGGATACAAAGCAATTCGATACAGCAGTTTATGGTTGGGCTGAAGCAGAAGAACTAGCCTATGAATATATAAATGAAGCAAGAGATAAATATAGAACTACAATTAAAGGTGAAAACTTTAACCAGATTTTATCTACATTAAATAATTTCTAGAAATAAATATTTTAATGTATCGTTGTAAAATTTACCTTTCATTCCCACATAAAGGCAATGAAAGGTATAATTTTAATAAATAATTCGTGATATGTTAGCGATCAACCAAGATAACTAATAAACCTATTATTTATTTCTATTTTCTTTAGCAAACGCACGTATTTTACGTTTTTGCGACAGTGTTACTTTATTAACACGACCAGCAAATGGGTTTTCACCTTCTCTAAATTCAATTTTGATAGGTGTACCCATAATTTTAAGCGCTTTACGGTAATAGTTCATCAGGTAGCGTTTATAACTATCTGGTAGGTCTTTAACTTGGTTACCGTGAATAACAATACGTGGTGGGTTATAACCACCGGCATGGGCATATTTAAGCTTAACACGACGACCACGAACAAGTGGCGGCTGGTGATCAGCTTGAGCCATGTCCATAATTCGGCGTAGCATGGCTGTACTTATACGTTTAGTTGCAGACTCGTAAGCTTCATCAACCGATTCGAATAAGTGACCAACACCTGTACCGTGTAATGCAGATATAAAGTGCAGGCGTGCAAAGTCAATAAAGCCTAAACGGCGATCGAGCTCTGATTTAATACGATCTTTAACGTAATCGTCTAACCCATCCCATTTGTTCACGGCAATAACCAATGAACGACCTGAGTTAAGAGCAAAGCCTAATAAGCTCAAGTCTTGATCAGAAATACCATCACGCGCATCAACAATCAATAACACCACATTACAATCTTCGATTGCTTGAAGTGTTTTAATAACGGAGAACTTTTCTACCACGTCACTTACTTTTTTACGTTTACGCACACCAGCGGTGTCGATTAACACGTACTCTTTTTCATTTCGAGTCATCGGAATGTAGATAGAATCGCGTGTTGTACCTGGCATATCGTATACAATTACACGATCTTCACCAAGTATACGGTTTGTAAGCGTTGACTTACCAACGTTAGGACGACCAATTATCGCAAGCTTTACAGGTTTATCTGCAAACGCTTGATGATCGGTGTCATCCCCTTCACCTTCTTCGTAAAGATCAATAAGTTCTTCGTCGTTGTCGGCTACGTCTTCATCTTGCGCTGCTAATTCAGCAATAAGCGGCTGAAGAGTTTGCTCAAGTAATAACGTAATACCACGGCCATGTGATGCCGCAATATGGTGGATCTCACCTAATGATAATTGGTAAAACTCAGCACAGCTTGAATCAGCATCAATACCATCGGTTTTGTTAGCAACAACAAAGCATTTCTTATCTTGCTTGCGCAAATGATTAGCAATGGCTTGATCGGCAACGGTCATACCAACACGGGCGTCGACTAAAAACAGCACAATGTCGGCTTCTTCAATGGCTAGCAGAGATTGATCTGCCATTTCGATTTCGATGCCTTCTTCTGAGCCATCAATACCGCCCGTATCTACCACGATAAATTCATAGCCATCGTAACTAGCTTGGCCATATTTTCTATCTCGTGTTAAACCTGGAAAATCGGCTACGAGTGCGTCACGAGTACGTGTTAAACGGTTAAATAATGTGGACTTGCCCACATTGGGTCGCCCAACTAGAGCGATCACGGGAAGCATAAACTACCTCTTTAAAAAACAACAAAAGGCTTCGCAGTGCGAAGCCTTACAAAAAATAATTAACTATTAGCAGGTTATACTAATAGTAGTAAGTTAGTTTGGTATTTTAACCGCACTAACTTCACCATCACGGGTGTATAAAATCAGTTTATCGTCGGCAACAACCGGCTCAATAAAAAAGCCTGAGCTGTCAAAGTCTTCACGAGATACTAGCTCGCCAGTGTCTTTATTTAACCAATGTAGGTTACCTTCTTGGTCGCCTATGGCTAAATTACTACCTGCAACAGTAGGACCAGTTAAGTACCAACCACGTAGAGCAGGTTGGCTCCAACGTTCAATACCTGAATTTTTATCTAATGAATAAATAACGCCATTGCTATCTACTACATAAAGACTTTGTGCATCCATCGAAATTTCGCGATAGCTGCTGTATTCGCGTTTCCACACAACATTACCAGAGCGAATATCAATAGCTGCCAGATTACCGTTATAGGCAATAGCGTATGCGTACGGGCCACTAATAAGTGGCTGAGTGTCTACATCAACAAGGCGTTCAAATTCTGATGCGCCTTTTGCTACCGCGATTTCTGCGCTCCATGCTGAGTAACCAGTGTCTGAAATCAAAACATTGAGTTTGCCTGTTTCCAGGCCTAATAATACACCACCATTTGCAACGGTTGGTGAGCTTTGTCCACGTAATGTTAGTGGTGGAACTTCTTGTTCAAAGCTCCAGCGTTCTTCGCCCGTATCTGGGTGAAGCGCGAGTAATTTACCTGAGGCTAAATTAACAAATATGAGACCGTCGCCAGCTGCCGGTTTAGACAGTGATTCACCAGGTACATTTTTACGCCAAACTTCTTCGCCTGTTTCACGATCTAGCGCAATTACAAAGCCATGCTCAGAGCCAATGTATATTTTACCATAAGCTTGTAAGATACCGCCTGATAATTTTGCAGTGCCGTTATTAGCCCATGGCCAAAATGAAGTATTCTGACGTATATCAGTTTCCCATTTTGTATCGCCGTTTGTAAGTGAAAGCGCTTCAATTTGGCCTTCACGGCTAGCAACATATACATTATCTTTATATATGGCTGGTGTTAAGCGAGAAAAATAGTGCTCTACACCATCGCCTATCGACTCTTGCCATATAACATCAGTTTCAAACTGATTTACAATTTCAGGAAGGACGAGTTCTTCTTCGTCATCACTCGATGAGCATCCCATTAATGTTGCCATACATAAAGCAAGGGCTGCTGTTGTTAATTTTTTCATGCCTAAAACCTTATGCCGCTGGGCTAGTTACTGCTAGGTCATCTAACTTAACTTGTAAAAGAGGATTAGCTGTTAATCCACCTGCATCTACCGCTGCTTGATACGCAGTGCGTGCTTGCTCTTTATTGCCTTGCTGAGCGTAAATATCGCCTTTAAGCTCCGCAACATTTGCATTAAATGCCTCAGGTAGTGGTGCATTTAATGTATTCAATGCATCGTCATACTTTGTTTGTGCTATTTGAATGCGTGCTAAACGCGTAATCGCAATCGCTTTTAACTCTGCGTTTTCAACGTTTGATACAATCCAGCTTAGTTTTTCGCTAGCAACAGCTAGGTTTTGCGCTTCTACAGCATCTTTAGCAGCAACAAATGCCGCCAATGTCGCGTAGTTTGTATCTTTATTTTCGCTGATAAATGTATCAGCCGCAGATAACACATCATCACTTTCAACAAGTGTTGTATACGAATCTGATGCTTGCTCTGCCGTGGTAATTTGGTTTTGGTCATAGGCTTTCCAACCATATAAGCCACCTAAACCTACAGTTATAACTAGTGCAAGTGACAGACCGTTTTCACGGAAAAAACGTTTAATGGCTTCTGCTTGTTCTTCTTCTGTTGAATGTATATCCATGTTTACCTCTAATGTTCGCTTAGCCGTTAATAAGCTTTGTTAATAGCGCTTTAGCTTGTTCTAATTCTAATGTGACTTGTTCTTTACGCTCGCGTAAATATTTAATAGTCACAACGCCTTTTTCTAATTCATCTTCACCAATAATAACAGCAACAAGTGCATCGCTTTTATCAGCACGTTTTAATTGTTTTTTGAAGTTACCGCCGCCTGCATGAACCATCACACGAAGGCCTGCCACATCACGGCGTAGTTCAGACGCAATAATAGGCGCTTGAATACTGGCTTTATCACCCATGGCCGCTAAATATACATCAGCATTGCGGCGTATGTCACCTACGCACTCTAGTGCTTGTAATAATAACACTAAACGCTCAAGGCCCATTGCAAAACCAACTGCTGGAGTGGCTTTACCGCCTAGTTGTTCAACTAAACCATCGTAACGACCGCCAGCACATACTGTGCCTTGTGCACCTAAACTATCTGTTACCCACTCAAATACTGTGCGGTTATAGTAATCTAAGCCACGAACTAATTTTTCGTTAACCGTGTATGAGACGCCAGCTGCGTCTAAACGTTCACATAAATTTTCAAAATGTTCTTTTGATTCAATATCTAAATTCTCAGATAATTTAGGTGCGTCGGTTAATATGGCTTGTACATCTGGATTTTTGCTATCAAGTACGCGTAATGGGTTTGAATACATACGGCGTTTTGAGTCTTCATCAAGCACATCAATGTGTTGCTCAAGGTAGGCAACTAACGCATCACGGTAATCTGCACGTGCCTCATTAGACCCTAAAGAGTTAAGCTCTAAGCGAACGTGTTCAGTAATACCAAAGGCTTCCCACAACTGCGCCGTTAATAAAATAACTTCAGCATCTATATCTGCGCTGGCAATACCAAATGTCTCTAAACCAAATTGGTGAAACTGACGGTAACGACCTTTTTGCGGACGTTCGTGGCGAAACATTGGGCCCATATACCAAAGGCGCTGCTCTTGGTTGTACAATAACCCGTTTTCGTTACCAGCACGTACGCATACTGCGGTGCCTTCTGGGCGCAGTGTTAACAAGTCGCCATTGCGATCGGCAAAGGTGTACATTTCTTTTTCTACAATATCGGTAACTTCACCAATAGAGCGTTTAAATAAGTCGGTTGATTCTACAATAGGAAAACGAATTTCTTGATAACCGAACGATGCTACTGTCTCGCGTAAAATGTTTTCTACTTTCTGCCAAACTTGTGTATCGCCTGGCAGACAATCGTTCATACCGCGAACTGCCTGAATTTGTTTTGCCACTGATAAATCCTAAATACTGTTTTTGTGTAATAAAAAATGCTTACACAACAAGAATGCTAAAAATTGACCCGCTATTATAGCGTTCTGGTTATAAAGGTAAACGCCAAACACCGCAGTTTGGCATTATATACGGTATTTATTCGACTATTTTTATATCTATAGGTGTTTGGTTTTGTTTTTTCTCTATAAAGTCGCGAACATAGCCTTCGAGTTGCTCAACAATATTATTGTTATCGATGCGTGCTTTTTGACGCTCGCCATTAATATACAGGCCAGAACGACGGTTTGCACCGGCAAGGCCTATATCACTAACCAGTGCTTCACCCGGGCCATTTACAACACAGCCAATGACTGATAAGGATACTGGCTCGATAATATCTTCAAGGCGTTCTTCTAGTTGATTCATGGTGCTTACAACATCAAATTCTTGGCGAGAGCAGCTCGGGCAGGCGATAAAATTAATACCACGCGAACGAATGCGCAGCGATTTTAAAATATCAAAGCCAACTTTGATTTCTTGCACGGGATCGGCTGCGAGTGAAACACGCAGCGTGTCGCCAATCCCTTCGGCAAGTAACATGCCTAGGCCAACTGCCGATTTAACTGAACCCGAACGCATGCCGCCCGCTTCAGTGATCCCTAAATGTAATGGCTGATCTATTTCTTTTGCAAGTAAGCGATACGCGCCTACGGCTAAAAATACGTCGGAGGCCTTTACTGATATTTTAAATTGGTCAAAATCTAAGCGGTGCAATATGTTTACATGGCGCATTGCTGATTCTAATAGCGCTTCCGGTGTTGGTTCGCCGTATTTTTCTTGCAAATCACGCTCTAGCGAACCGCCATTTACGCCTATACGAATGGGAATGTTATGCTCGCGGGCTGAATCGACAACGGCTCTTATTCGTTCTTCGCTACCAATGTTACCTGGATTTATACGCAGGCAATCTACGCCGTATTTTGCTACTTTTAAAGCGATACGGTAATCAAAATGAATATCCGCAACTAGCGGGATAGTCACTTGCTCTTTTATACTTCTAAATGCGTCTGCGGCATCCATAGTCGGTACTGATACCCGAACTATATCGGCACCGGCATCTTGTATTGCCTGAATTTGCGCAACAGTTGCATCAACATCCATCGTGTCGGTGTTGGTCATCGATTGGACGGCAATTGGGGCACCGTCACCAATGGGGACGTTACCTACGTTAATACGTGTGGATTTTCTGCGTTTAATTGGAGATTCTGAAAACATAGCGACTACTCTGCTAGTGGTAATGTAAATTTGGCTAAACGATTTTTGGGAAAAGCTGAAATATCAACTTTTTCACCGTTTAGGGTAACGCTTACAACGTTGTGCTTACCAAGCACAACAGAAAAAGGAGGTTTGCCGGTGACAGTCATTAAGTAGCCTGCTTTTTTAACACCAAATGCAATTTTTTCACCTTCGCCGTCGTAAATTTCAACCCAGCTTTCATCATTAAAATTCATTTCGATGGTGCTATTTTCAGCTGAGTCTGTATTAGTGGTGAGTGGTTGATTTGTTTGTGCTTGAGTTATTTCAGGTACAGCCTCACGTTCGCTTGGCGCTAATACTTCTTCAGCCAATGCGTTATCAGCAGATTGCTGCTGTGCGATATTAGTGGGTTGAACTGCTTGGCGTTCACTGAGTATTGAATTTTCTACATTTATATTACTGGTTTGCTCTTCTATGGGGGTTGCATTTTGCCAAAACCATAATGCAGATGAGCCAATCACAATCGCTAAAATAATATAGGTCACTAGCATTAAGCGGCTATCACTGGCTTCTTTTTCTGTACGACGTGAAAAGCTTTGCATATTAGCGGGTTTTGCCGGCTCTGGTGGTGCTGGCATCATGGCTAAAATAGGGGCGCTATCAATTTCTAGTTCTCGGCAGTAATTTTTGATATAGCCTTTTACAAAAGTAATCGGTCCGAGTAATGCAAATTCATCGTTTTCAAGACGTTTTATTTGTAGTTCAGATAATTTTAACGGCTCAGCTATGGTTGCAATGCTAACATTGGCATGCTCACGATGCGCTTTTAATATTTGTCCAACCGTTGGTTGTTCAATCTCTGTTTGCGTATTTTCTTCATTCATAATAGGTATGATTCTGGATCCACTAGTAAAAGTCTATGCCCTGATTTAAGTTCAGTATCTGGGCTTAATTTATTCCATCGCATTAATTGATCAATTAATACATGCCGCTGGGTAGCTATTTTATACAAGGTGTCGCCAGCTTTAATTTCGTAATAAATATTAGGATCGTTCAAATAAATTTTACTTCCATTCATTACCCGATCAGACTCTTTTAGACCATTCCATTGTAAGAGTTTTTGTAGTTTAACATTGTATCGGACGGAAATGCTAAATAGGTTTTCACCAAATGTAATTATATGAGAGGGCACCGTTATAACTGGCACTTTAGTGCTAAGTAATGGGGCGTCTATTTTTTTTATCGCAGAATAGTTTGTAAATTCTACGTCTTCATTTGATTCATTTTTACTATTAGAAAAAACAGCGCCATTTTTTACTGCCTCGTAAAATGTAACGTTAGCGCCATTATTACTATTTGAGCTTTCAGTGTTTGAGTGTGCTATTTGATTTTTTTGTTGCGAATTTAAGTCTATTGCTTTGGATTCACCAAAAGAAATTATTTTAACTTCAGTCTTAAGTTCGTTTGAGTTTTTTTTAGTACTTGTTTGCGATACGGCTTCTTGGGAAACCGTTACTTTTTTGGCTGAACTTTGCTGCGAGGTTAAAGCCGATATCACCGCAGAAGTATCAGTAGCGGTATTTGAAAACGTCACCGGTATTGTTTTTTTTTCAGGCTCACTAGGCACGTTTACAACAATAGAACCCGCAGGGATACTTTTTACTTGCGGCGGTTTATTGTTTTCAGTTTTTATACTATTAGCAGGGCTCGCTTTAAAATGCGCGGGGTGCTCATTCACTTGATTTTGACTTACAGACGTGGCTGCGTTAGCGCCTTTACTATCATTTGAAATTAAGCTGGTAGAGCTATCTAAAGTCGGGCTTTTTTTACGAATAATTTTTATTTTAGGCTCTGAACTAATGCGCCCGTTGTTATTACTTTGTTGCAAGTCATCGAGCATTGCTCTGCGATACTTGTCTCTTAAAATTTCGAACTCGCTCAGACGTGTTTTTTGCTCTCGTAACGAATAAGCTTCATTACTCGTCGGGTAGATTTGCACAATAGTAGCTGAAATTTTTTCAGCTTCTTCTATTCTACCCATGCGACTTTTAATTAGGTACTCAAGCATTAATGCGCGTGCCGATATTTGGCCTGTATCATCATGACGTTTTAAAAGTTCGCTGGCTTTATGTAAATCACTTTTAGCGTAAAATAACGCGGCAAGACTAATTAAAGTAGAAGTACGCTGCGAGCTGTGATTCATGGCTTGTTGAAAGTAACTTTCAGCATTATCAAAATCATTAAACTCAATGGCACACAAGGCTAAATTTTCGTAACTTTCGGCAACACGGATATAACTTGGGACTTCAATGGCTTTTAAAAATTGGTCCGTCGCACGGTCATATTCGTTAATACCGCATAAAAATACCCCATAGTTATTTAAGGTATTAGGATCATCCGGTTTTATCGCGAGCGCTTTTTGATAGGCTTTATCAGCGAGTGTGTTTTCACCTACTTGTTGATAATAATAAGCAAGAGAGTAATGGACTTCTGGGAGTTGTGGAGCAAAGCCAGCGGCGCGCTCTAAATTGTATTTAGCTTGAGAGTTATTACCAGTATTTAAATACTGTAATGCTAGAGCAATACGTGTTCGTGCAGCGCCTATGTTATTAATTTTATTTTCGACGACGGGCTTGTTACTGCCGTTATAACTACTTTCAGTTACGCAACCACTCAAAGCAATTGCTGAAATAGTTAATGCAAGTATAGATCGCATTACCTTGTCTCTTTATTTTTATTCATAGAGTCTATCTTACCTAAAAGCCCCCATGTTGCATCCTTTATTTAAAATAAACGATTTAACATGGGGGCTTTAGGGTTTTTAACTAAAAATTATGCTTGGTGAATATTAACGGTAATTGCGTTATCGTCACGCATTTTCTTTTTAGCTAAGCGCTTAGTACGGTCAACTACATCACCGACTAACTGTCCACAAGCAGCATCAATATCGTCTCCGCGAGTACGACGAACAATACAGGTAACGCCTGCTGCTTGTAATACCTTTGAAAAACGATCAATTCGGCTGTTACTTGAACGCGTATATTCATTACCAGGGAAAGGGTTAAACGGGATAAGGTTGACCTTAGACGGTGTGCCTTTTAACGTTTGCACTAAGGCATGCGCCTGATCGGTGCTGTCGTTTATTCCGTTAAGCATAACGTATTCAACGGTTACGTCTTTATTCGCTTTAGAGCCGTCGATATAACGACGACACGCCGCTAAAAATTCTTCAATAGGGTACTTTTTATTAACCGGCACTAAAATGTCACGCAATGCGTTATCTGGTGCATGCAATGAAATAGCCAAGGCCACGTCAATTTTCTCTTTTAGTAAGTCAAGTGCAGGCACAACCCCTGATGTACTTAATGTTACGCGGCGCTTAGATAAACCAAAGCCCCAATCGTCCATCATTAGTTCCATTGCTGGCACTACGTTTTTAAGATTAAGTAAAGGCTCGCCCATACCCATCATTACAACGTTAGTAACTGGGCGCTTTTCGCTATGACCATCAAGGCCAATATCTTTAGCTACACGCCAAACTTGGCCAATAATTTCAGATACTTTTAAGTTACGGTTAAAGCCTTGTTGCGCAGTAGAGCAAAAAGTACATTCAAGTGCACAACCCACTTGTGATGATACACATAAAGTTGCGCGCTCTTTTTCAGGGATCCAAACAGCTTCTACTTCTTGACCACCTTCAAGTATAAGCGCGTACTTAATAGTCCCGTCGCTTGCTTGTTGGCGAACGGTGATTTCTGGTGCAACAATTTCACATTCAGCTTTAAGTTTTTCTTTAAGCTTTTTATTTACGTTGCTCATATCGTCGAAGTTATCTACGCCAAAATGATAAATCCATTTCATCACCTGGTCACTACGAAACGGCTTTTCACCGAACGATGCAAATAACTCGCGCATTGCTTCTCGGTTTAAATCTAATAAGTTAATCTTTTTTTGCTCGGTCATGAAACAACCTCAATCGGTGACGGTGGAGATAAAATTTACGAGGACGAATTGTACACAATTCACTCACTTTAATCATTAAGTAAAATATCAACAAATACACTGATAAATACTTTACGTAATGACTAAAAAAGGGCCCGAAAGCCCTTTTCAATATGTTAACGAATTCGAATTAACGAGTACGTGAACAAAGCTCTTCGTCAGCGAAGAAGTATGCGATTTCGCGAGCAGCAGATTCAACAGCGTCAGAGCCGTGAACAGCATTTTCGTCGATGCTATCAGCGTAGTCTGCACGTAAAGTGCCAGCTAGTGCTTCAGCAGGGTTAGTAGCACCCATGATTTCACGGTTTTTAAGAACAGCGTTTTCGCCTTCAAGAACTGTAACCATTACTGGACCAGATGTCATGAAAGATACTAAAGCACCGAAGAAAGGACGTTCGCTATGTTCAGCGTAGAAACCTTCAGCTTTCTCTTGTGAAAGGTGAACCATTTTAGCTGCAACGATTTTAAGGCCAGCAGATTCGAAACGGTTGTAGATAGCGCCAATGTGGTTTTTAGCTACTGCATCAGGTTTTACGATTGAAAAAGTACGTTCTAAAGCCATCTTTATGCTCCAATAATTTTAAATAAAAGTGTGAATATTAACGGGCGCGAATTATACGCGTTTTAACTGAAAAATCCTAATTTTATTAAAAACCAACTTGATTACGGTTTTGTGATCTCGATCAAAGGCAAATTATTATCCGCATTTATACTGCCGCGCTTCTGTTTACGTATTTGTTAATGACTACTCATGCAACTGGCTTACACCCAGTTCGATGTATGGAGCGCACATGTTATCTGTTATACCTTCCACGCCGTTTATTCCTGAATTATTATGCCCTGCGGGCAGTTTAAAAAACATGCGTTATGCCTTTGCTTATGGTGCTGATGCAGTATATGCAGGGCAACCTCGTTATAGTTTGCGTGTGCGTAATAATGAATTTGACTTAGAGACGCTGCAAATTGGGATTAATGAAGCGCATGCGCAAAATAAAAAGTTTTATGTGGTGTCTAATATTGCGCCGCATAACGCGAAAGTAAAATCGTATTTACGTGACATTGAACCTGTTATTGCAATGAAACCTGATGCGCTGATTATGTCAGATCCTGGTTTGATCATGCTGGTTCGTGAAAAATGGCCAACTATGCCGGTTCATCTATCAGTGCAGGCAAATGCAGTTAACTACGCCAGCGTACAGTTTTGGGCAAAGCAGGGAATTGAAAGAGTTATTCTATCGCGAGAACTATCACTCGAAGAAATTAGTGAAATACGCACACTCTGCCCAAACACAGAACTTGAAGTATTTGTGCACGGCGCATTGTGTATGGCCTATTCAGGACGTTGTTTGCTTTCGGGCTATATTAACAAGCGCGACCCAAACCAAGGTACATGTACCAATGCATGTCGCTGGGATTATGATGTTAAGCCAGGTGTTGAAAATGATACTGGCGAAATGGTGCATAAGATTGACCCAAAACAGGTTATTCCTACATTGGGAGAAGGGACGCCGAGTAACGATGTATTCATGTTAGAAGAGCAAGGCCGCCCTGGCGAATATATGCCAGCGTTTGAGGATGAACACGGCACCTATATTATGAATTCAAAAGACTTACGTGCTGTGCAATATGTAGAACAGCTCACAAAAATGGGTGTACATAGTTTAAAAATAGAAGGCCGTACTAAGTCGTTTTATTATGTAGCGCGTACAGCACAGGTATACCGAAAAGCAATAGACGATGCGGTTGCAGGCAAGCCGTTTGATGCGGATTTATTTAAAACATTAGAAAACTTAGCGCATCGTGGCTATACCGAAGGCTTTTTAAAACGCCACGCCCATCAAGATTATCAAAATTACGAATACGGTCATTCAGTTTCTACCAAGCAGCAATTTGTAGGCGAAGTATTAGGTCGTAATGCCAATGGTTTGGTTGAAATAGATGTAAAAAATAAATTTTGTGTTGGCCATTCGTTAGAGCTAATGACACCAAAGGGAAATATTAGCTTTGTGCTTGAATGTATGGAAAACAAAAAAGGCGAAAACATTACCGATGCCAAAGGCTCAGGCCATATTGTAAAAATCCCACTGCCTAATAATCTCGATTTAGCGCACGCTATTTTAATGCGTAACCTAGATGAAAACCAAGACACCCGCAATCCGTTTAAACAAGCGTAATGTAACCCTATAACATTGCGCCTATTTTCATAAATAGGCGATAACGCAGCATAAATGCCAAACATGCACTGCCCAAAGAGTTCTTTCTAGGGACGATTAACTCTTTGTTGCTCGGTTTTTAATTAGCCCACTCGATTACAAACCTCACACCGCGATTAAATCGCCCCTAGATAGAACAAATTTTAATCCTGAAATTAGCATTAACCCCGTTTTACTTTGTTTAGCTCTCGATAAAAATTAACTAATGTTAAATTGGTAAATTTTACCTTGCTGAATTAGCGCTTGTTATTACCAATTTTATTTCTATTGTAAATCTTCAATAAGCAATGGCTTTGAATCTTTGCTCTGTTGTCTAATTATCTGTTTTTAATTACTTTATTTAATTTTTATGATGTTTTTAATTTAATTTAATTTAATTTAATTTGATTTGATTATTAGTTTAGTTATTTTCCCATTACTTTTTTTGAGTGACTTCATTAAATTGGTTGACAAATTGGTTGCCAAATAATACTGTTTTTACAATCTGATTGGTAATTTTTTAATTTAAGCTGCTTACCCATCAGTATAAAGTCTAAAGTTACGCCATGTTAGGAGTAACTCATAGGAGCTAATAAAGCGAAGTAGGGTCACTGTTACTAAGCTAACGAATAGCGTGAGAACAAGCGCTCAACAATTTAGGAGTTATTCATGTCTAAACCAACTATCGGTTTTATCGGACTAGGCCTTATGGGCGGTAATATGGTCGAAAATTTACAAAATAAAGGCTATGAGCTGATTGTAATGGACCTCAATAAAGGTGCGGTTGCTGCATGTGTTGAACGTGGAGCGAAAACAGTGGCAACCGCGAAAGAGCTCGCAGCAGCAGCTGATATCGTGATGCTGTGTTTAACCACATCAGAAATCGTTGAAAAAGTTGTTTACGCAGAAGATGGTTTACTTGCTGGTTTTAAAGCAGATTCAGTATTAATAGACTTTGGTACATCAATTCCTGCTTCGACCAAGAAAATTGGTGCTGATCTCGCTGCAAAAGGCGTAGGTATGATTGATGCACCACTAGGTCGAACTCCTGCACATGCAAAAGATGGCTTGTTAAATATCATGGCTGCAGGTGATTTAGGAACATTTAATAAAGTTAAATCTGTTCTACAAGAGCAAGGCGAAAATGTTTTTCATTTAGGTGAGCTAGGTGCTGGTCATACAACTAAATTAATCAATAACTTTATGGGTATGACGACGGTTTGCGCTATGTCGCAAGCTTTTGCTGTGGCAGATCGCGCAGGTGTTGATCGTCAACAGTTGTTCGACATTATGTCAACAGGGCCGTCAAATTCCCCATTCATGCATTTTTGTAAAAACTATGCAGTTGATGGTGTAAGTGATCTAGGTTTCTCAATTGCAAATGCAAACAAAGACTTAGGTTATTTTTTACAGATGGTAGAAGACTTAGGCACTGTGTCTAAAATTGCCGAAGGCTCATCGGCTAACTTGCAAGCTGCATTTGATGCAGGTATGGCTCAAGGAAACGTACCGGAGATCTTTGACTACTTTAAAAAATTAGACAAGTAATCCTTGTAAATTTTAGGCGCTAAATAGCAAGGTTATTTAGCGCCAACACACACTATAAAGTTGGTGATGCAGAATACTCTTGTGGTTTATCTGCCTATCCTAGTTTAAAAAAGAGTTAACTATGCGATTGATTAATTTAACTATAATAAAATTAAGCCTAGTTATCCTTGGTTGTATTTCAACAGCGACAACAGCCAAAGACTACTTTGTTGACAACAAACAAGCTTACACAGACATTGCCAAAGCCTTAAAAGCGGGTGATAAAGTTATTCTAAAAAATGGTACTTGGACAGACTTTGAGATTTTATTTCAAGGTCAAGGTACAGAAAAGTCTCCTATTGAGTTGACTGCACAAACGAAAGGTAAAGTTATTTTATCTGGGCAGTCTAACTTGCGCCTTGCTGGGCAATATCTTCAAGCAAGTGGCTTAGTCTTTAAAAACGGCTATACGCCAACGTCGGCGGCCATTGAATTTCGTCGTAATAAAAATGAACTAGCCTATCACTCTCGCGTTTTCGAAATGGTTATTGATAATTACAATAACCCAGATAAACGTGAATCTGATTACTGGGTGGCATTATATGGCAAACATAACCGTTTTGATCATAATCACCTCGTTGGCAAGCGTAACAAAGGAGTGACTCTGGCGGTGCGTTTAAATAGCAAGCAAAGTCAGCAAAACTATCATCAAATTGATCATAATTACTTTGGTTACAGACCCACCTTTGGCTCTAACGGCGGTGAAACTATCCGCATTGGTACCAGCCATTACTCACTTACTGACTCGCATACATTAGTTGATAATAATTATTTTGAACAAACCAACGGCGAAGTCGAAATTATCTCGATTAAATCGGGTAAAAATATTGTACGCAACAACGTGTTTTACGAAGCACGCGGCACACTTACCATGCGCCATGGTAACGGTAATCTAATAGAAGAGAATATCTTTTTTGGTAATGGTGTTGAGCATACAGGCGGTATCCGCCTTATCAATAAAGATCAAATTATTCGTAATAACTACCTAGAAGGGCTTACAGGTTTTCGTTTTGGTAGTGGGTTTACAGTAATGAATGGCGTACCAAATTCGCCAATTAACCGCTATCACCAAGTTGAAAATGCACAAATAGAAAACAACACCTTTGTTAACGTACGTCATATCCAATTAGCTGCGGGCAGTGATGCTGAGCGAAGTGCTGTGCCAATTAATAGCGTGATGAAAAATAACTTAATTATTAATGATGATCAGGTGCAACCTTTCAGTGCATTTGATGATGTTAGTGGCATTAAGTTCTCTAATAATGTTGCTAACTCAAGCGTACTCAACGCACTAAGGTATGGTGTAAAACAAACAGCAGTTGAGATGAAGCGCAATAAAAATGGTTTACTTTACCCTACCTCAAATATGTCTGCTGTTGGCGCGAAAGCCGATTTAAAAGTGATAGCAAAAAAAGAGACCGGTGTAACTTGGTATCCAAAAGTGCCAGCGGTTATCGCTTTTGACTCAGGTAAAACACATGCTGTATCGGGTTCAGCTAAGTCATTATTAACAGCAATAGAGCTGGCTAAATCGGGGGATGTCCTTGAGCTTGAATCAGGTCAGTTTGATGTGTCTAAACTGGTTGTTATTGATAAAGTATTAACAATTAAGGCCCGCCAACAAGCAAAAGCGACCCTCACATTTCAACGCTCAAGCTTATTTGAAATACACGACGGTGGAAGCTTAAAGCTCGATGGGCTAATCATTTCAGGGCAAAGTAGTCCCGATTCGGCTGGCAATACTGTAATCAGAACGCAAAAGTGGGGGATGGTCGATAACTACCGCTTGAACATGATGAATTCTCACTTAGTGAACCTCGATATTAACCACACTTTTGATTTTTTCAAAACAGGTAAAGGTGCGCTGGCGGATGAGATCACGCTAATTAATAATAAGTTCGACGGAGTATCTGGCGATATTTTACGCCTTGACAGCGAAACTGAAGATTTAGGGATATACAACGCTGACTACGTAACCTTCAGTGATAATAGTTTTAGCAATATCGGCGGTAGCTTAGTCACGCTTTATCGCGGTGGCACAGATGAAAGTACTTTTGGCCCTCACTTTATAATGACGAATAATTCGCTAAATAATGTAGGGCTTGGAAAACGCAATAAACGTAATGCCAGTATTTTCCTCCATGGTGTGCAAGTTACGAATATCAATAAGAATACATTTGTTAACTCAGCTCCTGTTATTGTTGAGCATACAGTCGGTGAGCCAAAAACTTCGATCATTAACAATATCTTTGATGCCACAGATGCGCCAAGTGTTACTGAGCTTAGAGTTGCAGGGCCGCACACGGCCACGTTAAAAAACAATAAAGTAATTAACCCAAACTCTAAATAGTAAATTTCTTAATCAGAGTTCAGGTAAATTAATAATTAGTGGAGTGTTATTGATGTCATTATTAAGCTTACAAACAAAATTAACAGCGGGGGTTATGTCGGTTGTGCTTGCTATTGCCTCGTTTAGCTCATTGGCCGCACATCCTAATTTAGTGATCACGCAAAATGATGTTATAAAAATGCGCAGCGCTCTTGATAGCAAAGGTCATTTTAGTGAGCGTTATTACAGTTTAAAATCACAGGTTGATCAAGAAATTGCATTTCCAAGTGTGGTGCCTGTGCCTAAAGATGGCGGCGGTGGTTACACCCATGAACGTCATAAAAAGAATTATCAACTAATGTACCGAGCAGGGATCATTTATCAGCTTAGCCAAGAGCAGAAATATGCTGACTACGTTCGTGACATGTTACTGCAATACGCCACGCTTTATCCTAGTTTAGATGTGCACCCTAAGCGTAAAGTAAAGTCCCAAAATCCAGGTAAATTATTTTGGCAAAGCTTAAATGAAGCAATGTGGTTGGTGTATACCATTCAGGCCTATGATCTGGTTCATAATGCATTAACGGATCAACAGATCAATACCATTGAGCAACAGTTATTACGTCCAGTTGCTTTATTTCTATCCGAAGGGCAACCAACTACGTTTAATAAAGTACATAATCATGGCACGTGGGCAACAGCTGGCGTAGGCATGGCGGGTTATGTAATGAATGAGCCTGAGTGGGTTGAAAAAGCCTTGTATGATTTGGATAAGTCAGGCAAAGGAGGTTTTTTAAAGCAACTTGATTTGTTGTTTTCACCGCAAGGCTATTATAACGAAGGGCCTTATTATCAACGTTTTGCGTTATTACCATTTGTCACTTTTGCCCAAGCGATTGCTCACAATGAGCCTGAGCGAAAAATTGCCGAGCATCGAGATGGAATATTGCTAAAAGCAATTGATACGACAATTCAACTTAGCTACAACGGTTTGTTTTTCCCTATTAACGATGCGATTAAGAGCAAAGGAATTGATACCATTGAGCTTGTCCATGGCGTAACTGTTGCTTATAGCTTAACAAATGACACCGGTTATTTAGATATTGCTAAACAACAAGGGCAAATTATTTTATCCGGTGATGGTTTAAAAGTGGCGCAGGCGCTGGATAAAGGTTTAGCAACACCTTATGAGTTTAAATCGGCCGCTTTTGGCGATGGTAACGACGGTAAGCAAGGTGCGTTAGTTGTAATGCGAACGCAAGTGGGTGGCAATCAAGCACTACTGTTTAAACCTGCTGCACAAGGTTTAGGGCACGGTCATTTTGATAAGTTAACGTGGCAGTTTTACGACCACGGTAATGAAATTGTATCTGACTATGGCGCAGCCCGTTTTTTAAATGTAGAAGCTAAATACGGCGGCCGTTACCTGCCAGAAAATAACAGCTACGCTAAACAAACGGTTGCTCATAATACGGTTGTAGTGGATGAAACAAGCCATTTTAATGCCAGTGTGAGTGTTGGTAATCGCAATGCCCCGACACTTAATTTTTTCGAAACATCTAACGTGGGCACAGTCTCAAGTGGTGAAATAAGCACTGCATATAATGGCGTTGAGCTAGCGCGCACACTAGCCTTAATTAACGTACCAGAGCTTGACAGCACGATTGCACTTGATGTGTTTGACGTTACAGCACAGGCTGAACACCAGTTCGATTTACCGCTTCACTACAAAGGTCAGCTTATAGATACCAGCTTTGCACTGCGTGCTAACACAACACAATTAGCTGCGCTGGGTTCTAAAAATGGCTATCAGCACTTGTGGCTTAAAGGGCAAGCAAAACCCAAAAATGGGTTAGCTAAAGTAACGTGGTTGAACGACAACGGGCGCTTTTACACCCAAACAAGCTTAGTCAAAGGTGATGAGTCTTTTTTGTTTACTCAAATTGGTGCAAACGATCCTAACTTTAATTTACGCAACGAAAATGGCTTTATTCGCCGCGTAAATGGGCAAAAAAAGCACACGTTTGTATCGGTGTTAGAGCCCCACGGTGAATACAACCCAAGTAAAGAATATACGTTAGAAGCTGTTAGTCGAGTTACAAAGCTTGAATATAGCCAGCAAGGCGATTTAACACTTGTTGAACTTGATATTAAAGGCAAGTCCTATTTAGTGGCTATAAATAAAGCACAAAACGCAACCAAAAACACATTCACATTTAAAAATAAAGAGTTCACCTTAAATGGCCGACTAGGCGTTTATGCGATGAAAAATAATCAGGAGTAAACAGAATGCAAAAGCAAAGCGCACATTTTTCATTTGGTAACGAGACTAAAATTGAAGACCTAGGAAATGGCTTGAAACGTCAAATGTTAGGCTATAACGAAGAGTTGATGGCGGTAAAAATTTGGTTTGCACAAGGCGCTATTGGTTATAACCATGCACACCGTCATTCACAAGTTACTTATGTAGTTGAAGGTGAGTTTCATTTTAATATTGATGGTGTTACTAAAATATTAAAACCAGGGGACAGTTGTTTTATTCCGCCATTTGTAGATCATGGTGCGACGTGCCCAACAGGCGGTATTTTAATCGATACCTTTAGTCCAGCTCGTGAAGATTTTCTTGGGGAATAACTATGCAACTTAAAGGTTTACGTTGGTGGGTTATCGCATTAATTGCGCTTGCTACCATCATTAATTACATCGACCGCCAAGCGCTTAGTGTGCTTTGGCCGGACATTGTTGAAGATTTATTCCCTGATGAGTCTGCATTAGAGCGCAAACAAATTTACGCTAACATCTCTATTGTATTTGTATTTGCCTATGCATTTGGTCAGGCCATCTTTGGTAAAGTATTTGACTGGGTAGGTACTCGTTTAGGCTTTGTTTTATCAATAGGTGTTTGGTCTGTTGCAACGATTGCGCATGCATTTGCTCAAGGTGTGCTTAGCTTTAGTATTTTTCGCGCTATTTTAGGCGTAGCAGAAGCCGGTAACTGGCCAGGTGCGGCCAAAGGCAATGCTGAATGGTTTCCAACTAAAGAGCGGGCTTTAGCACAGGGTATTTTTAACTCTGGTGCTGCTATAGGTGGCATTATTGCTATTCCTTTAATTGCTTACTTAACGATTTATTTTAGCTGGCAAATGGTGTTTGTTGTTATTGGTGTTCTGGGCTTTCTTTGGCTAGTGCCTTGGTTAATTTTAGTAAAAGCACCGCCTAGCTCCCACCCTTGGCTTACGGCACAAGAACGCGAATATATTTTAACAGGTCAACGTCGTGTTGATGATAACGGCGATGTTACTGGTGAAGATGAAGAAGAATATAATCCTTCAACAAAAGAGCTTTTATCTCGTAAACAAAGCTGGGGCGTAATTATTGCCTCTGCTGCCATTGACCCTATTTGGTGGTTATTTGTTTTTTGGATCCCAATTTACTTAAACGAAGTGTATGGCATGGACGTTAAGTCTATCGGCATATACGGTTGGGTTCCTTATGTGGGTGCAATGTTTGGCGCTTGGTTTGGTGGCTTACTGGCACAAAATCGACTTAAAGCCGGTTGGAACACAGATAAAACACGTAAGCTCACTATTACGCTGGGTTGCTTAATTATGTTACCTGCGTTACTTGCAATGGCAAATCCAGGTGGACCAACGACAGCAGTGCTAATAATGGCGGTTATATTATTTGGTTTTCAAACTGCAATTGGTAACGTGCAAACACTACCAAGTGATTTGTTAGGTAAAAAAGCAGTGGGTACATTATCAGGTTTCTCTGGTATGGCGGCAAAACTGGGTGCTGTAGGTCTTACATCGCTTGTGCCTATTCTTACTGCGGATGGTAACTACGCGCCAGCATTTATTATTGGTGCCTCTTTAGCCATTATTGCAATGGCAGCTGTTTGGATTTTAATTCCAAAAATAGAACCTCTTAAAAAGCCTCAATAATCTAGAGAATAACTGCTATGCCAAGATGGTTTGTATAAGCGCATAGCAGTTAACTACATAGGGTAACTTCCAAGATGAAAAATATTTACTTTATCGGTGAATGCATGGTCGAGCTTAGGGCTATGAGCGCAGCCACTCTACACCAATCATTTGCAGGCGATGTTTATAATTCTGCAGTGTATTTAAAACGTTGCTTCCCGCAGGTTACTACTTCGGTTGTTACGGCTTTAGGTCAAGATAATTTAAGTAAAAAAATGCTTGAGCGCTTTGAAGGTGAACAAATAAATACGCAACTTGTATTTGCTCACGACAGTAAAGTACCAGGCGTGTATTACATAGAAACCGATGAGTACGGCGAGCGTAGCTTTATTTATTGGCGTAATGACTCTGCAGCTAAAAAGGTTGTTGATTTTTTAGATGCTGATGCGCTCGAGCAGCTTTGCCAAGGTGATATGTTTTTCTTTTCAGGAATTTCATTAGCAATAATTGAAGAAAGTGCACGTGAGCACTTTTGGAAAGTTGTGACGCAGCTAAAAGATGCTGGGGTAAAAATAGTTTTCGATCCTAACTACAGAGCCCGTTTGTGGAATAGTATAGAGGAAACTAAAGAGCAATATCATTTAGCCTTTACGCTTGCAGATATTACCCTACCTGGCGTTGAAGATTTAACAACACTTTATAACGTACATAGCGTAGAAGCGGTTGTTGAGTATTTAGAGCCTTACAAAATTGAAGAAATTGTTGTTAAAAATGGCCCTGAATCGGTAGTGACTAAGCAGGCCGATACGCTTCAAAGCCACACTATAATACCGGTAACAAATGTTGTAGATACAACATCCGCAGGCGATGCCTTTAACGGTGTTTATTTAGGGGCTCGTTTATCTGATAAATCAATTTCAAGTGCAGTCCAACTGGCTGCAAAAGCAGCAGGTGCTGTTATACAACAGCCTGGTGCTATTGCTCCAAAAGATATATTTCAGCTAGCAATGGTTGAAGCTGGGATCTGATACCAATTTTATTAAAAACATGATCACCTTAGCGTATTAAATAACTCACTAACTACGTTAAAAATTATTTATATAGAACAACTATGTATCATAATTTTAGCCTTGTTATTGAGCTATTTTCTTGTCGCTATAATAGCTCATTAATTTAATGCAATTGGTATAACAAAATAATTAACCTGAACTCTGGTTAAGAGATTTACTAACATATTGAATCATGGTGATATTTAAAATTATTTTCTCTAGTTAGAGATTTTCAGTGAAAACAAGGCGAATTTACGCGTCAATAGCGGGCCTATTGCAAGTAAATTCAACGCAGTTAGCGCTGAAAATAGCTGCTTGAGATAGATTTATTATCTAGAGTTCAGGTTAATCAAACATTAAAGGCCGCCATACATCGGCCGCATTACTTTTTTATAAAGGAACAACGTTATGACTCGCTTTTCTGAACTTATGTCAGGACAAACACTGCTACCTATAATTCAAGCTGACACGCCAGAGCAAGGTGTTCAAATAGCAAAAGCTATGGCTAACGCGGGCCTAACTTTAGTTGAAGTAGTACTAAGAACAGAGGCTTCAATAGAGGCATTAAAAGCGATTAAAGCTTACGTGCCTGAGTTAAAAGTCGGTGCGGGTACAGTCATAAATACTGACATTTTAGCGCAAGCACTTGAAGCGGGTTCTGACTTTATTGTAACGCCAGCGGTGTCTCCTGCATTACTTACAGCACTTGCTAAATGTAATGTGCCGGTACTTCCTGGTGTATCAAACACCGGTGATATTTTAATGGCGCTTGAATATGGCTTTGCAGAGCAAAAATTATTCCCGGCTTCGCTAGCTGGTGGAGCCCCTTTTGTATCCGCCGTGTCGTCAGTATTTAGGGCCGTCAGCTTTTGCCCTACAGGTGGCGTTAGCGAAAGTAACAAAATGGACTATCTTTCTTTAAATAATGTATTCGCCGTTGGCGGTACTTGGATAGCTAAAAAAGAGTGGGTTGAGCAAGAAAATTGGCAAGCAATTACCGATTCTTGTATCCAGGCTCTAAAGTAGAAAGGATCAGATAAATGAATTATTTAGCCCCCACAATACTGCCAGGCGTCATCGTTGGCGACGAAGTCAATGCGGTGTACGAGCATGCACGTACACATCAATATGCGTTACCTGCGGTAAATGTTGTTAGTACAACATCTATCAATGCGACGCTAGAAGCTGCTAAAAAGAAAAATTCCCCCGTTATTATTCAGCTTTCTAATGGTGGAGCACAATTTTTTTGTGGTAAAAGCTTATCGTTACCAGAGCAACAATCAGCGGTGCTTGGGGCGGTAAGTGCTGCAAGGTATGTACACTCGGTTGCAGCGCATTATGAAGTGGCAGTGATGCTTCATACTGATCATGCAGCTAAAAAGCTACTACCTTGGATAGATGGGCTGCTTGAGGAAGGTGAAAGACACTTTGAAGTGACTGGCAAACCACTGTTCAGCTCGCATATGATTGATCTGTCAGAAGAGCCGCTTGAGGAAAATATCGAAATTTGCGAACGTTATTTAACGCGTATGGCAAAAATAGGTATGACGCTAGAAATTGAGCTTGGCTGCACGGGCGGCGAAGAAGACGGTGTTGATAACTCACACTTAGATAGCTCTGCTTTATATACTCAGCCCGAAGATGTTGCCTATGCGTACGAACGCTTAAGTCGTATTAGCCCTAATTTTATAATTGCGGCGTCATTTGGCAATGTGCATGGCGTTTATAAGCCAGGTAATGTAGTACTTACGCCAACTATTTTAAAAGAATCGCAAGCCTACGTATCAGAAAAATTTAATTTACCAAGCAACTCAATTAACTTTGTATTTCATGGTGGAAGTGGTTCTGAGTACGATAAAATTGCAGAGTCTTTAACCTATGGCGTAGTTAAAATGAATATTGATACCGATACGCAGTGGGCGTGTTGGACAGGTATTTTAGATTACTACAAAGACAAGCAAGCATATCTGCAAGGGCAAATTGGTAACCCTGATGGGGATGATAAGCCAAACAAAAAATATTACGACCCTCGTGTATGGCTGCGTCATTCAGAGCAAAGTATGGTTGCAAGGCTAGAGCAATGCTTTGACGATCTAAATTGTGTAAACAGATATAGCGCATGAAAAGACTAAATACAGTATTGAAAGAAGACGGTGTAAATACCGACCTTATTTTACTTATTCGCACAATTTTAGCGACCAGTAAAGAGATAGCCTTTCGGGTAAGCCAAGGTGAATTAGCCGGTGTTTTAGGCTCAACATTGAACGAAAACATTCAAGGTGAAGTTCAAAAAAAGCTTGATGTAATCGCAAACCAACTACTTAAAGACATACTACTTGACGACAGCAGCGTAAGAACCGTTGCATCAGAGGAAGAAGATCATGCGGTAGGTGGTCACCCTGAAGGTCAATTTATTGTTGCTTTTGACCCACTAGATGGCTCGTCTAATATTGATGTTAACGGCCAAATAGGCACTATATTTACTATTTATTTAGCCCGTGACGATGTTGCCTTCGACAGTGACGAGCAATTTAGCCAGCCAGGTGTAAATCAAGTCTGTGCAGGTTATGTGTTATATGGGCCTTCATCATTACTCGTAATGAGCACTAGCGGTCCAACACGTTGTTATACATTAGATTCAACCCATGGCGGTTACTTACTGACAAACAAGCAGTTGAATGTACCAGAGCAAAGTCGTGAATTTGCCGTTAATATGGCTAACTACCGTTATTGGGACGAAGCAACACAAGTGTATTTTGATAAATTGCTATACACCTGTGAAAGCTTTGAAAAAAGCTCAATGCGCTGGAATGCAGCGATGGTAGGCGATGTCCATCGTATTTTATGCCGAGGCGGGTTATTTTTGTATCCACAAGATAAACGCACGGGTAACGATAACGGAAAAATAAGACTGCTTTATGAAGCAAATCCGTTAGCACTTTTAGTTGAAAATGCAGGTGGTAAAGCAACCTCTAGAGGAGCGCGAATTTTAGATATTGCGCCAACGAGCTTGCATCAACGAGTGCCTGTCGCTTTGGGCTCAAATGAGCCTGTAGAATTTTATAATAACGCCATGTCATAAAGCTGCTCTAAATATAAAAATAAAGAAGGGGCGAGAGTGTTGCCTCTACCTTATCTTTTGCACCCGATCTAATACATACCTAAAATCCACTTCTATAATTTACCGGCCCTATTGTAAGTAAATTCAACGTAGCTAGCGCTGAAAATAGCTGCTTGAGGTAGATTTATTATCCAGCGTTCAGGTTATTTATTATGAATAAAAAATATAGCCAAAAATCTTAGAATATTTATATTTTGGTTAACCTATTTTGTTTTTTACCTGTTAATAACTAATGTATTCCCAGATATATAAAAATAATATAACAGTGTGATCACTCTGTTTAATAACTGTTTTTGTCATGAGGTTATTAGCTTTTAATTTAAAAAATCAATAGATAACAATTGCTTGTGTGTTTTTGTAATTTTGGTTTGTGGTGGCGGTGAGTTTGGTTTTTTATTTGGTAATAACTTTTTGGGTTGGTATTGATGTTTTTTAATCTTATATTGGTTGACCTTTTTGCTGTTGGGTGTAAATATCAAGTTAATACTTTGTATTTATTTAAAGCTTTCGAATAGAAAAGTAGCAAACAACATAGCGTTTCACACACAGGAAAAAACTATGAATTATAAGTTATCAAAAATCACACTGGCGGTAATATCAGCAACTGCAATGAGTATGTCGTCATCTATTCAAGCCCAAGAGTCGTCAAAGCAAGTAAAAGACGATCTAGAAGTCATCGAAGTGTCGGGTATTCGCCAATCATTAACGAGTGCTCTTGCCGAAAAACGTTCCGCTAGTAGTTTAGTTGAGGTTATCCAAGCGGTTGATATTGGTAAACTCCCTGATCAAAACCTTGCTGAAGTACTTGAAAACGTAACCGGTATTCAAATTACACGTGAAGCCGGTGTAGGTACGGGGGTGCAAATTCGTGGCACGAATGCAAACCGTACAGAAGTAAACGGTGTTTCAACAGTGGGTTCGGGCTCTGGCCGAAGCGGAATTAGTTTTGAAGATGTGTCGGCGGCTATAATCTCCGGCGTTGAGATTATTAAATCACCAGAGGCTAAAACAATTGAAGGCTCAGTAGGTGCAACAATTAATCTAAAAACTATTCGCCCGCTTCAATTAAACGAAATGCTTGGCTCTATTCGTGTTCAAGCAGAAGATAGCAGCTTGTCTACCGATGGCATGACACCGCGAATCTCTGGCGCATGGGGTGATAACTGGGAATCAGATGCTGGTAAGTTTGGTGTTGTATTTAGCGGTAGCTATAGTGAGCAAGACGTAACGGCATTTCGTCCTCGTGTTGACCGCGATAACTCAGTTGCAGCTGACAGTGGTGCAGCAAGTGCTCAATCATTTGATTTCTTACCAATTCAATTTTTAATTCAAGATTACGATAACTACGAGTATGAAACTAAAAACTTTGCAGGTACGTTTGAATACGCACCTAATGATAATTTAAAATTCTTCTTTGATGCAGTTGTTAACGATCAAGAGCGCCGCCAAGAAAGCTCAAGGGTTCAAGCTTCAGGCGTAAGTGACTTAAGAAATGTATCAATCCCAAGTGAATTTGAAACCGTAAACTTTGGTTCATTAGGTGGTCAAAACTTAGGGAGTATTGAAGCTGCAGTCCGTGGCGTGATCCCCGTAGAGGATGGCGATGCAGATCCAAATCTTCGTTTTTCTAGCGATACCAATTCGCGTATCACCGATAGCAAAATTTTTAGAATTGGTGGTCAATGGCAAGGTGAAAACTTATTTGTAAGTGTTGAAGCATCAACGTCTCGCTCAGATTCATCTACTCCGAGCTTTAATACAACACTTAACTTTATTAACCCAAATGTTGCCACTAACTCATCGAACGAAAATGGTACACCGTTTGAGTACGACCTGACCGGTGGTGCATTAACGTTTGGTATTGCACAAGGTGAAGCAAATGCGCCAACAGCAGCCCAGTTACTTGATCCTGCAAATGTGGTATTACGCGATGTAAACCAAGGGCAAGATAGATCCGAAAATACCGAAGATGCGTTTCGTACTGACTTTACGTATTACCTAGACAATATGATTACCTCGGTTGATTTTGGTTACCGTTACAGTAAAACAAATAGCGTTTCAGACCAAGTACGCAATAATGTTGGTTTACGTAATCTAGCAGACAGCCCAACAGGCAACTTATTTGCTGATATTTTAACAGCCGGTCCAGATAATTTTAACGACGCAGATGGCCGTGCATTATATATTCGCGACTTTCTATTAATAAACCCAGAGCTTGCCAGTTCAGATCCAGACGCCGTACTTGCGGCATTAAACGCAGCCATTGAAGCAAATAACGCCATCACAGGGTCAACACGTGCTCCTATTAGCTCGCCAACCTCACAAGTTAATGCGTTTTTTGATATTGATGAAGAAACACATGCACTCTATGCTCAAGCTAACTTTGAATATGGTATTTTTAGAGGTAATTTTGGAGCGCGTTACTTGGAAACAGAAGTAACGTCATTAGGTAATTCAGTAACACAAGACGGCAATGGCAATGAGATTGTTAGCCAAGTGACCTCAAAAGGCGATTACGACTTTTTCTTACCACGCTTTAATGTTGCTGCAAACGTAAGCGAAGATGTATTAGTACGTTTAGGTTGGTCTAAAGATATTAGACGCCCTGACTTTAACGACTTGTCAACCTCGGTTACTTATAGCACCAGCCCTAATAGTGCGGTATCTGTTGGTAACTCAGGTTTAGTTCCAGAAGAAGTAACGTCATTTGATATTTCTGCTGAGTGGTACTTTGCTCAAGCGGCATTAGTGAGTGTGGGGTACTTTCATAAAACACGTACAGACTTACACGTCACTCAACAGGTTGACCCATATGAAGATCCTACAACCGGCTATCGCGATACAACGGGTCCAGTATGTGAAGATGGCGGAGTATTTAACCCGATTGCAGATATAAACGTGTTTGGACCTACGCCCGGTGTAGGTTTATGTGTACCAACACGTACCACGATTAATGACTCAGGTGAAACAACTCAAGAAGGGATTGAGCTTGCATTTCAGTACGATTTATCAAGTTTTGAAGACGATTTAGGCTGGGCATCAGGTTTTGGTTTATTAGCAAACTACACCTATCAAGAATTTTCAGGTGGTGAGTCAATCGATACCGCAACAAGCCGTGCTAATACCGTGTTTGCATTAACAACAGGTATACCAGATATAGACGTAAGCGCTAAACAGCCATTGATCGACTTATCTGAAAATGCTTACAACGTCACCTTTTACTACGAAAAGTTTGGCTTATCTGCACGTGCACGTTACACATGGCGTGAAGGATACCGTTCAACTGACTTTGGCAGTACATCAAGCTTCCCTTGGGGATTTCCTGTGGTGCAAGAAGACCGTGGTCAGCTTAATGTAAGTATAAGCTATGACGTAAATGAGCAACTTAATATTGGTGTAGAGGCTGTAAATCTAACCGAATCAGAAGTAAGTCAGTCATGTGTAAATGAAGGTGCTTTACTTTGTTTCCAAGGTTTAACAGACCGCCGTATTACATTTGGTATGAGCTATCGTTTTTAAATAATGGCGCAGCAGTAGTAAAGCAAGCCTTATTTAAGGCTTGCTTGTAACCTGAACTTTAAATAACCTGAACTCTGGATAATAAAACTATCTCAAACAGCTGTTTTTAGTGCTAACTGCCTTCTGGGGGAGTGGGTAAATTACTGTTATTGCGTTAAATGAGAGATTGAATACAACCCACGAGTTTCGCTTGTTTGGCGTTTAATTTCTTCAAGTGCTTTTTTCTCGCTAGCAGCAAAAAGGGCATTGATCAAACGGTTAAAATGATTGTGCATGGCTTTGCGCGCCGCCGATGAATCATGATTTGCGATAGCATCGTAAATTGACGTGTGTTCTTGCAAACGTTGCTCGTCGCTTTGAGAACATACATCTTCATACGCCGCAACGATTTGTGGTTCACAGCGCCTTAGTTTCCACAGATTTTGTATAGACATCACAATGGCGTTGTTACGAGTTGATTTAGCAATTATTTCATGAAAACGCTGATCAGCTTCAATGGCCATTTCTGGTATTTGCATATCCTCTAAACTTTGCTTTAAAGTGGCAAGTTCGTGATCTTGAATGGTTGCCGCAGCCAACGCAGCGGCTTCAGCTTCAATGAGTGCTCTGGCTTGTGTAAGCTCAAATGCACTAATAGGTTTGTCGCTTGTTTCAACTTTGTTTGTGTCTGTTACAAAAACACCCGAACCTGTTTTTACTTCAACACGACCTCTAACTTCAAGCGCGATAATTGCTTCTCGAATTGTTGGCCGACTAACTTGGTGAGTTTCTGCTAACTCTCGTTCTGCAGGCAAACGACTTCCAACATGATAAATTCCTTGATCTATCGCGGCTTCTAACTTATCAACAACGTTCCAAAAACGTCTGCGCCTTTTCATTTTAAACTCCCCAGGTTTTATACTTTGTGTTTCGTAAACTAGATACTAATCGACTACTAAAAGTTGACTAAATTGGCAAATTAATTGGTAAAAAAAATACCTTAATTGGTAAAGTACATTCCTTATATTACCTTGTCAATTTGCTTTTTTTAAAATTGAATAAAAGGCATTAGTATTTTAGGGGACCACTGGTTTTTAAAGGTATTGAGGTGAGCACTTAATAACTTATAACGAACATTAATTTGCTATTAATAGTTTGAAGTCGTGCTTGTTAGAGTCATTGAAATAGATTTAGAAATGTTAATTAGAAATAAAGTGGCTGCTGCCTTTTTAGAGGTATAAATAAACGGCACTTTTAAAAATTAAAACCTCGGCACGAGTGCCTGTTGACCTTTCAGGATTGAAATTTGTTCAACCTAGGGGCGATTTAATCGCGGCGTGAGGTTTGTAACCTAGTGGGCTCGGTAACTGCTCCTGCGTTACTCTAATGGCTTACATCCCTGTAAGAATAAGTAAAAACCGAGCAACAAAGAGTAAATAGCCTTGATCGAATTGAAAGTAAACACCTTGTCTATTTTGAGCAAGTACACCCACCATTAACTCTGTTGAGTCTGACAGTGTACGTTTTACTTCTAGCTTTTCTATGGGTTTAAAGGCCATTGTTTAATACCTGATCAATAGACGTTGGCGCATTCTTACCTTGAGCTGGCGCTTTTGTTAAGTCATATAAACGAGTTAAGTCGTCGAGTGTTTGCCACAAAAGTAATAGCTGCCTAAACGAAATAAGCCCTGTAACCTCAAACTTTTTGATTGTAGAAGCAGGTACCGTACTTTTTTTAGCTAACGCTTCACGTGACATTTTTGCTTTTTTACGGCGTTCTTTTAGGTGCTCAGCAAAGGCTAGCTGCACATCCTCCTCGCTTAATAATAAATAATTAATAACAAAACCTCACGAACTTGATTGGACACGACTGTGTCCAAAATTGCTTTTTTATGAGCGTAATGGATATTGTAGTGTCCATTTTTAGTTGTAAAGTTAATGATTGAATACGAGTTACCCAATGTAATTTTTATTGATTGAGATCAACAAGAAAACGCAGATTAAAATGCATAATTTACGGCTGAAAATTTATGCTAGAAGTACTAGAGGCTAGAGAATGGCGTTACTAATTAACAGCAAATGCATTAACTGCGACATGTGCGATCCAGAATGCCCTAACGAAGCCATTTACATGGGCGCTAAAGTTTACCAAATAGATGCAAGTAAATGCACCGAATGCGTAGGCCATTACGACAAACCAACCTGTGTCAGCGTATGCCCAATTGACTGCATAAAGCCCGACCCAGCCCATCGTGAAAATATAGATGAATTGGCTGAAAAATATATCAGGCTAACGAGTTAGTTTGTTAATTGGTTTTTATGCTTAATGGGTTACGAAGCTCAAATTGCGACACTGTCGCAGCAATCAAACTGCTCGCATGTGACTAATAAATATCTCCTCATATATTTTTAATTAAGTCTCAATAATTCGCGCTCTTTACGGTATGATAACTCAATAATTTGTATTGATATTCTGGTCTGAGATAGCTATGGAAACCGCACCTAAAAAAACCGCCACAAAGCCCGCTACTAAAAAAGTTGCTAAAAAAAACACAAAACAAGCACAAGTCGGGTTTGAAGAGTCCCTTTGGGATGCCGCCAATAAACTACGTGGCAGTGTTGAATCAGCCGAATATAAGCACATTGTTTTAAGCTTAATCTTTCTTAAATTTATCAGTGACAAGTTTGAAGTACGTCAAAAAGCCATTATTGCTGAGCACGGCGATGAATACATCGACATGGTCGACTTTTACGCAATGGATAACGTGTTTTACCTACCAGAAGACGCCCGCTGGTCATACATTCAAGCCAACGCCAAGCAAGGCGATATCGCTGTAAAAATAGATACCGCCTTGCACGGCGTTGAAAAAAACAATAAATCACTCGCGGGCGCATTGCCCGATAACTACTTTTCACGCTTAGGGCTTGATGCCAGTAAGCTCTCAGCGTTAATCGATACCATTAATAATATCGACACCATCGCCAACCAAAACGAAAAAACAGAAGAAGACTTAGTTGGTCGTGTGTACGAATACTTTTTAGGTAAATTTGCCGCCTCTGAAGGTAAAGGCGGGGGCGAGTTCTATACGCCTAAGTCAATTGTTACCCTAATAGCCGATATGATTGAACCATTCGAAGGTAAAATTTACGACCCCTGTTGTGGCTCGGGCGGTATGTTTGTGCAATCGCTAAAATTTATTAATAGCCATAACGGCAATCAAAAAAATGTGTCTATTTATGGGCAAGAGTACACTAATACCACTTATAAACTGGCTAAAATGAACCTCGCCGTGCGCGGTATTTCGGGCAATTTAGGCGATATAGCGGGCGATACCTTTTTTAAAGATCAACACCCTGACCTAAAAGCCGATTACATAATGGCTAACCCGCCGTTTAACCAAAAACAGTGGCGCGCCGATAACGAATTAGTTGACGATGCCCGCTGGGCGGGCTACCCAACACCGCCTACCGGTAATGCCAACTATGCGTGGATCATGCACATGATCTCAAAACTCAGCGAGCATGGCACCGCAGGCTTTGTACTGGCTAATGGCTCAATGAGTTCAAACACCAGTGGCGAGGGCGATATTCGCCAAAAAATAATCGAAAACGATCTAGTCGATTGTATGATAGCCCTACCAGGGCAGCTGTTTTACACCACGCAAATTCCGGTGTGTTTATGGTTTATCAGTAAAGATAAACGCGGTAATAACGAAAAAGGCCTACTAAAGCGCCGTGACCGCCAAGGCGAAACGCTATTTATAGACGCCCGCGAAATGGGCTCTATGGTTAACCGTACCTTAAAAGAACTCACCAACGACGACATAGCAAAAATTACCCAAACCTACCATATTTGGCGTGGCGAAGATCTAACTACAGCAAGTACCGAGCGAGAAAGCGCAGATAAAGAGCAAAGCGCAAATAAAGAGCAAGAACAAGCGTACAAAGATGTCGCCGGTTATTGTAAATCAGCCACCCTTAGCGATATAAAAGCGAACGACTACGTATTGACCCCTGGGCGCTATGTAGGCGCGGCCGATATTATCGACGACGGTATCCCGTTCGAAACTAAAATGAGCGAGCTTAGCCAAACTCTTTATAGCCAAATGAGTCAAGCAACACAGCTTGATACAGCCATTCGCACAAACTTAGCGGCCTTGGGTTATGGTGAAGAACGTTATGGTGAAAAAAGTAATGACTAATCCTCCCAAAAGTAACAGCGCTAGCGTTTTAACTGATCCCGCACTGTTAACCAATATTAAAGCTGTCATAGCGCAAGCGCGTTCTCACGTTAAGCAAGTCGTTAACAGCACTATGGTGCACGCGTATTGGCAAATTGGCCGTCTAATAGTAGACGATGAGCAACAAGGGAGCACGCGTGCTGAATATGGAAAAAGCGTATTAAAAGGCCTTTCTGCTCAATTAACGGCAGATCTGGGTAAAGGGTTTGATGTAAGTAACTTACGTAATATGCGCCGCTTTTATCTTGCGTTTGAAAAACAAGAGACACTGTCTCTCGAATTAAGTTGGTCGCATTACAATGTACTCGCGCGCATTGAAAACCCAGCAGCACGCTTATGGTATATGCAAGAGGCCAGTCAACAAAACTGGAGTGTACGCGCGTTAGAACGCCAAATTGGTACGCTTTACTACGAGCGTTTACTCTCAAGTAAAAATAAACAACCCGTAGAGCAAGAAGCACAACAAAACGACCTAGAGCAAGGCATTATAAATAACTTACAACAGTTTTTATTAGAGCTAGGTAAAGGCTTTGCTTTTGTAGAGCGCCAAAAACGCATCCGTTTTGACGACGAAGATTTTTATATCGACCTCGTTTTTTACAATTTTAAACTCAAGTGTTTTTTATTGCTTGATTTAAAAATTGGCAAACTCAAACACCAAGATATAGGCCAAATGGACACCTACATTCGCTTGTACGATGACTTACACACCAGCAGCGACGACAACCCTACTATTGGCCTTGTTTTATGCAGTGAAAAAAGCGAAGCCGTTGTAAAATACTCTGTACTGAGCGACCAAAAGCAGCTGTTTGCCGCAAAGTATTTAGCCCACCTACCAAGCGAAGAAGAGCTGCGCATAGAGCTCCAAAAAGAGCGTGCACGTGTGCAAGCGCAATTGCTTAATCAGCAAGTTAAAGGCCAAGATGATGAATAAACAAATCAGCGAAGCGCAAGCGCTTAATAAAGCGAACTGTAAAAATTTGGAGGCGCTGGGATATGGATTTTAATACTGAGACTTTAGAATCTTTATGCGAGCTTGTAGTGGATTGTCCTCACTCAACACCCAAATGGACAGATTCAGGAATTATAGTCCTAAGAAACCAAAATATAAAAAATGGAGTACTTGATTTAAGTAACCCAAGTTTTACTAATGAAGAAGATTATCAAAAAAGAGTTAAGCGTGCGATCCCACGAGCTGGTGATATTGTCATTACTCGCGAAGCTCCTATGGGAGACGTTTGTATAATTCCTGAGGGATTAAAGTGTTGTTTAGGCCAAAGGCAAGTTTTACTTCGCCCACGAAATGAGATCTGCGGTGAGTATTTGTTTTGGGCATTGCAGTCACCTTATGTACAACATCAAATATCATGGAATGAAGGCACGGGGACAACAGTCAGTAATGTTAGAATCCCCGTTTTAAAGGCATTGATGATTCCAAGGTTTCCTAAACATGAAAAACAATCTGCGAAAATATTATCTGTATTAGCAAGTAAATTAGAAATAAACCAACAAACCAACCAAACCTTAGAACAAATGGCGCAGGCGTTATTTAAAAGCTGGTTTGTTGACTTTGATCCCGTGTTCGATAACCTACTTGCGAGCGTTGATTTTAACGTAGAAAACCTTGAAACTAGTCTGCCTGATGAGTTAAAACAAAAAGCACAGCGCCGCTTAGCGGCACTGAACAGCTTACACAATGCGACAGAATGCAAAGCGTCACTCATTGCGCTCGCTCACGAGTTACAAGCACAGCTACCAACAAAAGAAGCAACACAATCAGCAGTGCAAGTATCAGAAAAAGCCGCTGAAACACCCGTTAAACCAAACTTTAGCGCCAACCCTAAAATATTAACCCAACACGCCAACACCCACGCCCATTTCCCCAGTGAATTCGAGCACAACGAACAACTAGGCTGGATACCAAAAGGTTGGAAAAGTGGCACATTTAAGGATGTTGCTGATGGGCTAAGTGGTTATGCCTTTAAAGGAAAAGACTTCTCCGAGTTTGGTTGTGCTGTTCTTAAGATTAAAAACATTTCCACTGATCGTACCGTAACTATTAGTGATGTTAATAGGGTTCTACCAGAAGTAGTTGATAACCTTCACCGTTTTTTACTCAACGATGGCGATATTATAATGGCTATGACGGGGGCTGGGAGTGTTGGCCGGTTTGGGGTTGTTGCCACGGAAAATAATGAGCCATACTATTTAAACCAGCGAGTTTGTAAATTGTCTCCAAAATTAAAAAATGGAGCGCCCTTCTTATTCTCAGCCTTAAACCAACCAGGGCTGGAAGAGGTTATATTTAAAGCCGCACAGGGGAGCGGGCAACCTAATATAAGTGTTAATGGCATACTAGCTACAACACTTTTGATTCCAAGCCTATCGACTGTAGAGCTGTTTAGTCGCTTACTCAAAGATACATATGATCGAAAAATTACATTAAGAAAAGAGTGTTATAAATTAGTCAAACTCCGTGACACTTTGTTACCCAAACTCATCTCTGGCGAATTACAAATACCTGATGTAGCCACCGACGATGAAACAGTAGATTAATAACCTTAGCTAAGCATTTAACCATTTAAAATAACAAGAATAAGGATGTTTGATGAAATTTACTGAAGCCAAATTAGAAAAAGCGGTGGTTGAGTTATTAGGCGAGCGAGGCTACCCGCATTTACTCGGTGGTGAGCTTACTCGCAATAATAGCGACGTATTAATTAAAGAAGACCTCCGTGCTTTTTTAACCAAGCGCTACGCTAAAAATAATATTACCACCGGCGAAGTAGACTCTATTATTGCAAAGCTCGAAAAACTCCCTGCCAGTGATCTATACGAGAGCAATAAAACCTTTTGTAACTGGCTAAGTGATGGTTTTTTATTGAGCCGCGAGCGTGGAATGGTAGCAGGCAGTGCGGCGCAAAAAGATTTATATATTCAGCTGCTTGATTACGACAACGTTGAGCAAGGCATTAAAAGCAGCCTAATAGCAGGCAGTGCTATGGCTGCTTTGGGTAATATGGCTCTCGATAACGTGAATGAAGCCAGTGTTACTTACCTGCAAGACGACAACATTTACCGCTTTGTTACCCAGTTAGAAATAGAAAGCCCCACAAGCTACGACAATATTGAAATGCGCATTCCCGATGGCATTTTATATGTGAATGGCTTGCCGCTGGTGGTGTTTGAATTTAAAAGTGCGATACGCGAGCAAGCCCCTATATTTGAAGCGTATGAGCAGCTAACTGTTCGCTACAAACGCGCTATTCCTCAGCTATTTGTGTTTAATACCTTGTGCGTTATAAGCGATGGTGTAAACAACAAAATGGGTAACTTATTTGCGCCGTATCAGTTTTTTTACTCGTGGGGCAAAGTAACGGGGCAAGAGCTAACAGCGCAAGAGGGTATTAACTCGTTACATACCTTATTGCAGGGCTTGTTTGACAAAGCGCGCTTGCGCGATGTAATGCGCAACTTTGTGTTCTTCCCTGATTCTGACAATAAAAGCGCGGGCAAAAAAGAGATAAAAATTGTGCCGCGTTACCCACAATATTATGCGGCTAATAAGCTGTTCGAAAATATAAAACGGCATTTAAAACCAAAAGGCGATGGTAAAGGCGGTACGTACTTTGGTGCAACGGGTTGCGGTAAAAGTTACACCATGCAATTTTTAACACGCTTGCTGATGAAAAGCATTGAACTTAAAAGCCCCTCCATTATTTTAATTACCGACCGAACCGATTTAGACGACCAACTCTCGCAGCAATTTGGTAATGCTAAAACCTACATTGGCGATGACACGGTAAAAACAGTCACTAGCCGCACTCACTTACGTGAATTACTAGAGGGCCGTAATAGTGGCGGTGTATTTTTAACGACCATTCATAAATTTACCGAAGACACCCAGCTTTTAACCGATCGCACTAACGTTATTTGTATTTCTGATGAGGCGCATCGTAGCCAAGTAAATCTTGATCAAAAAATTACCATTACCGAGAAGGGTGTAAAAAAGACCTTTGGTTTTGCTAAATACCTGCACGACTCACTGCCAAACGCTACTTACGTTGGTTTTACCGGCACGCCAGTCGATGCCACGCTGGATGTGTTTGGTGAAGTGGTTGACTCGTACACCATGACCGAATCGGTCAAAGATGAAATAACCGTGCGCATAGTTTACGAAGGCCGCGCGGCTAAAGTGTGTTTAAACAACAGTAAGCTGGCCGAAATTGAAGCCTACTACAAAGAATGCGCCGATGCAGGCAGTAACGAGCTGCAAATAGAAGACAGTAAAAAAGCCACTGCCAACATGAATAGCATTTTAGGCGATCCTGACCGTATACGTGTATTAGCAAGAGACTTTGTACAGCACTACGAAAAACGCGTTGAAGAATGCTCAACGGTTGCCGGCAAGGCAATGTTTGTGTGTAGCTCGCGTGGCATTGCTTATCAGTTGTATCAAGAATTAGAAGAACTACGCCCAGATTGGTTTGAGGTTGTCGACTCTTTAAACGAGCAGGATAACGCGCAAAACTTATCGGATACCGAGCGAAAGCGCGCTATTAGCGAAGGCCGTATTGCAGCCCCTTCTGAAAAAGTAAAAATGGTGATGACCCGTGGCAAAGACGACGTCGCACGCTTATATAATTTACTGGGCAGTAAAGACGAGCGTAAAGAGCTTGATAAGCAATTTAAAAACAAACATTCGAACTTCAAAATAGCCATAGTGGTAGACATGTGGCTAACCGGTTTTGACGTGCCATTTTTAGACACCATGTACATAGACAAGCCACTGCAAAAGCACAGCTTAATACAGACTATTTCGCGGGTTAATCGCCAGTTTGAAGGTAAAAATAAAGGCTTGGTAGTCGATTACATTGGTATTAAATCTGAAATGAATAAAGCGTTAGCGCAGTATTCAAAAACAGACGAAACCAATTTTGAAGACATTACCGCGTCGGTTATTGAAGTAAAAAATCACTTAGCGCTACTTGCCGAGCTATTTCATAAATTTGACAGCAGCCCTTACTTTACAGGCGAAGCAGTTACGCAGCTAAATAGCTTAAACCACGCCGCCGAGTTTGCGCTAATTACCGAAAAGCGCCGAAAACGCTTTATGGATCTAGTTAAGCGTTTAAAAGCCGCTTACGATATATGTTGTGGTAGTGAAAAAATTAACGAAAACGAGCGTAACCACATTCACTTTTACCTCGCCATTCGCTCTATTATTTACAAGCTAACCAAAGGCGAAGCGCCCGATACCGCGCAAATGAACGCCAAAGTACGTGAAATGATAGCCGAAGCCCTACAAAGCGACGGCGTTGAAGAAGTATTTAAACTCGGCAATGAAGACGGCGGCGAAATCGACATTTTTAATGATGACTACATCGCCAAAATAGAAAAAATAAAACTCCCCAATACCAAAATTAAAATACTGCAACAAATGTTAGCTAAAGCCATAGGCGAGCTTAAAAAAGTAAACCAAACCCAAGGTATCGATTTTACTAAACGCTTTGAATCGCTGGTACAGCGCTATAACGAGCGAAAAGATGATGACATATTGGTAAGTAACGTACTTGATGAGTTTTCAGATACTATGGTTAATATGATTTACAGCGTACGCGACGAAATGAACGCCGGCGACGAGCTAGGCATTGATATTGAAGAAAAAGGCTTTTACGACGCATTAAAAATGCTCGCAATTAAATACGACTTTGACTACCCCGAAGATAAGCTAATAGAGCTCGCCCAAGCGGTAAAAGTGATAGTGGACGACAAAGTTAAATTTGTTGATTGGAACCACCGCGAAGATATTAAATCATCCCTAAGAGTAGAGCTTATTTTAATACTGGCTAAATTTAAGTACCCACCAATAAGCCACGACGAAGTGTACAAAGAAATTTTTGAACAAGCACAAAATGTAAAAGCGAATAAAGAGGGGTAAATTAGCCAAGTGTTGTGGTCATTATGCTAAACCGACTTGCATAGGCGTCTGTCTTGTTAAATGTATAAAACCAGAGCCCTCGTATTATGAAAATTTAGACGAGCGGGCACACAAGTGCGTTAAAGTTAGATGAAAACTGCTGATCTTTAAAACGTGTTTTTTAGTAACACATTAATAGTGTATATAGTTAAAAACTAAAACGAGCGCAGCAGTATTTATCTAACAGCCCTAAATAGGGCTTATCTCACTATAGACGGTGACAAGCTAAACTCTAAATACACTTGATTTGTTTGTTTAATAGTCAACTTAGCCCCTGCAACCCTTTATTTGTATGGTTTTTGTACTAAATCAATATTATTTTTAAAAAGTTAAAATAAAGCATTGACCCCCGCTCGAATCTCCTTATAATGCGCCCCCACTGAGACGGGAAAGGCTGAAGCATAGCGAGGCAGCTACGACTCAAAAAGTTAAGATAAAACTTAGGTTTTAAATTGTTGAAAGAAAGTTTAAAGCTATTTGAAACAAAGTGTTGACTCGAAAAATAAAGGGTGTACTATTCGCATCCCTTGAGACGCTAAAGCGACTCAAAACGTTCTTTAACAATATAAAGCAATCATCTGTGTGGGCACTCGTACAGATTGAGTTCTAACAGCCAAGCTTAGTTCGCTAAGTAAGGCAAACAAATTAGAGTCTCAATTGAAAACTGAGTGACCAACAGAAGTAACTTATTTATAAGTTGCTTCGGCACAGTCAATTCAATATCGAAAGATATTAAAATAAATTCAGAATTCATTGAGCTGTCGAAAGACATAAAACTTTTTAATTGAAGAGTTTGATCATGGCTCAGATTGAACGCTGGCGGCAGGCCTAACACATGCAAGTCGAGCGGTAACAGAGAGGTGCTTGCACCTTTGCTGACGAGCGGCGGACGGGTGAGTAATGCTTGGGAACATGCCTTGAGGTGGGGGACAACAGTTGGAAACGACTGCTAATACCGCATAATGTCTACGGACCAAAGGGGGCTTCGGCTCTCGCCTTTAGATTGGCCCAAGTGGGATTAGCTAGTTGGTGAGGTAATGGCTCACCAAGGCGACGATCCCTAGCTGGTTTGAGAGGATGATCAGCCACACTGGGACTGAGACACGGCCCAGACTCCTACGGGAGGCAGCAGTGGGGAATATTGCACAATGGGCGCAAGCCTGATGCAGCCATGCCGCGTGTGTGAAGAAGGCCTTCGGGTTGTAAAGCACTTTCAGTCAGGAGGAAAGGTTAGTAGTTAATACCTGCTAGCTGTGACGTTACTGACAGAAGAAGCACCGGCTAACTCCGTGCCAGCAGCCGCGGTAATACGGAGGGTGCGAGCGTTAATCGGAATTACTGGGCGTAAAGCGTACGCAGGCGGTTTGTTAAGCGAGATGTGAAAGCCCTGGGCTCAACCTGGGAACTGCATTTCGAACTGGCAAACTAGAGTGTGATAGAGGGTGGTAGAATTTCAGGTGTAGCGGTGAAATGCGTAGAGATCTGAAGGAATACCGATGGCGAAGGCAGCCACCTGGGTCAACACTGACGCTCATGTACGAAAGCGTGGGGAGCAAACGGGATTAGATACCCCGGTAGTCCACGCCGTAAACGATGTCTACTAGAAGCTCGGGTCCTCGGACTTGTTTTTCAAAGCTAACGCATTAAGTAGACCGCCTGGGGAGTACGGCCGCAAGGTTAAAACTCAAATGAATTGACGGGGGCCCGCACAAGCGGTGGAGCATGTGGTTTAATTCGATGCAACGCGAAGAACCTTACCTACACTTGACATACAGAGAACTTACCAGAGATGGTTTGGTGCCTTCGGGAACGCTGATACAGGTGCTGCATGGCTGTCGTCAGCTCGTGTTGTGAGATGTTGGGTTAAGTCCCGCAACGAGCGCAACCCCTATCCTTAGTTGCTAGCAGGTAATGCTGAGAACTCTAAGGAGACTGCCGGTGATAAACCGGAGGAAGGTGGGGACGACGTCAAGTCATCATGGCCCTTACGTGTAGGGCTACACACGTGCTACAATGGCGCATACAGAGTGCTGCGAACCTGCGAAGGTAAGCGAATCACTTAAAGTGCGTCGTAGTCCGGATTGGAGTCTGCAACTCGACTCCATGAAGTCGGAATCGCTAGTAATCGCGTATCAGAATGACGCGGTGAATACGTTCCCGGGCCTTGTACACACCGCCCGTCACACCATGGGAGTGGGTTGCTCCAGAAGTAGATAGTCTAACCCTCGGGAGGACGTTTACCACGGAGTGATTCATGACTGGGGTGAAGTCGTAACAAGGTAGCCCTAGGGGAACCTGGGGCTGGATCACCTCCTTATACGATTTAGAACTTATTTGTTCGTAGTGTCCACACAGATGATTGTTAATTAGTGCGTGTCCCTTTGGGATAACTAATTAATATGCTCTTTAAAAATTTGGAAAAGCTGATAATAAAATTCTGATGAATACATTGTATTTATCAAGAGTTTTCAAAAGTAAAAAAAGAATGGTAGCAGTACCATTCAGTGCCATTTAATTAACTCTTTTGAGTTGATTGATTGGCATCTACTTTAGTATTCAATATTGACTTCTGGCGAAGTTAAACTGTCACACAACAAAGACCCGTTTGGGTTGTATGGTTAAGTGACTAAGCGTACACGGTGGATGCCTTGGCAGTTGGAGGCGATGAAGGACGTATTAACTTGCGATAAGCCTAGTCAAGCTAGTAAAAAGCACTTGAGACTAGGATTTCCGAATGGGGAAACCCACCTGCTTGCAGGTATCGTTAACTGAATACATAGGTTAACGAGGCGAACGCGGAGAACTGAAACATCTAAGTACCCGTAGGAAAAGAAATCAACCGAGATTCCGAAAGTAGCGGCGAGCGAAATCGGAACAGCCCTTAAGCTTATTATGTGTTAATGGAAGGCTCTGGAAAGTGCCACGATACAGGGTGATAGTCCCGTACATGAAAAGACATTTTAAGTGAAATCGAGTAGGTCGGAGCACGTGAAACTTTGACTGAATATAGGTGGACCATCATCTAAGGCTAAATACTCCCAACTGACCGATAGTGAACCAGTACCGTGAGGGAAAGGCGAAAAGAACCCCTGTGAGGGGAGTGAAATAGAACCTGAAACCGTGTACGTACAAGCAGTAGGAGCCCACTTGTTGGGTGACTGCGTACCTTTTGTATAATGGGTCAGCGACTTATATTTTGTAGCGAGGTTAACCGAATAGGGTAGCCGTAGGGAAACCGAGTCTTAACTGGGCGACTAGTTGCAAGGTATAGACCCGAAACCCGGTGATCTAGCCATGGGCAGGTTGAAGGTTGAGTAACATCAACTGGAGGACCGAACCCACTAACGTTGAAAAGTTAGGGGATGACCTGTGGCTAGGAGTGAAAGGCTAATCAAACCGGGAGATAGCTGGTTCTCCCCGAAATCTATTTAGGTAGAGCCTCGGACGAATACTTACGGGGGTAGAGCACTGTTAAGGCTAGGGGGTCATCCCGACTTACCAACCCTTTGCAAACTCCGAATACCGTAAAGTAATATCCGGGAGACACACGGCGGGTGCTAACGTCCGTCGTGAAGAGGGAAACAACCCAGACCGCCAGCTAAGGTCCCAAAGTCATAGTTAAGTGGGAAACGATGTGGAAAGGCCCAGACAGCCAGGAGGTTGGCTTAGAAGCAGCCATCCTTTAAAGAAAGCGTAATAGCTCACTGGTCGAGTCGGTCTGCGCGGAAGATGTAACGGGGCTAAACTATGCACCGAAGCTGCGGATTCAGAATTTATTCTGAGTGGTAGGGGAGCGTTCTGTAAGCCGTTGAAGGTGTACCGGGAGGTATGCTGGAGGTATCAGAAGTGCGAATGCTGACATGAGTAACGATAATGGGAGTGAAAAACTCCCACGCCGGAAGACCAAGGGTTCCTATCCCATGTTAATCAGGGTAGGGTAAGTCGACCCCTAAGGCGAGGCCGAAAGGCGTAGTCGATGGGAAACAGATTAATATTTCTGTACTCGATATAATTGCGATGGGGGGACGGAGCAGGCTAAGCAAGCATAGCGTTGGTAGTCTATGTGAAAGTGAGTAGGGCGTTTGTTTAGGTAAATCCGGACGAACACTAAACCTGAGACACGAGACGAGTCACTACGGTGATGAAGTTGCTGATGCCATACTTCCAGGAAAAGCCTCTAAGCTTCAGATTATATGGAATCGTACCCCAAACCGACACAGGTGGTCAGGTAGAGAATACTAAGGCGCTTGAGAGAACTCGGGTGAAGGAACTAGGCAAAATCGTACCGTAACTTCGGGAGAAGGTACGCTCCTATCTGTGATGAGACTTGCTCTCTAAGCGGACGGGAGCCGCAGTGACCAGGTGGCTGGGACTGTTTATTAAAAACACAGCACTGTGCAAAATCGCAAGATGACGTATACGGTGTGACACCTGCCCGGTGCCGGAAGGTTAATTGATGGGGTTATCCTTAGGGAGAAGCTCTTGATCGAAGCCCCGGTAAACGGCGGCCGTAACTATAACGGTCCTAAGGTAGCGAAATTCCTTGTCGGGTAAGTTCCGACCTGCACGAATGGTGTAACCATGGCCACGCTGTCTCCACCCGAGACTCAGTGAAATTGAAATCGCAGTGAAGATGCTGTGTACCCGCGGCTAGACGGAAAGACCCCGTGAACCTTTACTACAGCTTGGCACTGAACATTGAACCTACATGTGTAGGATAGGTGGGAGACTTTGAAGCAGCGACGCTAGTTGTTGTGGAGTCAACCTTGAAATACCACCCTTGTAGTTTTGATGTTCTAACGTTGGCCCCTGAATCGGGGTTACGGACAGTGCCTGGTGGGTAGTTTGACTGGGGCGGTCTCCTCCTAAAGAGTAACGGAGGAGCACGAAGGTTGGCTAAGTACGGTCGGACATCGTACGGTTAGTGTAATGGTAGAAGCCAGCTTAACTGCGAGACAGACACGTCGAGCAGGTACGAAAGTAGGTCATAGTGATCCGGTGGTTCTGAATGGAAGGGCCATCGCTCAACGGATAAAAGGTACTCCGGGGATAACAGGCTGATACCGCCCAAGAGTTCATATCGACGGCGGTGTTTGGCACCTCGATGTCGGCTCATCACATCCTGGGGCTGAAGTCGGTCCCAAGGGTATGGCTGTTCGCCATTTAAAGTGGTACGCGAGCTGGGTTTAGAACGTCGTGAGACAGTTCGGTCCCTATCTGCCGTGGGCGTTTGAGAATTGAGAGGGGTTGCTCCTAGTACGAGAGGACCGGAGTGAACGAACCGCTGGTGTTCGGGTTGTCATGCCAATGGCATTGCCCGGTAGCTACGTTCGGAACTGATAAGCGCTGAAAGCATCTAAGCGCGAAGCAGGCCTCGAGATGAGTTCTCACTAGACTTTTAAAGTCTCTGAAGGGCCGTTGAAGACTACAACGTTGATAGGCAAGATGTGGAAGTGGTGTGAGCCATTAAGCTAACTTGTACTAATTACCCGTGAGGCTTAACCATACAACGCCAAACGCGTTTTATGTGATAGTGAAACAAGCGAAGAAGTTAATATGACTAAAGTAGATATTACTGAAAGAACGACTTAAAAAATATTATCAGATATTTTCCAAATTCAAGAGGTGACTCTTAGCGCGTAGCGTTAACATTGAGGCACCTTGCGCAAAGAAAATGGGAGCACTACGTGCTTGTCATTACTTCTTTGCACCATATTTGCTTGGTGACAATAGCGTTTTGGACCCACCTGATTCCATGCCGAACTCAGTAGTGAAACGAAACAGCGCCGATGATAGTGTAGCATTTGCTATGTGAAAGTAGGACATTACCAGGCTTCAAATTAAAGAAACCCGTTACAGCAATGTGACGGGTTTTTTGCTATCTGGGATTTAGCTAATAGCCAAGAGCCCAAACCGAACTTAATAGTGAAACCAAAGCTTCGAGCGATGATAGTGTGCATTTGCTATGTGGCTCTCCACCGCTGTGGGCACTACGACATTACACAGGCTTCAAATTGTAGAAAGCCCGAATCTAACGATTCGGGCTTTTTTACGTCTGCAGAAAAGTAAAATGTGGGTGAATAGCGGACAATAAATGATGTAGCATTTCACTGTGGCTCTCCACCGCTGTAGGCACTACGACATCACAAGGCTTCAAATTAAAGAAACCCGTTACAGCAATGTGACGGGTTTTTTGCTATCTGGGATTTAATAAATAGACAAGAGCCCATGCTGAACTCAGTAGTGAAACGAAACAGCTCGAAGGCGAGTCCCACGGAAGGCCGCCCCGACACAAAGATAGTATCCCATTTGCACTGTGGCTCTCCACCGCTGTGGGCACTACGACATTCTACTGCGTAGGGCACCGACTTCAAATTGTAGAGAGCCCGAATCTAACGATTCGGGCTTTTTTACGTCCGCAGAAAAGTGAGGTTTGAATGATATACACTCGCACTGAAAAAGCTCGAAGACAAGCCTAGCAAATGATAGCGCATCATTGGCACTGTGGCTTTCGTACCAATTTCAAATTTAAAAAAACCGATACAGCAATGTGACGGGGTTTTTGCCATCCTCCGCTGCGAGATCGCTTGATAAACTTCATAGATCATCATATTTATGTTCATCTCGCTTACTTTACTTGTTAATTAACGGTATGAATACTAAGATGAATTTATTATCTTAGTATTGCGATTAAGGCACTGGGCTGTTCTGAATGAATTATCAACTTTTTATAGATGACTCCACATCACTCATTGAATTCACACGTATTTATCTTGCTATCTTTTATACATTTGTAGCTGCTTTTTATACATACAGAATTATTTATAAAAACCGAACTACACCTTCTGGCGTCATTTTTCCAGGCAAACAATTTTGCTCTAGTTGGTGGAACCATATGGCGTTTAAGTTTTTTAGAGCTGCTATTTGGTTAGTGTGTGTTGTTAGGCTATTTATTCCAGAGTTGGATGATTATTTACTTTTATTTACCCCTCTAAATGGTTGGCCTGGCGTTATGTTTGGTAATGTATTACTAAGCGCAGGTTTCGCATTAAGTATGTTCGTACATTTTGATATGGCATCACTTTGGCGCTCAGGAATTGATCCAAATGGACCAAAAGAGCTTAAAACGACGGGGCTTTATGAGTATTCTCGAAATCCAATGTACTTAGGTGTTGCTGCTGCACAAATTGGCTTTTTTTTAGCGCTCCCTTGCTTATTTAGTTTAGTTTGTTTGCTAGTAGGGTTAACCGCATTGTATAGGCAAATAATGGTAGAAGAAGCACATTTAGAAAAATCGTTTACAGAGTCATATCAAAAGTATAAGCAGCTTGTTCCTCGCTGGCTATAGAACTCCATTTTATTAAAGTAAGATTGTTTTAGGGGCTAAATGATGAAATTTTGCCTTGTTGCTACACGGTTTATTTCCTTCATCATAGACCCGTTTATTAAGGAATTGGTATGGCTAATTTGGTGTACTTTATTAATAATTAGTCTGCGTTTTATACGCTACTTTATAAAATAGTACAAATTAGCGGTTGAGGCGTAAATATTAGTTTATTACAATGATGTAAAATTTTTCTCCTTTAATAATACAGAGTTGTTCTATAATATTAGTGAATAAAAGCAACCGCTTTATAAAATACAATAACACTGAAGAGATATAAATGAGTGATTTAACCGCAATAGCCAATTTATCAATATTATTAGTAGAGCCTTCAGATGTGCAGCAAAAGCTTATAATAAAATCACTAACTCAATGTGGTGTAAAACAAGTTGAAACGGCGGCGACACAACTGCAAGCTTTAACAATGCTTGAAAAGTACCAACCTGATTTAGTTATTAGCAGTATGTACTTTGCTGATGGCACTGCAGACACGTTATTACAGCAAATAAGATCTACCCCACGTACAGAACACCAAGCATTTATGTTGGTGTCGAGCGAGCGTAATAAAAAGTATCTTGAACAATTAAGGCAGTCGGGTGTACTCGCTATTTTACCTAAGCCATTTAGCGCCGAGGCTATTACACGCGCGCTAAAAGCCACTTTAGACATTATTACCGAAGAAGAAGTAGAGCTTGAGCACTTTGATATAACTTTATTGCGAGTACTGGTTGTTGACGACAGCCGTTTTGCACGTAAGCATATTATTCGTGTACTTGCTGGCATGGGGATCCCTGCACCAGTAGAAGCTGAAGATGGTAAACAAGCGATAGAGCAATTAAACTCACAATCATTTGACTTAATTGTTACCGATTATAATATGCCTGAAATGGATGGCAAAGAGCTGACCGAAACTGTAAGAGGTTCCAACACCTATTCGCACATTCCTATTTTAATGGTGAGCTCAGAAGCAAATGATACTCACCTAGCGAATATAGCGCAGGCAGGCGTTGATGCTATTTGCGATAAACCTTTCGAGCCTGCAACAGTAAGAGAGCTACTATTTAAAATAATGTCTTAAGCGTTTTTTAGTTAAATGTTGATGGGCTGATTTTAGCTAAGCGCATACCAAAAGGTATGTGCTTAGTGCTTGTATTAAGTCTTTCCTAACTTCAATATTGCTGTTTTTGATAAATTGGAATTATTAAGTGTCTTACTGCCAATATTTATTAATTACATCAGTCGCACTTTTTAGATCTACATCCACAGCAAATGTTTTCATGTCATTAATTTCTTTGCAGGTATGTGCTGTTTCTGAGATATACGTTGATTTTAAATCTGGGTTAAGATAGGCATATCGCTGGCCAAGTAATAGACTAGATTGTGTTGGTATTTCATTTGTAGATGTACCATTTAAACACATGTTCAGGGTTGGGTTTACACGATCTTCATTAGCAAAGAGAGATGGAATACGACTAGTGTCATAAATATTTTGGTTTACGTTATCTGCCGAATTTAGCCACTGAGCGGAACCCCAATACATTGTATCTTCGTTAGCAATATAATTTCCCATGAATCCAGTGCCAAAACAAATAACTGAAATATCTTCAAGTTTATGGCCTTGGTTAACTGCCAGAGAAACAGCTGCCATAGTTGGATCATGGTTAACAAAAGCGCCATCGACAAATTGTCCAAGAGCTAACTCACTGTCAGAAGAGTACACACTAGTAGAGCCATTCATGCCTGGCATTGAGCTACTAGCGAGCACTGCTTCAAGAAGATAGACATTACCAGAGAGTGATTGATCAAGATTATTGAATAATTCCATACCCCAAGATTTATTTTCTTTTACCCCAAGATGGTTTCCTGGTTGTTGTTGGGCATGCTCTTGTATGTTAAATGCAGGAAACATTAAATCAAAACAACCCTTAAGGTCCAACATGGTGAGTTTTTCTAAACTAGAAAGTTTTTGACCAATGAGCTGACTGATCTGATTAGAGATTGCTGGCTCATTAGGATTTGTACGTACTTTCGAAAAGATATCACGCATTGCAGGGTCATAGAGTGCCATTAGCTTGTTCAATGCTATTTCGACATCATTTTCGCTTTCAAAGCTGTTGTATTTTTTATATATTGCGAGAAAGCTAGAAATAACTGCGCCCGTAGAGCAACCAGTAAGCATATCAGTATTTTGTAAGAGGCCTGGGTTATCGGCTTGTAATCGTTGTAGCATTTTGACTGACATCAAACCTCTTATTCCGCCACCACAAAAGCTTAGTATTTTATAAGTAGACATTTAATTACTCCGTATTGATTTGAAATTTAATTGAATACTAATGTAGACAATATTGCTTTTTATTTAGATGTTTTACATTAAGGCCTGTTGACCTTTCATGATTAAAATTTGTTCTATCTAAAGGCGATTTAATCGCGGTGCGAGATTTGTACTTAGTGGGCTCGGTAACTACTTCTGCGTTACTCTAATGGCTTACATCCCTGTAAGAATAAGTCAAAGCTTCCGCTCCCTGCTCACGCCCCTTACCTACATCTGTGTCATAGGTAGTTAAAAAAATCTAAAGTAAAGCCTTAAAAATTTGGCTCTACATCACACTGAAATACTTCTGTTTTCCGATCGCGTTTGGGGTGCGCCCTAGCTGCATTTAATAATCCTTTCCTATGCTTCTTAGTAATCGCTGTTAATATGTTAATCCACCAGAAAGAACCCAAAGGGCAGCGGACGTTTGGCATTTATACAGCGTTATCGCCAATTTATGGGGAATAACCACACTTCATAGGCTCTGTCTTGCCTAAATACCAAACAGTCTGCTGTAAATTCAACCTCGAAAGATAAACAGCCCTAGCTCTTTAGTCAGTAGTAAATCTCTATATGGAAACTACATCATTTTTTAATGGAAAAATATTACACCTTATTACATGCTCGTTTCGCAGATGGTTTCTGCTATGAACACCAATATCACTTGAGGTGATTCAGTATTAAAGATGATAAAGTTTTTTAAACTTCAAAAAAATCACCCAGATCTCGTTAAAAACACCGATTAAATTCTCTCTATATCCACCATGAAACACACTAAAAAATTGAACTAAAATGAGAACTTAGCTATGGTTGAGACATCAATAAATATAAAGCGCGACAACTAGTCTGACAGTGAGGGTCAGTGGCCGAGTATGAATGTTTTAAGTAATAAAACTAAAAAGATTATTGGTCTTCTTTTTAAATCTGATCAAGCAAAAATTGTTGAAAAAATTCTTTCGGATGACTGCCCAAGAAGCATCTCTAGTTGCAATGATTGGGAAGCTGAATCCTTAGAGCGGATTTGGATATCCGTTTTAAAAATAAGTTCAGGAGACATGAAGAAATTCGAATCTGCTGTCAAGCTAGCTAATACTGATTATAGGGATTTATTCATGGCAGCAGGGTTTGGGTATGATTCAGAGGCTCATAAAAAGTGGAAGATTTAATGCCTAAAGCCACTAACAAGCGCATGTTACATAAGCTACTAGCGTGGCTTGGACGGTTTTTTCCGCTCGTGTCTCGATACAAAACCTCCGCATATACGAGCGTTATCTTTACATAGAGCCTTGCTCTACATAATAAAATGGATTCTAAATGCCAAAAGCAATAATCAAAATAAAACGGAAATTTCTATCTCCTGAAGTTATAGAGTTCACTTCTAGTTTTGATAATAGTTATGTGCTTTCAAGTATTGGTGAGCTGACTCAAGATGGCACTATTATTTTTTCTCGTGCGGGTGGAATTCATAAATATTTATATAAAGGCGAAAAGGTTCGACTTGATTATGGTAAACGGGCAAGTTTTTCTCTAATAATTAATGAGGATATTACGCTAGAAGTAATTCATATTGAGAGTAGATGGCTAAAATCAAACTTTGAATTAAACTATAATAAACAAAAGCTTGCTGATCTTGTTTTCGTATCCAGTTTTTTCCCATACTCTGAGACATATGAACTAATTACAGTAAATGATAACTCCCATACTTCATTGCTATTGTTTGGATTGTTTTCTTGGTATAACTATGAATCAATATGTTGTTTGTAGGTAAACTACGGGAAGTCTAAAATTACTGTACCACTACAAACCCACGTTATAAATGTATTGTGTTACCAAGAATTAAAAATGGAATTGCTAAAAACAGGATGATAGTTAGGATGACATCCGTCCTAATTATTGCTGAAACTGTCAATTAAACAAAATGATAAGCTTAACTTATAATCAATAAATAACGAGAAGAGCGATGCATCAATACGGGTAAGTCTTCACCCGCTCAAATAAGTCACTCAAATACCTATAATCTCTTCCAAAACACAAATTAAACAGCACTAAATTCTCTTTTAATATTTCATGTGAAATTGAAGTAACTGATTGAACCAAAATAGGAACTCGGCTATGGTTTGTTTATCAATAAAGATAACTTTAAAACGAGCTAATCTACAGGCTCGTTAGATATATAAGGATGTTCAATGATAGATTTTGATAATAAAGGTTTTTTTAAGCTTAAACAGGATTCTGATTACGCAGATAAAGTAAAAGATTTACTTTTAGACGATGAGCAAATAATTGATTCATACAAGTCAATGCGTGATGGAGTGGTTTTTACAGATAAAAGAATCATCGCTGTAAATGTGCAAGGTATTACCGGAAGCAAAAAAGATTTTACATCTTTACCCTATAAAAATATTGTAGCCTATTCGGTTGAAACCTCGGGTACTTTTGACCTTGATTCTGAATTAGAGATATATTTTTCAGCTGTTGGTAAAGTTAAGTTTGAGTTTACTGGCAAGTCTTCAATGTTGGAAATTTCAAAAACCATATCTAATCATTTGTTGTAGACAATTTATAGCTAACAACACCTCTGGGGTGGGCAGTAAGTATTAAAGCTCACCTTCCACCGCAAATTCCATCAACGATGAACCCAGCCATTTTAAAAGTGTTTAGATAGGTATACTTATTATAAAGCGTATGCGTTTTTCAGCATTTAAATAGGATCCGTATCCACTGAAATGCCAACAAGCGTGTAGGTCATTAGAGTAACGAGTGGGCATTAATACCAAACTGCATAAATCTTTGATCAATTTAACGAATTAAATTGCACTATAACGTCGTTAAAAATTTTTTATTTAGAACAACTAGATACAAAAATTTTTGCCTAGTTCTAGCGTAATTTTCTTAACGTTAAATAGACCCCATATATAAGCAGGTTGGTATAACCAAGTCTACTGGGCTTATAAACCTCGGCTGTGAATAAACCTTCCTGAATTGAACCAATTTAAACCCACAAAGATCAACGCAGCTCTGTATAAATAAACATAGCGAGGTTTGGTTCGCTATATTTTTATTCGCTTTAGTATTAACCTTCTAGTTGAAAGTCGTACACTGAGCCTAAATTAAGCAGCTGTGTAAGTTCATCAAGTGCTTGGTAGCTTTCGGTGAGTAGGGCTGAGTCTGCAAAGTCACTTGCGCCTAATTTGTCGCGGTAGTTACGTTTTGCCCAGTCACACAGTTGTGTGTATTTAGTATCCGTTAAAATAACCTCTGGGTTTACTGCAGCAAGTTCTTGCTCGTTAAGGGCTACACGTAAACGCAAGCAAGCTGGGCCGCCGCCATTTTGCATACTTTGGCGTAAATCAAAAAACTGCACTTGGTTTACTGGGTTATCAGCCATAATCATTTCTTCAATGTAGGCATTAACAGCACTGTTGCGCTTACACTCTTGTGGTGCAACTAACAGCATTGAACCATCATCAAGGCTCACTAGTTGGCTATTAAATAAGTAACTACTTACTGCATCGTTAATACTCACTTTATCGCTTGGTACCTCAATAATGTAAAACTCTTTACTGCCTACATACGCGTCGCGAATGTCTTGTAGCGCCAGTGCTTGATTTAAAAATGCTTGTTGGTGGCACAGTAGTACATTGGCGTTACCGACTGCAATTACATCGTTGTGAAATACGCCTTGATCTATTACATCTGGGTTTTGCTGTAATAAAATTTGGCTAGAATCTTTTAAGTTATGTAAGCGACAAATTGCTTCTGAGGCTTCAAGCGTTTGCCTTGCAGGAAACTTAGCGGGTTTTGGTAATTGGCTGTTAAACGCGCTGGCACCAAATACAAACATTTCAAGGCCTTGCTCGCCATGGCTGTCACAAAAACGAGTATGGTTTGCTGCACCTTCGTCGCCAAAAAAGCCTTGGTCGGGTAAGTGAGTATGGTGCGCAAAGTATTTGTCGTTATTAAACATCGCTTTTAATAAGCGTGTAGTGGTTGCAGGCTCTAATGAACGATGAAACTTATTATTTAAATTAGCTGAAGTGAAATGTACTTTGCCGTCGGTTGTATCAGGAGATGGCGATACCGTAGCAGCATTGGCTGTCCACATTGCTGACGCTGAATAACACGCGCGTAATAAAATAGGATCGGCTTTAAACGCTTTATGAATTACTTGTGCATCATTACCGGTAAAACCTAAGCGGCGCAGTACGTTTAAGTCGGGGCGCGCATGAGGGGCAAATACACCTTGAGTTAGGCCTTTGTCGTGCATGGCTTTCATTTTTTCAAGGCCTTGAAGTACTGCCTCTTGAGGATTTGAAAAGCTTGCTGCGTTATTTAACGAGGCAACATTACCATACGATAAACCAGCGTAGTTGTGGGTAGGACCAACTAAACCATCAAAATTAACTTCCAAAGCGTGCATACACGTTCCAACTAAAAATTTTCAATAGAGTGCCACAATACAACGCAATTGGGCTGCTTGCAAAGTTATAAACGCAGTGCTTTTATTAATTTTTGATGTTTGTAAATGTGAGCTTTTAGGAGGGGTGTTTTTATACTAGGTGGTTCATAATGCGCAAAAGCTTAGCCTAAAGTAGTTTATACATTTCAGTTTTACGCTAAGCCTTTACACAATACGCTATTATTTAACATAGGCGCGTTCTTTTTCAGCCGTAGTGTGGGTATTTGTCGGATCATTAACTTGCCAAATGCTAATGTCTAAACGCCATAAAAGGTAAAGGGTATGGTATAAGTTGAACATGGTTTTTTCCTTGGTATTTTTACTAGACACATTAGTTAATAGAAGAAGTATGCCAACATTAACTTGAATATTTTATGAATAAAAATCAGGTGGTTAGTATTTAAGTGAAAATATATACTCAAGAATTAGCACCAAAGAGGTGAAGTATTATTAAAAGATGCACCAGTGTGGTGTTTTTTAGCAAAAAGCCCTGCAACTATTTGCCAGGCTTTTTAAAAAATACAGTCACTTAATAAAGTAAATTAACGGCCTACTTTTTATATGCGCCAACAAAAGTAATTTTTTAATATCAGTCATTTTAATTAAGAGCTTAATCGGCTAAATCGCTTACGACTAAATCGAGTAATTGCATAAGTTGCTTCGCTTGTGCTGCATCAACACTATCAAATTTACACAAAATATTTTTAGGAATATTAGCCGCTTTTAACTTAAGTGATAGGCCATTTTGGGTAAGCTGTACGAACCGTTTGCGCTTATCGTGCTCATCTTTAATAACCGCTAGAAGTAATTTATCAGCCATCTTCTTTAATATTTGGGTCATTGCACCGCCGTCTATCGCGGTTTTATCTATCAGCTCTGCAATTGCTATTTTGTCTTGTTCCCACAGCGCCATCATTACTACGTATTGTGGGTAAGTTAAATTCAGCTTGCTTAAAGGCTCACGATACGCGCGAGCAATGCTGTTAGATGCCATGTATAACCGATGGCATAACTGATTTTTTAACTTTAATTGCTCAAACGACATAGCTTTATCCTTTATTTTAATATCGTTATTTTAATTTGTACGCAAAGTATTTGCAATCTCTAATTACTTGTTCTATTATTTTGCACACAAACTAAATTGATTACTAAACTTTGGAGTTTATTATGAATGTATTACAAAACGTAGCTTACACAGCAAAAGCAACTGCAACTGGCGGCCGCGAAGGTGTAGCTAAATCTGATGATGGTCGTTTAGATGTAAACCTATCAACACCTAAAGGTTTAGGCGGCGATGACGGACAAGGCACTAACCCAGAGCAATTATTTGCCGCAGGTTATGCAGCGTGTTTTATTGGCGCACTAAAATTTGTTGCAGGTAGCGAAAAAATAGATTTACCAAGCGACACGCATATTGACTCACAAGTGTCTATTGGCGCGATTGAAGGCGGTTTTGGGATTGCGGTAAAACTTGCTGTATCACTTGGTGACATGGATAAAGCAGCAGCGCAAACGCTTGTAGATAAAGCACACCAAGTATGCCCATATTCAAACGCAACACGTGGCAACATCGAAGTAGAGCTTTCAGTTATTTAATAACTAAATAAAGAAAAGTTATAAAAGCACACAGCGACAATCAGTCGTTGTGTGCTTTTTTGCGTTTTAGGGTAAAATTACTTTAACATGCAAAAAATCATATATTCACTATTCCATATGTTCTGTTTTTGTTTTATTGTATGTGCACTAACACAGTGAGGACAGTATGGAACAATTCAACCCACTCCAATTTTATAAATGCCTAGCGGACGAAACGCGTTTAAAAGCAATGCTCCTAATTAGCCGCGAGCGAGAGTTGTGCGTATGCGAACTGGTTGCTGCACTTGAGCTAAGCCAGCCTAAAGTGTCTCGCCATTTAGCGCAGTTAAGACAATGCGGATTGTTGAGCGACCGCAAACAAAATCAATGGGTGTATTACAGCATTAATAAAGCCCTGCCAGAATGGGCTAAAACGGTGCTAACGCAAACGCTTACTGCTAATCCTTCATTTTATGAAAATGATTTAACGCGCTTAAATGTTATGGGTAATCGCCCTGAACGTATTACTAGCTGCTGTAACTAACTAATAAATTAACTTATTAAAGGTATTTAATTATGACTATTAAAGTAGGTATTAACGGTTTTGGCCGTATGGGGCGTTTAACACTGCGTGCAGCAGTTGATTGGCCAGAAATCGAGTTTATTAAAGTAAATGATGTAGCGGGCGATGCTAAAACCCACGCACATTTAATTGAGTTTGACTCAGTACACGGACGCTTAGCACAACAGGTTTCTAGTGATGATAATAGCTTTAGTGTGGGCAAACACACGATTACAGTTACCAACAACAAAACCATAAACGAAACTGATTGGTCAGATTGCGATGTTGTTATAGAAGCCAGCGGTAAAATGAAAACCACTGAACTGCTAAATCAATATTTAGCGCAAGGTGTTAAGCGTGTTGTGGTAACCGCGCCTGTAAAAGAAGACGGTATATTAAATGTAGTAATGGGTGTAAACGATGACCTTTTTAACCCAAGTGAGCATAAAATTGTTACGGCTGCTTCTTGCACAACTAACTGTTTAGCGCCAATAGTAAAAGTACTGCAAGAAAAAGTGGGTATTAAACACGGCTCAATGACCACGATTCACGACATTACTAATACTCAAACGATTATTGATGCCCCTCACAAAGACTTACGCCGTGCGCGCTCGTGCGGTACAAGTTTAATCCCTACTACAACCGGTAGTGCAACGGCTATTACGCATATTTTCCCCGAGCTTAAAGGTAAATTAAACGGCCATGCTGTGCGTGTACCTTTAACTAACGCGTCAATTACCGATTGTGTTTTTGAGCTAGAGCGAGGTGTTACACAAGACGAAGTAAACACGTGGTTTCAAGATGCTGCAAATAATGAGCTAAAAGACATTTTAGGCTACGAAGAAAAGCCGCTTGTATCTATAGATTACAAAACTGATCCACGTAGCTGCACCATAGATGCACTTTCTACTATGGTTATTAACAACACTCAGCTTAAATTATATGCTTGGTATGATAACGAGTGGGGTTATGCCAACCGTACTGCTGAGCTAATGCTTAAAGTTGCAAAAAGTGATTTAGTTTAATCTCATTTAATAAGGTTTAACGCTATGTTTGCGCAGTTGGCTAACTTACCGAGTTCTATAAAACAATATTTAATAATTACTGGTAACTATTGGGCATTTACTTTAACCGATGGTGCACTGCGCATGCTGGTGGTGCTGTATTTTCATCAGTTAGGTTATGGTGCATTTGCAATAGCCATGTTGTTTTTGTTTTATGAAATTTTTGGTGTGATCACTAATTTAGTCGGTGGTTGGCTTGGCGCGTATTTAGGGTTAAATAAAACCATGAATGTAGGGCTTGGGCTACAACTTGTCGCTTTAGCCATGTTGTGCGTTCCTGGAGATTGGTTAACGGTTGCCTATGTTATGGCAGCGCAAGCACTGAGTGGCATAGCTAAAGACTTAAATAAAATGAGCGCAAAGAGCGCCATTAAGTATTTAGTACCACAAGACGATGCAGGGCAAAGCCAATTATATAAATGGATTGCCATACTTACCGGCTCTAAAAATGCTTTAAAAGGGGTGGGCTTTTTTTTAGGCGGATTACTGCTTACTGTATTTGGCTTTGTAGGTGCGCTAGTAAGCTTAATCGCTTTACTCAGTGTTGCGTGGGTTATTAGTTTAATTTTTTTGAAAGGCGATATTGGCAAAGCTAAAAACAAACCTAAGTTTAAAGAGTTATTTTCTAAATCCCGTGCAATCAACTTACTTAGTGCTGCGCGCTTATGTTTGTTTGCGGCGCGCGATGTATGGTTTGTCGTTGCATTACCGGTTTACTTAGCCGCTCAGTTTAACTGGGATCACTGGTGGGTAAGCGGCTTTATGGCTTTGTGGGTTATTGCTTATGGGCTGGTGCAATCGCAAGCTCCGCGCATAACTGGGCAAAGCGATTCAAATTCACACTCAGTCAAAAAAGCATATTGGTGGGTGGCTTTATTGAGTGGCGTAACTGGTATTTTAGCGTTGTTGATGCAATTTGATATCGCGATACATTTTACGCTTGTAATAGGCTTACTTATTTTTGGTGGTGTATTTGCCGTAAATTCATCACTGCACAGTTACTTAATAGTAAGTTTTGCTAAAAACGATGGGGTTTCGCTCGACGTTGGCTTTTATTATATGGCTAATGCAATAGGGCGTTTACTTGGTACGGTGCTTTCTGGTTGGGTATTCCAAATATATGGGTTGGTGGCATGTTTATGGGTAAGTGTGTGTTTACTCATAGCAGCAACCTTAATCACCTTTTTTCTTAATAGAATTAGGTTAAATTAGCGCAACGACCTTAAATGTAGTTTTAGTTTAGTAGTTTAGCTAATTTAGCTAGTATGATTTGGCAATTAGTCTAGACTGAAAGTAACTACGTAAAAGGAAGGTAAGTTTAATGCGGGAAATAGCGCTAGCAAAAAAGTTATTGTGGATCAGTGTGGGTGGAATACTACTCACTGTTATCGTTTTATCGACTATTTTGTGGTCTGAGCTTTCATCAAGCAATACTAAGTTGTCAATTGAAGCAGAACAATTAATTGTCACAGAAGTCGATGAAAAGCTAACAGCAAAAGCCGCTTCATACGGTGAGCAAATTGCTGCTTTTATAAATGAGGTATACCGAGTTCCTTTTTCTTTAGCCTCTATTTTAGGTGAATCAGCAGAAAAAAACGCGTTGAGCCGTGACTCTGCCGTACTATTAAATAGATCGCTTATCACCGACAATGCTTTGTTGTCTTCTATCTATTCTCAATTTGAAAAAAATGGCTTTGACAATAATGACGCTAATTTTACTAACGGCTTTCCTCATTCAGTAAAAGACGTAGGGACGCTAGAAATTTATTTTACTCGCAGTAAACAAGGTGTTGTTAAGCAGCAAGTTGTAGATGATGCGAGTGAAAAATATATTACTAAACTTAATGAGTTTGGTTTACGCGAAGCAGAGTGGTATTTATGCGCTAAGGACAGTGAAAAACCATGCATTATGGAGCCTTATTTATACGAGATATCCCCCGGTTATTCTGAAATGATGACCTCTCTTACAGTGCCAATAATGAGGTCGGGCCAATTTATAGGATTAGCTGGTGCAGACATTACCTTACCTGTTTTTCAATCTTTAACCGAAAAGTTATCAGAAGAATTATACAAGGGTAAAGCAAAAGTAACTTTGTTAAGTAGCTTAAATTTAATCGTTGGTAGTAGTCATTATAAAGATAAGCTCGGGCGTCCTTTTAAAGAAGCAATTAATGACTCTGTAAACAAAAATTTTGAGAGCTTAGATGGCGAAGGAGGGGTCTATAAATCTGGAAATGAAATTTTAGTTTCATATCCTATTAAAATTAAATTAGCCGATGTAAGTTGGACGTTACTAATTGAGGTGCCTGCAGATTTAGCATTAGCTGGACCGGTTACTTTAACTAATAACATGTCAGAAATGGCCAAGTATCTTGGTTTATTAATCTTAGTATCAGGCTCAGTAATTGCTGTTATTGCTTTTATTGTCATGAAATTGGTTGTTAGTAGTGTGGTTGCCCCTTTAGAGCAGATCCAACAACGAGTTGATAATTTAGCAAGCTCAGAAGGGGATCTTACTCATACTTTAGAAGTTGATACGCATGCTGAGCTAATTGCCCTAGCTGCTGGTTTTAATCGTTTTTTATCTAAATTAAGAGAATTAATAATTCAGTTAAAAGCTGTTTCTGAACAAACAAAACATCAAGGCGAAATTGCATCGCATATCGCCATAGATACTAAGCAAAATGTTCAAGCACAATTTAAAGAGATTGAAAGCGTAGTAACGGCGATGAATGAAATGAGCGCTACGGCACTCGAAGTGGCTAGAGCATCTGAGCAATCGGCGCAACAAGCTGACGAAATTAATGGCTTAGTAGTCAGTAGCGAATCGAGTTTATCTTCTGCGATGACGCAAGTTAAAACGATGTCAGAAGAGATAAAAGAAGCTAACCAAGCCGTTGAAAAAGTGGCATCGCGTAGTAAAGATATTACACAAATTTTGGATGTGATTCGTACTATTTCAGAGCAAACTAATTTGCTAGCGTTAAATGCTGCTATTGAAGCTGCACGCGCAGGTGAGCACGGTCGTGGTTTTGCTGTTGTAGCTGATGAAGTGAGAGCGCTTGCTTCGAAAACACGCTCATCCACTGATGACATAAGTAAATTAATTGATAGTTTACTTCATGAAGTCGGAAATGCTTCAACGGTTATCGAAAAGGGTGTGGTGCGTGCACAAAGTGCAGTAGAGGAAACATCTGTTGCATTTGATGCATTGCACAGTGTTGTGGTTAAAGTCGATGAAATAACAAACCAAATCACGCACATTGCTACCGCAGCGGAAGAGCAAAGCTTAGTGACAGAAGAGATCAACCGCAATTTGACGCTTATATCAGACGCCGCCTCGCAGTTATCTGACTTATCGGCGCAAGCTGGCGACAGCAGCGAAGTGCTCAATAAGTTGGTCACGCAGCAAGATTCAGAACTTAATAAGTTAAAAACGTAACGTTTGACTCGTGTTAGCATAAATATAAATAGCAGTGATTAAGTCACTGCCATTTTTTACGCAAATAATTGAGGTGTTAGTTTATAAACTCTTCATAATTTTGAACATTTGATTAATCATAGGTTGAGCTAGCGATTCAACACCTGGACGATTAAAGTAACCGCGTAGCCCAGTAAACTGAACCTCAAAAAATCGTGCATAATCTTGTGCAGGTATATTATTACTCAGCTCATTATTTGCTATTGCTTGCTCAAAGAGAATTGAAAGATAGCTTTCAAATTTATCTGCTAAATCTAAACTAAGTTGATATAGGCGACTGTCTTTCTCGGAAAATTCGCAATTGGCCTTCACCAACATGCAAATTGCACTGGGTATATTTTCTTTTTTTGTGACTACATCCTCAACAAAAATGCGTAAACCATCAAGAATATTATCTGAAGTAGATAAACACTCGTTAATTTGGGTTTGCATTTGTACTGTGTAGTCTTTTAAAGATTCAATATAAAGTCCTTCCTTTGAACCAAAAGCAGCGTAAATACTGCCAGGGCGCATGTTAACTGCTTCTTGCAAATCGCGCGTTGAGGTTGCATGAAAACCTTTCTCCCAAAATAGCTGACTTGCAAGTCGGACAACGGTTTCACGCTCAAACTTTATTTTGTTAGCCATGTCATTTCTCAATTAATTTGAACACTTGCTCAATTTTAACTTGAACAGTCGCTCAAAATCAAATAGTATGTGTTTCGAAGTTACTTAAACCTAATTATTTATTGGAGCTAAACATGTCAGAATTTACTTTATACACAGCAGAAAATGCACCTGAAGAGTCAAAGTCTCTAATGGCTGATTCAGTAGCTGCATTTGGTATGGTCCCTAACTTACATGCAGTAATGGCTGAAGCGCCAACATTACTTAAAGGGTATCAAGTGCTGCATGACTTGTTTCAAAAAACATCGTTTAATGCACAAGAGCTTACTGTAGTATGGCAGTCAATTAATGTTGAACATAACTGCCATTACTGCGTGCCTGCACATAGCGCTATAGCAGCTTCAATGAAAGTTGATCAAGATATTGTTGATGCATTGGTAAATCAAACACCCCTTGCGGACTCTAAGCTTGAAACACTTCGTGAAACAACATTAGCAATGACACGTGAGCGCGGTGTGATCAGCGATGAGCAAATTGAAAAGTTTTTTGCAGCAGGTTATGGCAAGCAACAACTACTTGAAATCATTGTAGGCTTATCTCAAAAAGTTATGAGTAATTACACTAACCACCTTGCAGATACGCCTGTTGATGAACCATTTAAAAAATACGTAAAATAAATACGATTTTATAAATGACAAAAGGCAGCCTAGGCTGCCTTTTTTGTGTCTATAAATTGCGGCTATTTAAATTTAACCGTTTTTGTACTACGTGTATAAATACGTTGTTCGGGCTTTGTCCACTCACCTTTTTTTAAGTAAGAGGTCGATACAATAAATTTTTCATCTTTTAGTTCACTCATAGATTTAACTTTAGTAATACCTTCTTTACTACCCGTTACATCCTCATAGGCTACAAATTGAGTGGGGCTTAGCACCTTTAATGTGCCTTTAGTGTAAAAACCTGCCGTTGTGAAGTAATAAAAAACGAGTAACTCTTTTTTGCTATCGTAAAAAATCATAGATTCGCCGCCATACTCACCTTCATTAATAGAGTGTGCAGTGCGAATAGCTTTACCATTGAGTGCTCGTTCCCACTTACCTACATCTTGAATTGGCTTTTCGCCTTGGGCTACTTCAAAGTTAGCTTGCCAAGTACCCAAAAAAGGTTGAAATACAGCTAGTTGTTTATCTAAAGTTAGGTTATTTTCATCTGCGTAACTAAACGTAAATACACACAGGCATAAGGCTAAGAATAGCGTTTTAAAATATGTCATACTTTCACTCTCTTTTTTTAGTTTTATAAAGTTAGTATAGGTGATAATTAATTGATAAAGAAAACTTTAATAACGATAGCGAGCCTTTTTATCATTTTTACTTGGCTAGCTTATACGCTTAATTACACGCTAATTTATGTACCAATCTATATCAGCGTTTTGAGCGCATTAAGCTTTTTAGTATATGCGTGGGATAAACGCAAAGCTAAGCAATCGGTATATAAAAAAGTAAATCGTACACCGGAGCGAACATTGCAGTTAATAGCGCTTTTCGGGGGATGGCCTGGTGCATTAATAGCTCAACAGTTATTGCGTCATAAGTCGCAAAAAAAACGTTTTATTATTGTGCTGTGGTTGTGTATTTTAATTAATATATGCATCTTGGGGTATGCTAACCATTATTTTAAAACACTCTTGTAATACTAATGCATTAATTGAGTGCATATTGGCGTTATAAGTACTCGGAGTTATCACACATAAAAGGGTTGTGAGTTGAATATTTGGTTAGGTAGTAGAGAAGCTAATATACTTTTATAGAAAAGTACATTAGCTAAAAAGATTTATATTGTTTACAGCGATTATTGGCCTGCCGTCGCTTTTTGCAATTGAACAGTGACTACTGTTTTTTTATCAACAACAACCCATTCTCTGTAAGTAATAAATCCTTTTTTACTTACTTCAATATCGTATTTTCCTTCTTCAAGTTCAATTGCATCTTGGTAGATAGGAGAAATATTCATAATGCGAACACGGGCATCGGCTGGGTTAGCGATAACTGTTAATGAAATTGGCGCTACAACTTCTTCAACATCCATAACGACTTCATTAACTACTTGCTCAGTTTCATCAACAGATGAAGTTGTTGAACAACCGCTTAATAAAAGGATGGCTGCAAATGCGCTTAGTTTTTTCATAAATAGTCCATTTAAAAGTATTGAGTGTTTCGAAAATTTTGGAAGAGTAAATGAAGTATTCAACTTGTCGTCCCTAACTCTCGTTTTAAAAAATAGCAATAGTTTAATATGTATCTACTGCTTATTCAATTATTGTCACTTTCGTTATGTAACTCGCAGAGCAATAACTCTACGAGTTGATATGCTTATTTTAAAGTAAATTATCCAAAGATTTAGTGATAGCTTCACTTCTTTCCACTAACTGCTCTGCCGTTTTATACATTCTTTTTTTCATCAATGCATTGGCCATTGTAATATAACGTCTTGATAACTCTTTTCGAAATGAAACTAAAAGAGAAAAGTCGCTTGGAAGTCCAGTTGATTCCAAATTTACTTGCTCTTCAAAAGCTAATAGTGCTTTATGATCGGTTATATTTTCTAGCATTTCATCATAACGTTGAAATCTTGGCAGATAGAACACAACAGCGTCTGATGTTGGGTAAGTGGCTTGTTCTCCCGCATCTAATTTTGTCTGATACGAACTTAACGCATCAATTGCCGACTCTCTTTTTAGTAAATTGGTAAATAGACTTTCAGCTTTTTGTTTATCAGTAAATATAGCCTTACCTACATTTAATAACGCTTTTTGAGATACCACGTCGTCTACTTCAATGGCTTGGTTTAAAGCAACTTCAAAATTCTCAAAATGTGTAGGTGAAGGGCGATATACGTAAGTGTTGTCGACTTCGTTGAGATCGCTGATTAGCTGAGGAATACTGTTGTTATCAATTTCGTTATAACGTGATTGTTCTAATAATAAGTTAATCCTTGATGTAATATCAAAAATTATAGATTGGCGCTCCCTAAGAACACTTTCAAGTTGAACAGAAAGTGTTTCTGAGTCAGGATAATATTCAAGCGCATTAGAATATATAGCAATTATTTCATCAAAGTTTTTAAATTTACTTGAGTTGTTGCTGCTATCGTTTGCTTGGTCAGCAAAGTTTTTCAATATAGTGTCTTGGTTAACTCTCAACAGACCTTGTTTTAACACATTATACTGTGGAGGTATTTCACCTAATCTTTGCAAAATAGCTGGGCCATTCCACGCCATCCAAGTTTCTATTTGTTGATTAATAGCATTAGCATTATCAAGCTTTGCTTCTAGCTGTTTTATGTTATTGCCATTGGATAAATTTAATTGACCAGCGATGAGGATCAAAGCAGCTGATACTGCGATGAATACCATAGTTGGCTTTAGATTAGACTTAAGTTTATTTGATATGGGCACTAAAGAGTCGTGCCGTTTCGACGTTTCTAATGAAAGTGCTTTATTTAAACTTCCCCATAACCATAGTGGGCAATTTTTAGGACGTTTAGCCGTCGTGTCTTTAGGGAGTTTGTCAGCGGCAACACGATTAAATGGATGCTTACTGCTAAGTAATTCAAAGGCAATACACGCGTATGAAAACACGTCGTCTCTGAGCGTAGCATCAGCGCCTTTTAGCTGCTCAGGACTGGCGTAAGTTGGTGTGTACCCACCAACTACACCTAGCTCGGTATTACTGTTTACTGCATAGGCATCTTCAATGCTTTTATGCTTAGCAATACCAAAATCGAGTACTTTTAAATTACCATTACTGTCAAAAATAATATTAGAAGGTTTAAGATCGTTATGTATTACGCCTTTTGAATGGGCATAATTTAAAGCATCGGCTAGTTGTTCTAAAATAATTTTGGCTTTTTTAAACACCAAACCCGAAGGCTTATTTCGTTTAATGATTTGCTCTAAGGTCTCCCCTTCGATCAGCTCCATTGTAACGTAATATAAGTCACCGTCTGAATCAGCAGAAAAAACTTTAACAATACTAGGGTGAGAGAGTTGCTGTGTTTTTGATGTCTCGTCTTTTAAAAGAGAAATTGCTTCTTCAGAGTGAGAGAACTCTTCTTGTAAAATTTTGATTGCTACAAATGCTTCTGAGCGAGTCGCATTTTCTAAAAATGTATCTCTAGCTCTATAGATATAACACATTCCGCCTTGACCAATAAGTTCTTCGATCAAATAACGACCTGATATTTTTTTACCTATTAGATTAATTTTATTTTTTGGCGGTGTTCTTTTAAGATTAGAGTCAAGTGAAGCAATTTGAGTTTTATCACTTGAGCTATTGATACTGCTCATCGTAAGTCCTTTTGTTGTGTTAATGTAAATAATCGCATAGGTAAGTTTTTTATTCTTACCAACTTTCCCTCTGATACAGTCCACCATTTTTACAAAATTCTCCCACTATAGCAATGATTCAATTGCCTAATATTTAGATCTAAATCACGTCTTTGTGGCTTCGATGTTGTTTTCAATTTGTAACTAATTTAATGTTTGTAATATTTTATAAAAATCTAACGATCTACCTTGGCGGGTACTTTGAATTTTAAAGAGCAGAGCAGTACTTTGGTTGCTATGAATGATAATTTTCTAAAGCGTTACATAATGTGTTTTTTTATTAAGATGTTTTTAATAAATAGAATTTAAAATAGCGATACACAGCGTTTTTTTAACAACATATTTTTATAATACTATTTCATTAATAAATTATATATTTCCCGTATTTTTTAGATTAGTAAGATCAAGACAGTGTCCATATATTAATTTCAATGTTGACAATAGTTTCTCTTGTACTTTATCCTAGTGCAATTGAAGATTTATGGGACTAACTTATCAAATGGAACTGATACTAAACATAACTAGTTATCATAGACTCTCACCTGAAATTGAAGCATCTAAGACAACAGAAAATGTACTCACCTTTGGCCGTTCTGAAACATGTGACTGGCACTTTCCCGATCCTGAAAAGATTATATCGAGTAAGCACGGAAGAATAGAAAAAGAAGACGATGCATTTTACGTTTATGACGACTCTACTAACGGTGTTTTTGTCAATTTTGGTGTGACGCCGCTTGGTCAAGGTAATCGACAACGCCTTTCAGATAAAGATGTACTTACTATTGGCGATTTTCAAATTGATGTAAAGTTAGTTGAGCCGCAGGGCGCTGCTACGAGCAATGCTGGTTTGTCTCAACACCGCGATGATTTTATGGGAAGTAAGCCGGAGTCATTTTCGCAACCGCATCACTTTACAAACGAATCTCTGTTAGATGAATCTATGCCTGCTGTTGATATGGTACAAGAAAGCTTCTCTGGCGGTAATAATCAAATACCTGAAGATTGGGATGAGTTATCGAGTCTTATGGCTCCTGCTTCTTTAGTTGCAGACAAGCCGGTTTTTGAAGAACCTCAAAAACCTGAAATTGCACCCACACCTCCAAAGCAAAATGTAGCGGCTAAAGTTCACACACCAGAGCCATCATCAGCGAAGGCCACTGTGAGCAGTGGCTCTGCGCTATCAGATGCTTTTTTAAAGGGATTAGGCGTTAAAGCCGAATTGCAGGATGCTTTAAATACACAAGAACATTGGTTCGAAATGGGGCAAGGTTTAAATTTATTACTAAACGAGCTTATGGAATCTCTGCGCCAAAGAGCGCATGTAAAAAACCAACTTCGCTTAAATCACACGATGTTTCAGACTAAGCAAAACAACCCTTTAAAATTTTCTGCGGATGTTGATGATGTTATTCAGAATTTATTCATCAGAAATAGTGCAAGCTTCCTTTCCTCTAAAGAATCAATAAAAGAAAGCTTTGTTGATACGCGCAGGCATGAACATGCATTATTGGCAGGAGCTGACGGTGTATTGAAAGGAATGTTAGCGCAAGTTTCTCCGCAGCATATAAGTCAACAAGTAAATGATAACGCCAATATACTAAAGATTATACCAGGGCAGATTGATTACAAGTGCTGGAAACTATATGAAAGTTTACATGATGATTTATCGCAAGAAGTGAATACGAAAGGTGCGATGGCGATGTCAGATGACTTCTTAAAAGCATATAACGATAGAATTAAAGAAACGCTCTAGAAAGGAAAGCAATAATGTATAAAGTTAAGCTCTATTTGATGAGTTTTAGTTTACTATTTTTAGTACTCGGTTGCAGTACTGTTAATCAATTGGTTCCGCCTTCAACGGATTTAATTATTAATGTATCCAAGAACGTAAACCCGGATACATCGGATAGACCGTCTCCGGTAGTTATGAAAATTTTTGAACTTAGTTCACGTACTATCTTTGATACGCAGGATTTCTTTAGTCTTTATGATACACCTGAGAAATTACTTGGACCTGACCTAATTAAAAAAGATGAACTTGAATTACAGCCAAACTCAGTGCAAAAATATAAAATGAGTTTAAACAAAAATACTCGTTATGTAGGCGTTGTGGTTGCGTATAGAAATATAGACCAAGCTAGATGGCGATCTGTTATTGAGGTCGATCCAACTGGTTATGACGACATAGATGTTAATGTGGAAGCAATTGCTACATACATGAGAGAGCAATAAAAAGGATTTGTAAATGAGTGACAATACTCGGGTTGCGTGGACTGAAGGGATGTTTTTAAGACCACAGCACTTTCAGCAATCAGATAAACATATTGCGAATGTAATAAAGCAAGTGTGTAGCGGGAATTTGGCCGATCCGTGGGGAATACTTGAAGTAGCAATAGATACTGAATTATTGAATTCAGGTCAATTTGCTATTGAAGCATTATCTGCGATCACTCCAGATCTACTGCCGCTGGATATGCCTCAATCAACCCCATTACCAGAACCTTTGGTAGTAGGCAAAGATGCCTATGATGAGATAGTGTATCTTGCTATACCTGCGTTTAAAAATAGCGGGATTAATATCTCAGCGCCTGAAGAAAATATAGTCACTCGTTACAAATTGCATGATTTGTCTGTAAGTGATGACTTAATTGGCTCTCAATCTCAAGAAATAATCCAAGTTGCGAAAACATTCAGTAAGTTGGTGTTATCCTCAGATGATCACTCTGGTTATATTTTACTTCCTTTAGCAAAAATCTTAGATGTAAGTAGTGAAGGTAGAATAAAGTTAGACACTAAATATATTCCAGCCTCATTGCAGGTTGGGCAGTGTAAACCTCTTGTTGGATTAGTACGTGAAATAGGTTCAATGATTAAGCAACGCGCAGAAAGTATTGCCGTTAGACTATGCCAAGGTTATGCCGGAAGTACGTCTGTCGCTGACTTTATTATGCTACAAACGCTGAATAAGTATGATGCGGTATTTGAAAACCTATTAACAGTCAATAACCTCCACCCAAATGTATTTTATACGCGGCTTATTGAGCTCGCAGGAGAATTGTCTACGTTCAGTACGGTCAACAAAAGAGTGCCTAAGCTTCCCAAATACGACCACAAGAATTTAGGACAAGTATTTAGCGAAGTCGTTAATTTCTTATATCAGTCATTAAGTCATGTAATAGAGCAAACAGCGACTGAAATTAAGCTGGAGCAAAGTAAATTTGGTATTTCATTTGGTGCTTTAAAAGACAAATCGGTGCTTAATTCAGCTCAATTTGTTCTTGCGATTAAAGCAAGTGTGCCACATGAAGAATTACGTAAAATACTCCCGTCACAAATAAAAATTGGCAGTGTTGAAACAATTCGTGATCTTGTAAATAATCAAATTCCAGGAATAACAATTAGTAGTTTACCTACCGCACCTAGGCAAATTCCGTATCATGCAGGCTTTCATTACTTTGAGCTAAATAAGCATGGCGAGCACTGGGAAAAACTTCGCTCAAGTGGTGGAATAGCTATTCATTTATCAGGGAATTACCCAGAACTTCAATTAAGCCTTTGGGCTATTAGAACTTAACTTTTAAAGGAAGAGTTTCAATGGACGAAACCATTATAAAACCTCGCCCTGGTAGATTGGGGCGAAATGCACCAAGTATCAATACTGATAGCAATGACGCTGATAAGACCGTAATGTCGGTAGAGCCACCATCAGCTAGACAAGCAAGCAATGTTAAAGTATCTATATTTAAAAACCCTCTTTTAGAAGCTGCCACAGATTGTTTTTCATTAGTTATCTCAATTAGTCAGTCAAAGGAGATGACTAATTTAGCAGCACTTAAGCATCGCTGTGTTGAAGCACTAAAGCGCTTTGAAGTTGAAGTTCGAAGCCAAAATCTACCTAAAAATGTGATTAATAATTCTCGCTACTGCTTGTGTGCAATCTTAGATGAATCGGTATTAAATTCAAAGTGGAGTTCAATGGAATGGGCCGATGAAAGCTTATTGTCAACATTCCATAAAGAAACGTTTGGTGGCGAATATTTTTACACTCTTCTTGATGATGCATTGGGTCAACCCGAAAAAAACAAACAGTTTTTAGAGCTACAATACCACTGCCTAAATTTAGGTTTTAAAGGGAAATATAGACTAGATACAGGCGGAGATAATAAAGTCGAAGAGTATCGCTCTCAACTTTATCATCTTTTAAATCAATTAGATGGCCCAGTTAGTAATAAATTATCCCCCAATTGGAAAAGCAGAGTCGCTGCAGGTGTTGAACTAAGAAATCAAGTCCCACTTTGGGTCGTTTTCTCTGTGTTAGGTTTAGTGCTGCTCACTGTTTATTTATTTATTAACATGAGGCTCAATGATGCCGTTTTTTCCGTTAATGAAAAGCTTGCCGTCATTCATCCTCTGGCAAATGACGTATCTATTGATAAAAAAGACCAACAATTACTCGTTTTAGAACAGTTATTACAAACTGAAATAACAATGGGCATTGTCGAAATTAAAAAAAGTAATGATCGTATTCGAATCTCGATTAATAGTGAAAGTCTTTTTAATCAAGGAGATTCAAAATTGCTGCCTTCTTTTCAGCCTATTCTTGAGAAACTCGCGCTTAGTTTAGAAGGGACAAAAGGGCGTATATTAATTACGGGTCATACTGATGACACGCCTATTAATACCGATAGATACCCCTCTAATTGGCATCTTTCTTTAGCCAGGGCAACACAAGTCGCTAATTCAATGGCTAAAAGTACAAACCTTAGTGGACGTTTATGGCCAGAAGGTAAAGGTGCTGCAGAGCCAATAGCCAGCAATTCAGATTCAGCTTCTCGGTCATTAAACCGACGAATTGAAATCGATTTATTATTTTAATGGGGCTGACATGAGTTTCTCGCAAAAAATTAAAAAAATGACATACGCGCTTACATCACGCACTGGGATATTAATTATAGGTTTTCTTGCTCTATCATTATTGATCTGGTTTGGCGGTCCATTAATTGCTGTTGCTGATTACGTTCCATTAGAAAGCATAGCCTCAAGATTGTTAACAATATTGCTAGTGCTACTCGTTTTTTCTGTATCAAAAATTTATCGTCTTATGCAACAAAGCAAAAGAGACGAGAAAATGGCTGATGAGCTTATTGACAGTGATGATTCAAATAGCAGTGAAGTTAACGAAGAGATCACAACGTTAAAAACAAGAATGAACGAAGCGATTGATCTGCTTAAAGATGTTAAGTTATTTAAAGGCAAAAATATTTATCAGCTGCCTTGGTACATAATGATAGGCCCGCCTGGTGCGGGTAAAACAACAGTAATACACAACTCAGGATTAGATTATCCGCTTAAGGATAAGTTGGGAGTTGATTTAGTGCACGGCATAGGTGGCACTAGAAATTGTGATTGGTGGTTTACTAATAAAGCAGTACTGATAGATACAGCTGGCAGGTATACAACGCAAAACAGTCATGCAAAGCATGACTCACGAGCATGGGAAGGCTTTTTAGGTTTACTTCGAAAGTACCGCCCACTTAGGCCTATCAACGGTGTCATGATCAGCATGGGTATTTCTGAGCTAATGAGCCAGACCAAGACCGAAAGAAATCTGCATGCTCGCGCAATAAAACAAAGATTACAAGAGCTTCAAAATCAACTTGGAATGACTTTCCCTGTCTATGTTATTTTTTCGAAAGTAGATTTAATTGATGGGTTTAGAGAATTTTTTGGTGAATTAAGTGAAGAAGAATGTGAACAAGTTTGGGGTGTTACCTTTGAACTTGACCTTGCAAAAGACACCCAAGTTGAAGCTTTTAATAAAGAATTCCATTCGTTGATTTCTAAACTAACGGAAATGCTAAATCGTCGATTGATCAATGAGCGAAATGAAGTAATAAGAGCTAAAATATTTGAATTTCCAAGGCAGCTTAGGGTATTACAAGGTGTTGCTGATGGATTTTTAAAGGAAATATTTACACCTAACGCATATGAAGAATTGCCGATGTTTAGGGGCGTTTACCTAACAAGTGCGACCCAAGAAGGTACACCTTCGAGCTTTTTAAGTGATAGCAATTTAGGAAAATCTGAGCATATAAATCAGTCAAAAAGTTTTTTTATAAAAAATGTTTTAGAAAGTGTTATTTTTCCTGAGCAGAACTTAGCCAGCACTAATAAACACCATGATAAGCAAAATAAATGGTTACGCATTGTGAGCATTACCTTTGCCTGCTTAGCACTATTTGGCTTTTCAATTTCTTGGTACTTTAGTTTTGCGTGGAACAGTAATTTAATTTCTGCAACAGAAGAAGCCATTGTTACCTATCAAGAACTTGATTCGGCTTCTTTTGATCGTAATAACCTACTTGTTCTCAATGATAGACTCAATGCTTTGAGAAATTTACCCGCAAGTGGGCCGCTTGTAAGCGAGTTACAAGAGTCGTCATCGTTTGGCTTTAATAAGTTAAGCGAAATAAAAGAGTCGTCGGTTAACGCTTATGATCGCTCTTTGCAAACGTATCTAGAACCTTTTGTAGGCAATACATTAATTAAAGAAATGGAAGCTCACCCGGAGCATCTGAGCTATTTATATGAAACATTAAAATGCTATTTAATGCTATTTCAGCCTGAGTACTTCGAAAGCGAAGATATTACGGCGTGGTTTAATGCTTATTTAGAAAGAAACTTACCTGGTGATAAAAATATGCAAACCAGGGATGAGTTAATGGGCCATATTTCTGCATTACTAAACAAAGGCATCACTCAAAGTGACATCGATAATCAAGCTGTGCGTACAGCTCGTAATGAGCTAACTAAGCTACCGATAGCAGAGAGAGCATATCAACGGCTTCAAGCTGATTTTCTTAACAGCAGTATTCCGCCGTTTAGACTCACTGACATTATTAGTTTTGAAAGCGCTCAAAAGTTTACTTTTCGTAACAATGGGGAACTCACCAGAAGTATACCTGGTTTGTACACGTTTAACGGCTTTCACGGTATTTTCAACGTTGAAAAAAGTAAAATGCTCGGTAATTTAATGGCAAGTAGCTGGGTTTATGGTGAAGAAGCATCGGGCACTTATGACATATCTAAAGACGAAATTGAGAAAAAATTAGAGCAACGTTACTTTCAAGATTATATTTATTATTGGCAGTCATTTTTGGATGATTTGAGTCTTAATCAGTATAGTTCGCCTGCTGAAGGGGTTAATGTTACTGATGTACTCGCTGGATCTGAAGCCCCAATCAAGAACATCATCGCAGCGGTCCAAAAAAATGTTCAATTAACTAAATTACCTGTATCAGAAAACCAGAAGGTCGCAGGTAAAGTTGCCGGTAATGCAGCTAAAATTGCACTGCAAACTAAGGCGAATCGGATCAAGCGGTTTTTACCTGATGAGGCCCCCACGTTTGATATTAAATTACCGGGACATCAAGTTGAAGAGGCTTTTGAAGAGGTGATAGGGATTGACTCGCAACAATTAGATAATATTCAAAAAAACCTCAGAGAGCTTAATGTCTATTTAACCAAGCTTGACCGAGGCGATCAGCTAAAAGATTCAATAAAAGATCAAATTAGCGGTAAAAGTAAGCCTAGCTTTATACGTCAATTAGAATTTCAGAGTCGTGATTTACCGTACCCATTTAATAGCTGGTTGTTAGACATAAGCCGAGATACAAGCAATATCACTAAAAATAGTGCAAACAGACACTTAAATGAAATTTGGAAGAGTAAAGTGTTAAGAGAATACAACGCTGCAATTGTTGGCAGGTATCCTTTTGCACCGCAAGCTGATAAAGAAGTGAACATGAAAGACTTTACTCGCTTTTTTGGCCCAAATGGTACAATTGACTCTTTCTTTAATAGTTACGTTGCACCGAGTGTTGATATAAGTTCAAGTCCATGGAAGTTCGAAAAAGATATTGGTATTGGTAATGAGGCACTAAAAATGTTTGAACACGCTTACCAAATTCAAACCGCATTTTTCGACCGTGGTAGTGATACACCAAGGATTGAATTTGGGTTACGCCCACTTGAACTTGACCGTACCGTATCTAGCTTAATGATAGAAATTGATGGCCAGTCTATGACGTATCGTCATGGCCCGTTAAAAGTAACTAACTTTATTTGGCCTGGCGCTTCAGGACAAAGTAAAACAAGAGTTGTATTTACTCCTCCAAGTGGTGGACGTTCTATTAACACGACTTATCAAGGTGAGTGGTCACTTTATAGAATGCTTGATGAACTTAGCGAAAAAAGAAGTGAAACACGTAAAGATCTAAAGCTGCATTTCTCATTAATGGGAAATAATGCAAAAGTAGAGCTCTTGCCTAAGTCAATTAGACACCCATTTTGGAATTCAAGTGTAGAGAAGTTTTCATGTCCGACGCGATTATAAATATTGGTTACTTAGGCAAAGTGCCTTGTTTAGGTGACTTTGTTCAAGATAATGTCTCTAAAGACTTCTCAAAGCATTGGGAGCAATGGCTGCAAGCAGCCATTGCTGTTAGCAAAGAGCAACTTGGGGATGTATGGGAAGATAGTTATTTAACAGGTCCTGTTTGGCATTTTGCTTTGAGCCCAAATATAGTGGGTGATAAAGGCGTTATGGGGACATTGCTCCCAAGTATGGATGCAGTTGGCAGACATTATCCTTTTACGGTTTTGAGTACTACAGACAATAACCCTATTGATATCTTAAATTCAGGCGTTTTTTCACTTGAATATGAAGATGTAGTTTTAAAAGTTTTAGACGGTTCGGTCGATCTTTTTTCATGGCGAAAAGAGGTCTCTAAAACGATTAAAATCGCAGCTTGTGAAAACAAGCAAGTGACTTACTCCCACTCTGTTGATAAAAATAAAGATGGTGAAGCTTTTGAATTTTCAGGAACAGAACTGAGCAGTGATGTTTTGAAAGATGCGATGCATGCATTATTGTATAAAAAGCATGGTGAATACAGTGTTTGGTGGACACATGGCTCTTGTAATATAAAGCCCATGGTACTGATAACTTCAGCATTACCTCCTATAAATCAAGTTGCGGCAATGTTAGATGGAAGATGGAAGCATTGGGAATGGAATTACACACAGGTAAAAAATAGTGATTAGCAATTTTAATACAAGTTACGCAATTACTCACCGAGGTGTTGTAAGACAGCTCAATGAAGATTCCCATGTAGAGATAAACAGCCATAACTTATGGGTTGTGGCTGATGGAATGGGGGGACATGAGGCCGGCGAGGTTGCAAGTCAGTTAGTTGTTGACGTAATTAGAGCAAAAGTACAAGAGCGCGACTTAAAAGACTTAACTGTTTCTCACATTGTAAGTGCGATAGAAGAGGCAAATAAACAACTAAACGATTACAGCTCTCAGTATCTCGAAAACAAAACAGCGGGTAGTACCGTTACAGCATTATTTGTCAAAGATGGAAAGTATTATATTTTGTGGGTAGGCGATAGCAGAGCTTACTTGCTGCGCAATGGAGTACTTACGCAAGTATCAAGAGATCATAGCCAAGTTAATGATTTAATTGATGAAGGGATTATTTCTGTAGAGGAAGCTAAAGATCACCCTCTATCGAATGTAATAACGCGAGCTGTGGGTGTAATGGAAAACGTAAACGTTGATGTTATTCAAAATGACATTAAAACGGGCGATCTTTTCTTACTTTGTTCTGATGGACTAACAGGCGAGTTGTCTGATGATGAAATATGTTTATCATTAGAGCCAAGCAGTATTATTGACTCAGGAATGGCCTTAATGCACTCCTCTTTAGTGCGAGGTGCTCGAGATAATGTAACGTGTATTATTGTTAAATATGATGAGACTAAAAGTAATCAGCATAGTGAAACCTTTAATATTCAAGATGAAGCGACAATCCCTTTATTTACTAAATAACCTGAACTCTGGATAATAAATCTATCTCGAGCAGCTATTTTCAGCGCTAACTGCGTTGAATTTACTTGCAATAGGCCCGCTATTGACGCGTAAATTCGCCTTGTTTTCACTGAAAATTTTTGGCTAGAGAAAATAAATTTAAATATCACTATGATTCAATACGTTAGTAAATCTTTTAACCAGAGTTCAGGTTAAATAATCAGATTTGAGGTTAAATAGTTTGTTTACTGGCATAAAGTTTTTTAAAATAGGCGCTATAAATGGAACTGAACATGGTTTGACTGAATCATTTTCACACCAGCAAAAATAGTAAATTAGTACGTGATTGTTTTTGTATTCGCAATAGTCCGCACATAAATGCTAGTATGGCTAGGCTTGTAATTTCTTATAAAGAATGTAATATAAAATCCGCCTCGCTTTATTGGGGTTTTATGGATAATTATTAGGACGACGGAATGTTTTTATTAGACGAATATATCTCCCCTATTTCAGATACTGAGTTTGCAGGCATTGATCCTCGCTCAGATGTTTCTCCTACGTCCACATATTATGCCTTAAAAGATTTAAGAAACCAGTTAAGAGCAGCTGAAAGAAATGCTTTAGTTGATGAGCAAGGTATTGCATCTTTATCTCGTGACTGGTTACCTTTGCTTGAGCAATGCAGTAAAGCAATTAAAACTGAAAGTAAAGACATTGAATATATAGCATGGTTCATAGAGGCGATGTGCCGTATTTACGGGTTTAAAGGTTTAGCATTTGGTTTTAATGTTGCACATAATTTAATTGACAGTCACTTTGAATCACTTTATCCAACATTGGATGACGATGATGAAATTTCGGATAAAGTATCGGCGTTAGCTGGCTTAAATGGAGCCGCTGGTGAAGGGACTTTGATTATTCCTATCAAGAGCATCTACCTTACAGATAGCGTAAGTATCGACTCTTTTTCTTTTTGGGAATATCAACAAGGTTATGACGTATCGCGCTTAAGTGACGACAAACGAGAAAAAAAGATTACTCAGGGCTCAGTTGACTTTGAATTAATTGAAAAGAGTGCAGCAGAGACAAGTACAGAATTCTTTGTTTCACTTAAACAAGATATAGAAAAAGCGATTGAGCAGTTTTCAATACTCAGTGACGTAATGGATAAAGCAACGGGGCAACCCCAACCAACGTCGAGTATTAAGCAAGCACTTGAAGTCAGCCTTGCGGCTGTGAAACATGTTGCAGCCGATAAGCTTGAAGCGGCTGAGAAAGCGCTTGCTGAAAATAATAAAGAAGAAGAAATTGAATTGAAAGATGATGACGTTGAATCGACAGCAACAGTGGTCGAAAAAGCGAATAATCACGAGATAAATTCAAGAGAGAATGCGATAAAAAAATTGAAAGAGATCGCTCTGTTTTTTAGAAATACAGAGCCTCACTCACCAATGTCGTACACCATAGAACAAGTAATTCGATGGAGCGAATTATCGCTGCCTGAATTATTAAATGAACTAATTACAGATAGCGATGCTAGGACTGGGTACTTTAAGTTGTCTGGCATTAAAATCAGCGAAACTGAAACATAGGTAAAAGGAGTTCTCAATGAGTATCCATGATAAATTAAAACGAGTTCGTAAACCGAGAGTACACATCACTTATGATGTAGAAACGGAAGGCGCAGAGGTAAAGAAAGAATTACCATTTGTTGTTGGTGTAATGGGCGATTTCTCTGGTGATAATACCGATGCTTTAAAACCTCTTAAAGACAGACGATTTATACAAATAGATCGTGACAGTTTTAATGATGTTTTAAAACGTATGAGTCCGTCACTGAGCTGGAAAGTTGCAAATACATTAACGGATGATGGTTCTGAATTTCAAGTCGACCTTAATTTTAAATCAATAGAAGACTTTGAGCCTGCTGCCGTTGTAAATCAAGTAGAACCATTACGTAAGTTAATGGAAACGAGAAACAAACTACGTGATTTAATGACTAAAATTGATCGTTCAGAAGAACTAGAGAATGTATTAGAAGAAGTACTAAGTAATACAGCAAGTTTAGATTCTATCGCGAAGGAATTGAAATTAGAGGAGACTGAAAAATGAGTACTGAACAATTAAGTACAGAACTAGAGTCTACTTCTGAGGCAAGTTCTTCACTTTTAGAACAAGCTATCGGCGCAACTAAACAAACAGATGCAAGCCGCGCTGAAGAGTTACTTAAAACACTGACAGAAGAGGCATTAAAAGGCACTGTTCAGTGGAATAAAAACATGACAGTGACGTTTAATGAAGCTATTCAGTTAATCGATCAAAAAATATCGAAACAGCTTAGCGTTGTTATGCACAGTGAAGAGTTTCAAAAGCTTGAAGGTTCATGGCGTGGTTTACACCACCTTGTAATGAATTCAGAAACGAGTGGTACGCTTAAAATTCGTGTTCTGAATATGAAGAAGAAAGAGCTTCATAAAGATTTAAGTAAAGCGGTTGAATTTGATCAAAGTCAGACCTTTAAGAAAATATACGAGTCTGAATTTGGCACGCCTGGTGGCGAACCGTATGGCACTATTGTAGGTGACTTTGAATTTACTAATCACCCAGAAGATGTTGAAACGCTTAGTTTAATGTCTAATGTTGCCGCAGCTGGTTTCTGCCCATTTATTGCTGCATCATCACCTTCTTTATTTGGTTTTGATAACTGGGAAGAGCTAACAAAGCCTCGTGATTTAGAAAAAGTTTTTGAATCGCTAGAATATACAAAATGGCGTTCATTTAGAGATAGCGATGATTCACGTTTTGTATCATTAACTATGCCTCGCTTCTTATCTCGTCTGCCGTATGGTGCGGCGTCAAAACCTGTAGAAGAGTTTAACTACGAAGAGTTTGAAGTTGAGCCTAAAGCGGGTCGTTCAGTGAGTACTGAAAATAAAGACTACTGCTGGAGTAATGCAGCCTATGCGATGGCGACTAATATGACAAAAGCCTTTGCTCAATACGGCTTTTGTACTGCTATTCGTGGTGCTGAAGGCGGTGGTAAAGTTGAAGGTCTTCCTACGCATATATTCACAAGTGATGATGGTGATCCGGATCTAAAATGTCCTACTGAAATCGGTATTACAGATCGTCGTGAAGCAGAGCTAAGTAAATTAGGTTTCCTACCACTTTGTCATTATAAAAACACAGATTACGCTGTTTTCTTTGGCGGACAAAGCTGTCAAAAACCAAAGATATATTCGACACCAGATGCAACTGCAAATGCTGCTATTTCTGCTCGTCTTCCTTATTTAATGGCAACATCTCGTTTTGCTCATTATCTTAAAGTTATGGCGCGCGATAAAATCGGTAGCTTTATGGAGGCTGAGGATGTTGAGTCTTGGTTAAACCGTTGGATCCTGTCATACGTTAATGCGACAGAGGGTGGTGGTCAAGATATTAGAGCACGTTACCCATTAGCTGATGCAAAAGTATCTGTTAAAGAGATCCCAGGCCAACCAGGCGCTTACAATGCGGTTGCTTGGTTAAAGCCTTGGCTACAAATGGAAGAACTGACTTCTTCTTTACGTCTTGTAGCTAAAATTCCAGAGATTGGTTAATAAACTAATCTCAAGCGTTAAGGATAATGCAGTAGAATGAATCACGAAGAGTTTTCATTTATAAATCAAGACATTGCTTTTCAACAAAAAGCACAGTCTCGAATAAGTGATAATGATGCTTTGCTTGATAGATTTTTGAACGAAAAAAATCTAGATAAAGCATTGTTATTATGGCTTGAAGGCTCTTCTGATTCACCTATTTCATGGAATAAGGAATCTATTGGCCCCTACCTACAACGTATAATTGTGGAATTAGATCAACAAATATCTAATCAATTAAACACGATTATTCACGCGAAAAAGTTTCAAAAATTAGAAGCCAGCTGGCGTAATTTATGGTGGCTGTTACTGCAAAGTGAACAGTACGACAAAGAAAATAAAGTAAAAGTAAAATTATTAAATTGCGACTGGGTTACATTATCAAAAGATGTAAATAAAGCGATTGATTTTGACCAAAGTTTGTTTTTTCAATTACTTTACCAAAGTGAATTTGATAGTGCTGGAGGAGAGCCTTTTGGCGTTGTTATTGGCGATTATGAAATAACCAATACTTGCTCTGAAGGAACAACTCACAACGATATCGACACCATTAAAGAAATTTCAAGAACTGCGGCCGCTGCATTTGCTCCCTTTATTTGTTCTGCCTCAGCTAATTTGTTTGGTGCAGATAGTTTTTCAGACTTGGGCTATTATTCAGATCTTTTTAATCATTTTGAGCAGCCAGAATACGCAAAATGGCAGAGTTTTAGAAAAATGGAAGAGTCCCGATTTGTTGGATTCACATTACCCCATGTATTAGTAAGACCCCCTTACAGCAATGATGGAAAACGCCATCAAGATTTTTATTTTAAAGAACAAATAACCAACCCTGAGACAGATATGCTTTGGGGTAACGCCGCTTATCAGTTTGTATCAACAATAATAAGAGCCTATTGTGAAAGCGGTTGGTTTGGTCATATTCGCGGTATAGAACCTGGAAAAATTTCTAAAGGGTTAGTCACAGGGCTTGCTCGAGATAGTTTTGCTAACGATACCTATCAAAAAGAGGCAAAACCGCCTTTAGATTTACTGGTAACCAGTAAATTTGAGAAACAATTTTCTGAACTTGGGTTTATTCCAGCATCGTCTGTAACAAATACTGAGCATATTGTTTTTTATAGTAATGCATCGGTTCAAAAAACAATAAACTACGATTCAAATGCTGCGAATATCAATGCCCGTTTATCATCGATGCTGCAGTATATTTTATGTGTTTCTCGATTTGCGCATTATTTAAAACTATTAGCACGTGACAGAGTGGGTTCTTATAGTACAGCACAGGCCTGTGAACGAGATTTACAAGCTTGGATAAATAACTATACCACGGCATCAGATTCCGCTTCTGAGCATATTAGAAGCAAGTACCCATTGAGTAATGCTAGAATAAAAGTCAGTGAAAACAAGGCTAACCCAGGGCACTATTTTTCTGTTTTGCAGTTACAACCACATTTTCAATTAGATCAAATGGTCTCTAGTATAAAATTAATTACAGAGCTCAGTCCTCATCATAAAATAAAGGAATAGTCATGAAAAAAATACATAGCTTAATTCGCGAGGGTAAACTTACTGATGCATTATCTTGGTGCGCAACACAATTACAAGATGAGCCTTTAAACTTTGATATCAGAAGTATTTATGCTGAGTTACTTTGCATTAATGGCGAGCTTGAAAAAGCGGATAAGCAGTTAGACTTTATGGTTCAGAAAAACCCAGAGTTTGCGGTGGGTGCAGTTAACCTTCGCCACTTAATTAGAGCACAGCAATCAAGAGTTGATTTTTATCAAGGTAAAGGCATCCCTAAGTTATTTCATGAAGCGGATGAGCTTGATACTTTATTTTTAAAAATGCATATGGCTTTACTCGAAGGCGAGATTGATGAAGCGGGCAAATTAGCGAAAGAAATGGAATTGCTAAGAATTGAAACGTCTCAAGACAGCGACTCAGTAGTGAGAGATCTTGATGACAGCCTAGCGCCATATTTAGAGGTTTTAGGCACTAATGGTGAGTTTTATTTAGCAAACTTTAATGAGATAGAAGCATTAAAAGTAGAGCCAAACGCATCGTTACTTGAAAGTATTTGGTTAAGAGTTGAAATTACTATTAAAAATGATGGTCCTTCAGGTACTGCACATTTACCGCTGGTGTATGCAAACGCAGATACAGAACTAGAAAAGCTAGGGCAAGTTTCTGATTGGGTCGATCTTAAAGAAGAGCTTACTATTGGTAAAGGGATGAAAATGCTGTTTGTTAACGACGAGGCAATCACTATCCCAAATTTAAAAATAAACGTGTTCGAAAGCGTTTAATCCATTTGAACTATTATGATTGAACATAAGCAACAGCTTCAAGCATCTATTATCGATAGACTTATCGACGATGAGCCAGACTTTCAAGATGCGCCTTCTCGTACAGAAGGTATTACCATTAGTGAGCTAAGAAATAATGTACGAAGGGATATAGAAGCGTTGCTTAATGCAAGGATCCAATGGCATACCTGGCCATCTCAATATAATGAGTTAGCAACATCTTGCTTATCATACGGTCTGCCAGACTTTTCAAGTATGTCTGTAAGCTCTCACGAAGGGCGAACATTATTGTGTGAAACCGTTAGGGACACAATTTTAAAATTTGAGCCGCGATTCCTTGAAGTTGAGGTGTTTACAGATGAAGAAGTGCCTGTAAATAGAGTGCTTAACTTACGTATAAATGCGCTTTTGTATGCGGATCCTGAACCTGAATTTATCAGTTTTGACTCTGAGGTTGAGCCCGTTAACTTAGGTATGAAGATTATTGAGGCATCTTTATGAACGATGAATTATTAAAATATTACAATCGTGAATTAGCATTTGTGCGTCACTTAGGTAAAGACTTTGCAGATAAATACCCAAAAGTAGCTGGGCGTTTAAAGCTAAGTGAAGATCACATTGAAGACCCTCACGTATCAAGGTTGATTGAATCATTTGCTTTTTTAACAGCAAATATCAGGCAAAAATTGGATGACAGTTTCCCAGAGTTAACGGATGCTTTATTGGGCCAAATGTTTCCTGATTATCAAGCGCCTATTCCCTCAATGTCGATAGTAAAATTAGAAGCAGAAAATTTATCGACAACCGGTATTATCATTCCAAAAGCGAGTGAAGTAGAAACCAATGTTGAGTCGATGAAACAATGTAAGTTTCAAACTTGCTACGAAACCTACCTATGGCCTGTAGAAATTACCAATGTGCAGTTTGATAACAGCCCATTTGTTGCACCTAAACCACGTTGGCATGAAAAAGCGAAATCTATTTTTAAGCTAGAATTAACCGGTGAGTACGAAGGTGTATCACTTGCTGAAACAGGGCTTGAAAAACTAAGAATATTTATAAATGGACAATGGCATCATACTCTAAAAGTGTATGAGTTATTGTTTAAGCATTGCATCGGCATTGCATTTGATAATGGTGAAGAAGGAATTAAGTACTTATCCAAGAGTCAGCTAAAAGCCGTTGGGTTTAGTTCAAATGAAGCCGTTGTTCCCTATTCGCAGCGCTCGTCTGCGGGCTATCGTTTATTAGTTGAAAATTTTACTTTTCCAGAGAAATTTAGGTTTTTTGAATTACAGGGGATAAAGTCGTCTCTTCCAAAAAAATCGAATCAATGTAATGTTTATTTTTACCTAGATACAGAGTCAGCTGAGCTTGAAAAACAAGTCGATAAAAATATGTTTTTGCTTGGTTGCACACCCATCATTAACTTATTTGAGCAAGAGCTGGAACCGATTCGTCCGGAAATAAGTGAGTATGAATACAAATTAACGCCGCGCTATATGGATTCAGAGATCTCAGAAGTAATTGGTCTGACTGAAGTCATTGCTTTTGATCATAAAGGTAACAAGCAAGTCGTGTCTCCTTTTTATGGGCAAACACACCCAAAATATCACGGTCATGCTGATTTATTTTGGCATATACGCAGAGAAACGGCCTCATGGGCAGGTGGTTATGTTGAATCCGGAACTGAAACATTTTTGTCTCTAGTCGATGCTACATTTGAAAATACCGCAATGGAGTATGGAGAAGGGAATACTGTTTTAACTGTCCGTGCAAATTGTAGCAACAGAAACTTGCCAGCCAGTATGCCTTTTGGTGATGATGAGCTGGGTTTATTGATGCCTGAGCGTGGTGATGTTATAAAAAAAATTCGCTGCTTAATCCCTTTTACTCACGCTGTTCGGCCTATTTTGGCGGACGCGACGAGGTGGCAGTTAGTAAATCATCTAACCCTGGACACATTTAGTGGTGACGATGCTTGCAGCAAACTCAAAGAGGTATTGAGACTTTATGATTTTAGGGCCTCACCACAAACAAAAGGCATGATTGATAATATTTATAGAGTATTAATTACGCCTTCTACAGCACGAGTTGTGCAAAGTGGTAGAGTGAGTTTTGCAACAGGCAGTGATATTGAAATTACCTTTGCAAATGATGATTTCTCTGGCAGTGGTATGTTTTTCTTTGCATCTATACTGGACCATTTTTTTGCGCAGTTTTCAGCTATAAATAGCTTTACGCGTGTCAGTCTTCGCTTAAAAGAACAAGAGCAAATATATTATCAATGGCCGGCAAGAGTCGGTGATAGTCCTCTTTTATGATTAAGCATATTATTTCTCAAGCGTCGCAAATCGACTTTTATAAAGCGGTTTTCATTATTGAAAATCAGCTTAAAAAGCAGGGATTAGAGCACCGCCATGTTGGTTACGATAGCAATCCCAAACAAGAGTTGATTAAATTTACATCAACTCAAAAGTTTGGCTATCCTGGTAATGCAATTACTAAATTAGAAGAAACTAGCTACGAAGAGGGTTTACATAAAGTCACGATGCAAGTGTCGTTTATGGGGTTAACGGGTTGCTCAGGTGCTTTACCACAGTTTTATAGTGAACTGGTTATGCAGCGTTTGAGATACAAAGATACGACGATGCGTGATTTTTATGACATGTTTAACCATCGTCTAATTTCACTGTATTACAGAGCGTGGAAAAAATATAAACCAGCGCTTAATCATATTAATAAAGATAAAAATAAAGACTCGTATACCCAAATTTTAGGGTTATTAAGTGGTGGTTATAATGAGCACCAACTTCATTTTTCGGGTTTATATAGTCGAAAAATTAGAAATGCCTCTGATCTAAAAAACATTTTAACTTCTTATTTAGAGTGTAATGTTCAGATCAAGCAAATGGTTGGCCAGTGGCATAAGTTGCGATTACAAGAACAAACATGCTTAGCCAGCCAAGTACTCTACGAAGGACAACATGCTCGTTTGGGCGTTGATACCGTTATTGGTAAGCAAGTGTGGGATATATCATCAAATATAGAAGTTCATATTTCTTGTGATGATCCACTTAAAGCTAAATTACTGCTACCTAGCGGTAGTTTGTTTAAATTGACCAATAAAATAATAAAAGATTATGTGGGAAATACAGTTCAGTTTCGTTTAGTAATTGAAGCTAACTTCCAAGATTTAGAGGCAACAAAACTGTCGAATAATGATTATCAACTTGGTGCAAATAGTTTTTTGAGTGCACGTAAAAACAAGTTAACAACACACCCTACTAAGTTATCGTTTAAAGGATAATTAAAATTAAAAGGAACAGCGTATGTCTTCGATGACACTAAATAAGCTAGTTGAGAAATTAAGTCCTGATTGTAGAAAAAGTCTAGAAGCGGCTGTTTCTATTTGTAATAGTCGCAGTCATTTTACTGTTGAGCTGGAGCATTGGTTACTCGCGATGATTGAGCAAAAGCTAGATGACGTTAGACTAATATTTGGATCATTTGATATCGATATTGATAAGGTTCAACAAGACTTGAACCAGTCATTAGAATCGTTAAAAACCGGCAGTGAATCATCGCCGAGTTTATCGGTTCATGTTACAAGTTTATTAAAGCAATCTTGGCTAAGTACCAGTATAGAATTTACCGATAACCAAATTCGTAGTGCTTATGTTATTTATACGCTAACAAAAGACGATACGCTTTCAAGCTTAGTAACACGTTGTAGCAAGCTGTTTAATAAAATTGAACCAGGTCAGCTTTTACATGCGTGGCCAGAAATAGTTGCGCAGTCAGAAGAGCGCAATCAGTCTGTGCAAAGTGCAACAACACAGACTAATTTGAATTCTAAAACCCCGAGTCTTGATCAATTTACCGTTGATTTAACTGCGCAAGCACTTGAAGGTAAAATTGACCCAATTTTAGGACGCGATTTCGAAATTCGTCAAATGGTTGATATTTTAACCAGGCGCCGTCAAAACAATCCAATACTTACCGGTGAAGCTGGTGTTGGTAAAACGGCTGTAGTAGAAGGTCTAGCACTTAGAATTGCACAAAAAGATGTTCCTGCAGTTTTGCAAAATGTAAAAATTCACAGTTTAGATTTGGCTTTATTACAAGCCGGTGCTGGGATGAAAGGCGAGTTTGAAAACCGTCTGAAATCTTTAATCAATGAAGTGAAAAATGCAATTAATCCGGTAATTCTTTTTATTGACGAAGCACACACTATGATTGGTAGTGGTGGTGCAGCCGGGCAAAACGATGCAGCTAACTTGTTAAAGCCTGCATTAGCGCGAGGCGAACTGCGTACAATAGCAGCGACTACATGGGCCGAGTACAAAAAGTTCTTCGAAAAAGATGCCGCACTTACACGTCGTTTCCAAGTGGTTAAGGTTGAAGAGCCAACACCAGAAAAAGCGGTGGCTATGCTGCGTGGATTAGTGCCGGTGATGGAACGTCATCATAAGGTATTTATTTCTGAGCAAGCACTAGAGAGCGCGGTGCATTTGTCTCATCGCTACATAACGGCACGACAATTACCCGATAAAGCGGTTGCATTACTTGATACGGCATGCGCGCGCGTTGCAATGAGCCAAGCATCGACCCCAAGTACAATTGAGCAGCTTGTAAATAGATTAAGTGAAATAGAAACGCAAGTATTGATGCTAAATCGAGAGCAAAAAACGGGTTTAGATCACTCAGAGCAGATAAATACGTTAAAAGCAGAATTGGTTGATATAGAAACTCAGCTTTTACCGCTAAATGAGCAATTTAAAGTAGAAAAAGAAATTGTTGTTGAGCTTAACGAAGCCCTTCAATCAATTAATGCTGAAGACGATAGCTCAACGAGTGAAATGCTTGATAAGTTAAAAGAAAGTAAGCAAAAGCTTGCCTCATTTGAGCACAATATGGTGCATTGGCAGGTTGACGAAGAGTTAATTGCGCAGGTTATTTCTGACTGGACAGGTATTCCCGTTGGTAAAATGCATGAGGATGAAATTCATGGCATTTTAAATTTAGCGAGCCAAATGAAACAGCGAGTTGTAGGGCAAGACCATGCACTGGAATTAATAGCAAAGGTTGTGCAAACTTCTCGCGCTCAACTGGCAGATGAAAGCAGACCAAATGGTATTTTCATGCTGGCTGGCCCAAGTGGTGTCGGTAAAACTGAGACTGCGCTATCGCTTGCCCAAGAAGTTTACGGTAGTGAGGAAAATGTCACTATTATCAATATGTCTGAATTTAAAGAAGAGCACAAAGTATCGTTACTGCTGGGATCGCCTCCAGGTTATGTAGGCTATGGCGAAGGCGGTATTTTAACGGAAGCCGTTAGAAGAAAACCTTACAGTGTTGTATTGCTAGATGAAATGGAAAAAGCGCATCCAGGTGTTCAAGATATTTTTTATCAAGTATTTGATAAAGGAACAATTAAAGATGGTGAAGGCAGAGATATCGACTTTAAAAACACCATTATTATAATGACCTCAAATGTAGGCACCGATACGACAATGAGTTTGTTTGAAGATGAAGAAAGTAAGCCGAGCATTAAAGGGCTACTTAAAGCATTGCAAGATGATTTATTGGGCTCATTTAAACCAGCATTTTTAGGTAGAATTAACGTCATACCTTATATTCCACTAAGTGACGATATCCTTACCAAGATTGCAGGACTGCAAATAGATAAAATAATTAAGCGTGTTAAAAAGCATTATGATGCTGAGCTTACTTATACTGACGACGTAATTGAGTATATTATTGCTAATTGTCAAAATGCAGGTTCAGGTGCACGAAATATTCACACGATTTTACAGAATAAAGTATTACCTTTATTATCAGAGGTTTTACTCTCGAATATGGTAGATGGCAACCAAGTTACCGCTATTTCGCTGCTAATCAACGAAAATGAATTTGAACTGGCGCTGAATTAAGATTTAATTCAATTTAATTAAAAATAACTAGTAATTAAGGTTGTTTCTTTAATTCTAGGGCATTATAATTTTAGCCGTCTTAGGTAACTACATGGAATTTTTGAGACATTGTCTTCATCTAGGGAAAGGAATTCTGAAGACCTTTTCGTTGCTGTAGTAAAGATAATGATTTCAAGGAATTTTGGGAAACCAAAGTAAAGAATCCAGTATTAATGGATAACATTGTTTAATTAAAAGGAGCATTATCAAATGCAAGCAAATACATATTTAAAATACGGTTCAATCAAAGGCGAAACTACTGCTGAGTCTTTCAAAGATTTAATTACAGTTTTATCATTAGATTGGAACGTAAGCCGTGAAATTAGCTCAGCCACTGGTACAGCGATGGATCGTGAATCTAGCTCTACTCGTTTAGGCGACGTAACAATTACTAAACTTCAAGATAAAGCATCTCCGGATCTTTTCAAAGAAGCGACTATTGGTAAAGGTTTACCAGCTATTTTCCATATCACTAAACAAGGTGATAAAGTAGAAGAAATCATGAAAATCGAACTAACAGATGCGATGATTTCTAGCTACTCGGTATCAGTACAAAACGATCGTCCAATTGAAACTATCACTATCAGCTACACAGAAATGATGATGACAGTGACACCTACAGACGACCAAAATAACATTACTGCGCCACTAGTATATGGTTACAGCGGTGTTAAAGGTCAACAAATGTAATATTTGTTGTCTAATAATGGCTCTGGGCTTTGCTCAGAGCTTTTTTTGATCTCTAGGATGGGAAAAGCAAGGAATGCAAAAAGCAACACAAGACAAAAACGTAATTCAAATTAGCACCCCTGCTGGTAAAGATGCCCTTTACTTAACTCGTTTTGTTGCCCAAGAAGCAATGTCAGATTTATTTGTAATGTCTGCTAATATGTACACCATTGGCAAGCAAATAACGCATGAAGACTTAGTGGGTAAGCCTGTCTCAATAAAGGTTAAAAATGCAGATGGGGGCGCAGAGCGTTATTACCACGGTATAGTCAGTCATCTTGTTTCTAATGGTAGTCGCACCGCCGATGTTGACGAACAAAAAAACTACATAGATTACCAAGCAACTATAGTCCCTTTTGCTGCGTCAATGCGTAATCGTAAAAATAGTCGCATATTCCAAAAGAAAACAATTAAAGACATTTTTGCCGATTTATTTGGTCAGCATAATGTCGCTTTTTCAGACAAAACTAGCAAAACCTATCCTAAGTACGAATACTGTGTTCAATACCAAGAATCTGATTTTGATTTTATTCAGCGTTTGCTTCAGCATGAAGGTATTTTTTACTTTTTTGAACACTCAAGCAGCAATCATACACTTGTTTTAGCTGATGATATTACAGCTTACGAATTATGCGATGAGGCTAAAGTTGTTTACTCAACCGGTCACCTTAGCGAATCACATGTATCGCGCTGGCAAGGTGGTTTAAGCATTGCGCCGGGCAGCTTTAAACGTATAGGTTACGACTTTAAACAACCGTCAAGATACCCAGACGGAGAGCAATCTAATCCTGAGTTGCCAACACAATCGGTATCAGAAATATTTGAATACACAGGTGAATCTGAGTGTCACCCGCGTGCTGCTAGCATGGCGTCAGTTCAGTTAGAATCACTGCAAAGAGATATGAAACTATCGAGTGGCCGAAGTGATTGTCGCTCATTCACGGTGGGTAAATTATTTGGCTTTAAAAAGCACGAAGACCCTCGATTAGAAGGTAAAACCTTTGTAATCACGTCAATGATGACGTCGATTACGGTGCCTAATCAATCAGGTGGTCAGCAAAGCGCGGCAGACGAGGTTTATTCAAACCATTTTGAGTGCGTACCTAAAGAAATACCCTACAGAGCACAAATTAATAAGAAAAAGCCTGTAATTAATGGGGTACAAACAGCAATAGTCACCGGTGATAGTGCTGACGAAATAATGATTGACCAGTTTGGTCGCGTTAAAGTGCAGTTTGACTGGGATCGTGAAGGTAAAAAAGACTCAAAAAGCTCGTGTTGGATCCGAGTTTCACAAAATTGGGCCGGAAAAAAATGGGGCGCTTTCTTTTTCCCACGTGTTGGGCAAGAGGTGCTTGTTGATTTTATTAATGGCGATCCAGATCAGCCTATTATCAGCGGTGCAATATACAACGCTGATTTAATGCCTCCGTATGCATTACCCGCTGAAAAAACACAAAGCGGGATTAAAACGCGTTCTACAAAAGAGGGCGGCGCAGATAACTTTAACGAATTACGATTTGAAGACAAAAAAGGCAGTGAGCTTGTTTATATTCAAGCCGAAAAAGATAAGCAACTGTATGTTAAAAACGATCAAAATGAAAAAATAGATAACGATCGAAAAGTCGAAATAGGTAATGACGATAGTTTAAACGTTACGGCAAATCGTCTCTCTGATATAAAGAAAAACGACACGCTAAAAGTGGGTAAAACATTAAATATAGAAGCGGGCGATGAGATTATTATTAAAACTGGCTCAGCACAAATAAAAATGAGCAGTAGCGGTAACATCACTATCGAAGGCACTAATATAGATATTAAAGGCAGCAATATAAAAGTTGATGGTAGTGCAATCACTTTATCTGCTGGCTTAATTAAATTAAATTAATGCAATTATGGAAATAATAAATAGTTTTCAAGCAGGACTTCGAAACGGCATTAATAATAATGGGCATGTTGTATATTGTCGTTATGGCTTGCCCCATTTAGTGTGTTTACCGATTAATAGGCCGGATGACCCTTTGTTAAGCCCTGCTATCAGTCATTTAAAAGCGATGAATGGTTACTTTGCTCAGCAGTTTTTTATTTATTTGCATAACACACTCAATAGCGAAGATGTTGTATCTGGTTTGTATCAGTATGCAATGCAAAGCCCTGTGGCGCTGTCGGATTATACAAAAGGCGAGCTAATTGAAGAGCTATCTCTTTTAGTTACTCAAAATAAGTTATTAATTATTCCTTTATACGAATAAACGTTAAACCGTAATAAGACAAGGAGTCTCAATGGGTAAGCCCGCTGCTACAATAGGACATATGCACGTTTGTCCTAAATTTATAGGTAATGTTCCTCATGTTGGCGGTCCTATTGTTTTAGGTTCGGCTAACGTATTAATAGGCGGTATACCTGCGGCGCGTAAAGGCGACATGATGGTATGCGTTGGTCCACCGGATAGTATTAAAAGTGGCTCTGGCACGGTTAAAATTAACGGTAAACCTGCAGCTCGACTGGGCGATGATAGCTCACATGGCGGCAAAATAGTTGTTGGCAATCCGACTGTATTAATAGGTGGGTAACCTTGCTGTCTAACTACTTAAGTAATCACCCAGCTCAATTACTTGCTATTAGTAATGCGCAGCTGTGTCCGTTTACGTCGGTAGGGCATGTAAAAATGCTGAAAAAAAGAGTGTTAGAATTATGCTGGCTAAACGCCAAATGCAATAACTTATCCCGGGCATTTACAGCGCCAAAGTTGGATTTACTTATTTCGCTTATAGAAAGTGACGAAAATCCAGCCATTGTTTCCCAAGCATGTATTGAAATAATGGCAAATTTGCCTCAAAACATAAACATAACGTTTATAAATAATGTCCTAAATGAGCCCAAATTAACGGTGCTCGCAAAACTTATTATAAGTAAAGTATTGTTGCAACAGCATAGTTTTAATCTTATTCGGTTACTTGACGTTACTACGTTGTTTTTTGCTTACACGGCTCAAAGCGAGCATTCAGAACAAGCACTTATTGCAATAAATCAGGCTATATTAGTCACTGAAGAGTCGAGTAATGAAAGCATGCTCACTATTTTCGATGAACTTTGTAAAAATGAGCTAATTAACTCACCGTTAATGTCACTTTTTTTATTATTACTAAGCGCCGACCAAGTTAATAAAATAGGTAATCACGCAAGTAACACGCTTTGTATTGATGATACCTTACAGGTGCTATTACAAAGTGGTTTTGTAAAGCTTGTGCCTCTTGCTAATGCGTCATTACTGCAATTAGAGCAACCAAAAAAAATTATAGCGCTAATTAAACGTACATTAGGCGAAACACTAGATTTGCTTGTTAATTTTGAAACACAAGTTCAAGCATATAATGATGATGAACATGCCCTTATAGATTTTCAGCAACAGTTAAAGCTAAATTGGCCAAAATACGAAACTCAGCTCTCAACACAACGATTAATAGCGGGTAAAGTGCTTGATGAGCCATTAAATGCAATACAAATGTCAGCAATGGACAGCTACAGCCAAGCTTTATTTAATTTATACACCTACTACCGACATGTAGCGGCAGAAAAAGTAAGCTCTGGAGTGCAAAAATGAGCGCTTTCAGCATTGAAATTAATGATTTTTTGGTTATTGCTGAAACAAGCATTGATGAGCTTGTGTATGGTGAGATCACGGTTGCCTCAGCGAAGTCCGTTTGGCAATCGTGGGATATATGTATATACGACTGTATAGTTAAGTCTAAAGCGTTAATGGCTAATGTAGAGGATTTAAATAGACCACTGGTCTGGCTTTTACCTGCGTTGTCATATCAAAATGAGCTTAAGCAAGTTTTTGAAAGTAGTTTAAAGCAGCTGTATCCAGATCATGTTGAGCACTTATTGTTTTATGGTGCAACGGGTGCGCATGCATTGGTTGCATTAGCTAAAAAAAATAACTGGGATAAAGTAAACGTTATTGCACTTGATGCAACCTTTAAAGCAAATGCTCAAGGTGAATACAGTTACCAAGGCGTTGGTGGTGCACTTGCCACGTTTGAGCATATAAAATCGGGCTGGTCACAATCTGGTTTTGAGTTGGCACCGACTGTCGATTTTTTAAAGCATAATCAATTAAATGGTATGTTTTCGCGAATAGTAGAGCAAACTCAGCAGCCAATAGACATCATTTTTGCGCCAGGAAATGGCATTAATCCCGACGGCGACGTGTGGGTGAATAATTTACAATTGCTCAGTACTTTAATTAATGAGCATACACATTATGAGCTGCCTAATTATAAACTAGGCCAAATTGGTGCCCTTGAGGGATTAGTTAATTTGTACCAATTAACAACAAGCCCCGTGATTATTAATCATTACGAACATGCCTTAATGATTTCGCAAGAGCAAGCAAAACACCAAGCAACAGCATCATACTTATGGATAAGTGAGGAAGTACACAACTAATGCAAAATAATACAGTTGTTTTACAAGGAACGAGTTACCCTATTTGCCTAGTTGCTGGTAAAGGTAGTACGCCGTCTGGTTATGCCCCTGCCGTGGCAAATACTCCTGAAAGCGCAAGCAAGCAAATTGCCCAAGTTGGCAGTACATTAACAAGCGATGCCACTAAGCGCCTCGATGTCATTAATTTACTCAATAGTGCGGGTGTGGGGTGCTCCCGCAGTGCAACTGCACGCGAAACAGCGAGCGCACTCACCCAAGCCCTTATTTCAGGCGCTGTGACGTGTTACCACCAAAAAGCCAAGTCGGCTATTCAGGTAAGCGATAACACAAACAGCGGCTCAGCGGGTAAAAAATCAACGAAAAAGAGCGCGTCTCCTGCATCTGGTAAAAGCGCCGCACAAGCGCCTAAATCTAACTCAGGCAGTGCCAGTAATGCGACCGCAAGTGAAACCCCTATTACTGAGCAAGCATGCCGCTCAGACCCAGTTTCAATGCTATCGGGTGAAGAAATACTGCCGCTTATTGATTTTACTTTAGCAGGCAGCCGCCAATTAATATGGCGACGTTTGTACCGTTCATCCCATGCCGATGTGTACAGTGTGATGGGCAATGGTTGGCGACACGACTTTATGGTGCGCTTAACTGAGCATTACCAGCCGCCACCCAAAGTAGGGCCCAAACAAAAAGGCACGTATTGGTTAGAATACCAAGACGAGCATGGCGCTAAACACCGCTTTGAAAAAGTAAAGCCTGGGCAATCGAGCTATCAGTTAAGCAGTAATCTGGCACTGCATTATCAAACCAATGGCAAGCACGTGCTCGTGACGCCTGACGACCAACACTTGACCTTTAAAGCCGGTGAAAATTCATGGTTGCTTGAAAAAATAATCAATGAGAAAGGTCAACGTATTGGTTTTTATTACGATGCAAAAGAGCGCATAAATCGTATAGAAGTCAACAAAGTACGTGGTTGTATTATTAGTTACAACCAACAGGGTTTACTGAGTAAAATTGCAGCGTATCAGAGCGATAAAAATAATAAACAGCAGCTTATATACCCCGTACTTGCAACCTATGAATACGATGAAAACAACAACCTTGTTCAAGCCACTAATCAGCAAAACGAGACTGAACGCTACGCCTACAACGCCGCTAATTTATTAACTAAGCGAACCCGAGCCAGCGGTTTTAGCCATCACTTTGAGTGGGATAGCTATTCACCGAGTGCTAAATGTATAAAGCAATGGGGCGATAACAACACCTATACCTATCAGTTTGAATACAACCTTGAGCGCGGCGAAACAACCTGTATAGATTCACGGGGCCATAAAGAGCACTTTGTACACAACGCGCAAGGTAAATTGGTAAAACACACCGACCCCAATGGTCATGTGTGGCAATACGCGTATAACGCACAGGGCCAAAAAGTAACCGACGTTAAACCCGATAACAGCATAACGCGTTACAGCTATACGCCTTATGGGCAATTAGCCTCCATCACGCAGTCTGATGGCAACCAAACTCAATTTGCGTATAACCAACTCGGGCAACGGGTATTAACCACCTTGCCAGATGGGCAAACCATTACGCGCAAATACAGCGTAGCGGGTTTACTGCAAAGCGAAACCTTTGCCGATGGCCGCACCACGTTGTACAGCTACGATAAGCTTGGCCAGTTAACACAGCATATTAATAAAAACGGCCAAATCACCCAATTTGTATGGAACGAGCAAGGTGAGCTATTAGCCAAGCACCATAACGACGAGCTAATACGTTACAGCTACGATAATTTAGGGCGTGTAAACGCCACCATCAATAACGCAGGGCTGCTGACTCAATACAAATACAACGCGCATGGGCAGCTTGCGCAAACCACCGCCTTTGACGAAAACGAGCCTGAACATAAACAGCATCAACATTTTAGTTACGACGAAGCAGGGCGGCTAATAAGCTCACAAAACAGCAATGGCGACACCACCGAGCAACACTTTGAAGGGCTAAGCCAGCCACATTGTGTGATTCAGCCCGATGGTAGCGCACTGCATTTAACCTATGACAAAGAGCGTAACTTAACCGCCATTGAGCGAAGCGACGGTCACGTATACCGCATAAGTTACGATGCTAACGAAAACCCAACACAAGTCACTGGGTTTGATGGCACGCTACAGCAATATAAATACGATGCCTGTAACCGCTTAGCCTCGGTAACACAAAGCGATAAACGCCACGTAAAAATAGAGCGCGACAGCCTAGGCCGCGTAACCGCACAACATGCAAGCTTGGCAACCGACTCACATATCGTTAATAACGCCAATTATTACGGCTATAACCTGCAAGGTAAAATTACCCGTGCCCACAACGCACAATCAACCTTAAAGCAGCAGTTTGATAAAGGCGGGCGGTTACTGCATGCCGAGCAAGTACATAACCAGCAACAAGCGCATACCCTAAAGTACAGCTACGACGACTACGGCAGGCGCCAAACACTGACGCTGCCAGACTCAAGCACGCTTAACTACAGCTACAATAAGTTTGGTCAGCTAAGTGCTATTCACTTACAGCAAGCCAACAGCAAAACGAATGATTCAGCTAGCGCAGCAAAGCCGCTCGCAACCTTAAGTTACGACAGCCAAGGCAATATTCAAACGCAAAAGTTTGGCAACAGCATAACCCTTACTCAAGAGTTTGATGTATTCAACCGCTTAACACAGCAACAGCTTACACACCCAGCACAAGCACTATTCGATATCTGTACGTACAATTACGACAGCATTAATCAGTTGATTGCCCGTAAAAACGAAGGTGTAAGCAGCCACAATATCAATTTTGAATACAACAGCTTGGGGCAGTTAATACAACAAACTTTAGCAGGCGAGCAGAACAATAAAATCACCCAATACCAGTGGGATAGCTTTGGCAACCCGCAAAGCCAAACAGTGCAAGCAAGCAAAAGCGATACAGACACTAGCGATACAGATAATAGTAATACAGTAAGTCGCGAGCAGAGTACAAAGTATAATGCTGCCAATAATGAGAATACAGCTAGCTCTTCTATTGATTTAACACGCGCCACCCATAGCGAATACAGCGATTTAGCATCAAATAATTTAGCCCCTAGTAATAATGCCGACTCAGTAGTAAACAATGAGTGCACTAACAACACCACAATAAACAGTGCCACCGACGCAGACCGCCTAACTCACTTTGGCGACAGCGACTTTTACTACGACGAGTTCGGTAACCAAATACGCGAAACCGGCAAAGGCATTAAAACCCGCCGTGAATATAACGCGTTTAACCAATTAAGCTGTTTTAACAACAACGGCACGCTTACTCAATACGACTACGACCCACTCGGGCGTCGTATTGCCAAGCACACCGAACACGGTAAAATTGACTACATTTGGGATAACGACCAGTTAATCGGTGAATGCCAACACGGTGAATATACTTGGTATATTAATCTACCGAATCAATTTCACCCAGTCGCGCTAATTAAAAAAGGCGAGGTGTATTATTACCACCTAGACCAACTGAATACCCCACGTTTTGTGACAAACAACAAAGCAGAAGTTGTATGGGAAAATCAAGCCGATGTGTATGGCTACGAAGAGTTAAAAGCAGAATCAAATAAAGAAGACTCTTTCACTCAACCAATCCGTTTTCAAGGGCAGTATTTAGATGAGGAGAGCGGGCTACATTACAACCGCTACCGCTACTACAGCCCCAAACAACAGCGCTTTATAAACCAAGATCCGATTGGACTAGTGGGTGGAATAAACCATTACCAATATGCGCCAAATCCGGTTAATTGGGTGGATCCGTTTGGGTTGAGTTGTAAGGAAACAAAACCGATTGAAGTGCCTGCTTATGATCACACTGATCCAATGGCAGATGCGATAACGCCGATTAGCATTACTCCTGTAGAATGGCTGGTTGAAGGATTAGCTGATGCTGCTGAATCAATAATGCAAATGGTAGATACGGGTCCAACGGCAGCAGGCGCAGCAGCTGTTGCCATTGCTTTAGTACCAGGGAAAGTCGCAGATAAAGCGCTAGAGCCAATTGTTAAAAAGCTGGATGATGTCATAAAGCTAGATCCAGGTAAAAAAGGTGGTTGGAATAAAGCCCTTAATGGTAAGTTAGAACCAAATACTAAGTATGAAGTTGGTAATTACACATACGCGACTGATGAACTTGGACGAGTAAACTCAGTAAGTGGTAAACTGGATTTATCAAAAGCAGATAGAAATACGTACCAACAAGCTAAGGCGGGTAAGCTAGATGGTATTAAAGATGGACTAGATAAAGATGAAGGTGGTCATTTAATAGCCTCTATTTTTGACGGACCAGGCGAACAGATAAATTATGCAGCTATGGATGGCAACCTCAATAAAGGTGCTTGGAAGAGCATGGAAAATAAATGGGCAAAGGCTTTAAAAGAAGAGCCGCCCAAGAGTGTTGAGGTTGATATTCAAGCTGTGTATGAAGGAGAATCTAAGCGCCCAAGTAAATTTGTTGTTCGCTATAAAGTAGATGGAAAGCCATCTAAGCGTATTTTTAAAAATAAATCAGGAGGTTAGAATGAAAAATAGAGAAATACAAGAAATCTATTTGTCTATAGCTGATGGCATCGTCAATAGCATAAAGAATGACTGGGAAACTGCATCTATCGAAATAGAGTGGTTTGGAGATGCTGGCGATTTTTCTGGAAATTATAAAGTTGGAACCTCAGTTAGTTACTTCGAGGTTGATGATAGTATTTTCGATGATGTAGAAGAACTACATGAAATAACTACTGAAAATGATTCGAATAAGTGGAACCGTGCTGTATTTAATTTGAAGCCAACTGGTGAATTCAATATCGATTTTTCTTGGGATCAAGAATTGGCAGATGAAATTGAACAACTGAATAATGAATGAGTCTAGTAAAAAATTACTATGAAAGTTCTCTAAATTTTTTAAATGTCAGCGAATTTTTTCTGCAAGAAGTTAGAAACTCGCTTTTTCATAATTATCAATATCATTTAAATTTGATCTTTAAAAATATGGATGTTTAAAGACTTAAGCAATTTTGCTTAAGTCTTTTATGGCTATGCAGTCAAGGTAATATTAAAACACAGCATTTTGGTAATTATGTAACTGATGTTACGCAGTTGAGGGCTGCATCAGTTGCCAGGCCCTAAGCGCTTCTTTTTGAGCTTTGATATAAAGCTTCGTTTTCAATCCAAATGTGGTTAAGCTTTTTTTAATACTTAACCCCTCCAACTTTGCCGTTGCAAGCAGTGACATAAAAATGTGATTGCTCTGTGTTTTGACTTTTTTCGCTGGTGATTTTGCAAGTCCTGTATTCGATTTTATATTTTTGTGAAAAACTTCTACTTTCCATCGTTTTTGATAGATTGTTTCCATTGACTCTTTATCCTGTTCAATATCATTGCTGATCAAATATAATATCCCTTCACTGCCATCTTTGTTTTTAAAAATTTGTCGATGTAAAATAATGGGAATATCCATTCCTTTTACCCAACCACAAATTGGGGAGTCTGACCAATCTAATGAATCAATACGCACAAAGCGTCCTTGTAATTTATCTTCTTTGCTAAGTGCTATTAAGCGATTACTTTTTAAGGCGAGTAAAAAATATTTTTTCATCTTCTCATGGATAAACTTCATATTTCCAATAGACGAAAACCAGCTGTCAGCTAATACATAGCGCCACTTTAGCTGATTTTTCTTACATGCTTTGAGTATCGAAATTAAATCTTCATTTTTAGTTGTTTCACTTTTCCTTTTTATTTTTTTCGTAGCAATATCAGAATATTTAATTGGCTTTGTTATGAGTTTAAAGGCAACTGGGATACTTGCATAAATAAACTAGACACCCACCCTAATTTTTGCAGTATGGCGAACTAAGTACTAGGCTTTCATCAGTGTGAAAACAAGCAGGGGGTCTTATGGCAATCGCAAGAAAGCGTCAAGTAAGTTTGGTTGATACAAAGTATTACCACTGTATCTCGCGTTGTGTTCGGCGTGCATTTTTATGCGGTGAAGACCATTTTACGGGTCAATCTTACGAGCACCGCAGAGGGTGGGTTGAAGACAAACTGCTTGAGTTAGCTAAGATATTTTGTATTGACGTCTGTGCTTATGCTGTTATGAGTAACCACACGCATTTAGTCCTGTATGTTGATGATAAAAAAGCGAATAGGCTAAATGATAAAGCGATTGTTATTCGCTGGCACAAGCTGTGCAAAGGCACATTGTTAACGCAAAAGTACATACAGGGTGAAAGGCTAAGTAAAGTTGAGCTTATCTTTTTTAATCAAACAGTAATGGAATATCGAGAGCGCTTATCAAGTATTAGTTGGTTTATGCGATTATTAAATGAAAGCATAGCCCGCAGAGCAAATAAAGAAGATAACTGCACTGGCAGGTTTTGGGAGGGACGATTTAGTTCACAAGCATTATTGGATGAAGCTGCATTGGCGGCCTGCATGGCGTATGTAGATTTAAACCCCATTAGGGCCAAAATGGCTTACACCCCAGAAGAATCTGACCATACCAGCGCTCAACTACGCTTAACATGCGCAAAAGAAGGCAAGCAACCGAAAAAATTGCTCCGCTTTGCAGGCATGCCACGTCAAATCATGCCAAAAGGGCTACCGTTTGAGCTTAAATCGTACCTTGAACTTGTTGAGTTAACAGGGCGTTGTATACGAGAAGACAAACGAGGGTATATTGAAAGTACACACTTACCCTTACTCGAAAGAGTCAATATTTCCTCTGAAAACTGGTTAAAACTCACCACACAATTTACACGCGTATTTCACGGCGCAGTAGGCAGGCCGACCTCACAAGCAAGTTATTGTGAAAACTTAAGCAGAAAACGGCGAGCTAATATAAGTAATTGTGAAAAGCTATTAGCATAAACCTTAAATTACTCAGTAGAAAAGTTAAAACTGCATCATGCAGTCATTTTCATGCGTGTAATTTAGGTTTAAGAGTGATGATTGCAGATTTACTGGATGAAATAAAAGTAACGTAGTCGTAAAACATTAATTATTGACCTAAAAAAGTAAATCTAGGCACAGCTTTACCACTCTAAATTAGAGTGGCTGTCTGGTTTAGTTGGTTTGTAAGCCCGAATTCAGGTTCCAAGTGCACCAAACCTTAAACCACTAATTAATAAAGACTTCTTCAGCTGTCTGATAATTTAGTATTTTCCTTGGGCGAGTATTAATTTTCATTACAACCTCTTGGAGTTGTTCATTAGTTATAGTTGAGAAATCAGTTTTCTTTGGGAAATAACGCCTGATCAGACCGTTTGTATGTTCATTTGTTCCTCGTTGCCACGAACAATAAGGATCAGCAAAGTAAATAATAAAATCTAGTTCTTCTTCCAAGGCTTTAAATTTCGAAAATTCTTTTCCATTATCCAAGGTCAGAGTTAACTGTTTATGCTCTGGAATCTCTTTAAACATCTCTACTGTAGCCGTATTGAATGACTCAGCTTGCTTAGTCTCTATTTTTTGCGCGATTAAATATCGAGAGCTACGGTCAACATGGGTTACAAAAAAACCAGAGCCCTTTTTGCCTTCAATTAAATCACCTTCCCAGTCACCTATTCGGCTTCTGTCTTCGACTATTTTTGGTCGTTCGCTAATACTTACTCTATTCTTAATTTGCCCACGTAAATCGCCATATTTACGTTGTTTACGTCTTTTTTTATGCCTCTTCGCTAAGTCTTTGTATAGCTCTCCACCTGCTTTAAAATCCTTAATCACCCATTGATAGATTGTTTCATGGCTGACATGCATTAATTCATCTGACGGGTTATCCTTCTTAAGCCGACCTGCTATAGCATCTGGAGACCATCCCATTACTATCTTACTCAGCACAAGCTCGTACAGTGCCTTATTGTTTCTTTTTCTTGCATGCCTAGCGACCTTCCTTCTTGCCATCGCTTTTTCGTGCGCTGCCTCATCGAAATAATCATAGTAGGGTGGCTTATTTCGCTTAACTTCACGCATGATAGTTGTATGGTGTCGATTTAATAGTTTACCAATGGATCGGCAGCTTTCGCCACTGTTGAATCGATAGTAGATAGCTTTTCGTTCGAAACTGTTAAGATGTTCGTAAGGCATTCTGAATTCCCTCGATAATGAGTTTGGTCGCACTTACTACATTAGCAAATACTTCAGAATGTCATATTTATTGGTGGGTTATGGTCAATGGTGCACTTGCATAATGAATTCGGGAAGTAGGCACAATCGCGAGTTACCACCAAAAACACGTGAAGACTGGGGTAAATCAAACGAAACCGCTAAGAAAAATAGAGAGCTCGGACAACAAAATGAAAAAGCAGCTCGTGAAGCGTTATCAAAGCATAAAGGAGAGTCGCTAGTTGATAATAACAATGCAGTAGCTAGTGGCGGCAAAGTACAACAACGCAGTGGTAACTCTTTAGATTATAAAACTCGCCCAGATAGTTTGGGCGATACCATTGTGCACGAACACAAACATTTTACGGCTGAAAACAGTAACCCGGTTGTTTATAATACAAAACAGTTAGAAGAACAACGTGATGCATTCCCTGACAAAGATCATGTACTGACAATATCGTCAGATTTACCTATAAGAAATGCAGACCCTTTAAATGAATACGAAACATGTGGTCAACCGCCTTGTCGACCGTCGTTAGGAATTAATAGAAAGAGCGAAGTGTTGTATTTTGATAATGATAAGAACACTATTACTCATGAATGGGATACAGAGGTAGAGTGTTGGTATCCAATATAATTATTAGGAGATATTGTGGATTTTAAACCGTTTAAAGTTCAAGTTGAAATGTTGGGCACAAACCCGCTTAACGATGAAGCTTTATTTACCGAGCTATTAGATGTAATAGAAAGTTTTCCTGAGTTTGCGCCCCAATTTTGGAGCTTAGAAGAGCGTGGTAAGCTACCTTATAATCGTGATGATATTTTAAAAAAAATCAAAGCGGTAGAGCTTGGTAGTTATGCGCATATTTATTTAAAACGCAATAAAGCAGTAAAGTACTTTGGAAGTATTGATGTAGCACCAAGGCAAAACATTTTTTTTGAGTTTGATCCAAAACTGAACAGTAAGCATTATCCTGCTTTGTTCGAGTTTGCGGACCGATTAGTGCAAGTATTTAAGCCTGATGTTGCTTCGGTACATATTGACACACCTGTTTACCCTAGACCATTTGAGTCATCAGAGCACAAAAATTCAAGAATAGTGAGCAGTGCTGCTTCACTAGCACCCGTCGATTATTTTAAGGTCGGCCCCAAAGGGTTAGCAATGCGCACTTATTTAGGCCCGCATTACGTGAAGCAGTTTGGCCAAGAGTTGTTACTGAGCACACCAAAAACGCAAACAGAGCTTCAATCTTGGGGCGGTATTCGCCTTGACTTATCAGAAGCGCCTTGGGAGCTAACAGAACAAGCGCTTATAGAGCATTGGCAAACAGCCATGGCATATCTACGCCCTGTTAAAGTTTTTGCTGATTTGGACGTTTATCAAAATAGGAAATTCAAATATACAAAGGCAGAAAACTGCACTATTGGTGGGTTAAATTATGTCTAAAGAGGGTGTCTTAGCGCAGTTGGATGATTCACGCTCACAAGATAATGTTAAGGGAATAGATATTTCAGGGCTTGATTTAACGCAATGCGATATTAGTGAAACCTCGACTGAAATGCTCAAAGGTGAACGCGTTATATTACGTGGTGGTATTTTAGATTTAGCTTACTTTTTAGATGCCGACTTTACTGCCGCTAACCTTGAAGGGGCAAGCTGCAATCAAACGGCGTTTTTTGATTGTATTTTATATCAGGTTATTAGCCCCAATGCAGATTTTAGCTACGCCAAGTTATCAGCGAGCAGTTGTAACGAAGCTAACTTCTCCTCTTGTGAATTTGACTACGCAAACCTGTGGGCTTCAACGTTTGTTGGCAGTAATTTAAGTGATGCGACAATGTCTTATGTAGAGGCTGCTGATGCCTGTTTTGATGACGCGAATTTAACGAATGCCGACTTATCAAACGGAAATTTCACAGGAACCGTGTTTAGAAAGTCCAACCTTACAGGTGCTGACTTAAGCCATGGTAATTTTACAGATTGTGATTTTACCGGTGCTATTTTAACTGATGTATGCTGGGATGGCGCTATTTTAAAGAATGCTAAATTTGATATAGGTACTCAGCCTAATAAATAGTATGGAAATACCTATTTTAATTGGTAGGCAATAGAAAAAAGTTATCCATTTTTATTAAAGCCGTGGGAACAGGTTTTGCTTGTTGAATGCTATAAAGCACGGAAACAAATAATACAATTGAAATAATGGTGTGATGCTCCACACTTAAAGCATTTTTAATATGGAGGTTTTAAATCAAAATGTTTGGTTTAATAAAAAAACACAGTGTACACATGTGCTCTGAAGTTAAAGGGGTTATTACTTTAAACGGTAATCCAGTTGAGGGTGCTTTAATTAATCGCAGCCTTAAATTTGCACATAAAATTGAAAAAGAAGATCAGGTTATTACAGCTTCCGATGGCACGTTTTCTATGCCAGAGGTTGTTGTTGAGTCAAAAATACCCGGTGATATGTTTTCCCATGAGGTTACTTATCAACTTATTACTGCAATTCATGACGGTGAAGAATATGAGCTTTGGAATTGTGAGCTACGAGGTATTGACGAGCCGAATGAGTATAAACAAAAACTAAGCAGTTTAAACGCTGACTTAGTATCACCTAACGTAGATTTTATATTTCCTAATCATGCTAATGAAAATTTAGATTTTTATGGCTCGACTATTTGTAGATGGGAAAATGACTTTGAAATCTACGAAACTGAAGACGACGATACGGATTACTTTAAAGATTTTAAATAATAAAAGGATTTTACATGAAAATTTTATCCCCTAGCATAGCGGCACAATTGGCTAACTTCGCGTATAAAAGCATTGATGTTTCAGCGGTTGGCGATCAGTCAAAAAAAATAAAGTCAAATCCAATCATTAGTAAGCATTTTGCATTTGATTCAAAAACATCAACACTAACTGGTGTAAGTGGCACTGTAGCAGAGCATGTATTGAACCAATCTACTGGTTTTGGCTTTTTTGGTGTGGGCAAAAGCACTGGTAACTATGCGGGCGAGATTGTTATAGCAATACGGGGTACTGCAGGGCTTGCAGATGCGTTAACAGATTTGCACTGCGGTGTTACCGTTGGCCCAAACTGGACTCCAGTGCATTCTGGATTTAACCGTACTTTTGAAACTATTAAACCGCAACTCGCAGCAATATTGAGTAAGGCAGGAGGGCGCCCAGTTCACTGTGTCGGTCATAGTCTTGGGGGAGCTTTAGCAACGTTAGTAGCCAATTGGATAAAAGCTCAATATAAAGTGCCTGTAAAACTTTACACTTTTGGGTCTCCAAGGGTGGGGCTAAACCCTTTTGCAATTAAAACCGAAACAAGATTAGATGGTATTTATCGAGCTGTTCATCGCAGCGATCCCGTGCCTATGGTTCCAGTTTGGCCGTTTGTACATGCAGGAAGCGAATATAGGCTAAGTACATGTGTTTCATTGGTAGGAGCTGCTCACAAAATGGCTGGTAATGCGCCAGGTTATATTAATACTGCATCTGGTTACCCTGATTATAAAAGTATGCAGAAAGGCTCGATATCTAACTTAACAATGACACGTCTAAAGTATAATAACCGCCATCATGCTTCTTTTAATGCACATTGGTCTGAAAAGATCACAAGTGCTCTCATTACTTTATTACGTGAAAGCGGTAAGTTAGCAAGTATTATGGGGCAAATTGGTACATCAGGTGTTTTAACCATTTATGACTTATTAGCTAGATCAATTGTCGAAATTTCACAAATGTCAACTAAGTTTGCTGAAGACAGTAAAGGGTTAATTGGGCACATACTAAACTTTGTAGGAAAGCCATTTGTTGCCGTTGATATTACTTACGCGGGGGTAAAAAAGCTTTAACTTGGATGCTAGAAAAACTTAAAAAACTAGTAATTGCTGCGATTAAAGTTTCACCGCATTTAGGTCTTAGCTAGTAATTTTTAAATTAAGGCTTGGTTAGTTACTGAGCCTATTTTCGTAAAAGTGGTTAGCCATTAGTATTTAGATAAGTGTTAAGCTGCCCTCTAAACACTCAAACATAAGGAAATACAATGAATAAAATAAACACGGATGTAAACTACAGAACAATGGCGGGTAATGCGCGATTAGTTATGCTTGGCGAATCGAGCCATAGTGCTGCTGGCTATAAATATGAGGCTATAAAAGCGATTAGGCAGTTAAAGGCTGCGGGCTTTACACATTTTGCTATAGAAATGCTGCCTAGCTCGATGCAGGAAAAAATAGAATTTTATCAACGAACAGGTAAAGGCTTTAATTTAATACAGCAATATTTTGATAAATATTGGACACATGGTGATTTTACTCCTCAAGCCTATGGTGAGCTGGTAAAGGCGGCACGCAATGCAGGAATGAAGATTGTTGCATTGGATGTTTCTGTAGAAACGATGGAAGTAATGGATAGTGTATGCCCATCGACAAAAGCCGTGACTGGGGAATGTTTTGATGCGCATACGTTTAGAAACGATCTTTGGGCTTACAATTTAGCTACAATCCTCAAGAGATCTAAGCAGAATAAAATTGTTGCTTTTATGAGTCGATGGCACGCAGTTAAGAATTTAAAGTATCAAATAGGTATTGATTCTTTAATTAAAGAGCACGGTATTCAAAATGTTCGTTTTATTGATTTTATTGGTGGCTTATCTTGTTACAGCGACAGGCCATGTAGGGGGATGTCTAGCCAACAAGAGGCCTTGAAAGAACAATACTTCTACAAAGAGGGCTTTCCGTATGAAAGTACGGTTAAATCATTTCAAGTTCATCTACCAGAAAAGCGTATTAATAATGATGGATCATTCCAATGGTAAAAGCACTAGTCACACTTGTGTTAGCAATTAGTTTTTTTACTTCTATGGATACTAAAGCATCTATGTTTCCGAATATCGATATTAATGATCCGAACTTAACCGTTGAAATTGCAGCTAAGCAATGCGAAAAAAGCTATATGCATGCACCTAACAAATTAAAAGAATGGTGTGAAAAAGCTTACGAAATGGGGCACTTAGAGTCCTTGTATTATATTGGTATGTATACTGGGGATGGTTCTCGTTATTTAGATGAATTAAATACTCGAATTGAACAAGGTGACGCTAATGCTATTAACACATTAGCTTGGTTATACCAAAGCGGCCGTTTAGTTAAAAAAGATTTAAGTGAAGCTGCACGCTTATACAAGCTTTATTTAGCTCAAGAAAATAATCAAGCAATTACACTTAAAACTTCTACACATTTTGAGTTAGCCACAATTTATAGAAAGCTGGGTATGTGGGATAAAGTAATAACTCATACTCAATATGTAATTGATAATGCAAAAAGAGAGGGTCGTAGGGAACTTGCACAAAGATGGCGAGATGAGGCTGAAACATCTTTGAAAGAAAGTAATTTGTGAGTTTTTCACTTGGAAGTCATGTGACAAAGTATTTATTAATTAGTGCACTGTTTACTTTTAGCTTAATTAGTAATGCCGCTGGCCCTCGATGGGATAATTCAATAGATATAAATGCTCCAGATTTGACTGTATCAGCTGCCGCAGAGCAGTGCCATAAAAGCTTAATTAACGCGCCTGAGTATCTCGAGGAGTGGTGTGAAAAAGCTTATGAAATGGGATACTGGAAGGCATTGGTTACACTAAGCCTTCATAATGGAGATGGAACTCGATTATTAGAGGAAGCCAAAAAGCGGGTTGCGGCAAAAGAGCCAAAAGCTTATTCAACTTTAGCTTGGTTATATGGCAGTGGTATGTTTGTGGAGCAAGATATTAATTATGCTATTTCCCTTTACAAAGAGTTTTTAGCATTAGATGCAGAATTGCCAAATCCGTTAGTTGCGGCTGCGCGCTTTAAGTTGGCAAACTTATATAAATCGCAGCAGAATTGGCTTGCAGTAAATGAGCATGCAAAATATGTTATTGACCACAGCCCTTTAGCTTATGATAAAGAACGAGCTGTTGATTTGTTAGAGTTAGCTAAAAAAGAAATTTTGATTAAAAATAAATCATTGAATAAAAACTGATACACAAAGGAGCTATAAACGCCAAAATGAAGGCGTTTTAGAATTATTATGGAACAACAACACCAACAAACACTAACTAACCTTGTATACGCTATTTACGAGGACCCAACCAAAATTGAAGAGCATCGTGTGCTTATTCAACCATTATTGAGCGATTTAGTCGCAAGTAGCCCTGCGGGCTTATTAAAGCTTAAAACCTATTTGCAAAAGATAAACCTTTAGTTTTTATATTAAAAAGTTAAATAAAACTTTAAGGCATACCAAATATCACCTTTAAGAGCACTATTAAATATGCTCAAGTGAGGATAGTTGATCAAGCTGTATGGGTTTTAATATGGTAGTAATGTTTTTAATCTTGGCTAAAGTTTAAACGAAAGTTTTTCGTGATTTTGTAGGGCTATTAGGAGTAAGGGAAAGTTTATGGAATTAAGTGTTCTAGCAATGATTATGCTGGTAATTCAGCCAGTGTTTGTTTATTTGTATATAAAAAGTGTTGTAAGACCAAGTATTTTTATAGCAGCTACGGTTGCGATGAGTGTTTTTTATACTAATGATTTTATGCACGCTTTATTGGTTTTTGGTGGAATTAATTTAGTAGGTGTTCTTTTTGTAAAATTAGCAGAACGTAAAGGGTATACTAAGTTTTCTCCTAGCTATTTTTTTTCAGGGGTAATTTGCTGGTTTATTATTTTTGGAATAATTAGTTTTATTTCTTCACTTATCAGCTTGCCTTCTTTGGACAATGTAAGTGAGTCATTTGATGCCTTTTTATCGTTACCAGAGCCTGTAGCGTGGCCAATCATTACATTTTTTTCGGCAAGTCTTGTTGTTTTGTTTGTAAATGCAACAATTCTACTTTCGCTTAAAAATACATCGATTGCTTTTAAGGTGCTCGTTGTTTACGCAGTAATCAGTCCTCTGCTCCCTCTATTTAGTAATTATTTTTGGCTAAGTCAGATAGTTACATTTTTAGCTGTAATAAATGTACTCGGAACTTGCGAAAAGTATTTTTTTAGAACTAAAATTGAAAACGATCAAGCGATAGCTTTGGCATATGCTGGCTCCCTTTTACTCTCATGCGTGATTTATTTAATAAGTGCTTTTTTTAATTTATATTAATTAACCAGAGTTCAGGTTACTTACATTTTTTTACATAGTTACAATAAAAAGTGTATACAATTTAGCTAATATTTTGTTTAGGATGAACTATGAAAGCACTTATTGCACTTTTGTCTTTTTATTGCCTTTCTGGCTGTACAGTTGCTGGCGCTATTATTGACGGACAAGCACAATCTCAGGCGCGTAATGATAAAAATAGTATTAGCCCGGCGCAGTCAACGCCTTATAAAAACCCACTAGAGCCAGTACCTACAGATAAAAACGGATTTAACTTTACTGATATGGGGTTAAAGATAGATTCTGCTCTTGTTAGCCTAGTTAAAGGGGAAAGCACTACAACACAAGTATGTAGGCAGGTCACTAAAAGTCTAAAAGAGTGTGTAGAGGTAGAAAAGTCATCCCTACACACCAATGAGTCTAAGCAGTTAAAAACGGATGATGAAATAATAAGTGTTGGTCAATAAAGCTGCTTATAAAAAAGTAGCTCTGATCGTAGCCTGCGTGCATTTCAAATGTAAGCGGGTAGCCTTTATTATCAGCAATAGCGACTAAGTTTTCAGGCTTAAGTTGCTCTTGTAAAAAGCCATCAGCATCACCTTGACTCACTAACATGGGTAAGTAATGAGCTTGCTCTGCGTTTTTCATTAGCTCGCAGCTATCATATTGCGTCCAAAGCGCTTTCTCATTTCCTAAATAACCAGTAAATGCTTTCACACCTCAAGGGCATTCAATCGGATTAATAAATTACAGCACCTAAAAATTACCGTGACACCCATCCTAATTCTGATGGGATTATAGCATTAGCCTTTGCATATGAGTCGCTGGCACTCACAAAGATCTTTATTTGATATATAAAAAATTAGGCAACTCGGAAAAGGCTGCAGAGCATAAGCGTTATTTAGATGAAAGTAACTATGTTGCAATTAGAAAAGCGATGTTTAAAAAGCATGCAAAGGAAGCTGGAATATCGCTAGATGATTATAATTAAATGATCAGCATTTAATTAAGTTATTTACCATTTTTCTTGGACTAATTAAATCTACAAAGATCAACAGCCCCTAGGTTGAAGCGCATATGAAGTAAAATAATTAGGATGGACTCATCCTAACTATTACAAAAACCACGAATTACATCATAACTATGAGAGCAGTTTAAAGTGCAGTACTGAATAGCTCAAGTATATTAATATCTAAAAACAATAGGCCATGTTACTAAAGTATTTAGCGTTAAGATAATTATTAGAAAGGCAAAATATTAAAAAATAGACGAGAGACTTAAGCTATTGACTTTGGTTGTTTTATTTGAAAATTACTGTTAATTTAGTTTCAAATTTACGAGTAGTGCTTTTGGATTGGCAAATGGATTTTATATGCAAAAATAAATATACACTATATGGAGTTGCTGCAATATTACTGTGGAGCTGCTTAGTGGCATTACTACGAGATATTTCTGAGTTGTTTAGCCCCATTGGTGGTGCTGCGGCTATGTATTCTGTCAGTGCGATATTTTTAATTTTGGTTATGGGAGTGCCCAAGTTTAGTGGATTTTCAAAACGCTACTTGGTCGTAGGTACTTTATTATTTGTGTCGTACGAAATTTGCTTGGCGCTTTCAATTGGTATGGCAAATAGTCGTCATCAGGCAATGGAAATGGCGGTTATTAATTATTTGTGGCCTACGCTGACTATATTGCTCTCTATTATCATTGGTCGTAAAAAAGTGAGTTACTGGGTTTATCCAAGCATGATTATTGCTTTTTTAGGCGTTGCTTGGTGTATTACGGGCGATCAAGAAATGTCGGTCGATACGCTTGTTACTAACTTTGCTGATAATCCTGCTACTTATTTAATGGCATTAGCTGCAGCGTTTATATGGGCTATTTATTGTGTGGTAACGCAAACGCTGAGTAATGGTAAAAATGCCATTACATTATTTTTTACTGTTACGGCAATGAGTTTGTGGGCGCAATATGCTTTTAGTAATGAATCACAGTTAACTTTTTCACTCAACTCAAGCATGACATTATTATTAGCGGGTGTAGTCGTGGGGAGCGGTTATGCACTGTGGAATCAAGCTATTATTGGCGGTAACTTAATGCTGCTTGGCACGCTTTCGTACTTTACACCGGTGTTTTCTACTATTATTTCAGCGCTATATTTATCTATTACGCTGAGCGCTTCGTTTTGGCAAGGGGTTGTACTGGTAACCGTTGGCTCGCTAATTTGCTATTTTGTAACGCGAGAAAAGCCACAAAGGTTAAGTGCTAAAATTTAGAGTCGCTGATAGGGGGAGCTTAAAGTTATGTTTTAGGTAAACATAAAATAAGATTTCCGATTAAATAATGTCGCGCACTTGTTGTTTAAATGACTTGCCAATTTTAACTGACACGCCTGATGCTAGTTGAACGCTTTCATTACTTAACGCGACCACTTTGTGTTTGTTAATAACGTAAGATTTGTGGACTTGAATAAATGAAGTATCAAGCTCTTGCAATATGTATTTGAGAGTACTGCTTGCAAGTAATGCTTTTTCACCTTGCCATACTTTTACATAATTTCCATAAGCCTCAAACATGTCTATATCGCTTAATTGAATTTTATGTTTTTCACGATCGATTTTAAGTGTGATAGTCAGAGGTGCCTTGGAATTTAGCGTTATGTGTTTTCTTTTTTGCCGTACTTTATTGAGTGCTTGTTCAAGGCGTTGCGCAGAGACTGGTTTTAGTAGGTAGTCAGTTACGTCAAGTTCAAAACCGGCTAAAGCATATTCTTGATACGCACTAATAATAATCACTTGTGGTCGATTCGCGAGCACTTTTAGTAATGCAATGCCCGATAGTTCGGGCATGTTTATGTCTAAAAATAACAAATCAATAGATGATGTGGCTAAAGCACATAATGCATCTTTAGCGTTAAGGTATTGTCCGCTTATATTAATGTCTTTATGTGCACTTAAATGATGCAGTATAACGTCATGCGCGAGCGGCTCGTCATCAACAATTATTGTGTTTAGCATGCAGCCAGCTCCAATTTAAGTGTGGTTTGCCAAAGGTTTTTATTTTCATTAATAATTAATGTGTGCTTATTTGGATATAAAAGAGTCAGCCTACGGCGTAAATTGTTAAGTCCCACCCCATGCTCTGAATTGTTATTAGGTAGAATAGGGTTAGAGGAAAATAGCGTTAGTATGTTATCGGCCATGGTGATTTTAAATACAACCGTTACTTTTTGTGACGTGGGCTCTACACCATGCTTTATCGCGTTTTCTAAAATCATTATTAACAGTAGTGGCGAAATTAAATAGTGTTGTTGATATTCATGCCATTGCATATCAAAGTTGCAGCGCTCAGCGCTTCGTAAACGCTGTAATGCAATAAAAACTTTTAAGTAATTAATTTCTTTTTCTAAACTCACCTGTGCTTTTTGGCCTTCGTAAACACTGTAACGCAGTAAATTAGCTAATTGCATAACAAGATCAGGTGCATTATCTGATTTTTTTAATGTCAGAGCATAGAGGTTAGGTTGTTTAATGTATTAAATAAAAAATGAGGGTTAATTTGCTGTTGAAGTACATTTAACCATTCTATTTTTGATGGCAATTGTGCTTGCCATTATTGCGTGTGTATTTTTGTGTGTATTTAATTTGTGTCGTTCGCAGCTTATTGCGGGTTTGCTAATTGCTGTTATTTTACTGATCAAATTTACACCGATAATGACTTACTTTGGTCTCACGCATACATTGTGGAGTGTTGGTTGGACGCCTTTGCAGGCACCGGATAACTTTTGGGGTTATCGCGCAAGTATCAGTAGTTATTGGCCTTATATATCAGTTTGGTTAGTGGCGTGTATAAGTTTAGTTATAATTACGGGGATTTTTAATCACCGAGGTGCCGGGTTGAGCCAAAGAGTAATGGGGGTTAAACATTTTTGGTTACTTATACCTTTACTTATCACTGTGGCACTATTTACTCAATTACATTTAAGACTGGTTGAGGAGAAGCCTTTAACCAACTCGCATAAACGCGAGGCATTTAAAGCACAATACGAAAAAGCATTCTCACAATGGCGCAATGTAACACAGCCAAACATTGTGCACATTGATGCTAATGTAGACTTTTATCCGCATCAGCAGCAAGCTCATTTTTCCTTAATATATACCTTAAAAAACACCCATCAAGCCCCTATTAAAGAGATATTGGTTGGGCGATCAGGTTTTTATACATGGGCTGATATTGAAATTGATGGCGCGCAAAGGGCTAAAAGCTTTCCATTACTTAATCAAGCTGTGTTTAAGTTTGAGAATGAAATACAGCCAGGAGAAATACGTAAGCTAGTTACTCGGTTTGATGTTCATCAAGCTAAGCTTTGGCCAGTGAGAGGCCATCAGGTAATAACTCCTGAATTTAGCTATATACGATCAGTGCCTTTATTGCCGACTGTTGGCTATCAAGAGAATTATGAATTAACCGATCCTATACTTCGTCAGCAACACGCACTTAAAGTAAAGCAGGCTATTAGACCCACGAAGCTATTTGCTAAAACGGCGAAAAAAAGTACTCATTACCAGTGGCTTACTATGTCAAGTAAAGTGAGTACAACAAGAGGTTACCAGGTTATAACCCAAGGAGAGGAAATATCACGTACCAGCAAAGATGACCGAGCAGTATTTCATTTTGAGACTCGTACACCCATAAATGCAATCCCAGCTTGGGTGACGGTGCCTTATTCACCTGTTACCAAGCAGCAAAACGGCGTGATGTTAAACGTGTTTGCCAAAGAAAAAAGCGAGCCAGCACGAGCTGAGTCTATAGCTGTAAACCTTAGCGCAATGGGCGACACAATAAAATGGCTTAATAATATAAGCCCATATAGAGCAAAACAATTGAGCTTAATAGGCTCGCCTAAATTTGGTGGAACAGGTTATGCCCTGCCGCAACTTATACTTATTGAAGACAGTGTTGGCTTTAGAGCAAAGCCAAGTGTTAATGCAGGCTTTGATCAACGTTATCGCCGTGCAGTTCACGAAACTGCGCATCAATGGTTTGGCCATGATATTGGTAATGGTAATGGAGTATTTTCAGATAGTGCTTTTTTAGTGGAGTCTATGGCAAAGTACATTGAGCTTGTTGTTATAGAGCAGCGTTATGGGAAAGCGACCATGCAAGCGCTGGTTGAGTATGAAACAACACGCTACGAGCAAAGTATGTTGATGAACATAAAGGAGCGATCAGCCTTAGTTGATGCTACACAAAGCTTTGATCAATATTCGCGAGCAACCATTGTTTTTGCTAAGCTACGCGCTGCGATTGGGGATAAACCTATTATTAATGCGCTCAAGTGGGTTTGGAAAAATCATGCTTATTCAAACAATCCCGCTAATTCTATGGATTTTATACGAGCATTAAAACATGAAGCCGGAAAAGAACAAGAAAGCTTAATAAATACACTGTTTTTAGAGTAATTTAAAGTTTATAAGAAAAGTGACAGCCCTTTAAGTAGGGCTTTTCATTTAAGTTTATTTTCCATTATTTACCTGTGCTAGTAACTCTATAACTTTTTGTTGACCAAAGGTTTGTGCAAATTGCTCGGCTGTTTGACCGGCTTTGTTTTGATGCGCATTGTCGCAATCAAGTGATACGAGTGTTTTAGCGATACTAAATTCACCTCTAAAAATAGCGGCCATTAGCGCTGTGTTGCCTCGGTTATCTTCTAAACAGGCATTAGCGCCTAACTGCAAAAGCGTATTAACCGACTTTTTATTACCGTGATAAGTGGCAATCATTAACGCGGTATAGCCTTTATTGTTGTAGCTGTCGATAGGAATACCGGCATCTACAAATTGCTCTATTACGTCGATGTCGTTGGTGCGTGCTGCAGCAAAGTAATAAGCAAATAAGCTTTGGTATTGAGCTTGTACAGAGTGTTGGTTTTTAGTTTGTGTACTCGTTATTTGTATATCTGGTGTATTTTGAGCGTAGACGTTACTGGTAAAGCTTAGCAGTAGGGCGACTATAATTAATAAATTACGCATAACCATTGCCTTGTATAAAAAGAGGAAGGGATTTCCCCTTCCTCATGGTTGTGGTTTAAATAGCTATTTAGTTGGGACTAATTGCTTTTAACTAGTTGCTTATAAGTTAGCTGCAAGTTGTTTAACCATTTTAATATCGCCTTTTACAGCTTTAGTTAAGCGTGTACCGTACTCACTATCAGCTTTGTAAAAGTGGCTAAGCATTTTGTGTTTAACTTTGCTGTTTTGCACTTTTCCTAAATCGCCAGCTAGGTTATTTACTAAGTTTGTACGTTCTTGTTTGCTAAAGCCACGATACAAAACACCCGCTTGCGCGAAGTTTTGCTGCTTTTTAATCGCCGCTTGTTGTACAAAGCCTTTAAGCTCTGTTTGGCTTCTACGTGCAATTGGGTTTTCAGCTACGTCTTCGTGGCTTGGTTGGTAATTCACATTGCTTGTTGTGCTGCCAATATTCATTGCGCCGTCTTGGTTGTAGTTAACCACGTCAACTTTTGCACGGTTAATTGGCAGTTGCTGGTGGTTAGCACCTAAGCGGTACATTTGAGTATCTGAGTACGAAAACACACGACCTTGTAATAAACGATCTTCAGATGGCTCAATACCTGGAATTACATTTGCCGGTGCCATTGCTACTTGTTCCGTCGATTGGAAGAAGTTAGTTGGCATACGGTTTAAGGTCATTGTGCCTACTTTGGTTTCTTTAATATCTAACCACATTTTGGTTGCATCTAATGGGTTGTAATCAAAGTCATCAAGCTGCGATGGGTCAAGCGTTTTAATGTACAGATCCCATTTTGGGAAGTTACCTTTACCAATTTCGCTGTATAGGTCGCGTGTTAAGTGTTGGAAGTCTTGGCTTTGCACTTTAGCTACTTCTTTTGCGTCAAGGTTATCAATACCTTGCTGGCTTACCCAATGAAACTTAACGTATTTAACATCACCCGATTTATTAATCATTTTGTATGCATGTACACCCCAACCGTCCATTTTACGAAGACTTGCTGGTGTACCGTAGTCGCTGTAAACCCACGTTAACATGTGAGTAGAACCTGGTTCATACGAGAAAAAATCAAAAAAACGATTAGGATCTTGAATGTTATCAACCGGAGATGGTTTTAAAGAGTGAACCATGTCTGGGAATTTAATCGCATCACGAATAAAGAATACCGGCAGGTTATTACCCACTAGATCCCAGTTACCTTGGTCGGTATAAAACTTAGTCGCAAAGCCACGTGGGTCGCGCAGTGTTTCTGGGCTGCCTTTTGAGTGAATTACCGATGAAAAGCGAACAAACACCTCTGTTTCTTTGCCTGCTTGTACAAAAGGGGCTGCAATTGTTAAATCATTTAGTTCTTTTGAAGCAACAAACACACCATGTGCACCCGTACCGCGAGCATGTACTACACGCTCAGGAATACGCTCACGTGCAAAGCGTTGTAGTTTTTGAATTAGTTGTACGTCTTCTAACAATACACTGCCGCGCTCGCCAGCAGTCATTGAATTTTGGTTGTCGCCAACAGCCGCGCCGTTGTCTTTAGTCAGTGTTGTCGCTGCACTTGCTGGTAGTGCTATTGCAAGTGCTAATGCACTAAGCGTTAATTTAGTTTTATTTGTTTTGTTTATTTGAGTGTTCATTGTCGACCTCATCTATTTTAAAAGTGCCAGCAGTGGTGCAGGCTGTTTAACTGTTAATGAGTGTATTAACTTTATTAACTTCGGTAAAACTGATTAATTAGATTGATGTGATTTGTAAAATGGATGAAATAAATTTCCAATGTGTTTTTAAGCCTTTGTATCTACGACCTTAGTCGATATGCATTTTTATAAAGTTGATTTAATACAGTGATTTTTAGTTTTAGCTAATCATATTTTCATTCCCTTGGTGCGTTTTATACTTACAGTGTGTTGACATATCCGCGCAATAAAGGGAGTATGCTCAGTAGTTGGGCTTATGCTCAGTGCTGGGTGTCACAAAAAGCTGAATAACATTAATCGCAGTTAACTCGTTATACTTAGATTAGCTAAACCAAACAGTTTTAATAAGGTGACAAGATGAGTACCAACATTGAGCTAGTGATCTTTGATTGTGATGGCGTTGTTATTGATAGCGAAATTTTAAGCGCACAAGTACTCATTAATATGCTTGTTGAAAAGGGCGTTGAGATTGACCGTGCTTATGTACAGCAACACTTTTTAGGCTGCAACTTTAAAATAGTAAGCCAAAAAATAGCGGATGCATTTAATGTCACTCTTTCTGAAAGCTTTGAAGGTGACTACCGCGAAGTACTGTTAAACGAATTTGAAACAGTGCTAACCACGACCGACGGTATAAAAGACGTACTTAACAATTTAGCTGTGCCTATTTGTATAGCTACTAGCAGCAGCCCAGCACGCACCGCAAAAGCGTTGAGTGTAGTGAGTTTAAGTAAGTACTTTAGCGATACGGTTTTTACCAGCTGCGAAGTTAAGCGTGGCAAGCCCGCACCCGATTTATTTTTACATGCAGCTAAACACATGGGTGTAAAGCCGGAGCATTGCTTAGTGATTGAAGACAGTAAAGCCGGCGTAAATGCAGGCATTGACGCTAACATGCAAGTGCTGCATTACAGCGGTGGGCAACATATGCAAGGCTCTGTTAATCATGTGCGCAGTGCTTACCCAAATGTTGATCATTTAACGCATTGGCAAGATTTTTTTAGTGCATACCCTGCACTTAAAAAGCAGTAAACACGCCGCTTTTTAAAAACACAAGGTTTTAAACGCGATTTGCTCGCCTTACTCACTGACAGGCAAGCAAACGCAAAATATAAATGGTTTTGCTTTACTAAAAATAAAACAAAACACGGCAAAACATCATGCGTTTATAAGCCAAATTATAAAAGGCAAAGTATGTAGGTACTATACCAATCTGCTTGAATATGGGGTTTATTTAACTCGTTAAATTATTCAAATAGTTATGCAGATTGGTATCAAATACTTTGCTGTTAACAATAGGAAATACCATGGCAACGAGTCCACACACACACACATTTAAAGATGTAAACGAAGAGCAACTTCCTGTTGCTAATAACAAGCTTCACGGCTGGAAGCATTTTGCAGGCTTATACGCTGGCGAACATGTTGCGGCTACTGAATTTGTTATTGGTGCAACGTTTGTTGCATTAGGCGCTTCAACCATCGACATTCTACTGGGTTTATTAATAGGTAACCTGTTAGCAATGTGTTCTTGGTGGCTAATTACTGCACCCATTGCAGTAGAAACCCGCTTAAGTTTATATAACTACTTAAACAAAATTGCTGGTAACTCAATGACCAAGCTCTATAACTGGGCTAACGTGGTTATTTTTAGTGTGATATCGGCTGCGATGATCACGGTATCCTCCACTGCCGTGCGGTTTTTGTTTGATATACCTGCGCAACTTGATTGGTATCCAAATAGCTTTTGGTTTGTGGCCATTGTTTTAGCTGTAGGCTCCATTGTTGTATTTGTTGCTATGTATGGCTTTTCTACGGTTGCTGACTTTTCGAAACTGTGCGCGCCGTGGCTATTTGTTATATTTATTGCAGGTTCGTTCGCGTTATTCCCTGAGCTTTCAAATCACGTATTAGGTTCTACCTCTTTAACTAGCTTTAGCGACTTTATGACCATAGGCGACTCCTCCATATGGACGGGCACCAATGCCGATGGTGAAAAAGGCATTGGCCTCTTAGAAGTGATTGGCTTTGCATGGGCTGCTAACTCAATTACTCACTTTGGTTTAATCGACATGGCTATTTTTAGATTTGCTAAACGCAAAAGCTATGGCTTGTTTTCTGGCGTGGGCATGTTTTTTGGTCATTATTTAGCGTGGATCTCTGCCGGTATTATGGGCGCAGGTGTTGCGGTATTACTTAAAACAACTATTTCATCACTTGATCCGGGCGATGTTGCATACCATGCATTAGGTTGGACTGGCTTTGTTATTGTAATAATTGCCGGTTGGACTACTGCTAACGCAAACCTTTACCGTGCAGGCCTTGCAGCACAATCTATATTTGTTAATCAATCACGTGAACGCACCACCGCTATTGTGGGTGTTGTAACCGTAATTATTGCGTGTTTCCCATTTGTATTTTCACAAATGCTTCCGCTACTTACCTACGCCGGTTTATTAGTTGTACCAGTAGGCGGCATTGTGTTTGCTGAACATGTGTTATTTCCTAAAATTGGTTTAACACGTTACTGGGCTAAATATAAAAATATTACCCGCAGCGTGCCTGCTATTGCCTCATGGGCGCTTGCACTTGTGTTCGGTTTTGGCTTAAACGCAATTGATGTAATGTCGTTTTACTACTTGTTTATCCCTACGTGGATTTTCACAATCGTTATTTACACGCTTTTAGCTAAAAAATACGGCGCCGGTGATGATTACACACAAGAGATTGAAGCCCAAGAGCAAGAGCAACGTGACATTAAAGAATATCAAGCAGCTGAGGCTAAAGACATTCCAAAGCCAATCATTGATAGCTCTGTATTTACCAAAGTACTTAATGCAGTTTCTACGGTTTCACTGGTTATTATTTTTATATTTGCCAGCCAAGTGATGTTTTTCAGTGAAACTATGAATATTTACAGCGCTAATAAATCGCAGTTCGAAATAGCCTGTTTTATTTGTACTGTTATTTATTTTGTTACTGCGTACTGGTCGTTAAAACGCCATAAAGTACTCAATACAGCATCGTAATTTATATTTTATCTTTGTTTAGTAAGGTCGCATCATGACGCAACAACAACACACTGACGCTCTAGTTACAGGGCTAAACCAACAAAGCTTGGCGCAATTACCAAGCCATGTTGATACACCAACCTACGACCGTAGCGCAGTTAAAGCCGGTATTGTACATATTGGTGTGGGTGGCTTTCATCGCGCCCATCAAGCCGTTTATATTAATGAGCTTTTAAAAACGCCAGGTTCTGAGCAGTGGGGCATATGTGGTGTTGGCCTTTTAGAAGGTAACCGTGGTCTGCGTGATGTTTTAAAGCAGCAAGATTACCTTTATACGCTTACTGTTAGACACCCAGACGGTACAATAGATAACAAAGTAATTGGCTCAATGATCGACTTTTTGTTTGCTCCAGAGGACAAGCAAGCGGTAATTAATAAGTTAGCCCACAGCGATACTAAAATTGTGTCGCTTACTATTACCGAAGGCGGCTACAACTTTAACCCTGCAACGGGCGAGTTTGACACCAGCAATCCAGATATTATTAACGACATTAATAACCCGAATGACCCAATTACAGCGTTTGGTTACCTTACTGCTGCGTTAAAACTGCGTAAAGAGCAAGGCCTGGGCGCGTTTACAGTGCAATCGTGCGATAACATTCAGCACAACGGTAACGTAACACGCAAAATGCTTTTAGCCTTTGCTACAGAGCAAGACAAAAACCTAAGTGAGTGGATTGAGCAAAACGTATCGTTTCCAAATGCGATGGTTGACCGTATTACACCAGTATCAAAAAAGAGTGATATTGATTACGTGGTTGATGCATATGGTGTTAGCGACGAGTGGCCAATTACTTGTGAGTCGTTTACACAATGGGTAATAGAGGACACATTTAGTGGCTCTCGTCCAAATTGGGACGTTGTTGGTGCACAGTTTGTTACTGATGTAACGCCTTATGAAACCATGAAAATACGTTTACTTAATGCAGGGCATTCGGTGCTTGGTTTATTAGGTTCAATCCATGGCTATGGCACTATTGACGAAACGGTATCTGATGCATTGTTTGCCACATACCTGCGTGTTTTTATGGATAAAGAAGTAACGCCAAATCTTGAACCACTTGAAGGCATTGACCTTGAAAGCTACAAGGATACGTTAATAGAGCGTTTTGCTAATCCTAATATTAAAGACAGCCTAGCGCGTATTTGCAGTGAAAGCTCAGCTAAACTGCCTAAGTTTTTAATTGCCACAATTAACGAAAACCTAGTACAAGGTCGAGATGTGTCACTGGCAACGCTTGTTATTGCTACTTGGTGTTTATACAGCGATAAAGGTTTAAGTGAAAACGGCAAGCAACTTGAAATTCAAGATGCGATGCACAAAGAGCTTAATTCTTACGCGCAAGAGACTCTAACTAGCCCGACTGCATTTTTAAAGTTAACGAGCTTGTTTGGTAAGCTTGAGCATAACGAGACGTTTACTGCTGAATATAAAAAGTCGATTGCTGCGTTGTATGCACCTAATAGTAAAATTAAAGCCATTATGCAGGCTGTACTTGATCAAAAGAGTAACTAATTATGAGCATTTTAATTAATCATAAATCAGGCGAAAACGTAAGTGTTAGCTGTTTTGGCGAAGTGCTGTGGGATTGTTTTGATTCAGGTAAACGCTTAGGTGGCGCGCCACTTAATATGTGTGTGCGTATTAACTCACTAGGCATTAAAGCCGATATGATCAGCGCTGTTGGTAACGACGAGTTAGGCGCTGAGCTACTCGGTGAAATTACTAGCAAAGGCGTAAGCTGCGAATACATTGCTATCAATAGTGATAAAAAAACTAGCACGGTTGAGGTAACACTCGACAGCAAAGGTTCTGCAAGTTACGAAATAGTGACAGACACTGCGTGGGATAATATAGCGCTTACAGATGAGTTACTTAGTAAAGTTAAAAGTAGCGATGTATTTGTATTTGGCAGCCTAATTGGGCGAAGTGAAGCGTCTTTGGCAACATTAAACCAACTAGTTGATGTAGCAAACTTTAAAGTATTTGACGTAAATCTACGTGCACCGTATTACAAGCTAGAAACACTGGTAGATTTAATGAATAAAGCAGACTTTATTAAATTAAACGATGAAGAGTTATACGAAATAGCAAAAGCGATGGGTTGTAAGTTTCATTCGCTCGAACAAAACTTAGCGTTTATAGCACAGCAAACAAATACCGATTACTTATGTGTAACCAAAGGTAGTCACGGTGCTTTATTAACAATCAAAGGCGAGAATTTTTATAATTCAGGTTATTTAATTAGCGTAATTGACACTGTTGGCGCAGGGGATTCATTTTTAGGTTCGTTAATTTATCAGCTTTGTAGCAATGACGACGCGCAATATGCCGTTGACTTTGCATGTGCCGTTGGCGCTATGGTTGCCGAAAATTCTGGTGCAACACCCACTTTAACGCATCAACAAATTAGTGAGTTTATGAACCCACTTTAAAAAAATTGTGTGTGAAAGCGGTTATAACGTAAAAGTTTAACCGCTTTTTTTGTGCCTTAAATAAGACGCAGGCGATAAGTGAGTTTTAAGTGCGCAGGTTGCGTAAATTATGGCTTATATCGACTATAGTATTAGCTAAACGTCTTATTGTTTGAAAGGTAAAGCTTTGTTAATGTTCGTCGATTATTCACGGATTGAAAAGGCGGGGCGATACACAATGCGCTCTATAACTAAAATACAAAAAGAGAAACGTGCTTTATGATCATCTTTTTTATCTGCCTCACTATTTTAATAATGGGTTATAAGTTTTACAGCCCATTTGTTGAAAAACAAGCCGGCTTGGATCCAACTGCTGACACACCACAAAAACGCTTTAGCGAAGGTGTCGATTACGTCGCTATTCACCCTGTAAGAGCATTTTTAATTCAGTTTTTAAACATTGCTGGCGTAGGCCCAATATTTGGTCCAATTTTAGGTGCATTATACGGCCCTGTTGCACTAGTATGGATTGTACTTGGTAATGTTTTAGGTGGCGCTGTACACGACTTCTTCTCAGGTGTAATGAGTATAAAAGAAGACGGTAAAAGCCTACCAGAAATTGCAGGCCATTATTACAACGTCGTATTTAAAGGTTTTATGCTTGTATTTACTGCCATGTTACTGTTTTTTGTAGGTGTGGTATTTATTATGAGCCCAGCAGGTTTGCTAAGTAACCTTGATTTTTTTGAAGGGACAATACTGGCAAATAATACCTTTTGGGTACTTGCTATTTTAGCGTATTACTTTTTAGCTACCTTGCTACCAATTGATAAAATTATCACTAAGTTTTACCCAATTTTTGGCGCGCTAATGATTGTAATGACAGTGGCAATTGCTATTTCATTACTTATTAATGCGCCGCACTTACCGGTACCAAGTGACTTTTTAGCCTACTTTGAAGCCGACCACGCACATGACTTTTTAGAACCAAACTCTGATGGATTACCAACATGGCCATTGTTATTTATAACAATTACCTGTGGTGCTATTAGTGGTTTTCACTCTACGCAAGCGCCTATTATTGCGCGCTGTTTAACGAACGAAAAATACGTACGTCCAGTTTATTACGGCGCAATGATGTGTGAAGGTATTGTTGGTTGTGTATGGGCACTTGCTGGTATTGCAGCGTTCCCAGAGGGTTACGCAGGCTTAAAAGCATTGCTTGATCAAGGTGGTCCAGGTTTAGTAGTAAACCATGTAGCGAATAGTTACTTAGGTGTATTTGGCGGTATAATGGCAATTATTGCAGTCGCCGTATTCCCAATTACCTCTGGTGATACAGCGTTTCGCTCACTACGTTTAACAGTTGTTGATGCGTTTAATATTCCACAAAGTTTACGTAACCGCTTATTATTGGCTGTTCCTATACTGACGATTGCGTACTTTATGACGAAGCTCGATTTTTCATTAATTTGGCGCTACTTTGCATTCTCAAACATGCTGCTTTCTACAAGCGTATTATGGCTTGCCACTAAGTACTTGTTTGACCGTGGTACATTTCATTGGATCGCCAGTGTTCCTGCTGTTATTGCCACTGCGGTAACACTGTCTTATATTGCGACCGCAGCGATTGGACTTAACTTATCAAGTGATTTAGGTAAACCTATTGGCGCTGTAGTTACAGTGATTGGCTTAATTGTTTTAGCAATTGTGCACTCAAAGCATAAAGTTAAACCAGCAATGTAATAATAATCACATAAGTTATTTCAAGCATTAAAAAAGCGAGCTATTCATAACGAATAGCTCGCTTTTTTGTGTAGAAAATTTAGGTATTACTGAGTTGCAAGTTCAAAGTAACTGTTATCGTCGAGCGTTTTGCTTATCATCATAGCGCCCTCAAGCAAGCTTACTGTTTGAATAGCCGCTTTAGTAGGATTTAGTTCACCATTAGCTAAGTGCGCAGCGCTAAGCCATGTTAAATTTTGATTAAAAAAGCGTTTTACTTCAAGGCGTACTTTATCTGGAAGGCTATCGCTTTCGGCTCCTAGTAACCCACATAAACACATTTTACGGTCGGTAACTAATGCACTTCTAAAAAGCTGAGTGTACACATCAATAGGATTTTTACCGCTTGCTTTAAGCTCGCTTGGCTCGCCTAACGCAGCTAAAAAAGAATTAGTATATTGATGAGCAAGCTCTGCACCTAAATCGGCCTTAGTCGGAAAGTGATAGTGCACACTGGCGCTTTTAATGCCGACTTCGCTGGCGAGCTCTCTAAAACTAAAATTACTGTACCCGCCAAGGCGCACCTTGTTTTCGGCTGCTTTTAATAAAGCTTCTTTCTTACTCATTTTTAATATTTCCTATCGGCAATAGTAAAATTATCAACCGATAGGTAGTTATTTACAAGCATTTTTATTTTTAAGCAACCCCCTAATTTTACAATGAATTAAGTTAAATCCTATAAATCAGAAAAATTTAAACGTTGACTTAAATTTAGTTTAATATTATAAATTACCTATCGATAGGTAGGTTGCTGCCATTAATTCACTTTTAAACAATAAAGATAGAGATTGCTATGAAAATTTATGATGTAGAAAACTTTCCCAATCCACTTCGTGTTCGTATCGCTTTTGCTGAAAAAAATGCTACTGCAAATGTTGAGTTTGTACCTGTTGATTTATTAAATGGTGAGCACAGAACAGAAGCCTTCTTAGCTAAAAATCCATTAGCAGGAGTGCCCGTATTAGAGCTAGATGACGGCACGTTTATATCAGAAAGTACCGCTATTACTGAGTATATTGATACCGCATTTGAAGGCCCATCGTTAATGGGTAAAACAGCAAAAGAGCGTGCAGTAATTAACATGATGCAAAAGCGCGCAGAATCTATGGTGCTTGACGCTGTAGCAACTTACTTTCATCATGCAACTGATGGCTTAGGCCCAGAGCTTGAAACGTATCAAAATGTGGCTTGGGGTGAAAAACAAGGAGAAAAAGCACGCCAAGGGTTTAGCTATTTTAATAATGTACTAGCGCAATCTGCGTTTGTTGGCGGTGAGCAGTTTAGCATTGCAGATATTACATTGTATGCGGGGCTTGTGTTTGCAGGGTTTGCACAAATAGCAATCCCTAATGAGCTTACCCATTTAGTTGCATGGCAAGGAAAAGTAGCACAACGTCCAAGTGTTGCTGGTTAATTAGGTTGTTAGTTTAAGATTTAAGTGGAGTTACGGTTAGGAGCCAAATATGAAAATTGCTGCCGATTTTAGTAAACGAGTTGTTGTACATAGCGAAACGCTCCCGTGGGTTGCATCGCCAATGGCCGGAGTTGATAGGCGAGCGCTCGATAGAGTGGGCGACGAAGTTGCTCGCGCAACGACCATTGTTCGTTATGCACCTGGCAGTGAGTTTTCACCGCATGTACATACAGGCGGTGAAGAGTTTGTTGTGCTTGAAGGGGTATTTCAAGATGAGCATGGTGACTTTGTGGCAGGTTCTTATATCCGTAATCCACCGCAATCAAAGCATAAACCGGGGTCTGAAAATGGCTGTGTTATATTTGTAAAGTTATGGCAGTTTCAGCCAGATGATCGAGCGCATGTGCGTTTGCAAACAAACTTGATGCAAAGTACGGCGCACCCTAGTTTTAAAAATGTCGCCGTAACTCCTTTATACAAAGACGACTTTGAAGACGTAAGCTTGTTGCACTTTAAGCCCAACGCCTGCATGGTTATAAACGCAAAAGGTGGAGCAGAGTTCTTAGTACTTGAAGGCTCATTTGATGAGCAAGCCGATACTCTTGTAAAAAACAGTTGGTTAAGAGTGCCTATTAATAGCTCCGTTAACGTTAAAGCGGGAAGTAATGGTGCAAAAGTATGGCTTAAAACGGGCCATTTAACTGATGTAGAAAACCAGATATCTCGCGTACAAAATGCATAATTGAGTCGTTTATTTGAGACTATTTATTAATTTAGTTCAGGACTAATTAATTTTAGAAGGTGTACTTTTACCACTCAGCCTATTTAAGGAGAGCAGTAATGGTACACACAGCACATGGTTTATCTATTGGTCTTGAACGTGCAGGAAGAGAGTTTTTTTTAAAACTCAAAGCCGTTGGTACGCTTACTCACGACGATTACAAGATAATTACCCCAATGATAAACTCAGCTCTTGGCGAAGTTAAGCACCCAGTCGTGAACGCCTTAATAGATGGTAGCGAACTTGAAGGTTGGGAATTACGCGCAGCGTGGGATGACTTAAAATTAGGTGTTAAGCACTCTAAAGAATTTAAAAAAGTAGCTATTTACGGTAATAAAGAGTGGCAAGCTCGAATGGCAAAAATAGGTAACTGGTTTATATCGGGTGAGGTTCAATACTTTGAAAATGCTACCGCAGCCATAGATTGGTTAGACGAATAATAAATCCCTTCTCCCAAAAAATAGCGCTTACAAAGCGCTATTTCAACTCTTAAATAAAGGACTTATAGCGAGCGTCTAATAGTTTTTGCTTATTGTTAGGTATCAATTTTATCAAAATACGTTACTAAGCTATCAATAAATGAACGAAGTGCAAGTGATTGATGTTTCCTGGAGCGGTAAATACCGTATATGCTCAAAGTTTGTGGTTTAAGGTGTGGTAGTAAATGTATTAACTTTCCATTATTTATATATTTCTGCGCAGCAAACTTAGGTTGTAGAGTTATTCCTTGATTATTAAGAGCAGCTTTTAACAGTAAGCTCGAATCATTAGCACTGAAGTTACCAGCAATCGCCACAGATACGGGTTTTTCAGGGTGTGAAAAATGCCACATACTTTTTTCAAACCGTGAATAGTTTAAACAGTTATGGCGACTCAAATCATCCGTAGTTATAGGCTTAGAGTTTTTTTCTAAATATTCTGGGCTTGCACATAATACTGAATGGCATTTCCCAAGTGGGCGAGCAATTATATTAGGATCTAAGTCATTGGTAATTCTAATTGCTAAATCTATTCGCTCTTCTACTAAATTTGTAACGTGATTACTAATTTGTACATCAATACTGACTTCGGGGTGAGCGCGTAAGAATTGTTGGAACATATCTGGTAGTACATCATGTGCTAAAAAAGGCGAGCACGACAACCTAATTTGCCCGTTTAATTTGTTATTACTTTCTATCGGCGCACTAATGTTTTGGGCGATGGCAATGAGCTCTCGGCTATGATTAAGTACTTTTTCACCCTCTGCCGTGAGTGTTATTTTTCTTGTTGACCGATGGAGTAGTTGGGTATTTGCCCACTTTTCCATTTGATTCAAATACCGTGTAACCATAGATCTAGACATATCTAAAGCACGGGCAGCACCGGCTAGACTTTTCTGCTCTACAATTTTTATAAATACATCAGCTGCAATAATTCTATCCATTCACTTTGCCTATATGTTCGATTTATGCAACAGATAGTTGCATTCTGGCTAGTTTTTAATTCTTAAATTGCAACATACAATAGCCTCATCTTAACGAAATAACAAACAGGCTACTGAGAATGAAAAAAGTTAAACACGTATTAGCAGCAACAGCTTTATTAGCAAGCACATTAATGCAACCGGTATTAGCGCAAAGTGAATTAGTTGTGGATGTATATAACCCACAAGACAAAAGTATTTTTGCTGTCTCATCAAGCATTATAAGTGGTAATAACGAAGTGTTATTAGTGGATGCCCAATTTCAGCGTAATGATGCACAAGCATTGGTTGAAAAAATAAAAGCGAGCGGTAAAACATTAACAGCTGTTTATATTAGTCACAGCGACCCTGATTTTTACTTTGGTTTAGATGTAATTAAAGCTGCTTTTCCAAAAGCAAAGTTATTAGCGACTAAATCAACAGTAGAGAATATTAAACGCTCAATGCAAGGAAAGTTAAATTATTGGGGGCCTATTTTAAAGAGCAACGCACCAAAAGAACTTATTTTGCCAGAAGTAATACTATCAAATACCCTAACTATAGATGGGAAAGAAATTATTATTAAAAATTTACAGCATGATCCAAAGCATACTTACCTTTGGATCCCTTCTATAAAAACAGTGCTGGGTGGGGTTGTAGTATTTGATCAAATGCATGTGTGGTTGGCTGATTCGAGCACTGCCGCAGAGCGTCAAACTTGGCAGTCAACATTAGATAACATTGAGAATTTAAAACCACAGACTGTTATTCCAGGTCACTTTTTACAGGGCAGTAAACAAGACCTTTCTGGTGTGTCATTCATGAAAGGGTACTTAAATAAAGCGGATAGCGCTGCAAAAAGTTCAAAAAACTCAACTGAATTTGTAGAGATCATGACTCAAGCCTACCCTGGTTTAGGTGCAAGAAGCATTTTAGAGTTGGGCTCAAAAGTGGTTATGGGTGAGATGCAATGGCACTAAGTGCCCTTGCGTTAAGCAATTATTTTGATAGGAAATATTTAATGAAAAACGCAACGTTACATATAATTGTTGACCCTTTATGTGGTTGGACTTATGGCAGCGTGCCCTTGATCACCGCTGCTGAAAATATTGATGGTTTAATTGTAAAAGTACACAGTGGAGGCATGCTAACAGGTGATAATGTCAAACCTGTGACTCCTGCATGGCGTGAATTTGCACTTAAAAACGACAGTGTCATAGCGAAGAAAACAGGTCAGGTATTTGGTAGTAACTATACCGATGGGCTTTTAAAAACCAACGATATTATACTCAACTCGGCTCAGGCTATTACCGCTATATTGGCAGCGCAAGAGCTTGGTATATCAGGTGGGGAAATGCTTAATAGTATTCAACATGCTTATTATGCTCAGGGTAAAAACATTATGCAGCTGCATGTACTGGCTGATATTGCATTGGAGCTGGGTTTAAACAAGGCCTTATTTGAAACCCACTTTAATGCGCTAGAAGGCGATGCAACAGATCAACATATAGCACAAAGCCGCGGCTTATTACACGATATTCATGGGCAAGGTTTTCCTAGTGCAGCATTTGAATTTGACACAGGTAAGTGGAAAAAAGCTGATATAGCCCATTATTATGGAAAAACTGAGCAGTGGGTTACCTACTTACAGCAATCAGTTGCGCTAGTATAGTGTGATGAAACTTCTAAATAATAAAGCTGTTTATATTACAGCTTTATTGAGCTTCCTTTTTATAGTGCAAGGGTGTGTGAAAATGAGCAACATAGACATAATTAAAAGTACGTATGAAGGCACAACATCACAAGAGAATGGGCAAAATCTAGTTGCTCATGCAAGTGATACTATTACTTGGAAAGAGGCTGACGGTTTTGCTTATGCTGGTACATACCATGGTATGAATGACATTACTGAACATGTTTTTCAAAAGCTTGCAAGCGAGTGGTATAACTACACGTTTACGCCACAAAACTACTTATCCCAAGATGATACTGTTGTAGTGTATGGCACGTACTCTGGTACTTATATTAAAACGGGTAAAAAAATGCAAGCTAGGGTCGCGCATATTTGGCAGCTTAAAAATCAAAAAATAACGCACTTTGAACAAATAGTGGATAGTAAAATGGTGTTTGATGCTATGCAGTAACAACGCGTTACTGCATATATTTGAACTTACAAAACATTAGGTCTATTAAAGTACATCAGCCAGCACAGGTAATGCCGGAAATGCCCCTTTAGCTAAACAGGCTTTTGAGCCGCATTTTAGGCCAAAGTTGAGGGCGCGTTTTACTATTTTCTCATCATTTATTTTAGTAGTAAGTAATACATCTTCATTGTTATGGTTTAGATAATATAAAACACCAGCAATAAAAGCATCGCCTGCGCTTGTTGTATCAACTGCTGTAATAATTGGTGCCGATTCACTTAGCGTGAATTCGTTATGATAAACTGTCGCAGGCTCAGGACCATCTGTTAAAAATACTACGCTAACACCAACATCTAAAAGTGATTGTAAATAACCCTCGGGTAGCTGCTTTGTTTGTTCTGCTAAAAAGTTTAACTCATCACGAGAGAGTTTAACTATGTCGCAATACTCATAGCAAGCACGTACATTTGCTTCAATATCATCTATGCTTTGCCATAAGCTGTAGCGTAAATTTACATCAAAGCTTACTAATTTATTGTTACTTTTAGCAAGCTGCAAAGCGCTAAATGTAGTTTGCGCAATTGCGTTATTGGTAAGCGTGTTTGAACAAAAGTGTAGGGTACTTAGTTTCTCCCATTGAATTTGCGCCAAGTGAACACTCGTTAAAAGCAAATCGGCCGTATTTTGGCGATAAAAATTAAAACTGCGCTCGCCTGTATCATCAAGGCTAACTATTACCATTGCAGTTTGCGAGCCCATAACTGTAAATAAGTAGTCAGTGCTTACATTGTATTGTGTAAGTGCTTTAGCAAGTTGCTTGGCAAAGTAGTCATCGCCCATACCACCACAAAAAGCAGCTTTACCACCTAACTTTGCATAGCCTACGGCTACATTAGCAGGTGCGCCGCCTGCGATAGGTAAATAAGCACTGTTTTGAGAGTCTTGTGGCAGCATATCAATTAATAGCTCGCCTAAGCACAGAAGTTTAGTCATTTGGAATATCCTAAAAAGCCTAGCAAGGCTAGGCTAAAAAACGTGAAGGGTGTTATTTATACTTTAAAAGGTGCTACAGTGACTACTCACCGCAGCGCAATACACACATTTAGTTAAAAGCGTATTTTAAAGTTACCGACGTTGTGCGGCCGTTAATAGTACGGGCACGAATAATATTGTTTTCAGGTACTGAGCCTTCTTCGGCTTCTGTAATACCTACTGTATCAAATAGGTTATTCACATTAAGCGCAATATTAAGGTTTTCAGATAGGTCGTAGCTTACAAAGCCATTTACCTGCGTGTAACCATCAAATTTAAGGTCATTATTATCTTGCGCGTAAGCATCAGTTGTACCAATAAAGCTTAAACCTGCCGCACCTTTTTCATAGCTGTAACGAGCCATTAGTGAGTAAATTAAATCAGCTTGACGGCGTGGCGTGTTCCCTACAACGTCAGGAGTTAGGGCATCTTTTGCTATTTCTGCATCGGTCCAGGTTAAATTACCGCGAAAATCCCATGCATCAATAAAGTAAGTAGATTCTATTTCAATCCCTTTTGCTTCGTATTCACGGTCAAAAAACGTTTGTGATGTTGCTTCAAAATTTTGCTCTTCAGTTTCGGCAAAAAACGCAGTAGCAAACACTGATAATGAATCAAAGCGCTTTTTAACACCAAACTCAAACTGGTTTACTTCATCAACAGCGTCTTCTTTTGCAACAGAGCCGTCGGCGCGTACTTTACCAAATAAAAGACGGTCAGCATTTGCACGCCCACCTTTACTAATACGTGCAAACGTAGCAAGGCTTGGGTCAATTTGATAATTAGCACCAATTGAATATGAAGAATAGTTCCAGTCGTAATTTACTGGGCTGGCGTTGGCAATATCAATACCTGCAACGTTTTGTTCCGGAATTGATATTTCACCGTCGCGGTTCATATCTACAGTTGATGTTACGGCACCTGCATAGTTACCGCGAGCTTCGCCACTGTCGTAACGGGCACTTGCATCAATGCTTACGTCACCCAATTTAGTAGAGAATGCAACATATGGTGCACGGGTGTCGTACTCTGTGTCGTAATCACGTTGGCAACAGTTTCCCCAGTAAGGTGTGCCATATGCATATAAACCATTTTCTGAAAATTCAGTACCGTCAGCTGCAGTAACATTTAATAATGCTGCATTGTCGCCTTTAAGCTCCATAAGGTATGAATTCCATAACCACGACATAGCAATGTTTTGAGTTGACGCGTAATAACCAAAGGTAATGCTGGTGTCATCATCAAACGATTTAGTTAGTTTAAAGTCGTTAACTAATGAATCGAAGTCGTTCATTGTTACGTCAAACGTATGAATTCGCATAGCGAGGTCGTCGTTAAATGCAGCGCCCGTGTTTGCGTTACTGAGTGTTGCTCCTACACCACCAATGCTCTGTGCAATAGATGATGCGCTGCCAACCTCTGCAGGAATAAGCGAGTTAAAGTTGCCGCTTATTGATGATTTACGAAAACGGTTTTCGATACGCCAATCGTTATCTAAATCAAATACAGCTTCAAAACCAACAGAGTCAACTTTTGGATTCATACCATCGCGGATATCGCCGCTACTGATTTGGTTTTCACCATTTAAACGTACTGTTTTAGTAAATAACGCTGAGTGAGGTGTGTCTGATTGCGCATCAAAGCCAGCAATAGAGTCACCATTTGAGTACATTGGCATAGGAAGGTAGCCAACACTCTTATCGTCTAAGTGTTTGTAATAAAGGCGAACGTAACCGTTGTCGAAATCTTTTGTAAGGTTAGCTTTTATTTGGCCACCTTTATTAGACGTGTAACCTGTTTCGCGCGGGCCTTCGCCTTGTCGAACAAAGCCACCAACATGAAAACGCACGCTATCGGTTAAATAAGTGCCGTATTCAAAGTCTGTACGAACGCTGTCGTAATCTAAGCCAAGAGTTGTAGATACACTGCCAGATTCGTTTTCGCCATTTTTAGAGATAAAGTTAATAATGCCACCAGGTGCATTACTTGCTGCAGTAGATGCTGAGCCACCACGAATCGATTCGATAGTTTGCACAGTGTTATCTAATCGCATAAAAATATCTGAATTACCAAAAGCGATATCACCGTATTGCAGTACAGGTAAACCATCTTCTTGTAATTGTAAAAATTTTGCACCGCCTGAAGCAACTGGCAGGCCACGAACAGCAATATTTGCATTACCTTCGCCACCTGTCGATTCTGCACGAATACCAGGAATGATTCTAAAAGCCTCGGCTGTTGAGCGAGGAGTAGACACCTGAACTTGTTCAAGTGATACGCTACTAACTGAAACGCTTGAAGCCATGATTGTTGTTCGACGTGGTACGCCGGTTACAACTATTGTTTCAAGACCTTTGTTTTGTGATGCTTCAGGTGTTGCTTGGTCTGTTTCTTGTGCGTTAACGCCTTGACTTACGGCAAGTGCTAAAGCGCTGATTAAATATAAAGGTGTATTGTGTGTTGTCATGTGAACGCCTCGTTGTGTTGATCCCAGTAGGATTTGTTATTTTCACTTAATCGATTAAGTAAAAATAACAAATATTTTACAATAAGCAAATTATTTTGTGTTTAATTTGCTCTTTTATTATTCATATGTTGATTTTAAAAGTATTTTTTATTGTATTGAGATACAAATTTATTAAGCTGTTGGGTTATTTTCTTGTAAAGCACTCATTGATGGGTCGCGTAAATAATTGAATAACATAGCTACAAATAAAATCACGGCAAACCCTGTTGCTAAGTAAAAGCCATAGCGCACATGGCCAAAGTAATCGCTGATCATACCCATAAATAAAGGAGCTAAAGCAGCCGATAATGCGGTAAAAAATAATATAACGCCGGCTACGGCTCCATGGCGCTCAGCAGGAAAACACGATATACCTTTAGAGTTTAAAGTTGGATAAACCATAGACATAAATAAACCTGAAAGAGGTAGTAACCCTACAGCCCAGTCAACGCCACCAATAAGTGTACCCACATAACAAAGCGCAATACCTAAGCTTAAATAAGCCATAACACCTTGCCAGCTATAACGATTTAGTAACCATACGGCAATAAAACGACCTGCAGCACGTAGTATAAAAAATATAGTAAGTGCATAAGTGGCAAGGAGCGGCCAAGAGCCTGTGTAGTCCTTTAATAGCGTCGGCATCCATACATAAATAGCCACTTCAGTCGCTACATAAAGTGCAATAGCTAAAGAAAAGCCAAGTGCATAAGGGTTTTTTACCATTTTCATGGTGGTGGCCAAAGAGGCTGGCTTTTCAGTTGTTTTAACTACGTCAGGATAGTCTGCGCGCCATGCTAATAAAGCAAGGATTAAACACATTATGCCCGCAGTAATATACAGGTATGTCCAACTAACGTTTTGCACTAATAAAACACCAACTAGAGCAGGGCCTACAATAGCGCCAATGCCAAAAAAGCCCTCAACCTTGTTCATGGTTTTAGTATGGTCGTCGTTACTATGTGAAATATCGCCAAGCAATGCCAGCGCGCCGGTTTTAAATAAACCAATGGCCAAGCCTATGCAGCAAAGCAATACTAAAAAGAAAGTAAAACTGGTGCTAAATGCAAATAAAAAACAACTCGCGGAAAATATTAATAGACCTAGCATAATGGTTTTTTTACGGCCAAGGCTGTCAGCTAAAAAGCCTAAAAATAATCCACTAAAGGCAATGAGTGCCATAGGAGCGTAATGAAATGCACTAGCTTGAGTCATGCTCAAACCGAAATCTTTTATAAGTTCGGGGATTATCATGCCGACTGCGTCAGAGGTCATGGCAAACATAAAAAACATCATGTATGTAAGCCAGCGTATTTGTTGCAGTGGGTCGCTGCTTACGTGTGTGTGTGATTTTGTCATGTGTTTATTCCTCGTTAAATTCTCTATTAACACTTCGTAAGTCAGTCAGTTGCTTACTGTAGTATTACGTGAGACACGAAATTTGTATGTAAAATTATTAAAAATTACTTGTAAATTATTACTCGCTAGTTAAAGATATATCTTAATCGATTAAGTTTCAACATGGTAATCACACAATGATGAAGAATAAAGTTCAATTGATCACATATGCTGATCGAATCACTGGCCAAAATATAGGCGCGCTAACCACACTTTTAAACGGCCCTTTAAAAGGCGTATTTGGTGGTGTGCACTTATTGCCATTTTATAATCCTATTGATGGCAGCGATGCTGGCTTTGACCCTATTGATCATAGTGAAGTTGATTCTAGAATAGGCACTTGGGAAGACATACAAGTATTAGGTAAAGATCTCGACTTAATGGCAGACCTAATTGTTAACCATGTATCGGCGCAGTCTTTTCAGTTTCAAGATGTATTAGCTAAAGGTAAGCAATCAGAATTTTGGGATTTGTTTTTAACCAAAGATGATGTATTTCCAAATGGTATGAGTGAAGCTGAGCAAAAAGCAATTTACCGCCCACGTCCTGGTAGTTGCTTTACTCCAATGAAATGTGGTGATGGTAAAACGTATGACTTTTGGACCACTTTTACCGATAACCAAATTGACATAAACGTAAAAGTAGAAGCCGGTGTTGCGTATTTAAATAACGTACTTACTAAATTTTCGGCTAACAATGTAAATATTATTCGTTTAGATGCGGCGGGTTACGCCATTAAGCAAGCTGGCACTAACTGCTTTATGCTTGATGAAACGTTTGGCTACCTAGATAACTTATCTAAGCAAGCAAACGATTTAGGCATGGAAACCATTGCAGAAATTCATAGCCATTATCAAACTCAGGTAGAAGTGGCAAAACGCGTAAATATGGTTTACGACTTTGCGTTACCACCGCTTATTTTACACAGCTTATTTAACAACGATGTAGATGCACTGCTCAAATGGTTACAAATTTCGCCACGTAATTGCTTAACTGTACTTGATACACACGACGGTATTGGCATTATTGACGCAGGTCCAATGGGCGACAAACCAGGGCTATTAAATGCACATCAGATTGATAACCTAGTAGAAACTATGCACGCTAACAGCAACAACCAAAGCCGCCAAGCTACGGGCGCTGCGGCGAGTAATGTCGACTTATATCAAGTTAACTGTACGTACTACAACGCATTAGGCGCTAAAGACTTTGATTACTTACTGTCGCGTGCAATTCAATTTTTTGCACCAGGTGTACCACAAGTGTATTACGGCGGCCTATTTGCTTGCGAGAATGATATGGAGCTATTAGCTAATACAAATGTTGGCCGTGATATTAACCGCCCATATTTAGATGCAAATATAATCGACAAGGCCTTAAATAAGCCTGTAGTAAAAGGTTTAATTGAATTAATTAAAATTCGCAATTCACACCCCGCGTTTGCAGGTGAATTTAGCGCCCAAGGTGAAGGCAGTATGTGTTGTTTATCGTGGCAACTAGATGAGCAAACTATTTCACTCACTGTTGATTTTAAATTACGCCATGCACTTATTACGCAGATAAACGGTGATGAAGAAACAACGATTAACTTAAATTCATTTTTAGCTTAATGTTATAAAAGTAATTTACAAACGCCATGTAAAGCAAAAGCCAAGCTACTTAAGCTTGGCTTTTTAACACATAAAACTATTACAAGGTTTGTAAGCTAACTACTCGCACCTATCTCTAATTCGTAACTAACTTCCTGAGTTTTTTCTTCTTTAGAAATAAATAATTCAGCGGCTATAACGCCTTTTTCTTGGCTGTTTTGATGAATAGTGGTGAGGCGAGGTACAAACCGGGCTGCTTCATCAATACCATCAAAGCCCACAATACGCAGTTCTTCACCTATTTTGATGTCTTGTTTTATTGCTTCTCGCATTGTGGCAAGGGCAATTAAATCACTCATACAAATAATAACGTTAGGACGAGGGGAGGCACTTAAAACCTCCTTAGCAGCAATGCTTGCAAAACGCTCGCTACTTTCAGGAATGTTCCAAATACGATCGTCAGCTACCGTAATATTTGCCTCGCTTAAAGCGCGTTGGTACCCGCGTAAACGTTGATGCGAAATAGATTGTCCGGTTTCAAATTCGTGATGCTCATACACGCGGCATAATACGTTTTCATCAAGTAGCCTAAGCCCTAATATAGCCACTTTATCGCTTTGATTATGCAGTACGTGTTTAGCAATTTCGTAACTTGCTTGCTCGTTATTAATATTTACAGAGGCATTGCGAGCAATATCAAAATCAATTGTCACTACATGTTTAGACACTGTTTTTAACTGCTCAACTAACGCGTTATTACGAGGGCGGCCATAACAAATAAAGCCATCTACAAAGTCGACCACGTTATTAAGGTTATCGCTATTACCTGAAAACAATAAAATATTAATGCCGTTTTTTTCAAGCACCGAGGTAACACCGCGCATAAAGCTACTAGCCACAGGGTCCGATACCATGTATTCCACACTATCGGGCAACACTAAAGCCACAATATTAAATGTGCCGTTACGCAATGATTGCGCGGCCTTATTAGGCCCATAATAACCAAGCTCTTTACATGCATTAAGTATGGCTTCACGGCGTTTGGCAGAGAGTTGATCTGGGCGATTAAACGCGTTAGAAACCGTCGCATTAGACACGCCTAATTCTTTAGCGATACTTTTTAGGGTCCAGCGGATTGGTTTGCTCATTAATTACTCTTAGCCATTAAACAGGGTATTAATAAATTAACATATTCAGCGAGTTAGCAAAGTAAAAAATGAGATTTTAGGGCTAATGTCGGCACTCTTTAGGGGCAATGCCAAAGGTTTGTTTAAATAAACGGCTAAAATGACTCGCACTATTAAATCCAACATCAAAACAAACTTTACTAATTGCATGGCCTTGTAGCAATTGAGTACGCGCTTTTTTTAGTCTTAGCTGTTGCTGCCAAAGGGCTGGGGTAGTGCCAAATGCGAGTTTAAATTGTTGATAAAACTTACTTCGGCTCATGCAGGCTATTTTGCACAAGGTGTTTATGTCGAGCGTTTCACTTAAGTGTTCTTCAATATAAAGCAGGGCATCGCTCACTGTTGTTTTAAGGCGTGGCTTATCGCAGCTAGCTAGCAATAGCTCGCGGCTTTGTTGTTGTAATAAACGGGTGATCAATTCGTTTAACGATAAATCAATCAAGTAATGTCGCTGTGCGCCTTGCTCATTAAATAAATGCACCATGCGCTCTAATAACTGCTGCGTTTGAATATTATGCTGGGTATGCACTAACTGAGGTACATATTCAAATAAGCCATCGAGTGCAAAGTTTTGCTGCATGTTAAGTGCATTAGCCACGCTCGTTATTTTGTCTTTGCTAATTTCAATGGCTAAACAGGTGGTAGGGGTACTCATTGAGGCTTGTGGAAAATCAATTAATACACCTTGCTCTGGCGCTAATACAAACGACTCGTGTGGTAAAAATGCTTTATGGTATTGGCTGCTTTCTACGTGCATTACCTTTTTGCCGCTAAGCATGGCACAAAATAGTAACTCGTTTGAGTGCAGTGCCACCTTTTGCGCACTTTGATACGTGTCGTAAATACTCAACTCACTGTTATCGGCCGCAAACGAAACTTTGTTTTCTATTAATACATCAAGTTGTTGGCGTTTTTTATTTAACTGAGATGTGTGCATATCAATCCTTTAGGTTTTTATTAGTGTGGACTCACAGACAACTTTTGTGGACAGCTAATCAAGTTTTTAGGCGTTTGTTAGTTTAATGTCAAACAACACTGATTAAATATAAAGCATTTTGATTTATATAAATGTTCGACCTTTAGCTAATAACAACAAAGAGAGCACACTCATGATATATGCAAATCCAGGCAGCGACGGCGCACTTTTAAACTTTAAACAACAATACGGTAACTACATTGGCGGAGAATGGGTAAAGCCTGTAAATGGCCAATACTTTGATAATATAAGCCCAGTAAATGGGAAAGTATTTTGCCAAATACCGCGCTCAGACAAAGACGACATAGAGCTGGCTCTCGACAAAGCGCATGCAGTGCGAGCGCAGTGGGGCACAACGTCGGTAACTGAACGCAGTAACATACTGCTAAAAATAGCCGATCGTATTGAGCAAAACCTTGAGTTACTGGCTGTTGCCGAAACATGGGATAACGGTAAAGCAATTCGTGAAACACTCGCTGCTGACATTCCGCTAGCGGCTGATCACTTTCGCTACTTTGCAGGGTGCCTGCGATCGCAAGACGGCACAATAGGTGAAATAGACGAAACCACCGTTGCGTATCATTTTCATGAACCACTCGGTGTTGTGGGGCAAATCATCCCGTGGAACTTCCCTATTTTAATGGCCGCCTGGAAACTAGCGCCAGCACTTGCTGCAGGTAACTGCGTAATTTTAAAACCGGCTGAGCAAACCCCAGCTTCTATTTTAGTATTAATGGAAATTATTGGCGACTTACTCCCTGCAGGCGTATTAAATATTGTAAATGGCTTTGGTAAAGAAGCAGGTGAAGCACTGGCTACAAGCAAACGCATCGCTAAAATTGCATTTACGGGTTCAACGCCTGTGGGGTCACATATTTTAAAATGCGCTGCTGAAAATATTATTCCTTCAACGGTCGAGCTTGGCGGTAAATCGCCTAATATATTTTTTAATGATGTAATGGAAAAAGACGACGCGTTTTTATCCAAAGCCATTGAAGGTGCCGTGCTTGCTTATTTTAATCAAGGCGAGGTGTGTACGTGCCCATCAAGGCTGTTTATTCAAGAAGATATTTACGAGCAGTTTATTGAAAAAATACTCGAACGTACCTTAAAAATTAAACGCGGAAACCCACTCGACAGCGAAACTATGGTTGGCGCACAAGCCTCAAAAGCACAGTTTGATAAAATACTCAGCTACATTGAAATAGGTAAAAAAGAAGGCGCAGAAGTGCTCACTGGCGGAAACGTAGAGCAGCTAAGTGATGACTTAAACGGTGGTTATTACATACAACCTACGCTGCTTAAAGGCACAAATGACATGCGTGTGTTCCAAGAAGAAATTTTTGGCCCTGTTATTTCTATGTCGACTTTTAAAGATGAAGCCGAAGCACTCGAGCTTGCCAACAGCTCAGAGTTTGGTTTGGGCGCCGGTGTGTGGAGCAGAAACATGAACCGTGCTTATCGCATGGGTCGTAAAATAGAAGCAGGGCGAGTGTGGACCAACTGCTATCACATGTACCCAGCACACGCTGCTTTCGGTGGGTATAAAAAATCAGGAATAGGCCGCGAAACGCACAAACTAGCACTCGAACATTACCAGCAAACTAAAAACCTATTAGTAAGCTACAGCGAAGATCCGCTTGGCTTCTTTTAAAAAAATTTAAATACAACAGCCACTCAACAATGAGCGCGCTGCATATTTGCAGCGCTTTTTATTTTAAGGGGGTCATTGCACCACTTACAGCTTGTTGTAATACATAAATAGGATACTAATTGAATTAAAATGTTGAAACTTCAGCTCTCTAAATAATTCATTAACTGCGTTAAAATGTGATTTAATAATACGTACTATTTTATAAACAGCCGCTGTATATATCGACAGTAATATATATTTTGTCTGATATTACTGATCTCCACCATTTTGGTACATTTCCGCACTGACTAAAAAAATTGGCAGCTAACTAATTGTTTACAGGTGTTTATTTGATGGCTAAAATAAATAAATTGTAATATATGGACATTTGTCGGTTTGTAAAATGACAAATGTCGTAGACAAAGTTGTTGAACAAAGCCGCTACGCGGAGCTAGCAACCTTCAGCATAATTGCCACACTTGTCATTGGGACTTCCCCCATTTACCGGAGAAAACCAATGACCCCATTAAGACAACGCGTCATAGACGAGATCCGTTTAAGAGGCTACTCACCACGTACCGAAGAATCTTATATAAATGCACTCGCTCAGTTAGCTAATTACTACGATAAATCGCCTGACTTAATTAATAAGGAAGAGCTTGAGGCGTATTTTAGGTATGTAAACCTAACACAGCACTTGTCGCGTGCAACGATTGCAGTAAAACTCAATGCCGTTAATTTTTTATATAAATATGTACTACAGCGCTCATTCAGCATTGATATTGTATTGCCTAAAAAAGCACACAAAATACCGATACTGCTAACACGGGATGAGGTTCATCGCCTGTTTTTAAATACGGTATCTGCACAACAAAAAGTCATGCTTTGTATTTGCTATGGCTGCGGACTCAGAATAAGTGAATTACTGAATTTACGGGTTGTTGATATTGAATTTAGCCAAGACTGCCTATGGGTTAGAGCAGGAAAAGGGAATAAAGACCGTCGTGTCATATTACCTAAAAGCGCAGTAAGGCGATTAAACGCTTATATAGCAGGCTTTTCCCTTGGCAGTATGCTGTTTTGTACTAATTGGGATAAAGAAAAAGCGATAGATGCAAAAACGTTTAGTCGTGGATTAAAACGTGCGGTAGTGCGGGCTGACATTGCAAAAAATGTATCAGCGCATAGTTTGCGTCACGCTTATGCTACACATCAAATTGAAGCCGGTATGCCGCTTCACCAGTTACAAAAGCAGTTGGGACATACGAGTATTCGTACGACAGAGCGTTATTTACACTGGTTGCCAGAGATGGCACATAGTAGCCATGATTTAATGGCTGCGTGGGAGGAGGACTAAGATGGCAACGACGCATCATGTTGCAGATGTCTTAGCGCAACACCTCAGTAACTATAAAGAAATCCATGCATTAACCTATCAACAACAGCGAGTGTGTCAGCACATACAGGACTGTCGAACCGTAAAGTTAGGTGCTCAGCAATGGCAGTGTGATCGCTGCGAGCATAATAAAACAGTGTACTGCGCATGTAGAGATAGACACTGTCCGCAGTGCCAAGGGCATGTTAGCGAGCAATGGAGTGAACAACAAAGTAAAGATGTTATCAATGCGCCTTATTTTCATCTGGTATTTACACTCCCTCATGAACTAAATGGATTAGCAAGGCAATATCCGCGTGAGATTTACAGCTGTTTATTTCATGCTGTATGGCAAACACTCAGTCAGTTTGCGCAGCGTAAAAAACAGCTACAAGGCACGTTAGGAATGACTGCGGTGTTACATACATGGGGGCAAAGCTTTGCTCAACATATTCATTTGCACTGTTTAATTCCAGGTGGCGTATTAACATCGTCAGGTGAGTGGCGCGGTGTTAAAAAGCCGTATTTATTTGCAGTAAAAGCCTTAGCAACCGTGTTTAGAGCAAAAATGCTAGCAGCCATTAGGGCACATAAACTAATGATACCTCAAAGCGAATTGCTCATGAAAAAATCATGGTGCGTACACAGCAAGGTGAATTTGACCGAGCCGAAAACGGTGTTGAAATACCTTGGGCGCTACACACGTAAAGGCATGTTGCATGAAGGACGACTCAAGCAGGTAACAAAAGAAAGTGTCACGTTTAGCTATAAAGACTACCGAGACAGCAAAATAAAGCGAATGACATTAACGGGCATAGAATTTATCAGGCGCTATTTACTGCATGTGCTCCCAAGTGGATTTATGCGAATACGACACTACGGTTTTTTAGCCAGTGCGTGTAGAGCCAAAAAGCGGGATATTATCAGCGCACAAATAGGTAAGTATGAGGCTGTAAATCAAGGAAAGTCAGAGACACCAGTGCCGGTTAGCGTTAATTGGCCGTGTCCATCATGTAAGCAAGGGCGGCTGATACTGAAAAGCCTCTGTATAAAGGATGCAAAAATAGACGGCCTAGCGACGGGAAGCATCATAATGAATAGTGGTTAATAGTAAGTCGAACCGTTAAAATAACTCGTTAACTAAGTTGGTGTAACAGAGGATCAGCTTAGATGTGGTGCTGCCTAAAATAAGCAAAAAAGATAACAGCAGGCAGAAACGCTATAAAAAAGCGTAGAAATGAAATTAATGAACAGTAACTAACCCGTCTAGTAGTAAAAGGGTGTCCAATAAAACTGCAATCAACGACTTCCCTAAAAAAGAGAATTCCTATAGCATTAAGCATACCAATAAAAATGTTGAGTGAGGAGTATGCTTCGTTCAACAAGGTATTTATACGATACAAACAACGTAACGTATAAATACTAAGACGTTAGTGTGATTAGTTTACTACCAGTGCATTTTTTTAGGTTAAGTTTTTATCAAACGGAACATCAAAATGAGAGCGTTATTTTTAATCTTTATGTTTACAGTTTTATCTGGGTGTTTGAGAGATGTTGATCACAACCCTATTGTTGACCGTGAAAAATTAGTTGGAGAGTACTCTAATTATACTGATACGTTGTTAGTTCGTTCGGATAGAACATATCTTAAGCAAATGATTAATGGTTATGAACAAGGGCATTGGTCGGTTTCTGATTCTAATATGAAGCTAAAGTCAGAAAATAAAATAATTACTTATATTAAAGTTTACGAAGTAGATGGAGTATATGAATTGATTATGAAAGATCGCAAGCGACAAGATCCTGATACTTATGATTTAAGTAAAACGATGAAACGTGTGTTCAATTAAATCACACTAACAAGAACATTAAACGGAAAAAATACAGTTGGCTGTTTCACTCCGTGCACATTATAGCCAACAATATTTTTCCGCTTATGTAAGCGTTATAAGCCAAGGTATATGAATCGAATATTGGTGTTACTTTTCACCATTCTGATTTCAGGATGTGAAATTGAAAATGATAATCGCATAGGTTTCGGCATGAGTGTTGACTTCCTTGTTCCTTTGGATTGCATGAAAGCAACAATTGATGAAAGTGAAGGAGTAAGCAGTCTAGTTTTAACTGATTCAGAGTTTTTCTTTCAAATTGAAAACTACAATGTAACGTTAATGGTTCAAGAGCAAAGTGAAGAGAAAACAAGTTTTGAACTTGATATAGATGGTCAGCATTTTGAAGAAGATAATGGTGTTTTTTATCAAAAAGCCGATTTTATTGTAAAAGATTTTAAAAAACGATTAATAGCTAAATGTGCAATTAACAATGGCTTATAACAAAAACATCATGGTGGGAATTTTATTCGCTGAAAAGGCGCTCCTAAAATCCCCATATGTTAAGCGTTAGGTGCACGGAGATTACCCTCACTCATGGATGAAAATTTAGATTATGCAAAGTATATGATTCGTTGGGTTAATAAACTCGAATTACCTTCCGTAAGTGTCTCAGATAAATCATTTAAACTTCTTCAACAATATTGGCTTGCTGGCAATGAGGTTGATCTAGAAGAAGTTAGGGAACAACTATGGACGTGGGTTGATGAAAACGGAGGACCAGCACCTTCAACGGATAAAGCTATGTGTAATGTCCGAATGGTTTTATGCCTTGCTTATGAAAACAATCAAGAGCTCAAGGAAATGGGTTACTTCGAAGACCTTTTGGTTAATGTCGGTGTACCGAGAAGTGAAATTCAACTATAGTGCACCTAACAAGCTAATAAATAAGGACTAAAAACAGTTTGCTGTTTTCGTCCCTCAACATTTTAGCAAACAATTTTTAGCCCATTATTAGGGCGTTGAGGCTGTAGAATTACTCTTTTTAGGAACGTATTCTACTATTTCAAATTGATTGCTTTTTAACCTTGAATCCATCTGTTCGCTGTGATCTAATAGATATTATTCCCCACGGTAAACTGTTATGGCTAACTACAAGCCTGACTTATCCTGTCAAAATAAATTCATTCCTATCAATTTCGCTGAGCAAATTCTGCCTGGCACTTTTGAGTATGCCCTTTGTTATATTGTCGAAAATAAACTCGATTTATCGGGATTTGACGCGTGGTACAACAATGACAAAACGGGCGCGGCGGCGTATCCACCTTCGGTAATGCTAAAGATTATTTTACTTGGTTATGCACATGGTTTAATTAGTAGCCGCCGAATTGCTAAAGCGTGTGAGACGAACATTTTATTTATGAGTGTGTCGGGTGATATCCAGCCACATTACACATCGATAGCGGGTTTTGTGGCTAAAATGCATGAACAGATTGAGCCACTTTTTACGCAAGTGCTGATGATATGTGATGAAGAAGGCTTGATAGGCCGTAACATGTTTGCCATTGATGGGTGTAAATTAAAGTCCAATGCGAGTAAAGAGTGGAGTGGCACATTCGATGAGTTAGGTCGCAAAAAAGCAAAACTAGAACGCGCAAGCAAACGTATTATTGAACGCCACCAATCACAAGATGGGCTGGGCGAAGAATTGATAACTCAGGATTTAAAACAAAAAGAAAAGCTAGATAAAAGTGCAGGTAAAATTACCGAGTTCTTAGCCACTCACAAAGAAAAAATAGGCAGTAAAGGCAAGCCTGTTAAAAGTAATATCACTGATCCAGATAGTGCGAAAATGACCACGTCAAAAGGGACAATTCAAGGCTACAACGGCATCGCGATTAATGACGATAAACACCAAATCATCCTGCAAGCACAAGCGTGGGGCTCAGTGGGTGAGCAACAAACTCTACAGCCAGCTGTTAAGCAATTAAAACAACAGCTCGATAAATTAAACACTGACAAACCCAAAGACGAGCACACGATTAAATTCACCGCAGACAGTGGGTTTAACAGCGAAGTGAACCTTGAATATATGGCGAAAAGTGGGTTCGATACCTACATTGCGGATAACCAATTTAGAAAACGAAATCCGCTGTTTAAAGACAGCGAAACATACGAAACAGAGCAAGAAAAACGCCGACTAACAAACTAATATTGACACCCACTTTAAATTTTGCACTTTTTAAAATTAAAGACTACGTTTTAGTTAATACAAATAAAAGCAGGATGTCTTATGGCAATCGCAAGAAAGCGTCAAGTAAGTTTGGTTGATACAAAGTACTACCACTGTATCTCGCGTTGTGTTCGTCGTGCTTTTTTGTGCGGTGAAGACCATTTTACGGGGCAATCTTACGAGCACCGCAGAGGGTGGGTTGAAGACAAACTGCTTGAGTTAGCTAAGATATTTTGTATTGACGTCTGTGCTTATGCCGTTATGAGTAACCACACGCACTTAGTGTTGTATGTTGATGATAAAAAAGCGAACCGGCTGAATGATAAAGCGATTGTTATTCGCTGGCACAAGCTGTGCAAAGGCACCGTACTCACGCAAAAATACATACAAGGTGAAAAGCTAAGTAAAGCTGAACTTATCTTTTTTAATCAAACGGTAAAGGAATATCGAGAGCGTCTATCAAGTATTAGTTGGTTTATGCGGGTGTTAAATGAAGACATTGCGCGCAGGGCAAATAAAGAAGATAACTGCACTGGCAGGTTTTGGGAGGGACGATTTAGTTCGCAAGCATTATTAGATGAAGCCGCATTGGCGGCCTGCATGGCTTATGTAGATTTAAACCCCATCAGAGCCAAAATGGCAGAAACGCCCGAAGAATCAGAGCATACTAGCATCAAACAACGCTTAACATATGCAAGGGAAGGCAAGCAACCAAAACAACTCCAGCGCTTTGCAGGCATGCCGTGTCAAATAATGCCAAAAGGGCTACCGTTTGAGCTTAAATCGTACCTTGAACTTGTTGAACTAACAGGGCGTTGTATGCGAGAAGATAAACGCGGGTATATTGATAATATGAACCTTCCTTTGCTTGAAAGGCTTAATATATCCCCAGAAAATTGGTTAAAACTCACCACACAATTTACACGCGTATTTCATGGTGCAGTAGGCAGGCCCACCTCACAAGCAAGTTACTGTGAAAACTTAAACAGAAAACGGCGAGTTAATATAAGTAATTGTGAAAAGCTATTAGCATAAACCTTAAATTACCCAGTAGAAAAGTTAAAACTGCATCATGCAGTCATTTTCATGCATGTAATTTAGGTTTAACAGTGATAATGGCTTATTTAATGAGCACTTTATGAATAATGATATAAAAAGAGACAAACGCCGAGTCAAAAAAGTAAATTTCGTGGTGTAGTTTTGGTTGCTCTATTAAAGTGGCTGTCTAGTTACCACTGTCTAGTTACCACTGAGTAATGAGCGCGCTGCATATTTGCAGCGCTTTTTATTTTAAGGGGGTCATTTCACCACTTACAGCTTGTTGAATTAAGGAATGAACTAGGATGACACTCATTCTAATTACCAATTAGTCCATAGGAATACCGCATGGTGTGTCAGCGTATATGTAGCATGGGTTTTCGTACCTATCAGAATCCATATGAATACCAAAGTCACCGGATATATCTACAGTTAATGAAGAACCTATTAGACTCTTAGTGTTAGTTCGAATCTCGATATATTGCCCTTGCAAAAGGCTCGTCAATTTTTGTTTAACAGTTATTCCTAGATTTCCAAACTTATCATTTGGAATTGCGTTATCTAGTGAGAATAGAGCTTTACTCCATCCATTAGTTTTAGTGTCTAAATAATTGGCAATATCGCTTCGAAGTTCTGCTTCGAGCTTGTTATTAATGTAGTTGCTTAATAGTGGAACACTAAAGCCAAAAATACGAGAGTCAACATTAATATTAAGGTTAATAGGGTTTACGTTTATTACTTGTGACTTACCTGTCATAAAGTCATATTTGGCATCTACCACAATATTGTTAATGGATACATTAGCATATACTTTGGCAATAATTGATGGGACATTTTTAAGTGTATATTTGGCGCGAGCTTTAAAACCAAAGCCATTAACACGGGCTAAAATTTCACCATTTGAATTAGCTGTAAGTTTAGTAGCTAGATTACCTGTCAGCTCAAAGTTTGTATATCGGTGTTTAACCGAACCAGAAGCACTACTTCGTAATTGTTCATCAATTTTAGTTCTTAATTTTGACTCAAGCGCGTTTCGCTTATTATATTGCATTTTGAGTATGTCATACACCTCATTGCTATTTGCTGATATTGTTACACATTTATTTTTACTGCCAGCTCGAACTGTTAACCGTTCAACTCGCTCACTTTGCATATACTTATTCATATTGGACTTTATCCAAAATGGGTCGCATTCATCGATACCATTGGCTTTAACTGGTGTAGTAAGTAATAAAATGGGAGTAAGTACAAGTGGTAAGGTAAATTTTAAAAGTGTCATCATTCTCTCCTTAAATAATTACGTTTAAAGTACAGGGACTAATTGCTGCGATCAAGATTTTTTACATTTTTTTCTTTTTGTTTACAAGGTGAGTCAGCTTTACTTCAGGGGATATCTATATATTTAGCTAACCTGAATCTCGTTTAATAAATGTGGTGCACTTCGACCTTGAATCTGACAATACGCAGGTGCGGGGGTACGCGTTGATAAATGTATGATTATAAATGGCCAGAGCGATTGTATGGCACTACGTGTTAGTGATGATAGCCTTTATATCTCGTAAACAATTAAAGGTCGTAACCCCCAAGTACACAAAAGAGCATCAGGTAAGGTAAAGTCCCCTGATGCTCTTTTAATCAACGGGTTCGTTTAATGCTCATTGTTAATAGCAATAATCCACTAGCAATAGCCAAAAAGTAATAAGGCATTCCTGCATCCCAACTCGACTGACTGTTCACGGCTAAAAAGTCTAAATATAACCCAGCTTGCAGAGGCCCTATATACCAAATAACTAAAAACACGACTTCAAACATTCGCTTTGTTTGCGTAAATGCACCGCAAAAATAGGCTAATGAAACCATAAACGAAATAGCCACAAACAATTGTACCAGCAGCAACCACTCCGCCATCACTACGTACCGTGCAATACTACCTAAACACGCTAATGCTAACAGTCCCCAGCCAGCACTAAAACTCGCCATATTTTGCAATAATGGGGATTGCTTACTGTAAGCCATAATTTCAAAGGTATTTGTTTGCCTCTCTAGCTGCCCTAATGGTGATATAACCAATACACACCACAGCAATGAGATAGGTAAAAAAAGGCTCAATAACAGCTCCTGATCAACAAAAGCTTGGCATACATTCAAAGTGACCAACCCGATGAACCACAGATTTGTTTGCCCTTTGAGCATTAACTTAAACTCTAATCGTAATAAACGTGTAAAAGCGAATGACTTTGTTGCGCCAGCAAATAATCTATCGAGTATTCCTGTGACTTTTTCAATTACGCTGACTATTCGCCATGGCTTTTTAGCCTCTTTCAGTGAGCCATTACTGAAACGATCAAAAAATAAAAATGCTAAACTCAAACCTATTAAGCTGATCATCAACAAAGGCAGCATTCCTAAGAGGTGCACAACACTTGGCTCAAACCCATGCCAAACAAATGTGCTTACAGATTCACTCGCTGTTATGCCAACATTGGTGCCACCTTGCTCTGCTGGAAAACGCGCAGCAACCTCCATATCTAAACTTTCAAGCACCGCACCAATGCCTGACACTCCTTCAATGCTTTGCGTTATCGAGCCAATCCACAAGAAAAAATACGCCACATTACCAAAACCACCTTTGAGCCACGTTATCGACTCAAACAAAATAGCAATAGATGCAATTGCTAATAACAGCGGTAAAACAAACACTAATTGCGGCCAAACAAGTGCCCACATATCAATCTGGTAGCTTTCGCCATAATAAAGTTGGATCAATACACTACTGAGCAACATCGCCAATACAATTGAAAGCAAAATCAGTACATTTACTCCCCACTTAGCGAATAAAAAAGCCTGTTTGCTAATCGACGTTGCTGCAATAAGCTCACACGTTTTTGATTGCCTATCTAACTCAAGTGCATTTTTAACTAAGTAAAAACAAATAATTGGTAAGAACATGACATTCAGCATCGCTAAACATACGCCAATCCACGCGCTGTTATAAATCCCGCGGTAGCCATTAATAACCAATGTTTGGTACTGTGCATCAGGGGATGGAAAATACAATAACGTTAATACAGACATAGCCAACAAGGTCACCATATAACTTTGTTGGCGTGTACGTTGTTTAAAGTCAGCTACCATACATTGCCAAATCTGTTTCATTAACTGATCCTCACTGCGCTGTGAGATACTGATTGATCGCTGGTAAAATACAAGTAAGCATCTTCGAGTGATGCCGCCCGTACCGTAGCTTTAGAGTCAGGACAATGATCCGCAACAAGGTTTAATTCAAGCTTTCCTTCTTTTCGAATGCTGTGGCTAACAATATACTCATGCTGGATCTGTTTCAGCTCCGATGGTTCAACCGTTAGTGTCCAGCATTTATCAGCCACTTTTTGCTGTAATACATCTGCTGTTGCTGATTGGATAAGCGTGCCACCGCGCATAATTACAATGCGATCCGCAATCGATTCAACATCTGACACAATATGCGTAGAGAAGATAATGCAACGATCCGCCGCAAGCTCGGTCAATAACTGTCTAAAGTTAGCGCGTTCATGCGGATCAAGACCAACTGTCGGCTCGTCAATGATCAATAATTTAGGATCATTTAATAACGCCTGCGCAATTCCAATGCGTTGTTTCATACCTCCAGAGTAGCCTTTTAGCGGCTGGTGCGCGGCGTGAGTTAAATTAAGTTTATTTAGTAAATCATCAATAACACTCTTGGCATGGGAACTTTCAAGCCCTTTAAGCCCTGCCATGTATTGCAAAAACTCAATACCCGACAGCTGTTCATACACGCCAAAATATTGAGGTAAATAGCCCAGCTCTTTGCGTAACAATTGTGGTGATTTAACAATATCTTGGCCTTGCCATAAAATGACACCTTGTGTTGGCTTAGTAATGGTAGCCAGAATTCTCATCAAACTAGATTTTCCTGCTCCATTAGGGCCTAACAAGGCTAAAATACCAGGTTCAACTTGCAACGATAATGTATTAATTGCGCATTTTGCATCTTTGCTTTTATTATATTGATGACGTAATGATTGAATATCTAATAGCATGAGTGTCTATTCCTAATTAAGTTACACTCATTCAGCAAATATTAAGCCATATAAATAGCAATTAATAATCAATAACTTAAATTTTAAAACTTTTAAATAAACAATATTGAATAACAACTCTCACCAAATAATGGCGAAAAGCATCAACGTGATAAGTTAGGGTCTTTCTCACCCGCTGATGCATGTAACTTATTCAGCCTAACCACTGTAAAAACTAAAACAAACTTTGATACTGATCTATTAGATAATCTGTGTAAGCAATATCGCCACGATAACGCGATAAATGCGTGGTATCACGGTACATTTGCGGGGTTATTTGCGGTATATTTTGATGGTTTTTCAGCTTAATACCAGTAGCTTGTTCTATTTGCGTAATTACCTCAGCTAAACGTTTTTCTGCCTCTGGTGTTGTTTTTATCCACTTGCTGTTTTTTGGCAGCATGATCACTTCAACGTTCTCAGATACACGTTGAAAGTTTTTTACAATGTTAATAAAGTGATCAACTAATAATGGCTCAAAATGAAGCTGCTCTATATCGGCACTATTAATGCGACTGAGGCGGTCATTTCTCATTGCGTTATCGGTTTGCGTAACGCGGTAATAGTCGTTAAATATGGCTAATGTTTCTGCTGAACGCTCTTGTGGAATAGTCCCGCCACCTTGCCATTCATAGCTCCATTCTACCGGCTTATGATCAGGGTATTCTTCATCAAACTTCTGACCAAGCAATCGCCCTAAGCGACGACGTTGCGCAATAGTTTCATCATCATCTTTAAACGTTTGATGTGACTGAGGAGGAAACATCCCTCGGCCAAAAAAGCTGGTGATCATTTCAGCTGATATATTACCGCGCAAATACTTTATATTGAATAACCGTACGCCACGAGTAAGATCATTTTTTGCAATTTCCATTAACTCCTCGTCATTGGCAAGCAACGTTAAAAACGAGTCTAAAACTGGCGCAGCTCTATCCCAGCGTGTTTGCGTGGTTTGAAACGGATTAAACTCAATCATGGTTAGCTTTATTCTGCGATCTTCTTTGATAAATTCATCCGCAATACGCCGTGACAAAAAATCTTGAAAATATGGGTTTAGCCCACCAAAGCCATAATTAAACGATTTAACCTGCTTACCCCGCAGCGCTAAATCAGCATCAAATTTTCGCGGCGAAAACCCAGCTCGCGTCATTGATGAACCAAAAAACATCACAACATCGTTTGGTTCTTTCACTATCTGTGGCAAAGCCGCCCGTGACTCAGTGACCCTGCCTAATACGCCTTGTGAATTTGCCCCCATCCCATGCAAAATAAGATGAATACTGATAAGTGCGAAAGCCATACATAAGCCAATAACAAGAATCGACTTTCCATATAATTTTTGTGATGTCATTGTTGCTGTACCTTGATGATTAGAATTGGAAATAGATAAACTCATTACTTGGCTCCCCGATAAATAAACACACGCCTTGCCCTAACATCATTAACAGCCAAAATAGCCAGGGTTTATTTTCCAGCTTGTCAGCGCCCTTTATTACGTAAAAATCCATAATATGTACAAGTAGCACCCATATACTGGTCATTACAAAAATAGTCATTGCGTTGCTTCCTGCTGCTATTGTTGAATTAAATACATGTAAATTAGTAATAATATCTATGGCAGAAGTTAAGTCGTTGGCTGCAAAAAATACCCAACCTATAAGGACTAAATAAAACGTGATGGCCCACTTAATAAAAGTAACAAGCAGCGCGTTGGATTGATTAAAACGTGCAAATATTTTCAACCCTGCTAAATAATGCGTGACAGTAATAATAGCGCCATGAAATGCGCCCCATGCAACAAAGGTCCACGCCGCACCATGCCATAAACCACCCAATAGCATAGTTAAAAACACATTGCGGGTACGGTTATTATTTCTGTTTCCGCCTAATGAGATATATAAATAATCGCGTAACCATGTAGAGAGGGAAATATGCCAACGACGCCAAAAATCAACCGGTGAAAGCGCAAAATAAGGCACTCTAAAGTTCAATGGGATACTAAAACCAAGTATCAGCGCAATACCAATTGCTATATCGGTATAGCCCGAAAAATCGCCATAGATTTGCCCTGCAAATGCCAGTACTCCAGTCCAAAGTTCAAGCGTGCTAATAGGGCCTTTTGCTTCAAAAGCATGTTGCGCTGGGATAGCTAATATATCAGCCCCCGTTTTCTTGATAAGCCCAACAGTGATCAGTAAGAAGCCATGTTTTACAGCCGTATATTTAGGTAATGCGATGGCGTGCATTTGTGGCAATATATGGCTTGCACGAAGAATAGGCCCTGCAACCAATTGAGGAAAAAACGATAACGCAGCAACAAATTCAACTAGACCTTTACGTGGCTTCATGTCGCCACGATAAACATCAATGGTGTAACTTAAACTTTGAAAAGTATAAAAAGAAATACCAACGGGCAACACCCAACCTAATGTTTCAATAGAGGCATTGTAACCAAGCGAAGATAACAACTCAGACACAGAGTTAAGTGCAAAATCGGCATATTTAAACACTGCAAGTAAACCTAAATTAAGCACCACAGATAAAGTCACCCATTGCTTTTTACGTTGCAGCGTTGATGCTTTATAAATAGCTTGGGCAATAAAGTAATCGGCTACCCCACTGCCTACCAACAATGGAATAAAACTATAATTCCACGCGCCGTAAAATACTAAGCTACCAACTAAAATTAAGTACACTTTGGGTTTTTGTTTTAAAAACACAAACCCGTAAAACAAAATAAAAATGGCAAAAAACCAAAAGAATATGGGGGTATTAAAGATCATGGTGTCACCTTCGTTGTTATTTCTTGTGTGATATGTGTTCTTTGATAAGGAATATTTGGGTATAAACACACTATTTCCTTTATTTAGAACGAGTTTGGCTAACCCACTAAAAGTAGGGTGAAAATCAATCAACAATTAATTGAAGTAATTTAAATAAACGTGATGCAGGCTAAATAAAGCCAATCGACTTAAAGCACGCTAAGGTGGTAAGTGAAGTAAGATATAGATCATTCGCGTGCGCCATTAGCTATTAGTAGCGCTTTAATTGACTCAGTACGCGCACGATTTAGAGGCGAGCGTCGCTGATAACCGTCAGAAACCCCTGTCGTAACTGCTAAGTTAACATCAGCTCCGCGTGCAACTAATAATTGGCTCATGTCGTAAAAACCAAAATACGCTGCATTGATAAGCGGTGTTTCATCTCGCGGCACAATTGCATTTATATCAGCGCCGTTATCTAACAATAGCGTTGCCAGTTCAATATTATTACTCATCGCAGCGACTATCAGCGGGTTACCATCACCACTTGATGACTGATTTACATCAGCACCTAAGTCAATCAATGCCTGTGTCATTGCTTTGTTATTTTGTTTCACCGCAATCATCAACGCAGTGCCATCGCCAATAACTGGCACGTTAATATCAACCCCATCATTTTTCAGTGCTTTAATTGCGCCAATGTCATTACGAGTAACGGCATCAATCAGTAAGGTACTTTCAAATTGCGGTAATAGTGAGTAATGTCGAGCATCAACGACGGTGTGTTTAATGCTGACTTTAGGTGAAAAGGCCTGTGTAGCTTGAATTGTGGTGACTGTTAGCCCTGCACAAACCAGCATAATGATCGTGATACGTGGCTTTTTAAATTGCTTGTTTTCTAAAACCGCGCCGATACGATAATTCAGCTCTTTTTTCTTACTAAATAGTCCCATTGCCAACACGCTCCGCTGCTCCATCACCATTAATTTTGCACAATCAATCAGTGACTGCGCGTATTGCTGCGTATTTTTAATTTCGTTCACTGCGCGTAAATCACACGCTATTTCACGCTCTACATGAATTTGCTTATTAAGCAGGCGGATCACTGGGCTCCACCAAAATAAGATAGCAATGATCTCCTGAAATAAGCCAAACCAGTTATCTTTACGTTTTATATGCGCGTTTTCGTGGAGCACTATCGCCAGTAATTGCTCATGCTTGAGTTGTTCAGTAATGCTTTTTGGAAGGATGATTTTAGGTTGCTTAAACCCAATAACCAAAGGCGAGGATACTTTGCTTGAAGTATAAACATCTGTATTAATATGGGCCGATAAGTGCGGCGCTTTTTCTATCGTAGAGCGGAGTAAGTTTCGTGTTTGCATATATGACGATAACACCGTAAATCCACGCCATATACTACCTATAAACCAAAGTAGGACACCAATACTGAGTAAAAATGAGAAGTTAAATACAATCTCACTGGGTAAATGCCAGTTACTCTCCTGATCACTCATAGCGACTTTATTATCAGTTGCTGAAAAGTTATCTTCTATTTTTGAATCAACCGATTGCGCAACTGAATTTATAACGCTTGAAGTTTTATCTGCATCCATTGTGATCAAAGTGAAGGGGATGACTGTTGCGACAATAAATGCCGTCATCCATAACCAACTGCGCAGCTCCGCACTCGATGGTACACATTTATTAATCAACGCAATTCCCAATAAAAGGATAAAACCAATAACAAGGTGGTGAAATGCCAACGTTGTTAATAAAGTATATTCAATCATCATAGCCTTGGCGTCCTTATCTTGGTTTGTTAGTCTTTACTTTGGTCGACTTTACGTTGCAGCGCTTCTAGATCATCAAGGTCTATGTCGGTCTCTTGCATTAAGTGTTGCGCCAACACCTTGGGTGAGCCACCAAAAAACTTGTTTAACATTGAGGTTAATGCACTTTGTCGGGCCTCTTTTTGAGTGATTTTAGGGATATAAATAAACGCTTTACCCTCTTTTCTAAAATCAGCATAGCCTTTTTCAGTAAGGATCTTACACAGGGTTTGTGTTGTGGTGTAAGCCGTTTGCTTCTCTTTTGATAGTTCATCCGTTATGTCGCGCACAGATGCTTCACCATTTTTCCAAAGCACTTCCATAATACTTTGCTCACCATCAGTAAGCTGGTTTGATTTATTTCTAGCCATCGTATTTAACCCTTTCTTTTAATCTACTAATTAATTAGTTTTAAATACTATAGCGCGCATAATTTCATCTATCAACTAATTAATTAGTTTTTAAACAAGCGACCACTTAACAGCCATTGAAGATGCTAATAGCAAGCTACAAATAATTAGTTGATGATTTGTAAATAATACATCTATGTTCTAGACCTAAAGAGTACCTATCAAATGGAGCACTTTTATGCCGACAACAAATACGGTTGATAAAAACACAGAGTTTGCCCGCTGTTTGCAATGTAATAAGATAAATACATTCGCTGCATTTCATTAAAGTTAGGATGATACCCATTCTAACTGTTACGTAAATTATCAATTAAAGCAGGGCGTTAAGTAAAACTTATAAATAATGAATTACGCAAAAAACTGAGCAATGCAGACAAAATGAAAGTAAAAATAGATAGCCAAATCGGACGACGATAGCTGTTTATTATAGGACGGCAAACGACTCGGCTGTATTGAACCAGCTTTTCTTTAGGTAAAAAGTGCAATATTACAGTGAATAAAGGCATGAATAAATTGACCTTACGGAGCCAAGCGAAAGTGAATGCCTTTAGTTTGCGCTGCGGCAACTGTATTGCCTTGTTCATAATATAGAAAAACTGCAAAACACGATGCATTAAGAAGGGGAAGGCCTTTTAACCTCAAATAAGCCACTCAGACACCTGTAATCCCTTCCAAAACGCCAATTAAAACAACACCAAACACCTACTTTATATTCTGCATAAAATACAGTAATCGATTGAACCAAAATAGGAACTCAGCTATGGTTTGTTTATCAATAAAAACAAATAAAAAACGAGTTAATCTACAGGCTCGTTGGGCTGTAGAATTACTCTTTTCAGGAACATATCTTACTGTTTCGAATTGATTGCCTTTTAACCTTGAACCCATTCGTTCGCTGTGATCTAATAGATATTATTCACTTACGGTAAATCGTTATGGCTCTTTCTTTGGGTGAGAAGTCAAGCCTGACTTATCCTGCCAAAATAAATTCATTCCTATCAATTTTGCTGAGCAAATTTTGCCAGGCACCTTTGAGTATGCCCTTTGTTATATTGTCGAAAATAAACTTGATTTATCGGGCTTTGACGCGTGGTATAACAACGATAAAACGGGCGCGGCGGCGTATCCACCCTCGGTAATGCTAAAGATTATTTTACTGGGTTATGCACATGGTTTAATTAGTAGCCGCCGAATTGCTAAAGCGCGTGAGACGAACATTTTATTTATGAGTGTGTCGGGTGATATCCAGCCGCATTACACATCTATAGCGGGTTTTGTGGCTAAAATGCATGAGCAGATTGAACCGCTGTTCACGCAAGTACAGGTGATATGTGATGAAGAAAGGCTGATAGGCCGCAATATGTTTGCCATTGATGGATGTAAATTAAAGTCCAATGCGAGTAAAGAGTGGAGCGGCACATTCGATGAGTTAGGTCGCAAAAAAGCAAAACTAGAACGCGCAAGCAAACGTATTATTGAACGCCACCAATCACAAGATGGGCTGGGCGAAGAATTGATAACTCAGGATTTAAAACATACCACTAGTCAAGTGGCTGTCTAGTTACCACTGAGTAATGAGCGCTGCATATTTGCAGCGCTTTTTATTTTAAGGGGGTCATTGCACCACTTACTGCTTGTTGAATTAAGGAATGAACTAGGATGACACTACCAATTAGTCCTTAGGAATACCGCATAGTGTGTCAGCATATATGTAGCATGAGTTCTCGTACCTATCAGAATCCATATGAATACCAAAGTCACCGGATATATCTACAGTTAATGAAGAGCCTATTAGGCTCTTAGTATTAGTTCGAATCTCGATATATTGCCCTTGCAAAAGGCTCGTCAATTTTTGTTTAACAGTTATTCCTAGATTTCCAAACTTATCATTTGGAATTGCGTTATCTAGTGAGAATAGAGCTTTACTCCATCCATTAGTTTTAGTGTCTAAATAATTGGCAATATCGCTTCGAAGTTCTGCTTCGAGCTTGTTATTAATGTAGTTGCTTAATAGTGGAACACTAAAGCCAAAAATACGAGAGTCAACATTAATATTAAGGTTAATAGGGTTTACGTTTATTACTTGTGACTTACCTGTCATAAAGTCATATTTGGCATCTACCACAATATTGTTAATGGATACATTAGCATATACTTTGGCAATAATTGATGGGACATTTTTAAGTGTATATTTGGCACGAGCTTTAAAACCAAAGCCATTAACACGGGCTAAAATTTCACCATTTGAATTAGCTGTAAGTTTAGTAGCTAGATTACCTGTCAGCTCAAAGTTTGTATATCGGTGTTTAACCGAACCAGAAGCACTACTTCGTAATTGTTCATCAATTTTAGTTCTTAATTTTGACTCAAGCGCGTTTCGCTTATTATATTGCATTCTGAGTATGTCATACACCTCATTGCTATTTGCTGATATTGTTACACATTTATTTTTACTGCCAGCTCGAACTGTTAACCGTTCAACTCGCTCACTTTGCATATACTTATTCATATTGAACTTTATCCAAAATGGGTCGCATTCATCGATACCATTGGCTTTAACTGGTGTAGTAAGTAATAAAAGGGGGGTCAGTACAAGTGGTAAGGTAAGTTTTAAAAGTGTCATCATTCTCTCCTTAAATAATTATGTTTAAAGTACAGGGACTAATTGCTGCGATCAAGGTTTTTTACATTTTTTTCTTTTTGTTTACAAGGTGAGTCAGCTTTACTTCAGGGGATATATATTTAGCTAACCTGAATCTCGTTTAATAAATGTGGTGTACTTCGACCTTGAATCTGACGTTACGACTTAAGTGCCCAAACACCCACTCAGGTTTTAAAACCTATGTCATAACCAGGCTGTTTTAAGTCGTAAACTCGGGTGTGATTGGCGTGTAAAATACACATAATTAAGCATCCTTCTGTGTATTTTGCATAGGCTGAGGAGAGTAGAGAGTTTGCTTGGTCAGCAATACCCACATCAGTCGAGCCAATCTGTGTGCGGTGGCGACCACCACACAATTAAAGTGTTTTTTCTCGCGTAATTGATTTATCCACTGGCTTAGCGCATCTGTTTTATGGTGGCTTCTGGCGATAATAGCGCGAGCGCCATGAATAAGTTGTTTTCGTAGGTAACTGTTACCGCGCTTAGTAATACCAGACATTTTACTTTTATCGCCTGACGCATATTGTTTAGGTGTTAATCCTAGCCACACCCCGAGTTCTTTTGCGTTCTTAAATGCCTGACCGTTCCCGATTGATGCTGCATAAGCAGAGGCATTGAGCATACCCACGCCAGGAATGGAGTGAAGTATTTTAGCGTTTGTATCCCGTTCAACGTGCGCAGCAAGCATCGCTTCAATGGCTTTAATGCGTTTAACAAGGGTTTTGTACTCAGTGTAAATATCACTCACCATTGTACGTAATAGCGGGCGAAGCTCAGAATCACTTTCTAAGGCAATTACCCCTTGCTCAAACGCCTTAATACTGACAGGAAATACATACCTGAAATCGACCAATAAACCGCGTAATTGGTTGGTTGCAGCAATGCGATTGTGTAGTAGCCGCTCGCGTATTTTATGGAGCGTGAGTATTTCTTGCTGAGCTTCGGTTTTAATAGGAACGAATTTAATATTAGGGCGTAAATACTCTTCCCCAATAGTGGGAAGAATAACAAGCTTCCATTACCACGCGACACGGAGGGATATTTGCCATAAAGGCGTAAAGCTTAGCTCTGTTTAAGCGTTTATTGTATTCTCTTTTGTGGTGATGATTAAAGCCAGCGACTTGGAATACATTTTTTGCTAAATCAATTGATAATGTGCTAATTTCATGATGGACATTCTCTTTAACTGGATGTGAGTTATAACCAGTTTGGCGCATTGACGCCGTTTTGGGGAGCGTCCATCTCATCACCCATTGTAATTATTACAGAAATCGCCAATAAAAACAGGAAGGTAAGCTCAGTTTATAAATAATGAATCACGAAAAAGACTCAGCTATATAGATAAAACGAAAGTAAATGCCTTTACTTTACACTGCTGCAATAGTATTGCTTTGTTCATAATAGTGAAAAGCTGGAAAGCAAGATGCTTTTTATCACCTCATGTAAGCCACTCAAACAGCAGTAATCCCTTTCAAAATGCCAACTAAAATAGCAGTAAATCTTCTTTTAATTTTTTACGCAAGATTGAAGTAACCAATTGACCCAAAAAAGGAACTCAGCTATGGTTAAAGCATCGATAGATGTAAATAAAAATAAGTTAATATAAGGCTTGTATAAGCATATATTACAAATCAGGCAGGAGAAAAAATATGCCAGTATGTGATGGGAATAATTGTTCAAATAATATTCCATGGAGAATTACTAGTGCTAGTCTTCAGGTTTCGAGTCGAACAGAAAAATTTAAAATAGATGAGATTAAAAAGGTTCTAAATCAAGTAATCCGTACTGCATATGGAGGCTGTTCAAATGTAATAAATGTTGCGGCGAAGGGCGTTGTTTTTAAAAATTATTGTAATAAGTGTTGGTCAAAACAAGCTGCGAGCTGGGGAGATATAGAAACCTACAAAGATGCTCGCGCAAAAACGGATTCTACAGGTATTTATTTTCAGGTTTTGAGTCCTTCATTCATAGTAAATCATTCACCAGATTTAGAGCGAATACTTTCTTGTGCGTGTCACGAATTAATGCACTACTGGTCCCATAACTCTATGGGATTACAGGATTACAACCGAACCATAAATGTAGATTGGGATGAAGCTGTTGCAGACTTACTAGGTTACCTTACCTACAAAGAGTATTTTCGTGGGCGTTTCAAAAAGTATATTACTCCCTATAATAAATATCCTAAATGTATCGACCTTGCTAGGCAATCATTTATGAGTAGGCCTAAATTTCAATGGAACAAAATAATAGAGGGTGGTGATGAGCGTGCGCAATTGCCCACGGAGCTGAAATTATTTTTCGATAAACAAGCCTGGGATAAGTCGATGCCTCAAGTTTTGAAGTTAAAAGCCTCAGATATTGTTTCAGAAATATTATTTAGCTCATTGGTCAAGTGGTTCTTTAATGGACCCCATGAAAGGGCTCCATCTATTGGAAAGAATTGTAGAGAGTTTTTGACTGCAAATGGTATTCAAAAGCTCATTAACACTAGTCAAGTGTTTCCTGCATATGCCGGATATGACACAGAACACATATTATAATTTTCCATTATCGGTTTAGAATTGGGCTACGCGAAAGTAGCCTAACAAGTTGCTGCACTCTGAAATTTACTTGCTACGCTCATCATTTTTGGTGAGCAGCAATTAGGAACACTGGACTTTCTATAGTTTTTTAGAGGTTGTGCACTTCGCTTGAATCTGGCTTTGAATCACTTTACCACTACAGGGAAGAGTTTTTTTCTTCAATTAGAGTGTCTATCAGGTTTAATTCCTTAAAATAGCCGTGAGTTCTCTTATTATATTTTAATGGTAATGCAGCAAACAATTGAACTAAAATAGGAACTAAGTTATGGTTTGAATGCCAATAAAAAGTAAACAAAAAATGAGCTAATCTGTAGGCTCATTATATTAAACAAGGATTGTATATGAATTTTAAATTATTAATGTGCACGCTTAGCTTTTCTCTCCTCTTTGCCTGTAATGACAGTTCCCCAGATAGCCAAACAACAGAATTAACTAATTTAGTAGGGACTAACTATCAAAAGTGGAAAAACTCTAATATAAATACGTACGCATTTACATATCATGCACCGCCTAGTGATTGCCCAGCAACTGATGCACTCCCTCCTGTAGAAATAACGATTGAGAACAATGTAATTACCAAACTTTACATACCTGAACTAGGTGAAAGCTTAGAACTCGATTCTCAGGTGTATCCAACTATTGCGGATGTTTTCGAAAATATGCTTAAGTCAGTTGAACATATCAAAGGTACTCCATCATTTGATAAAACGTTTGGCTATCCCATAAGCTATGAAACGGATATTAGTGATTTAGAATGTGATGGTTATTCAATAACCATAACTTCATTTATGTAAACAGAATGGGTAGCCGGAGGTCTTCGATCTCCAGCCTTAAACTATCCTCAAAACAAATTAAAATAACTCCATCCTAATTATTATGAAAAATGATAAAAAGCTGAGGCACTGAGTCTATTTTTTAAGATTTAAAGGGTAATATTTCTGTCAATCAAGGCATGAATAAATTGACCTTACGCGAGAAAATAAGGGTAAATGCCTTTACTTTATACTGTGGCAACTGTATTGCATTGTTTATAATAAAAAGCTGAAAAGCTTGATGTATTAAGAAAGTTAAGCCCTTTCAGCCTCAAATATATTCCAAAATACCCATCAACCAACATTAAATCCTTTTTATATTCAGCATAAAAGTATTGTAATCGATTGACCTAAAATAGGAACTCAGATAAGGTCAATGTATTAAAAATAAATTTAAAACGAGTAATTCTACAATCTCGTTAAAGCTTAAACCAAGGTGACATAAATGAATTTAACTCCGGAAGGCGCTCGAGCTGCTCAACTAGGCGGGCCTGAAAAGTTACAACTGGCAGGTAGGCTTGTTCGAGGAGAAGAAGATATAAATCGATATGTAAGAGGGGTTTGTTATGATGCGGCCGCTTTTGTTAAATTCCTTTTAGGTAATAAACTACTTCATGGTGGTGCAGGGATCTCAATTGCACAACTGTTAACTACTTCGGGGCAAGGATGGATTTCTAACTTGAACTCAGATGTACGCTGGAACTATCGAGCTCATATACCTGCTGGCAGTGTTATTACATTTCGAAGGTTGATAGATAATCAAGTTTTTCATGCAGCTATAGCGGTAGGTATGACGTCAATTCGTGCTGTGAATGGGCTTAAACTGGGGGCTGGCTGGTCAGTACCAGCTAACTTAAGCACAGTATTAAGGTTGAGTCCTAACCACTCAGCCCGTGATGAAAATGTATTTTTGTACGATAACACGGATATTGTGGTTCAGATCCAAAGAAATCTTGCCTCTATTAGGTAGTTATAACTATATGGTTTTAAAAGTGATTGCAGTCAGTTGACTAAGCTGAGCGCTGGCTGTTTTCACTAAAGTGATTATTTAAGGCAGATTTTTTTGCTCGTTTATTGAGTGGTTACTTTGTTATTAATCGCCTATTGTTTTTTATTTAACTCACTAGGTTACAAATTTTTCACCACGATTAAATCCCCCCAAGACTGAACAAATTTCAATCCACAAAGGTCAACACGCCCTAATGTAATAATTATTAATATAATAACTATTTGAAAGAGTGACTATGATTATAAAAACAAAAAATAGGCTTTAGTACCCTACTAAGTGCTTTATTGATTACACCAGCTTTAAGTTTTGCAAAAACAGATACGCCTACAACTCCTGAACAGTGGCGCAGCATCACTAATAGCGATATAGATGCAGCTTATAACATAACAGTACTAAACCACCTTGGTATGGTTGATTTCAGGTTTAGGCAAGGTGATTGTGCCTAACAAAGTATACGTTAATAGAGCCCGTGGTAAAGGTAATTATTATAAACCAGATATCGCGTAAAGTAGCATTGATTGGATGACTGGTCTGTTACTTGAGGAAATTAAAAGCTGTATTGGTATATATCGTCTTAAATAGCTTTTAGGCGTACCCAGAATATGTATTGCTGTTCAGGTGCCATTGTATACTGATGAACGAAATTATCAGGCTTTAGCATAATCAAACTCTCTTTTTGTGTCTTGATGTCGAAGGCTCAAATCCCAGTGGTTTCTCGGTAAAAGTATAAGATTTGGTCAATAAGTTACCAGTCGAGCCAATTGATTCGATTAAAGTCTTTAATAACGAGTTCTTCTTTTGTTTTCTGTTAATTTTTTATGCCATATGCCATATGCCATATGCCATATGCCATATGCCATCTACATTAAATTTCGAGTAATAGAGGTGTTTATCAATAATTCTGCCACTGTAACCTCCATTCAAAGTTAATTGAGTGTGTTTATCTGTACTTCGTTGATAAAACCACAGTTGCAATTGTCCAGAATAGTTCCCGCTATAAATAATGTTATTGTGTGCGTCGTAATTAGAAACAGACTAATGTTGATATGCTTATAAATATTTATGTAATTTTGATTAAGGATAATAAATATATAGGCGAGTTCAAATTACTATTGTTCTGTCCAAGGCACAGTATAAACTTTATTCTTATTGCTATAGCACACTAAAGTTTTCCCTTTTACAGGATTAGGCTTTTCTTTAGATAATACCTTGGTTATGGATAATGCTTGTAGGGCTAAAGTTGTATTATTAAGTGCTTGTTTGCTTGAGGCTCCAATCCATATTATTGTTTCCTCATTTCCTTGAATAAGTACTTCAATACGTTGCGGTTGGCCCTCAAAATCGGAGCGTTGAATAAGGTAATCTTTATTTTTAGTAATACTTCCTACACTAGTAATATTGAATAGTGCTGCTTGAGTAGGGTTTAGTATATAAATTATTATCTGGTGGTGCTGAATTTGCAAAATAACAGACTGAGATATTCTATTTTCTAATGTTAGATGATACCAACCTCGATTAATTCGACCAATATAATGTTGGTATTTTTCAATTATATATTTTTTTCCATTTGCAATAATACGCCGAATAGGTAGGGTTAGACTGGGTTTATGTATTGCTGTGCTGACTAACTGGCACTCTATTTTCCCACCGTTACCAGTGGTAATTGACAGCGAAATTGTCGATGTATCGTTACCTGAAACTAGGATAATTGATGCATCGCCTTGTTTGTTTTCTGAGCCAGGAATTGTCATTTTTTTTGGCGCTTGTTGATTACTCCAATTTATATCTAGGAAAACGTTTCTGTCATTTTTGGACGTATTGTATATAAGTACACAATAAATTCGTTTAGGAAATAATGAAGTACAGGTTATAGTTTGTCCTTCACGGAGCTCTATTCTTTCTCCTATGCTCCAACTATTTGAATTTTCAAGATTACTTATTGCTTTGCTATAAAAAGAAGGAATGAGGCTGGATGCAAATAAACTCAAAGAAAGCTTAATAAACTTTCTTCGCGCTTTAACTTTTTGACTATTTTGTAGCGGTTCAGGAGAAGATGTTTTAAGTTTCATATTATTTATCTACTCCTGTTACATTAAAGCTAACTTAAATGTATTGAGCAACTATGGTAGAGTCAGACGAATTCTGCTGGCTATCAGCATTCATCCATACTTTTTGCTGACCATTACCTTGGCCTTGATAAGTAATAGTTTGTGGTTGTCCTTGTGGTTTAACAACTTCATAGCTTGAACCTTCAGCTACAGTACCTGTAGGTATAATTATATTACTCGGGTCGCCCACTGGATTATTTATAAATACTTTTGCATGGTTCTCTGAAAACTGAACAGAGATAAACTGAGTTTGCGGGCTATTGAGAGTCAACTGATACCAACGTGACTCGGGTACTGCGTAATATCTAGCGCGTTTGTTAAATTGTTGCAGTTCACCATTGAATGGTAGTTGCATATTTTCAATGCCTGATGTATTCGTTGGCATACCAACGCTACCTATCCATGCATCAATCTTTGCACCACTTTGATGGCTTGTAATCGATACATTGGCGGTTTGTGTATCATTACCTGAAATAAGGGCCAAGGCAGCTAGACCATTATTTCCGGTTGTTCCTGGGACATTGACAGGTTTAGGGGGGTGACCGTTACCTATATTTACGGTTACTGGGATATTTTGATCTTCCCCTGATGCATTATATAAAAATACAGCATAAAGCTGCCCTGCCTTCAGGTTTTCGCACTGTGCTGTGTCACCACCTGTAAGTTGAATAGAACGTCCATCATTCCAAGTAATTGTACTCATAGCTCTTATCTCCAATATAATAAGTTTAAGTTCTAAGTACCAAAATGAGCAATCGTTGCTCAATACATCAGGTTTGATAAGAGTAGTTCTATTTAGCAATAATAATTATTACACTTTATTACACTTGTTTAAGAAGGCTGGATTTTAATATTTTATTGTAATAATAAAATATGAGTATTGTTATTATTTGTCTATTTATTCAACAGTGTGTTTATAAAGTCGTTTAATTCAATTGTAGAGTGCAATCGTTTTTTTAGTGAACATCAAGTTAAGCTCACTTATTTTTTAAATGGCATGATCAATAAGCCCCACAACGAGGCATTTTGCTTTTGGCTTGGGTATTCTTTTAAGCCAATATTTATATCTGCGTCGGTTTTTTTAGCTTTACCTTTGTAACTACCAAATAATTTATCCCACCAAATTACACTAAAACCATAGTTTGAGTTAGTTTCACTAACCAGTTGGCTATGGTGAATACGATGCAATATTTGCGTCATTAGTATTAAGCGCAGCGGCTTTTCAATGGCATTAGGTAGGCGTATATTTGCATGGTTAAATAATGCTAAACCATTAAGTGCTATTTCAAAAATAAGTACCGCAATGGCAGGTACGCCAAGAGCAGTTACTGCAATGAGTTTTATAAGTATGCTCAGCACAATTTCGATAGGGTGAAAGCGCAGCCCAGTGCTGGTATCAACATGTGCATCGGCGTGGTGAACGCGGTGCAAGCGCCATAAAATAGGCACTTGATGAAATAATCTATGTTGCCAATAAATTAATATATCGAGTAAAAGTATGCTCAATATAATAATTAAGCTGCTTGGTAGCGCTATTTGATTAAATAAGCCTATGCCATGCTCTTGATTGTAAAGCGCTACGGCGGTTAGCCCAATAGGGACCACTAAGCGCGCAATAACTGATGATGCAAACACTAACCCAAAGTTAGCAAACCAACGTGTTCTGTTTTTAATCAGGGATTTACGTGCTGGCTTTTGCCATTCAAGCAGCATCATTATAATTAAAATGCTAAAAAAACAGCCCAGTCGCCACCATACTTCATTAGTCATTTATTACCTCAGAATTTGTATTGTTATGCGCGTTTTCAGCTGCTTTATTAGCGTCGGCTTCTTGTTTTTTGAGCGTATGATAACCACCATGTATACGGGTAAAAATAGTTATGCCACACGCAATAGCAAAAATGCTCGCCATAATGGCAAAGTGCTGCGGCCAAATACAAAATGCAATAAATAGCGCTATTGTTTCAGTGCCTTCGGTTAAGCCGTTTAAGTAGTAAAAGCTTTTGTATTTAAATTGCGGTTTTTCGAGTTTAAATTTTTCGGCGGCAATCGCAAAGGCTAAAAAACTGGAGCCCGTACCAATAAAAGTGGCAAGTAATAACGAGCCCGCTATCGCGTTTTGCTCAGGATTTGCCAAAATAAAGCCAAGCGGAATAGCCGCGTAAAATAAAAAGTCGAGTGTGATATCTAAAAAGCCACCCGCGCTTGAACTTTGGTTTGCATAGCGTGCTAATGCGCCATCAAGTCCATCTAAAATTCGATTTAAAGCAATAGCAACTAATGCGCCGTACCACATTTCAAACGCCAGTAATGGCACCGCTAATAAGCCAACTAAAAAGCCTACCACGGTGAGCTGATCGGCGGTTATGCCGCGTTTATGCATAAGCATAACCACAGGTGTTAAAAGTGGCTTAATTACAGGGGTGATAAATTTGTCTAGCATGTTTGTTGCCTTATGCGTTTAAAACTATTCATTAAAGTGCGCTACTTAAAGTAATGAGTTTGCCATTTGCAGCGTCGGCATCGCTATGATCATGAGTAACCATAATTGCAGGTAGCTTATGATCGCGTATTTGGCTAAACACGAGTTCGCGTGTATCAACACGCAGTTGGGTGTCGAGTTTGCTAAAGGGTTCGTCAAGTAAAATGGCTTTAGGTTCGCTCAGCAGCATACGTAATAATGCAACACGGGCTTGTTGCCCACCTGAGAGGTTGTCGGGGTGACGATTACCCATGTCTTTAAGGCCAACTTGTTCAAGCGCGTGTTCTATTTTTCCAAGGCGTTGTTTTTTATTGCCTTTGGGCATTGCAAAGGCAATGTTACCAGCAACAGTTAAATGCGAAAACAACAAAGCGTCTTGATAAAGTACACCAATATGGCGTAAGTGTGGAGGTGTGTTGTCGATATTTTGACCATTAAGCCACACCTCACCATTGGCCTTAAAACTACTTGGTAAAGTACCCGTAAGCCAATTTAATAAGCTTGATTTACCACCGCCGGATGGGCCCATAATAGTCAGAATTTCACCGCCATTTACTTGCTCGTTTAAGCTAAGTAACAGCTCATTTTGGCGATAAAGCTGACAATTTTTAATCTGTAACGATGACTGCATTAAAAAACCTTAACCCTGATAGTGTTAAACATGGGTGCTTTAAATATGTGCACGTTTAAACACGTGCACTTTTGAAAAAATATTTAGGTAAACCCCATGCCAGTATAAATCCAATAAGCGGTAACACCATTTGCATAATAGCGTACACGGCACTGGTGCGTCTGCTTGCGCCATTGGCAAGCGTAACGGCTTCGGTTGTTATTGTGGCTATGCGCCCGCCGCCAGCTAAAAGCGTGGGGAGGTATTGTCCAAAACTAATTGCTAAGCCCAGTGCGGCTGCAATTAAAATAGGAGCAAACAACTGAGGTAGTTTTACTTTAAAAAATACCTTACATGGCGCTGCGCCTAGGCTTGCTGCAACATGAGCAAAACGAGGGTCTAAACGCCTATAGCTGCTCGCAAGTGACAAAAACACATAAGGCAGCACAAACAGTAAATGCGTAAGTACTACATTAAAAAATGCGGCTTGGTTATTTACCAATTGTTGTATCCATACTAGCCCAAACAAAAAGGCAATACTGGGTACTAATAACGGTAAGTAAATAATTAAACTGGTAAAACGAGAAATAGGTTTGTCACTCAATTGCTCTGATTCTAAACACAATAAAGTAAGAATAATGGCAAATAGCGTGGTTACTAAACCGATTGCTAGCGTATTAAAAAGCGGGCTGCTCATCTGCATTAGCGCACTTTTAAAATGCAGTAGCGTAAATTGCTCAGGCATTGCATCCGGAAAGCGCCAAAAGCCTGCAACCGACCACATAACTAAACCAATAAGTGACAACAGTATAAAGCTAATTACTAATGTGGTGAGTACGACCGTTATTTTTTGCCAATAAAATCCGCCGTATTCGCGCACTCCATTAGTGAGCGAGTCGCTAAATAGCACTTTTACGGCTTTTTCTGTGCCAAGCCAAAGCGCTAATAACCCGCCTGTAACAGCTAGTTGTAATAAAGCACCTGCTGAGGCTTTAATACGCAGGTTTAAATCAACATCGTTAAACCAATGCATTATTGCAACGGCCAACGTGGGTGGTGTATTTGGGCCTAAAATGAGTGGCATTTCTACATTGGCACTTGCATAGGCAAGCACGGCTAAAAGGGGTAAACGCAGCAGCGGATAAAGACTTGGCAGTATTACTTTAAAAAAAGCGGTCATTGGGCAATAACCCAAGTTAAGCGCAACCTTATGTTGTTGGTGTAATTTTTTGCCAAGCTCAGGTTGAGCAAGTACGCCCAGTGCCATTAATAATAAAAAGGGAAGCTCTTTGAGTGTTAAGCCTAAAATAATACTAATACCGAACGAATCATGCGGAAATAGTCCGTTTGGCGCAAGTTCCCAGCCGCTTAACCAAGGCGACGCTAAGCGTGAAATCATACCTGAAGGGGCAATTAAAAACCCCACCGCAATAGCCGCTGCGGCATGAGGTATAACTAATATAGGGCTCAATAAACGCTGAATTCGGTTAAGCCACGGGCTATTAAAAAACGCAGCTAAAATCATTAAGGTAATGATAAATGCAAGCAAAGTACTTATTAAGCCTGTTGCAACGCTTAAGGTAACCATTTGGGTAAGGCCAGGTGTTTGCCAAAGGGTATTAAAACCTTGCAAGCTAAACGTTGTTTGCTCCAGTACGGGCGCATAACCAAAGGCAGGCAGCAATACGCTAATTAAGCCACCAAGTACGGGTAGTATAAGTAAAGCGAGTAAAAATCGCGGGCTAAATTTTACAATGCGCGTAAACATATCGGTGCTGCACTGCGTTGTTGCTTTGGTATTTACTAGTACACTTTTTGAAATAACGCTCATTGGCTTACTCCATAACGGGTTTGCCAACCTTGCATAATAGCGTTTACCCAGCTTGGATGAGGTTCGCTCAATGTGCGTTTAATACTGTTTAAAGGCAGTGCACTTGGATGCGGTTTAGCTGTTTTAAATAAGGCTTGCTGATCAGGCGTTAACGTTGATTGAATAAGTACGCTTTTATCGCCCCATATATGCGCTTTTTGTTTTTCAGCTTGCGCTTCAGGGCTGAGTAAAAAATTAGCCACTAATTGCGCACTTTGCTGGTGGCTTGCATTGTAAGGGATTGCCACAAAATGGGTATTACTTAAACTGCCATCACTCATTGCATAGCTGCGAATGCTGTTTGGTAAATCATAGCGTTTTACTGCTGCCGGTACTTCTGGTGCTGAAAAAGTAAAGGCTAAACTCAACTCTGTATCGTCTACTAAGCGGCGCATTTGAGCACCACTTTGCATAAAATGAGTGCCACCACGCCAAAGAGTTGGGTGTAATTTATCTAAAAAGTCCCACAGTGGGTTTAACACTTGCGCTGTATTTTTAGTTGTAGCTGGTTGGTTTAGCTGCGCTTTAATATTTTCGCTGCTTTGCTGATGCAGTACAACTAAGGCGTATTTTAAAAAGCTCATACCTAAAAAGTCAGGCGGCTTTGGGTAGCTAAAGCGACCAGGGTTTTGCGCGCTCCAGTTTAATAATTCGTTTAATGTAGTAGGCAATTTATTGTTTGCCTTACCATTTATTGCAATGCTGTCGTAATAAAAGGTAAGTGACGCTTGCCCCCATGGAGCCTCCATCCCATTGGTAGGTAAACCAAAGTCAAAGGTTACAGCAGGGTTGTTAGCCGGATCAGTTAATGCAAAGTAGGGGAGTTTATTAGCCCATTTTTTTAAAAGCAGAGAGTGCTCACGCATGGTGGCAAAGTTAGCCCCGTTGATCCACATTAAATCTACGCTGCCTTGGTTGTTATTGTTTGCTGATTTTTCAGCAAGTACACGGCTTACAGCTTCGCTGGTATCGCTTAATTTTACATGCACTAGGTTAATGTTGTACTTAGTTTTAACTTGCTGCGCTGCCCATTGAATATAGGCATTTATTTGCGCGTCGCCACCCCATGCATAAAAGTATACATCTTGATTGCGACCAAGAGTTTGAACTTGTTGCCAGCGAGATCCCTGTTGTGTGTTTATTACTAAATTACTTTCACTCTTTGAGTTGATAACGGTATTAGCAAACGCGATGCTCGAAAAAACAGCTAAATTTGCGATTGCACAAACGCAAAACGCGACACAGCAAAAGCTGTATCGCGTCAGTGTTTGCCAAAACTTAATGGCGAACATTTAAATCCCAGTTGTAGTCTAAAAATTTAACTTTCATGTCATCATTTCTAAGTGCTTTTTGCTGAGCGGGTATCAGTTTAAGGGCATCAGGATACTGCAAGAAAAACTGCTGTAGCGTGTTTGCACCTCTAAAGCCTTTTTCAAAGTCATCGCCGTACCACTTAAATATTGAAGACACGCTTAGCGTATTTTCTTGAGCCATATTACGTGTCATATCTGATAAAAAACGCACCGTTTGCTCTTGCAATTGGCTTTCTAAATCAGTGGCGGTATACGCTTCTTCTCGAAGCGCTGGGCAACCAATACTCGCGCAATTTACCGCAAAGTGAATGCGTGGGTCGTTGTATTTACCGCTGCCACGTATTAAATCATGCTCTATCTCATCAAGGCTGCGAGTTTTGCCAAGTAATGGCACAAACTCTTTACTCCACGGCGAGCTAAAAAAACTCCCTAAGTCTTTGATTGATTTAAGATCTGGATACTCTTTACTCGTAAGGTTAGAGACGATTAGTTCTACAGTCCACGCATTATAAGCATTGATTAAAAAAGCGAGTTGCTTAGGCTTTTCCCACGCGTCAAATTCGCTTTGCGTTACAGCCGTTAACGAATCTAAATACGTTTTTAGCTGTGCATGCTCACGTTTTATGGCAGCGTAATCAACCTCAGTACTGTGATTATGGTTAATAGTAACAACATGCTTATTTAACAATGCATTCCAGCTATCGTGCATGTTTTGGGCTTGGGCCGAAAATGACGTTGCAAACGATGTTGCAACTAAAACTGAGCCAAATAACAATGCTTTTAGAGGTGTTTTAAACATAATTAACCTCGACGCCAAGTGTGGTATTTTTCAAGCAAGTTAAGTACTTTTTCAGGTGCATGAGCGCGTTTCCACTCGCCTGCTGCGTATTTGTTACCTTCAGCCCAAGTAGGGTAGCTGTGTATAGTACCTAATATTTTGTTAAGACCTAAGCCGTGTTTCATTGCCAGTACAAACTCAGCAATTAAATCCCCAGCGTGTTCAGACACCACAGTAACACCGAGTATTTTGTCTTTGCCTTTTGGTGTAATTACTTTAATAAAGCCTTTTGTAGCGCTGTCGGTAATTGCACGGTCTAGCTCTTCAAATTCAAAGCGAGTAATTTCGTAATCTATGCCTTTGTCTTTTGCGTCTTGCTCGTTTAAGCCAACACGTGCAACTTCTGGGTCAATAAACGTAGTCCACGGAATAACACGGTAATCGACTTTAAACTTTTTAAGGTGACCAAATAAGCCATTTACTGCTGCGTACCAACCCTGATGGGCTGCCACATGTGTAAATTGGTATGGACCTACAATATCACCTGCTGCAAAAATATTAGGGTAGAGCGTTTCAAGGTATTCGTTAGTTACCACTGTACGGTTTGTCTCTATGCCTAGCTCTTCAAGACCGTAACCTTTAAGGCGTGCACTTCGGCCAACGGCGCATAGTAGCTCGTCGTATTCAATATCTATTTCTTTGTCGTTATGTTTAACAACAATATATTTTTTACCATCGCGAGCTTCACAGCGTAATGCCTGATGCGATGTTAAAATATTAACGCCACTTTCGGTTAACGCTTCGTGAGCAAAGGTAGACACTTCAAGATCTTCTTTGATCATGATGCGTTCCGCCATTTCAATTTGTGTCACGCTTGAACCTAAACGTGCAAAGCTTTGTGCTAATTCGCTGCCAATTGGACCACCACCAAGTACTACAAGTTTTTTAGGTGCCTCATCCAGCTCTGCAAATTTATTCCACAATGTATCGCTTGTTACATAACCAGTTTCTTCGATGCCAGGTAATGGCGGTACAAATGGGCGTGCGCCAGTGGCAATAACAATAGTGCGAGCAGTGAGTGTTTGCGTGCCACCGTCGTTAAGTTTAATTTCTACAGTCCACGGGTCTATTAATTTACCGTAACCTTTTACAACATCTACGCCTAAGTTAGTGTAACGTTCAACACTGTCGTGTGGTGCTACATCGGCAATAACTTTATGTACACGCGCCATTACTTTTTTGAACGAAAACTGTGGTGTTGCGTTTTCTAGGCCGTAGTTTTCACCGTGGCGAATTTGCTCTGCAATTTTAGCGCTTTTAATAACGGCTTTACTTGGGACACAACCATAATTTAAACAGTCGCCACCCATTTCGCCCGCTTCAATAAGGGTTACTTTTGCTTTAACAGCAGCGGCAATGTAACTGGTTACTAAACCACCAGCGCCCGCGCCAATAACAATCATGTTACGGTCGAACTTTTTAGGCTTAGTATAATTTTTGTATACACGGCGTTTTTTAAACACGTTTAAAATTCCTTTTGCAATAAATGGAAAGATACCTAATAAAGCGAACGATAAGATTAAGTTGAATGATAAAATTCCAGATAAGCTCTCTATTTGCGCCAGTTGCGTACCAGCAAGAACAAACACAAATGTACCTGCTAACATACCTAACTGGCTTACCCAATAATAAGTCCATGACTTTATTGCAGTAACGCCCATTAGTAAGTTGATTAAAAAGAACGGAAAAACAGGCACTAAACGAAGGGTGAATAAGTAAAAGCCACCTTCTTTTTCAACACCAGCATCAATTGCGGCTAGGCGCTCAGGAAAACGTTGTTTGATAGAATCACGTAATAAATATCGTGATACTAAAAAGGCAAGCGTTGCACCAATAGTTGATGCAAAAGATGCAACCAATAAACCTTCAACTAGACCAAATAGTGCGCCTGCTGCCAGTGTTAAAATAGCCGCCCCCGGTAAAGAGAGAGCAGTTACTACTACGTATAGCAAAAAGAACCCGCCAATAACTAATAAGGGAGACTGCTCTTTGTACTGGTTAAACTGATCCATCGACCCTTTTAAGCCATCAAGCGTAAGTAGTTGGTGCAAATTAAAGTGAAAGAACAAGCCTACGGCGGCTGCTGCAATCAATAATAAAAATATTTTTTTAATCATGTTCTCTCTCTTAAAAACTATGCGTAAGGGTTAACTTTGCGTTTATTGGTAACTCAGGAAAAGCTAACGTTGCACCAAAGTAACCACCTTCAAATACTGGGCTCCAATTTTTTTGATTTGTGACGTTGTTTACATCTAAACGCAATTTAGTACTAGGTGTAAAAGCGTAGCTAGTATTAACGTTTAAGGTGTACTGATCACGAATTTTAACTGTAGCTAAAAAGTCTAATGGGTAACTCTTTGTATATAGACCTGAAAAACCCGCCTGCCATTTCGTATTTATCGAATAGTTTCCGTTAACACTGAACGATTGTTCTGGAATGCCCTGCACTTGGCTATTTGAAGCCGCAAATGGCGTAAAGTTAGGTGCGCCAACACCGGTACCAGCGATAATATCTGGACGAGAGTTGTCAAATGCATCAGCGACTTGTGCTGAATCTTGACTACTTGCAGAGTTGTCGTAACGCGCATCAATATAGCTGTACCCAGCACTTAACCAATATGGGTAGGCATCGTAAAATACTTGGCCTTCAAACCCTTGTGTACGAATACCGGTATTGCTTCCATCGCGGTTACGTAAACTACGGCGCTGGCTAAATAAAGCGCCATCGGCGTACCAATCGCTATCGGTTGGTGCGTATTTTAAACCAAACTCAACAAGGGTGTTTTCGGTAGCGAAGTTTTGTGCACTGATTGCGTTGTCGCCACCCAGTGATGTGCCACCAGCCATGCTGTTTGATGTAGCTTCGTTATAACTTGCCGCACCGTAAGTGGTGTAATCATTATTTAGTTTGTAATTAAAGCTAACTTGACCCGATTGCAGTGTGTCGCTAATGTTATCACTGGCGGCGACTTGACCTTGTGGTGCAATTGGATCACGTGCTTCTACATCATAATAATCAACACGATAACCTACGCTTGTATGAAACTTATTTGTCCAATCTGAATCTTGCTGAATAGCAAACCCAGTTTGCCACGAGCGAGAGTCCGTAGTGTCTGATAAATTAAAGTCGCCGCTACCATCGTTGTTAATATCGTACTGGCCACCAGGAGATACAAACACACCTGGACTAATTTCAATTAAACGTGCTTGTTGCGCATTGGTTAAAGGAATACGACGATTTGAAATAGGGCCAGTTAAATCAATCGGTAAATCGGCTTCGGTAGTAAATTGGCTGTAACCTAATACACGGTTGTAACGTACATCAAATGCAAAAATTGTTTGTTGTTTGTCACTCCATTGATAAGTTAACTCGGTACGGTTTTGTGCTGTATCGGCACCGTCTATAATTTCCACAAAGCTGTTTTGCGCAATTTCTTCACGTTGTAAGTGTTGAAAATACGTAATGTTTTTTATTGATGCATTGTTAGAAAGTTCACGCTTATAAATACTGTGTAGTAAGTAGGTAGTGGCTTCGTTTTGGTTATCAGGATCGGTAAGTACCGTGCTGCGGTCTATTTTTACTTGTCCAGTAGGCGAAATGATAGACCCTGCTGCTGGTATTGTGCTGCCGTTTGCTTGCACGCCTTGGCCTGTAATGTATAAGCCATGATCTATCAGTGCTTGAGTAGGGCGATTAATACCCGCATTGTCGGTAAATTCAACTTGGTATAACTCAAAATTAATATCCCAGCTGCTTTTCTCATCTGGCAATATTCGTAACGCTGCAAATAAGCTATCGCTTTTGGTGCCAGAGTAGTCGTAGTAGCTGCCATTATCAATGTGCTCAGCGCTTACTCTAAAGCCAACTTTGTTTTTTACAATCGGTGCGCTGTAATCCACTAAAACACGGTATTGATCCCACCGGCCTGCGGATAAACTCGCCTTGCCTTTGCTTTCATCAGTAGACGCTTTTTTAGAATGTAGATTCACAAAGCCACCATTACGTTGGCTCGAACCGAATAAAACCGGTGGTGCGCCTTTTACTACATCTATTTGCTCTACAGGATTAAATGATAACGGCACGCCAAAACCATTGTTACCTGCTTGGCGGCGTGTACCATCTTGGAAAAGTTCACCGAGCTGTCCACGAATTGTTGGCAAACTCGGTGCACCAAATCCACTCGCTGAATAGGTATTAGGACTAACTGCTAGCACATCCTGCAGCGTTGTAATATTAAGTTGTTCTATCAGTTCGCTTGAAATAGGGGTGACTGAGCGTGCTATATCTTGCAGTGCTAAGTTGTCACCAAAAGGCCCATCAACCGTAGAGTCTTTAACCGAAAGACCTTGAGATTTAATAACTTGGCCCGCCACTTCAATGCGTTCTATTGCATCATTTTTTGTTGTTTTTGATTCTTCAGCTGCAAAAGCACTCAGTGGTGTATTTAATATGGTGGCTAAGGATAAAGCCAAGTATGCGTGTTTCAAACGTTTTCTCTCTACGGTTATATGTTGATGGCGATAAAGACCGAAAGGTTTAAAAATAACTTTCAGTAAAATTTTGTTTCTTTTCGTTTTTTAGAACATAACAAAAATAGATGCATAATTAACGATTGCCCAATACAGTAATTGGTCTACATTGAATCTAAATATTTGCTTTTAATGATTTTTTTAATTATAGCCTACTTTTAGCTGTTAACTCTTCATATGTATTTACTTCTATACAAGGTACTTGATACCGAGCTATCCACAGTCCAGGTTAATTACAAGGTTAAGGAGCTACTTTAATTAAAATAATTAAAAATTTTGAAATAAAAACGAATTTATACGGTCTTGGTTACTTCAAGGTTTATTTATATATTTTTAAAGGAAGTTTTATGACAAGTTCAATGAATTCTGACGTTCAAAATCGTCTGCAGTGGTCTCTTTTATCGCTTCGTTTAGGCGTTTTTATCGTAATGATCATGTGGACGTTCGATAAATTCGTAAATCCAGGCCATAGCGCACGTATTTTTGAGCACTTTTACGGGATCAGTGGTTCATCAGATATTGTTGCTTATATACTGGGTGGTTTGCAGCTTATTTTAGTATTAGCATTTGTAGCGGGTATTAAAAAGCGTATCACGTACGGTCTGATATTTGTAATGCATGGATTATCGACTCTCTCGTCATACAATCAATACATCGACGGTTTTAATAATCTATTGTTTTTTACTGCTTGGCCTATGTGGGCTGCGTGTTTTGCACTTTACTTATTACGTGATCAAGACGTAAAATTTACTATTAAGTAGTGCCCACGTTGTTAAAAGAAAAAATGGTTATAAGGCATTTGCCTTATAACCAAACAGTACACAGGGAGTGTATTTAAGTTAAACGGTTTCAAATTAATGCATAGCGTCGTTATATTGCTTTGCTAAGCTTTCCTTTTGTTCTTCAGTGAGTGCTTTTCCTGCCAATTGAAATACTTCGTGCTCTTCTTCGCTTAAATGATGATGGACTAAATGATGCAGCTTTTTAGCTGTAACTAGCCAAGCCGGTGAACTCATTTCGGTAACCTCAAGGTCTTCAATTAACTCATCAATTTCATGATGCTCGGCAACACTGTGACGTGATTTTTCATGAGTTAAATCATCAAGCATTAGCGGGTTATAAAAATAACGCTCTTCAAATTTTGCGTGCTCTTTTAATTCTGTTTTAAGCTGATCCATTAATGTGTGGCGTTCATCTGTGTCGCCATGAGTTTGAATAAGTGCATCTACCAATTTTCGTTGTTTGTCGTGATCATGTCGTAGTGCTTCAAAAATATTCATAACTAATCCTTTCACTTATTATTTAATTGCTTATACCAATAGAGAGCAAGCTAAATGCCAATGTGTAAGTTGTTGAATTTTATTGTTTATGTTTTTAATGGTTCATTTTTTGATTATTATTCTGTAAATTTTACAATGATTTAAGTGCAATAATTTCATGCCTACAGGTATTTAATGGTTGTATGTTTTATTAAAGCGATAAAGTAGTGATACCATTCAGGTAGAAGTGACAACCAACGCTCAAGTGCATAAATAAAAATATCATAAAAGCGACTTTTGTAGGTGAATTAGAAGGATTGTTTTTTAGAATTTTTGTTATTGTTACGCTGTTATTAGCGATTAACAGCAGGTTAATCTATTACTATTCAAATGAGGTATACATGCAAAGTACTTTAAGAGCAAAAATAATTACTGTATGTGATAAAAAAATAGCGACGAAGGGCGAAAATGTGGGTCTATCTTTTTATGCGTTTTTTGCAAATAAAAACGACGATCCTGAGCTACTCATGGAAGCGGCTACATGGTGGATACACACCCATCAATTAGATCATTTTGTAAAAGCATATAAAATCAAACAAATGGTGTTAGATGGGCTTTAACGGGTTCAACGATTAATGTTTGATTAAAAATCGGCGGCTACTTCAAACTCTAATCGTTTTTGGGTAATTGGGTGAGTAAATGCCAAGTATTCTGCATGTAAATGTAATCTATCCGCTTTCTGACCGTAGTGTGTATCACCTACCATTGGCGTGTTGAGTCCTAAACGATGCGCGCAATGCACTCTTAATTGATGGGTACGGCCTGTTTTAGGGTATAACTGCAAGCGTGTAACATTATTTTTACGATTTAAAACATGCCATGTAGTAAGTGATGGTTTACCATTTTTGTAGCACACCATTTGGCGTGGCTTGTCATCAAAGTCGAGTATGAGTGGTAAATCAATCGTTCCGCTATCTTCGGGAACATTTCCTTCAACTAATGCTACATAGCGCTTATCTATTGTGCGTTCAATGAATTGTTTTTGTAGTGCTTTATGAACGCGTTTATTTAAGGCGATCATTAAAAGCCCCGAAGTGGACATATCTAATCTGTGCACAATTAGCGGACCAGATGCCTCTGGAAACTGCGTTTTAATACGCATATAAACAGAATCTTCAATATTAACGCCCGGTACAGATAAAAATTCAGCGGGTTTATTTACCACCAGTAAATCGTCATCTTTATAAATAATGCTTAAATCTTTTCCATCGGCCGGATTAATAAGTAGAGGGTTATCTTCAACGTTTAAACCCTCGAGCATGTGGCCTAATATAGGTTGGCATTTACTGTAACAAGAAGGGTAGTAGTTTTTATGTTGTCTGATTGCAGATTTAGGCGCGGCTCCCCACCAAAACTCAGCCATAGCAATCGGTTTTAAGTGGTGTTTGTACGCATATTGTAGCAACTTTGGGGCAGCACATTCTCCAGAGCCTGCTGGTGGGATCCGCTCAGGTAGTATTGAAAAAATAGTATTTAAGTCTCTGACTTCGTTATTTGCATTTAAAAACTGATATTGAGCAAATAGCTTTTTTTGTAAGTTTTTAGAAAGCGTTTTTCGGCGTTTTTTTAAATGGGCTATTTCATCAGTAATTTTCGTTAATGCGTGCTGAAGTAAATCTATCTTATTTTGCCAATGTAACTTAAGTGCCTGCAACTGTTTTTTTTCTACGATGCTCTGTCCGGCAAGCTTGTTTTTTAACTGCTCAAAATCATTTTCGCTCAGCTCTAATTCGCCTTCGGTACGTTGTATTTTTCGTTGCTGGCGACCGATTTGCATTACTGCCTGTTGAGCTAATAGCGCTTGCTGGTAACTCTGTGTTGCATCATCAAGTTTGCAATTAACGTCATGCAGTTGTTCGCTATTTTCTAACTGCTCAATTTGAGCATTAATATCATTAATTATTTCGCTTTGAGCTAAATAGCAATCGTCGTGTAGCTGCATACTAGAAATAGGAGGTACAAAGGTAATATTGCCTTTATCACCTTCAATTTGCCCAGAGTAAGCACTTAAAAACCCCAACTGCTGCTCAGTATTTTGCACCACTAATACACCAAACATTTTACCTGCATTTTCTGCTTTTAAATGTGTTAATGCTTCAAGTTGCTGTTGTAATTGCTCAGTAGCGGCAACCGCTAATGGTTGTGGCTCGTAATAAAACGGAAAGGTAAACTTTTCAGGAAGCGTGAACTTATCAATGTTTTCAGAAAATAACGTAAAGCAAGGAGCAAAATTTGGCATGGTAATTAGGCGATGAATCAGTAAATAAAAGCATTGGAAGTGATAGTAACATATTCACAGTTAAGCGACTAAGTATCTCAAGGACACTGTATCACCCTGAACTTTGGATAATAAATCTATCTCGAGCAGCTATTTTTAGCGCTAACTGCGTTGAATTTACTGAAAATCTTTTAACCAGAGTTCAGGTTATATCAGTAAAGTGATTGACAGCTGAACTCGCTTTGCTCAATTAAAGTAAAGCGAGTGCTTAATATCAGTTATAAACTCTTTTTAGGCGGTAGGGCAACGTTTGCAAATATTAGCCCTGCAACAAGCGACATAAATATTAAAAACGTTTGTTGGCCTATATGCTCTGCGTACACAAAGTCTTGACCTTCAATCAGAGAATTTAAGCCGATATAGGTTTTACTACCTGGAACTAACACAATCAAGCCTTGCATGGCCACAATTGAGGCGGGCGCATTGGCAACACGGTTAAACAAGTTACTAAATATACCTACCGATAAAGCACCGACAAAGGTACCTAAGGTGTAATCAAGATACATAGCCGAACCGATACTCGTGCCATACGCTATAAAGCCCGATGCAATAGACCAAACTGCGTGTTTAAGTTTGGTTCTAAAAATAACGATTAAGCTGCTACAAAGTAAGAATATAGCCAGCCATGCTGTCCACTTTGGCAATGGTTCTGGCTGTACAAAATCGGCTTGCCCAAATAACGCAAAACCAATACCTATGCCAATGAAACCACCAAAATACAGTTTAAACAGTAGCATAAACGAGTCCATTACTCGCGCGGTACCAGACACCAAATGCCGCGCTGCAAGCTCGGCTAACCCCAGTGCAAGCGCTAAACCAGGTATAAATACAATAATGGCTGAAAGCACCACTAAGCGTATATTTATTTCAGGCGTTATATATACACTCACGGCACAGGCCAATATGGCTGACACAATAGCAACTAATGGTTCTAGCATGTGTGCAACACGTTTTGAGCGGCCAGACCAAAGTACAAATAAATAAACAACCAGAGTCAGTAATGATGACCAAATTACGTCAGTCCAACTGGTACCCATTAGCATAGCAAAGGCACCACCAGAAGTGGCAAATGCAATACCTGTTACAAGCTTGTTGTATGGGTTGGGCATAACGTAAATTGCATCAAGCTGAGCATCGACTTCTTGTAAAGTTAACTTGTCGTCAAGCATTTGATTTACAAGGTCGTCGGTGTCGGCAAGGGAGCCTAAATCGTGATCGCCAGGATCGACTCGCGCAACATGGGTATACTCGTCTTCGTGGCCGTCGGTCCAAATAACAAATGTTACAGAGGTTGGCGACATTACAAATGAGGATTTGAGACCTAAGTAAGTAGCCACTTCCATTAGGTGGGCTTCTAGGCGGTAGGCTGGTGTGCCATACTTATGAAGCATTTTACCTAATTTTACGATAAATTTGCGTTTTTCTGTAAAAGTTGCAGTTTTCAAATCTTTTTGAACCAAATATTGCGATAACTAAGCTAAAAATATAGACAATACAGCTAAAACTGCCCACGTTCGATGGGCGCGATTTTAAACACTAATCTGTGTGTGTCTAGTCATTTTTAATCTAATTTTTTATTTTTTTCAGCTATCCATTGCGACATGTATTGCGTACTGCGCATTGTATGATGTTTGAGCATTTGGCCTGTGAAGTTTTTTTCGCGATGAGCACTTAAATCGCTACTTATTGTGTCAATTTTTTGGATTAACGCAGCGCTCAATTGTGCTTTGTTGTATAGCGCATTAAGTAGTGTATTGCCATCTTGTTGTGCTTGTTCAAAGTCACTTTGGTTGTTGTACATTTCTACAGCTGCATCAGCAAAGTCATCAGCGGTGTTGGCTATTTTACCAGGCCATGGTAACTCGTTATGCATGCCCTCTGCGCCAATGTTGGTGGTAACGCTAGGTGTTTGCATTATCATAGCTTCAAGTAGTTTGCCTTTTATGCCTGCGCCAAAACGCAGTGGCGCTAAACATACACGTGCACTTTGCATTACATCAAACGCATTATCGGCCCAACCTTTTATTAAAAACCCTGTTTTTGGGTTATTAAGTGCGGTGGCTTTAGGCGGAGGGTAAGAGCCATAAATATGCAGCTCTGCTTTTGGTAGTTGCTTGCGAATAAGTGGCCATATTTTTTGTAGGTAAAGTACGGCGTCCCAATTTGGCGCGTGTCTAAAGTTGCCAATGGTCATAAAGTGTTGGCGCTGCTCAAACGTTTTAGTACTCGTTGGTAATGCGCTTAAATCGACCATAAAAGGAAGGTGATGTAATAAGCTTGGCTCTACTTTAAATACACTGTGGAGTAAACTCATCTCATAGCTTGAAATAATTAAGCTTAAGTCGCAACGTAAAATAGCTGCTATTTCGCGTTTGGCTATGTCTGAGTGTAAATCGCTAGTTGAAAACTCACGCTCGCCTTTGAATGCTTCGTGGCGAGCGTTACGCAGGCATTGTAAGTCTTCGGTATCTAAAATTTTAATCGCATGCGGACAGTGTTTATCTACACGCCAGCCAAATTGCTCTTCCATCATAAAGCGGTCAAACATCACTATGTCTGGGTTATAGGCTTTTACGTATTCGTCAAAGCTATCACAGTTTAGTGCAATGCTTTGGCAGGTTATGCCAACGTCGTCAAGGTTTACCATGTGGTCGGTACGTAGTGCGGGCGTTGCAAATTCCACATCCCAGTTTTGCGCTCTAAATGCATTTAATAACGACATCATGTGCGTTCCCGCAGCAGACGAATTTGGCTCTGGCCATACGTAGCCAATTACCAGCACTTTTTTCATTGGCTAGAATCTCTAATTTGTAAGTTTACATTGACCAGTGTTTTGACTGGTGGGGATATATTTTGTAGTAGTTCTTGTAGTACTAAGTGGCACCGCTTAGCGATATCATCGGCGTTAATAACCACAGTACTCACATTGTCAGGCATTACTGTGTAGTGAGGTAAATGATGGCAGCTCGCTACGTTTATATTGTGTTTGGCTGGTATGTTAAGTGAGTGTATTGCAGTAATCACACCGTGCGCAACTATGTCATTTGCGCACACTACGGCATTTAACTGAGGTTGTTTTTTATAAGCTTTAATAAACGCATTTTCAGCGTCAAGCGGCTGATTTTGATCACAGGCGATGGTAACAAGAGGCGTTACATTGTGCTGCGAACAAGCACTCTTAAAGCCACTTTGTAGTGCTTGAGAGTCGCTTAAAGTAAGCTCATGGCCCATAAACGCAATATGTGTGACCCCTTGCGCCAGCAAATGCATGCAGGCTAGATGGCTTGCTTTTTTATAGTCAGGTAACACACACGGAGCAACGCTAAAGGGAACTTCGCGCATTAGGGTAATGACTTTGTATTGTTCACTGAGTGTATCGAGCCATTTTCCACAAGTATGAGCAACGGGGCAAATAATAAACGCGGCAGCATTGTATTCTTTTAAACTTTTAACCGCATTTTTTTGTCGTTCAAGGTTATTATTACTACTTAAAATCATGGCTTGCAAGCCATTTTCGTTTAACAAGTGCTCTATACTTGTGGCAAGTTGTGCCATATATGGATCGTTTAGGTTGTTTATTATTATTGCGACTAAGTTAGATCGCCTTGAGCGCATTGCAGCCGCATCGCGGTTATAAACATAGCCCAGCGCATCAATCGCTTTTAATACTTTTTGTTTGCTTTTATCACTTACTTTATCGCTTTGGGTAAGTACCAGTGACACTGTCGATTTTGATACACCGGCAAGATCTGCAACATCAAAAATAGTGACTGATTTGGTTTTGTTATGCATTTTTAATGTGTCGCAGTGGTCAATAAATAGCGCTGTAGTGTAGCTTAAACAGTACTATTAAGTCATCCATTGGAATACTTAAAACGAGCTTAATGCTTTATGAACAAAGCAAAACGTGTTTATATACGTTTATAAAAGTAAAAAATAACAAAAGGATAAAACATGAACGCTTTTAGGCTGTTAGTTGCCTTTATTTGTAGTGTTACATTGCTGCCAACAAGCTACGCTGAGCAAGGATATCAAACGCCATCACCTGAGCTTGCCGCTCTGGTTGATGCTAAATTGGCACCCTCTAGTTACTTATCAAGCGATGGTCAGTGGCTTGCATTATTTGAGCGTAAGCGTGTAGTGACGCTCGACGAGCTTGCAAAAGAAGAGCTTAAGCTTGCCGGTATTAAGCTAAATCCCGCTAATTTTTCTCGCTCACGTGTCAGTGCCAAGTTTAGTGCTGTAGAGCTAAAGCATGTTCAAAGCGGCACGGTTATTAGTGTTAATAACTTACCAACGGGTATTATTCGCTCACCTAAATGGTCATCTAATAGTAAATATTTAGCCTTTGTTGTTGAGCAACCAACCCAAGCCAACTTATGGCTTTACAGCGTTGTAACCAAACAAGCAAAAGAGTTAACCAGCGCTGCATTAAATTCGGTACTAACTGCCTCACCATATAAATGGCTGCCAGATAGCAGTGCGATTGTTGCAAACCTCGCTGTTAACTTTGCCAAGCCAAGGCTTGAAAATAACAGCCAAAATGTAGTGCCAGTTATTCAACAAAGCACTGGCGAAAAAGCGCCAGCACGTACTTACCAAAATTTATTAACAAGCCCGTTTGATGAATCACAATTTAAGTTTTACGGCCAAGGACAATTGGCTTACATAACGCTTGATGGCAATGCTCAAGCAATAGGTAGCCCTTCTTTATTTAAATCATTTTCGGTATCACCGGATTCTACCAATATATTAGTCGCGGGTATTAATGAGCCGTTTTCGTATCAAGTGCCTTACAGCCGCTTTGCAAGCACGTGGCAAATATGGGGCATGCGCGGCTATGCCTTAGCAGAGCTGGCAAAACAGCCACTTGCCGACAATATTCCACAAGGTTACGACAGCGTTCGCACTGGCCGCCGCGATTTTGAATGGCGAGCAGATCAAGGGGCTGAGGTTATTTGGGCAGAAGCGCAAGATGGCGGCGACATGAAAACCGACGTTGAGCATCATGATTATGTTTACAGCTTACGTGCACCATTTAAACGCGAGCCTAAATTATTTGCAAAAGTTGAGCGCCGTTATGCGGGAATGGAGTGGGGTAACGAAAACGTTGCAATGCTCACTGATTGGCGCTTTAGCGATCGCCAAGTTCGTACTTATATAGTGCAGCCACGTGATGCTGACAAAAATCGCGTTTTGTTTTCAGAGCGTAGTTACAACGATGCGTATAAAGATCCAGGTAGTGCAATTTATGAGCGCAACGATTTAGGCGCCAACGTGATTAAAATTGTAGGCGGGCGCTATATTTACCTGCGTGGTAATGGTGCTTCAGAGCAAGGTAATATCCCGTTTTTAGATAGGTTTGATGTTAAAACAAATAACAGCAAGCGTTTATGGCAATCAAAAGCACCATACTACGAGCGTGTACGCGCACTGCTTGACGACGAAGGTGAGCGATTTATTACTATTCGTGAATCTAAAACTGAGCAACCTAACTTTTTTATACGTGATTTAGATAATGACACGCTAACGCAATTAACAACGTTTGAGCACCCGTATCCAGCATTTAAAGGGGTAACTAAAGAGCAATTACGTTATAAACGCAACGACGGTGTTGAGCTTTCGGGCACGCTTTATTTGCCGCCAGGGTATGACAAAGCACAAGGCCCGTTACCTGTGTTAATGTGGGCTTACCCTCTTGAATACAAAGATAAAGCGGTTGCATCGCAAGTACGTGAATCACCCTACGCGTTTACTTACATTGGCTACTGGGGACCAATGCCTTATCTTGCAAAGGGGATTGCCGTATTTGACGACCCTAAAATGCCAATAGTGGGTATTGATGGCAGTGAGCCAAACGATAACTTTAGAAAGCAGCTAGTATCAAGCGCGCAAGCAGCTGTTGATGTATTGGTTAAAAAAGGCATTGCCGATAAAAATAATATCGCAATAGCAGGGCATTCGTACGGTGCGTTTATGGTTGCTAACTTATTAGCACACAGCGACTTATTTAAAGCAGGCATTGCGCGCAGTGGCGCGTATAACCGCACATTAACGCCGTTTGGTTTTCAAGGAGAAGAGCGTGATTTTTGGCAAGCACAAAGCGTGTACGCTAATATGTCACCATTTTTCCATGCTGAAAAAATTAACGAACCAATGCTGATGATCCACGGACAAGAAGACCCTAATTCTGGCACCTTCCCAATGCAAAGTGAGCGTATGTACGCAGCGCTCAAAGGGTTAGGTAAAGATGCCCGTTTAGTTATGCTCCCTTATGAAGCACATGGGTACCGTGCGCGTAAAAGCTTATTACACGTACTGTGGGAACAAGAGCAGTGGCTAGATAAGTACTTGCTAAGTGATACAGTTGAGTCGATAAAAGTAACTACTGAGCCAGTGACAGAGTTAACACCTAGCAAATAGTAAAGGTGCATTTATGCTGTGAGGGCAAGAAGATCCACTCTTAATCTCACGGCACCTTCCCAATGCAAAGTGAGCGTATGTACGCAGCGCTAAAAGGGTTAGGTAAAGATGCTCGTTTGGTCATGCTCCCTTATGAAGCACATGGTTACCGTGCGCGTAAAAGCTTATTACACGTACTGTGGGAACAAGAGCAGTGGTTAGATAAGTACTTGCTAAGTGATACAGTTGAGCCAATAAAAGCAACTTCTGAGCAAGTGACAGAGTTAACACCTAGCAAATAGTAAAGGTGCATTTATGCTGTGAGGGCAAGAAGATCCACTCTTAATCTCACGGCACCTTCCCAATGCAAAGTGAGCGTATGTACGCAGCGCTAAAAGGGTTAGGTAAAGATGCACGTTTAGTTATGCTCCCTTATGAGGCACATGGTTCCCGTGCGCGTAAAAGCTTATTACACGTACTGTGGGAACAAGAGCAGTGGCTAGATAAGTACTTGCTAAGAGATACAGTTGAGCCCGTAGAAGCTATTACTGAACCAGTGGTAAGTGCTGGGCAATAGTAATAAACATGAGTAAGCAATAACGCGGCTACTTATAGCCGCGTTTTGGTTTTAATATAAGAGTAAATTAATGATTGATGTTGCAGCACTGGCGGTTTTTATTCCTACCTTCTTTTTTGTGTCTATAACCCCTGGTATGTGCATGACCCTTGCCATGACCTTAGGTATGAGCATTGGTGTGCGTCGTACATTATGGATGATGGTAGGTGAGCTATTAGGTGTAGCAAGTGTTGCCATAGCGGCTGTATTAGGCGTTGCAAGCGTGATGCTAAATTATCCTGATGCCTTTGCTATTTTAAAATGGGTAGGCGGTGCGTATTTAATTTATATTGGCTTTAACATGTGGCGAGCCAAAGGCAAAATGTCGATTGATACTTCAGAACCTAAAGATGTAAGTAGGCGCTCGCTTTTTACTCAGGGTTTTGTAACCGCAATAGCGAATCCTAAAGGGTGGGCATTTATGATTTCCTTGCTGCCACCATTTATAAGTGTTGAGCATGCAGTAGCCCCGCAGCTATTAGTTCTACTGAGCGTAATAATGGTGAGCGAATTTTTATGTATGCTGGCTTATGCAACAGGTGGAAAAAGCCTGCGTTTATTTTTAGCCCGTGGTGATAACATTATATGGATGAACCGTATAGCTGGGAGCTTAATGGTTGCAGTAGGTGTGTGGTTGGCGCTAGGCTGATTTCCTTATACCAATCAGCAATAATATCTTAAGCAATAACAACGACAAAAAATGAACGTTGTTATTGCTCTACATTATGTATGATAAGTAAATTCAACGCAGTTAGCGCTGATAATAGCTGCTGGAGATAGATTTATTATCCAGAGTTCAGGTTACTTATTTAAGTGCTGATCATGAAAGCGTAAATGCTCTTCTATAAATGATGAAATAAAGTAATAACTGTGATCATACCCTTCATGAATAGCGAGCTGTAATGGGTAACCATTTATTTTTGCTGCAGCTTCCAACACCTCAGGCTTTAATTGATCCTTAAGGAAATCATCAGCACCGCCTTGGTCAACTTTCGCTGGAATAAATAAGGTCGCTTTACGCATTAGTTCACTCGAATCATAGCTTTCCCACGCTGTTTTATCTTTACCTAAATAGGCCGCGAAGGCTTTTTTACCCCAAGGGGCTTTTACGGGATTACAAATCGGGCTGAAAGCCGACATTGAGGAATATCGTTCAGGGTTACGTAAACCGATAGTTAATGCGCCGTGTCCGCCCATAGAGTGGCCACTAATTGCGCGTTTATCTGAAACAGGGAATGCCGCTTCAATAATATTAGGCAATTCATTCACTATGTAATCGTACATCTGATAATGGCGATTCCAAGGAGCTTGGGTCGCATTTACATAAAAGCCAGCTCCCATACCCAAATCATACGCTTCGTCGTTGGCAACCCCTTCACCACGGGGACTGGTGTCAGGAGCTACAATAGCAATACCTAGCTCTGCTGCTATACGTAAAGCGCCTGCTTTTTGCATGAAATTTTCGTCGGTACACGTTAAACCAGAAAGCCAATACAATACCGGTACTTTTTGACCGCTAGATACATGTGGCGGTAAGTAAATAGCGAAGCGCATTGCGCAATTTAATACTTTTGATTGGTGGCTGTATTGTTTATGCCAGCCACCAAAGCTTTTATTTACACTTATATTTTCAATCGTCATGGCAAAACCTCAAACGTTAGCTTTTTTCATTTTTAATATCAAATAGCTATATCGTTTTATTAAAGTGATTGTAATACCAATTTTATTAAAAAATTGCTTGTTTTAGCAGGTTACTTAGCACATGTACTGTGCTAAAAATGACTCATAAACATAAGTTAATATAGTAATTTCACTTTGTTATCGAGCCATTTACCTATTGCTCTAGTGACTCATTTTTTAATGCAATTGGTATAAGTATTTTCAATAATAAGTAGTACTTACAAAAGTACTACTTGCTGCTTACTTATCGAAATGAATAACAGTGCGGATACTTTCGCCTTTGTGCATTAAATCAAATGATTCGTTAATGTCTTCAAGAGCCATTGTATGTGTAATAAAATCACTTAATTTGAATTCACCAGCCAAATAACGCTCTACGTATTCAGGTAATTCTGTGCGGCCTTTTACACCACCGAATGCCGAACCACGCCATACTCGACCCGTTACCAATTGGAAAGGGCGGGTTGATATTTCTTGCCCAGCACCAGCAACACCAATCACAACCGACTCTCCCCAACCTTTATGGCAGCACTCGAGGGCAGATCGCATTAGGTTTACATTACCAACACATTCAAAGGAGTAATCAACACCGCCGTCGGTTAACTCAACAATGACATCTTGAATTGGCTTATCGTAATCTTTAGGATTGATGCAATCAGTCGCCCCTAATTTTCTTGCTAGTTCGAACTTGCTTTCATTAATATCAATAGCAATGATACGACTTGCTTTAGCCATTGTTGCACCAATAACAGCTGACAAACCAATACCGCCAAGACCAAATATGGCAACCGTTGCGCCTTCTTCAACTTTTGCAGTGTTCATCACTGCGCCCATACCCGTTGTGACACCACAACCGAGTAAACACACTTCTTCCAATGGCGCGTCTTTATTTACTTTAGCAAGTGAGATTTCAGGTAGTACTGTGTATTCAGAGAACGTTGAGCAACCCATATAATGAAAAATAGGCTGACCGTCTTTATAAAAGCGTGTTGTGCCATCTGGCATCAAACCTTTACCTTGGGTTTCGCGAATTTTTTGGCATAAATTAGTTTTACCAGATAAACAAAATTTACATTCGCCGCATTCAGGTGTGTATAGCGGGATCACATGGTCGCCGACTTGAACACTTGTAACACCTTCACCAACTTGCTCAACAATTCCACCACCTTCATGGCCTAAAATTACGGGAAATATGCCCTCAGGATCATCACCAGATAAAGTAAATGCGTCAGTGTGGCATACGCCTGAAGCGATAACTTTTACCAGTACTTCACCTTTGCGCGGCAACATTACATCGACTTCTTCAATAGATAATGGCTGTTTAGGTCCCCAAGCAATGGCTGCTTTTGACTTTATAAATTTATCTGACATATTTATACTCACTTTTAATTTATCTGTAGGTTAATTTTTAATTCAGAGACAAGCATCTGATGTTTAAAGTTAGTTTACTCTCTTTATTTGATGATGATAATCCACTGAATTAGCAATTTACTTTTACCACTATGTAACAATTGGGTGTATTAGATTAATCTATCTAACCTGAACTCTGGTTAAGAGATTTACTAACATATTGAACCATAATGATATTTAAATTTATTTTTCTCTAACCAGAGGTTCTCAATAAATTCAACGCAGTTCGCGCTGATCATCGCTGCTGGAAATAGATTTATTATCCAGAGCAGAGTTCAGGCTATCTATTAAAAAGCGACTACTGAGGTTAACGGCTAAGCGATAGAAGCGTGCCGAGCGCAACTAAATCAATTGTGAACTTTTTATACAAAATTATGTAAGCAGGTTTAATGCTAATACCCTATAAAAGTCGACAATAATGTTGCTGTAATAATCGATTAGCAGCGCATTGGCTAATAGCTTAGTTGAGTATTTATGTGTTGCAAGTTAACACGAGGCATTTATTCCGCACCTTAAAAAGTACATTTAACCTGAACTCTGGTTAAGATATTTACTACACATTGAGTTATTGTGATATTTAGATTTATTTTCTCGAGCCAGAGATTTTCAGTGAAAGCAAGGCGAATTTACGTGTCAATAGCTGGCCTATTGCAAATAAATTCAACGCAGTTAGCGCTGAAAATAGCTGCTTGAGATAGATTTATTATCCAGAGTTCAGGTTATTTAATGCCCCCAAGTAATTTTATATCTTCAAAGTAAAGTGAAGAAATATGATTATGATATTTGTTACTGTAAAAATAGTAATGTATTATTTATTAAAGCAGTTAATACATATAGGTAATAATCATGCAGTGGGAAGGTATTAGCGAATTTGTTTATGTGGCTGAAAATGAGAGTTTTACGCTTGCTTCTAAAAAGATGGCTATATCAACTGCACAGGTTAGCCGTCAAATAAGTGCTTTAGAAAAACGTTTGAATATAAAGTTATTCTATCGAACCACACGCAAGGTTTCTTTAACAGAAGAAGGCCGCGTTTTTTACCAGCACTGCCGCAGTGTGCTGGATGGATTGGATGCCGCTGAGCGTGCTATCACTAACTTACAATCTAAACCCCAAGGCAAAATCAAATTAACCGCATCGGTAACGTATGGCGAGCAGCATATACTTCCTTTAGTGAATGATTTTATGCAGTTATATAGTGATATTGAAGTATCGGCTTATTTAAGTAATAGGAAAATTGACTTAGTTGAAGATGGTTACGATCTTGCAATTAGGCTGGGTAAGTTGAGTGATTCCTCGATGATGGCGAAAAAGCTTGGCAAGCGAACAAACTATGTATGTGCCTCTCCTGTTTATTTAGAAAAACAGGGTATTCCACATTCTATTTCAGAACTTAATAAGCATAGCTGCTTATTGGGTACACTCGATTATTGGCATTTTACCGAATTAAATAAAGAAAAAAGTATTCGAGTAAGCGGCCGCTTACGATATAACAGCGGATATAGTTTAACAGATGCAGCTTTAAAAGGCTTAGGAATAGTGCAGTTACCCGATTATTATGTTCAACAACACCTAGAAAGTGGAAAGCTTGTTTCATTATTAGATAACTATCGTGCTCCTGATGAAGGCATATGGGCAGTTTACCCACAGAACCGTCATCTATCCCCAAAAATAAGGTTACTTGTAGATTATTTAGCTGATCAGCTTTCATAATGGGTAGTTAACTGTTTTATTAAAAGTATTATCCCTAAAATTTCAGTTATTTTATTGCATTCTCTACTGGGCAGCCTTGTTTTCGACATACACCTTCGTTACACAACCTACATATTCTACGCGCTTCTATTTGCTCGGTTGAAAAATTACCGAGTGCTATTTCTATTAAACTTAAAAAGCTTGCCTGTTGTTCATCAGTAAATTTTTCAAGTATTTTAGATGTCACCGTTTCTCTATTACTTAGTATTGATTCGACCCTACAGATGCCTTTACCTGTTACACATAAAACAACGGAGCGGGCATCGTTTACTGATTTTTTTCTTTCTACCAGCCCCTCTTTTTCAAGTGTATTAATTAACCGAACAGCACCAGAGTGGGTTAAATCGAGCACTTTGCTCAACATATCAATAGTTTCATTGGGGTGATTATTAATTGTGACTAATGCGGCTTCGTGGCTAAGACTTCTGCCACCTAATTCAGCAATCTGCTTTTCTATATCAGTAGCTACAGAGGTCGCGAAGGTGCCTATTAAATTTGCTATGTATTTTTCATTTTTCATAAATTTAATTATATGTGATTCGATCATATAAATATAGTGACAAATTAAATAGCTTCGATTATTGTATGACTCAATCATATAATTGGGTTTGTGTTACTTATATTTACTTTCGATAAGTCATAAACAAGAACTCAACGTTAATAATTACTTAAATAAAGTGGAAAAATTTGATGAGAAATGATTCAGAAACATTACGTTATGCAAAAAAGTTTAAAACTGTATTAGATAAAAAAATGGCTTATATAGATGAGGGCGAAGGCGATCCAATCGTATTTTTACATGGTAACCCTACATCTAGCTACCTTTGGCGAAATATTATGCCGTATATGCAAGGACAAGGGCGTTTAATTGCTATCGACATGATTGGATTGGGTGATTCACAAAAGCTAGACAATACCCATGAGGGAAGTTACTCATTAGCTGAAAATAGTAAGTACACATTTGCACTTTTAGATGCGCTCGGCGTAAACAATAATGTTACTTTAGTACTGCACGATTGGGGTTCAGGCGTTGGCTTTAACTGGGCAAATACACATCGCGACGCTGTAAAAGCCATTGCCTTTATGGAAGCAATCGTGACCGATTTTCCAACGTGGGACGATTTTCCTAAAGATCTACATGGTCCGATTGGTACTCTGCGCTCAGCGGAAGGCGAAAAAATGGTGCTTGATGATAACTTTTTTATTGAAACCATATTGCCTGCAACTATTACGCGCCAGTTAACGCAAAAAGAACACGATGAATATCGCAGACCTTTTATCAATGCAGGGGAAGATCGCCGCGCAATTTTAGCGGGCCCTCGCCAACTTCCGATTGCTGGAGAGCCTGCCGATACCGTGGCTTTAGTAAAAAACTATGCGAGTTATTTAGCCAATTCTTATGATATTCCAAAGCTATTTATTAATGCAGAGCCAGGTGCTTTTTTAGTTGGTTACGCACGAGATTTTGTACGCACATGGCCAAATTTAACTGAGGTAACCGTAAACGGTATTCACTATATACAAGAAGACTCTGCGCATGAAATAGGTCAAGCTATTTCTGATTGGTTATCAAAATAAAAACGGGATGTGTTTAACTCGTTATATATGGATGACGCTTTTATGCTCAATTAAAAGCGCCATACTTTAATTATTGCAGTAAAAATGGGGCTGTTTTACTCATCTTTGAACTTGCTACTTTTTCAGGTGAGCCTTGCGCCACAATTAACCCGCCTTCATCGCCAGCACCTGGTCCTACATCAATAATCCAATCACTATTACTCGCCACTTGCATATTGTGTTCAACCATAATGACGGTATTGCCTGCATTAACTAGCCTATTTAACTGCGACATTAACATTGACACATCCGATGGATGTAAGCCTGTGGTTGGCTCATCAAGCACATAAAGCGTGTGCCCTCGTTGCGCACGTTGTAGTTCGGTTGCTAGTTTTATACGCTGCGCCTCGCCGCCAGAAAGCTCTGTTGCAGGTTGCCCTAAACGTAAATATCCAAGGCCTACTTGCATAAGTGCATCGAGCGCGCGCAATATTGCGGGTTCATTTTCAAAAAAAGTGTGCGCTGATTCAACCGTTAAATTAAGTACATCAGCAATGTTTTTATCACGGTATGTAACCTCAAGTGTTTGCTTGTTATAGCGTTTCCCTTGGCACACTTGGCAAGGTGAATATACGCTGGGCAAAAACAGCAGTTCAATACTTACAAAACCCACGCCCTCACAATTTTTACAACGACCTTTAGCAACATTAAACGAAAAACGCCCAGCATCGTAACGGCGCTCTTTTGCTTTTTGTGTTGAAGCAAATAGTTTACGCACGTGATCAAATAAACCGGTGTAAGTAGCCAGGTTTGAACGAGGTGTACGGCCTATGGCTTTTTGATCTACTGTAACAAGTCGGTTTATATTATCGATCCCCTCTGTAATTTTTCCGCTGGTGTGGGTTTGTAGTTCTTGCTCGAGTAAATCGGCTTCGTCGGTTGGTGCTTCTGTGATTGTTTTTTGCCCAAGCGCTTGGTAAACAAGTTCAACTAATGCTTGGCTCACTAAGCTCGATTTACCCGAGCCAGACACGCCAGTGACCGTCGTCATAACACCTAGTGGAAATTCTGCATTGAGCTTTTTGAGGTTATTACGTTCAATATCAACTAACTTTAGCCATGTTTTTGGCTGCCTTTTAATGTTGTTTTCAATATTGCTTTTAGTAAAAAGATGGCGACTGGTATGAGAGTTTTTTACTTTGCTTAATCCCTCAACAGGTCCACTGTAAATAATTTCGCCACCGTGTACTCCTGCATTAGGGCCTACATCAACTATCCAGTCGGCGTGTTTAACAACGTTCACGTTATGCTCAACAACAAATACAGAGTTGCCAGCTGCTATTAGTTCATCAAGCGCTTTTAAAAGTGCTTGTGTATCTGCAGGATGTAAACCCGCTGAAGGTTCATCTAATACGTAAACCACCCCAAATAATTTAGAGCGAATTTGTGTTGCTAATCGCAATCGCTGTAGCTCACCAGGGGATAACGTTGGTGTTGTTCGCTCAAGCGATAAGTACCCTAAACCAAGCATGGTGAGTGCTTCAATACGGGTGAGAATATCGCTGGCAATACGTTGCGTAACAATGGCTTGCTCTGGTTTTTTTGTATTTTTGTTAACTTTAGTATTGGCGGCGTTACTTAGTTTTTTAGCAAGCTCGTTTAAAGTAAGTTGAGATAGCTCGCCAATATCAAGCCCTGCAAATTTAACACTGAGCGATACTTGCTTTAGTTTTTTACCTTGGCAAGTAGGGCACTGCGATATTTGCATAAACTGCGATACGCGTTTTTTTGTACGCGGACTTTGTATGGTCGCAAAAGACTGTAAAACAAAGCGTTTAGCGCTTGAAAAAGTTCCCATGTAGCTTGGATCTTCGTTGTTTTTTATCGCATTTTGCGTTTGCTCATAGGTGTAATCTGGGTATACCGGCACTGTTGGAGTCTCGTCGGTAAATAAAATCCAATCGCGTGCCTTTTTAGAAAGCTTATTCCAAGGCGTGTCTATGTCATAACCAAGTGAGGTAAGAATACGACTTAAATTTTTACCTTGCCATGCTGGTGGCCACGCTTCAATGGCGCGCTGGCGAATAGTTTTTGTATCATCGGGCACAAGTAATTTTTCGGTTACTTCAAATACTCGGCCTATGCCATGACATTCTGAGCAAGCGCCTTGTGGCGTATTAGGTGAAAACGCATCGGCATATAAAATACCCTGCCCAGCAGGGTAATCGCCTGCACGTGAGTAAAGCATACGTAGCGCGTTAGAGATTGTCGTTATACTGCCCACTGATGAACGAACCGAGGGCGCGCCGCGTTGCTGTTGCAGAGCAACGGCAGGCGGTAGTCCTTCAATAGAATCAACATCGGGCTCATCAACTTGATCTATTAATCTACGTGCATAGGGCGATACCGAATCAAGATAGCGATGCTGCGACTCGGCAAACAGGGTTCCAAAAGCGAGCGACGACTTACCCGAACCCGATATACCTGTAAAAACAACCAATGCGTTACGTGGTAAATCAACATCTACATTTTTTAGGTTATGAACGCGCGCGCCCCTTACCTGTATAGTGTTATTTGGATCTGATAAATTAATTACTGAATCATTATGTGTGGTTGTCATACGCTTTGCTCCTATTTAACCGCGCTTTTACATTAAGTGCGCTTTGGACAATTTACTCTTATTAGTCGTTACTGCTACCAATAATATCGCAGGATCACTGAATGCTCGCTTATTCAATATATTACATAAAGTTATGATAATTGCTTGTTTACATAATAGGGTTGGAATGCGAATATAATTTAAATTGATTTATAGTTTAATAAGAAGGAACTGACATTGAGCAAAGCCTTAATAATTTTAATGATGCTTTCGTGGGCCACTCAGGCCGATACACTTAAAGCGCTTAATGTTGACCGTGCAGTACCAAATAGCATGCATTTATCGTTTGCAAACGATAGCAACATAACCCCTAAAAAAGGGGATTTCAAAATCGTTAATTATGTATTAATGAGTAATGAAGAGGGCGAACGCTGGGCTGTTATAACGCTTACTAACTTATCGTCGGGCAACCGCGAACTAAGTGAGGAGCATTTACTTGCACTCTTTGCTGACGGCAGCCGATTCATGCCAATGGAACTTAAACTCGGTTTTAAAGGTAAGGAAACACAATCGCTTACAGTATCGTTTGCCGATTATAAATTTCCTATTTTAAGTGTGTATTCGAGCAATGATTTGTAACTATTATTAGTGCGATCATGCTGCCTTAGGGGCATGTATTGTATTAAATGCCAATTTTGTAATTGGCGGGATCACCGAGATACTATTTGTGCTAGTAATATTTACCCAATCGAAAAGTATGGCCTTAAAAACAGAATAACAAACTCCTATAATGGCAAAATAGTGTGCTGTTGGAGTTACTTTTCAGCTTGGTAATATAGCAAAGGTTTTTAAAGTATTGAGTATCTGCAAATTGAATGTATTCATTAGTCGGCTTTGAGCGATAAGCGGTCATTCAAGTGAGTCGTTATTAACTTAGTAAGAATAAGAGGAAACTTTCCTTTTTTTACATGTTTATATAAGTTACAGAAAGCATAATATTTATAGCTGGTAATAACTTACACTATTTGCTATTAATATAAGTTCATGAAATAAGGACGTTTTCGCGCTAAAATAGGGAAAGTGTCCTTTGATAAAGATGTTGAACTAAGCCGCTACGCGGAGATCCTATTCTGACCATTTGAGCCACACTTACCTTGGGGTTATCCCATATTTGGAGGTAAGTAATGAATACACTCATTGAACAAGTCAAAACTGAAATAGCCTATCTTGGTTATTCACAAAGTACCTGTAAAAGTTACTGCGAGCATTTACTTAAACTCAGCCATTATTTTAATAAACCACTCGATTTAATTACTGATGATGAGCTGAATATCTTTTAAAGATCCCGCTATTCGCAAGCTCTCCAGAGCGAGTCAAAAAATACAAATAAACAGCATTTGGTTTCTGTTTAAGAATATTTTACATCGCCCACTGAACTTAGACATAGCCTTGCCTAAAGCAAAACCTCGGGCACCTACTTATTTATCGCGTGATGATATTCGACGACTTATAGAAAGTTGCACGGATATGCGCTTAAAAACATTGATAGTGGTGTGTTATGGATGTGGTTTGCGTATTGGCGAACTGCTGCGCATCAAAGTGCAAGACATCGATGGACAGCGTAAAACCATTTTAATTGAACATGGTAAAGGAGATAAGTCACGCTATGTTGTTGTATCAGATAGCGTGCTAAATCAATTACGTTGTTATTGGAAAATGTATCACCCAACGGGCTGGATGTTTTATTCACGATGGTTAATGGATAAACCCATGTCACCCTCAAGCTTCAGAAAGGCATTGAAAAAACATGCACAAATGTGTGGTTTAAAGCACTGTAATCCACATGTATTACGCCATGCTTATGCAACACATCAACTTGAGTTAGGGATGCCGCTTCATCAACTGCAGCATCAGCTTGGTCACAGTGACATTAGAACCACGCAAAGTTACTTACACTGGTTACCTGAATTAGGGCATGGTGGCATTGATTTACTCGCAAGTTGGGGAAACCAATGAGCGGCTTGCACCTCGCTGATATTTTAAATTCTGGCCTTGGGAATTATCGGCAGCACCACATAATGAGTTATCAGCAGTTACGTGTCTGCCAACACCTTCAATCATGCAGAACGGGTCAGCTCGGTTATCAAGCATGGCAATGTGATAACTGTAGTGAAGTACAACAAATTGGGTGTAGTTGTCGAGACCGTCATTGCCCACGTTGCCAAGGTATGGCAACGGCTAAATGGGTGCAAAGACAACAAGAGGATTTATTACCGTGTCGGTATTTCCACCTTGTTTTTACGCTCCCGCATGAGTTAAATATCATTGCGCACTACAACCCAAACGCGTTGTATCAATGTTTATTTAAAGCCTCATGGCAAACGCTGTGTAAATTTGCGAAACGAAAGAGGCATGGCCAGCTAGGCATGACAAGCGTACTGCATACATGGGGGCAAAATTTAAGTCAGCATATCCACTTGCATTGTTTGATACCCGCAGGGGCGCTTAATAAAGCGCACTGGCATGAAATAGAAAAAGGCTATTTATACCCCGTTAAAGCATTATCAACAGTGTTTAGAGGGAAAATGCTCGCGGCGCTCAATGAATGCGATAGTTCATTCGCGAAGGTAAGCACACCAACCAAATGGTGTGTGTATAGCAAAGCCTGTTTAACGTACAGTGAAAAGTTAGTCAGTTACCTTGCACGTTATACCCGAAAAGGCGTGATGTCAGAATCGCGATTAGTGTCAGCGACTGAAGAAACAGTGAGCTTTAAATACCGCGATTATGCAGATAACAACCGCGATAAAGTCATGACTCTGAGTTGTGATGAATTTTTACGGCGCTACTTACAACATGTATTGCCCAAAGGGTTTATGCGCATTCGCCACTATGGCTTTTTAGCTAATGCATGTCGTAAACAAAAGTTAGCGTTAATAAGGACTCAAGAGTCACACACATGTAAACCAGTGAAGCCAAAAACAGAAAAAGATCCATTGATACCACATTGGCCCTGTCAATCATGCAAAGTTGGCATCTTACGATTTATTGGTATAGCAGAGTCGGATGCGGCAACAGTTACAACAGAGCGAACGAGTTAGCGGGCTAGCCTGCTTAATAGAATCAATATGTTAACCTGCTTAATTGTTCAGGCTAATAGCGGCTGTGTGTTTTAATAATATGGTTGCTTATCAAGCTAAATTTAGGTGTAATAAGGACATAATAAACGCTGAGCAATGCAGGGACAGCTTAGATACGATATACACGTCAATGAAATTGGCTAAATATCGGTTAGGCCATAAAAAGCAAATTCCCATAGCATAAACAATACCAACGCGAACACACCGAGCAGGTAGCGCCTCAGTCCAACAAGCGATTATGCAACACAAACTGCGTGTCGCATAAATACTAAAATGTTATATTTTAAATGGAGTTTCGTGTGAAATTGATACAATGGACACTTTTCATTGATATGCTTGGTTACCGAGATATTAATGGTGCGATTAATTCGGAGGCTAAAGCAAAGGAATTTATTTCTTTCATGGAAGATAATAAAGGTGGTTTGGATTTTTCTAATCGTCCTGAAGTAAAGGAACAATATAAAAAAGATAAGTCATTTGACCTTTATATGTATTATGACGTTCAGCACGCGTTTATATCTGATTCTCTAATAATAACGTTTACCCCTAAAGAAGTTAAATCACTCAAAAACAATCAGCTAAAGTATATGCACTCTGCTAATGCTTTATTTATCATATTGATGCGCTTACAAGCTGTTATATTTAATTGTTTCTCCCAAAAAGGACTTTTTCTTCGAGGGGGGATTTCAACTAAATACTGTTATATAAAGGATCACTTTGTAGTTGGAGAAGGGTTAATAAGTGCTTATAAAGCTGAAAGTTCATTAGCAATTCATCCTAGAATAGTATTTAGTCCTGAGGTTCTGGAAGATAAGCAATTAAAAAATAGTATTACGAAACTATCTGACATTATGTATGGCGGTCACAATATTATTAAGTTAGATGATGATGGGGTGCATTATCTAGATTATTTGGGGTACAACCTTTCTCAAGTTGACCTAAACGTAAAAATGGTCTCGGATCAAGCTAAAATAAATTTGCCTATGTATTTGTATGGCCTTGAACAGTCCAAACTATTCTTTCAGAGGCACTCCGAAGCTATTGAAGGCAAATTAACTGAATTAGAATCGCGAAAAGCTGGTTTAAATGCATCAGAAATACAAAAACTACAAAAGGTTATTGATAAGTTTATTTGGCTAAAAAACTATCATAATTCAACTCTACTCAATCACGAAAAATTTGCTGAGTATGTTGTTAATTAAAATATAATCGGGTAGCCGGAGGTCTCTAACCTCCAGCCCCCACACCACCCATCATGCGGGTCCGCAATGGGCGGTTCATCTCCCGTAATGAATATTGATCCAAATATCTTTCAATGACACTAAACCTTGTGATGCTAAATAGTCATTACCTAGCGCAATGTTAATTCCTTTTGTTTTTGAGCTTCTACAAGGGCCTTTACTGGTGATACCACAGGCTATGGCGAGTCGCTCGCTAACACCCAATTTCATTAAACTGCGTACTTTAGTGCGGGCTATTCCTTAATAAAGAGCGCCACTGCCGCCAGTAGCACATTCTTATCCTACGGCGGATCCAATGATCTAAATCCACTGTTAGCTGATAAGCGTTGGCTATTAAGTAGTAGTGTCCCCAGCCGCGTAAATACTGCGTGAGTTTATGAATTTGTAGGGTCATTGAGATCCCCCAGTTGCGGTTAGTGAGCTCTCTTACATTTACTTTAAATTTCTTTAGCGCCTGTTCGTGGATCTGCACTTTAGCGTAGCGGAAGGTAAACCCAAGAAATTTCGAGCCTGATACTGGACTGTAGTGGTACAGACCGACTCGACTTTTCGATTCATTCACTTTGAGTTTTAATCGGTTAGTGATAAACGCAGTAATGTCCCGTTGGATTATTAGCCCTTCGCTTTTCGTTTTTACAAAATTAGGAAGACACCCATCCTAATTGCTACTGAAACCGTAATTATAATAGATAGCCAATAGATCGATGACAACGGTTTATTAAACAATGGTGGTAAGCCCTTATCATCTTGCATGGTATTCATCTCAACTAATAAGCTACTCAAACACCTGTAACGGTAATCCTCCCTAAAAATAATTAAAACAACACCAAACTCTTTTTATATTTTGCGTATAGATACAGTAATCGATTGAAGCAAAATAGGAACTCAGCTATGGTTTGTTTATCAATAAAAACAAATAAAAGAACGAGTTAATCTACAGGCTCGTTAGCACTAAAAGGAATTATCGTTATTAATTGTACATTTAAACTTAATGATCAACCTATGAGCACTCTAAAGTGCGGAGCATCTACATTTGATGCATATTCGGGCTTAGAAGCGCATAGAAATAAAAAGCTATCGATTTGTATATCGAGTAAGGGGCCCATCCCTACAGGAGTGTATTACATTATCGATAGACAATCTGGTGGGCTTCTTGGGCCATTAAGAGACTTATTTTCAGATAAAGCAGATTGGTTCGCTTTATACGCTATAGATAAGAAAATCGATGACTCAACGTTTTGTGAAAAAGTTAAGCGAGGGCAATTCAGAATTCATCCAGAAGGTCCTTTAGGTATTAGTCAAGGTTGCGTCACTTTTAAAACAATGTCGGACTTTAGAACTTTTAGCTCAATTATTAAAAGTTCGGGAAAAACAAAAATTCCAAGTACAAGCATTGAATCATATGGGAAGTTAACAGTTTTATGAAATGTTTTCTGAAAATTATGTTATTCATTTTTTGGTATATAGGTATACCTTCTTTTGTTACTTTTATGTGGTTCAACCTCTCTATTTTTGTCCCCTTATCTGAAGCGCTTTGGTCGTTTTTTAACAAATTGACTGGTGAAATGAACGTGGGATATGCATCAGATTTAGAATTTATCACAATTTACTTTTTGGGGGTTATTGTATCTTTCGCTTTAAAGTATTTAGTGCTAACAAGAGACTATGGCGTCAAATAAACAAGACACTCATCCTAATTATTACAAAAAAATCAACAAAAACGGGGCGGCAAGTACAGTTTATAAATAAGGAATCGCGCAAACGGCTAAGCTGTATCCACAAAATGAAGATTAAAATAGTTAGCCAATGGGTCGATGACAACGGCTTATTAAGCAATGGTGGTAAGCCCTTATCACCTTGCATGGTATTTATCTCAACTAGTAAGCCACTCAAACACCCGTATCCGTTCCAAAACACCAATTAAAACAACACCAAACTCTTTTTTATATTCTGCATAAAATACAGTAATCGATTGAAGCAAAATAGGAACTCAGCTATGGTTTGTTTATCAATAAAAACAAATAAAAAAACGAGTTAATCTACAGGCTCGTTAGGCATTTAAGGGGTAGTGTTTGGAAATCGCACCTAATTTTACTGCAAAGCAATGGAAAGAACTTGATCTTGAAAGTAGTGAAGGCGATTGGCAAAAAGCCATAGATGTTCTTGATTCTAGATTGCGCTCTCGATACTTAGAACCTGTAGATAAATTACTTGAGTTCGAAAATGACTTACTAGCCCCAGAAAAACGGTTTGGTTTTACGGTACTAGCTATAGATTTATTATTAATCGAAACTCTTCAAGCATTCAAAGAAGGGCTACCATCCACAGATGGTAAATCGAAAAAAGTATTTATAAGGTTTCTTAGAACAAGTCCACATTTTTGTGAGTATTTTCAAACAAAACTACAGCGTGAAAATTTTTATAAAGATTTTCGCTGTGGAATTCTGCATCAAGCTGAGATTCAGAGTCCCGCATTATTGTGGTCGTTTGGAGATTTATATGAACGTGTTGACGGAATGGAAGTTTTAAATAGAAATGCGGTTCATAATGCTTTAAAAAATGATTTTTCAGATTATATTGAGCTACTTAGAAATCCTGAATCTACTGAACTTAGAAATAAATTTAGAAACAAAATGGACTCAGTGGCTGACCGTGATACAAATGCCTAATCGGGTAGCCGGAGGTCTCTAACCTCCTGCCCCCACACCACCCATCATGCGGGTCCGCAATGGGCGGTTTATCTCCCGTAATGAATACCGATCCAAATATCTCTCAATGATGATAATTAGGATGACACCCATCCTAATTACTACGAAATATCTAAATTAAACAGGTGATAAGCCCTGTTAATACTGTATTATGCGGAAAATGTAATGTTTAGTGAATAATCTAGAAAAGCAGAGAAACACAATAAATTCATAAAAGCTACCCAAGCCGCAGTAATACCTTATAAAACGCCAATTAAAGCAGCATCAAACTCTTTTTTATATTCTGGGCAAAAATACAATAATCGATTGAACCAAAATAGGAACTCGGCTATGGTTGGTTGACAGACCAATATAAAATTAAAAACGAGTTATACCAATTTACTAATGAAGTTAGCTATTTTGAGGTAAGAACATCTTGTTGATAATGAAGCTAAAATCTCGTTATTCTCTTCAATTTCTCTACATCTCTACAGTTGTAAATAATAAATTAAACGCAATTGTCGTCAGGTTTGAGCACTCAAACTGATTAAGTATTATTACGGATTAGTATTAATGTGAGGCTTGTTTGCCTACCCAAGGATGTGTACATGTATCGAAATATATTCCTATTCTTATCAATGTTTTTATCTTTTTCAGTATTATCTGAAACATCCAGTGACAGTAAAAATATACAAAGAGCTGTTCTTGATTACATAGAGGCTCAGCATAAAGTTGAACCAGAACTAATGAAAAGAGGCTTAGATGCGAAACTAGCTAAAAGAACTTACTGGAAATCTGAAGATGGTTCAGAGTTCATTATGGAAACCGATTTTAAAACAATGGTGTGGGTGGCTGAAAACTACAACAAAGAGGGGAATAAATTTGCTGCCTCACCAAAAGTTGATATATCCATACTGGATATTGATAATCGAGTAGCATCAGTGAAGCTAACGGTCGATGATTGGATTGACTATATGCATTTGTATAAAAATGAAAATAAAGAATGGAAAATAATTAACGTTTTGTGGCAATACCATGATCCAAAAAAACACTCGAGTCAAAAGTAAGCTAATAATTTAATAAACTGGGGTATAGCTAGCTTATCCCGCTGTTAAGTATACATCTTTTCATCACACTTAATGGTGGTGTAAATGTGAGTGAGCAATAATTTGTTAGTCCCTAAATTTAAAATTGAACTTAATGGTATAGCGTTCGAAGATTAATTAGGTGGCTTTTCGTTTTATTTTATTGATTCAAATGCATGCTATGCAATAAGCCTTTACTTAATAATAAGTGCAAACAGCTTTTTAAAATGGAAGTTTCTATGAAAACAGCAGTATTAGCTTTAATGATTATGTTATTAACCGCCTGTAAAACAACAAATATAAATACAGTTTTACATCATGAATCATCAACTCAAGGAATCATTTCTGGCAGTATGGCTTGGCCTATTGATGGCCCAGTGTATAACCCTTTAGTTTTTAAATTACGATCAACAGACACCGGGCAAGAGTATTCACTAGAAGTTCGCCCTTCATTTAATATATTTCATGGAAAAACAGAGGTTCAGTTTTCTTCTAATGGTTATGGTGGGACGACGTATGCGCTCGCCTTACCATCGGGCGAATATGAATTTTATAATTACAGCATGTATGATCTAAACGGGACAACGTGGACTTCTAGAAATGATTATTCAATCCCTTTTAATGTATCCGCTAATCAAACTATCTATCTTGGTGAAATTAAGCTTCATGTTAAGAGCAGCACAGATTTTTTAGGCGGAGACGTATACCATGGCGGGTTCTGGACATTTGCAGATAAGCATAAGCGTGATTTAGCTATCCTATCAAAACACCAACAAAACCTATTTAATGAAAACACCTTAGTAAATATTCCAAAGAATAAACGTAAATTTACTGATTTAGTTTTATTACCTAGTGAAAAAATTAATCATGATGAGAGCGAAAAATGAAAATCAAAAATATTAAACCTCTTGCAATAATTATTGTGTTGTTAACTTCACTGCTTGGTTGTCAATCAACAAAAAGCAATAAAGCAGATATAGAGCATAAACAATATGCTACGTATTTTAGTGAACATAAAAACTATAAAGCTGCTATTGCAAATGATAATAAAAAAGAAGCCTACCGAGCACTCAATGCTATGTTTGAGCTCTCTAAATCAAATACAGATTATTATGCACTGACAGGAAATTTGCTAGCGAGTTCATTTGGTTCAGGTGCATTTAATAAATTAGATGAAAAGGAATTTAAAAAAATCGCCGCAGTGCTAGGGGACGAATTAGACTCGCAACTAAAGTTTAAAATTAAAAGTATTGAAAAATACTATGCTTTTAAAAAATTAGAACCAACAAAGCTACTGGCTTTGCATAATAATACCAATAAATATTGTCAAGCGGATAGCATCGCGATGCGTCTACCTATGACCGATGAAAATGAGGCATTACATTATTTAACTAGTAATGATTGTCTAAGTGATGCGTTAAAAGATGATCCAAATGCTAGAGCATTATACATAGAGCACTTAACCTATATTGACAGTAGGCCAGGTATGAAGCTACGCGCTGATGGATTCAAAATTTATGATACCAGCACTAGTCAGTATTCTGCGTTGTCTCAAAAGCAACAATACGCGTTATTATCTGCCAAAGAACAGGTTTTTGCTCATTCTACTAAAACTAGAGCACCGACTTTCTCGCTTTCTGTAAAAAAAGGAGAGTTAGAAGAACCAGAAGCTATAAACAAAATTGCTGAACTATTACCATTAGCCGAAAAGGACCTAGCCAAAAATTATCAGCAGATTGAAGCATTATTTAATGAAATAGAAGTGATAAGTAAACAGAAATCTAAAACAGTTCCTGCGGTTTTAAATTTATTAGTATCGCTGGCTTTAGAGCAAAGTAACTTAATCGCGTTTGATAGTTATGTAAAAAAGATGAATAGTGCACAGTACTTAACTAAAGAGAATAACAATTATTTTAACCTATTAAGAATTATTATTTTCACTAAGAGTGAAGAGTATGTAAACGGTTTGAGCTATGTTGATACTTTAATATAAGCAAAGCCACGACTATTAGGATGATGGCCAATTAATATATGAGGGGTAACTCCTTAATAACCTCAAAAAAGCGGCTTAAAATTTTTTAAAAACATCAACTAAAACAAGTTAATCTAAAGTATTGTTAGGTGAAACTGATTTATCAAACATTGGAATTATAATGAATAAAGAGCAAGCGCAGGCATATATTGAACAAAATATAAAGGAAGACGATACATTAATTGGTTTTTTTCAAGCGGTTTCGCCTCCAAAAATTTGGATGTTTTTCGTACTTGGTCCTTTAGCCATTCTTAGTATGAGAATGTACTTCTTGGCTGTTACTGAAAGAGGAATATATTTTCATAAGCTGAGCTTACTTGGTAAGTTTGAAGATAGTGATTTTTTTGAATTTGATGAAATTGAGAGTGTTAGAATTGGCAAAGGAATATTGCAAAGACCAATGAAATTTCATTTTAAAAACAGTAGAAAAATAAAAGTAAAAGCTCAGTTAAAAGGCCATAAAAAAATTGCTAAAGTGACAGCCGATGTTCAAAGTTATATTGAAAATAGAATCCCTTTAGCACCATGATATTTTTTCTAATATCTAGTGTAATGTATGTTTTAGGGTTGTTGTTAATTAAACCGTCTCCTAATAGTTTAAAAGCTATACCGTTAACATATATGCAAAACTTCAAACTTATTCGGGCTTCACTGTGCTCAGGTGTTTTTCTATTATTTGTTTTTTTAATCATCTCAAATTACGGATTTCTGGCTGTTGATGAGTATATATATACTTTACTAGCTCTAAATAATGATTCAGAAAAAGCACTTTTATGGCCACTTCAATCAATAACGCATTTAATTATTCATACTGATCCAATGCATCTTTTAGCGAATGTTTGTGGGATAGCCTTAGCCTCGGTTTACGAACGCCGTGTTGGAGCTAAAAGGTTCTTATCTGTTTTAGCTATAGGTGGCATAGCTTCAATCCCATCAATATTTTTTTATTCAGAAACTGTGACGGTATGTGGCATTTCTGGCGGAGTATTTGGCTTAGCTGCGGCATATTTCACTGATGAAGATGAATTAACAATAAAAGAGTGGGGCTCTGCAATATTATTATTTGCCTTTTTGATGTTTATATTTTCAATCGAAGGGGAGTTTACAAGTACCTCCGATGAAACGATAAATACACAAGTTGATCATATCGGGCATATATTTGGAGCAATTGGGGCAATTATTTATTGTAGACTCAAACCTTTGCGCCTAACAGCCGAGGCTGACAACAAGCATTAAAGTTTACTTTTTTATGACAAAAATAACTGTAAATAATGCTGGCATCGATCCTAAATTTTGAATGCAAATAACTCCCTGATTCAAAAGTTGTGAGATCTAGGATGGCTGTCTTTTTTATTTTGGTATATATGTAACAAGCCTATTTTATGTTGTTTATAGCCATTTTAAAAGTTCTGTAGTGAACTAGGTGCACCAGGAAGCCTTGTCTAGCAACATTTGAACCGATACAAATCAACCTTGCGTTAGATAGTGGAATTGTTCTAAATTCCATCAAGAATCTATAAAGTCAAAAACTCTAGTTTGATTAGAAAATACCAAAGCGGCCATTAAATTAATATGATTTCAGATATTAAATTTTTATGATTCTATGGCGGTTCGGGGCACAAAGTGAGATAGGTTATATGCATTAAGCAAACCTCACCATCTAAAATGAAACGCTAAGATGATAATTTTCACAAATTCATGTAAGTTCAGTCTGGAAGTTAACTAAAAAATGATAAATAAATTAGGGCTAATTAGTGTGCTTTTTTGAGTGTACTTAAAACTTACAACACCTATTCAATGCGCTGAGCTTATAATTATTATGTTCCCAATGATTCATCGAACCACAACAGTCGGTACAGTTAGATAAGTTTAAGGCGTAAAAACATAGCAAGCATCACTTAATAATGAACCTATTATATTAAGTGATGCTTTTATTTTGAATAAACTAACTAAGGACAAACACCTGCTTTCGGTGTAGGCGGAACCCCTGTAATACTATTAGGTACGCCATTTGTCACACCAAGAAGATCATCAGGAACAGTTTCTAGATTACAGTTATCACCTTTACAAGCTGCTGAAAAAGTAAAGTGTCTATCCTTCAATATCACCACATTGTAGCCATGAGCCAAAGGATCGAGCCGCCCCAAATTTCCTAGTTCCTTAATACCGCTTGCTTCGTTAGACGTTGAAGCTTTGCTAATAAACCAATCGTGGTTTACTTCTTCCGCGGTAGCGCAGCGACGGGTTACATAGCGTGAACCATCTTGGAGGTTTTCAATATCATTAATACAATATTGTAAATCGGAATTGACCGTCCCCGACTTATGGCTACTCAAAGAAACATCACAAACTGTTAAAACATGTGAGCGCTCACAAATAAATTTAGGGCCGCGACAAATCTGACAACTTACTGGTTTAATTGGATTTAACGAAGGTGTGCTGCTATATGTTACATCGCCAGTAGCGGTATCACCATTGGCGTCTGTAACGGTGAGCGATATTTTCCCTGAAATAGCATTACAAGTGCTAGGTACCGCAGGAAAAGCGACGGTTGGATTGTCTGTAGTACCACCGGTAATTACTAAGCCATTGGCATCGGCACCTAGCCCCCAATTATAATGGTAAGGTGGTAAACCTCCCGAGATGGTTGGGACATGCAGTGAATGATTGCCTGCAATACCTGCCACTGTTAGCCCTGTATTCGCACTAAGATCAACAGTTTTAGGCATCGGCGGAGTAGCAGGTTTAATGTCAATAACAAATGACTTGCTGCCTGATTGGTAATGGTTAGCAGAATCACCTGCTGTCATCGTCGCTGTGTAAGTACCTTTTGAAGCGCCAATTGGGTTGATTTCCAAAGTTGCCGTATTCAATCCAGAAAACACCATGTCCAATGTTGCGGGGGGAGTCGGATTAGGGGTAATCGTCCATGTTGTTGTGGCTGGCGTGACGTCACTACCACTTACGCTATCTGCAAAGGTTGTGTCAATAAAGGTCGGCGGCTCCGAATCATCTGCGATTAGGTTAATACGGTGGGCGCTGTTCGTATTTACTACGATGGTTGGTTCGAAAACAGTCACATTAACTGTGTCAGTTCCCGGTATTCCACCACCTGTTACATCAACTTCAAAGGTCAGCGTTGTGTCCGCAGTTACATCAGGCGCGACGAAACTTGCGCCATTGGTATTGCCATTAATCAGCGTTACCGTAGGAGTGCCTACTGTTTGTGACCATGTGTAGTTAGCCGCATTGCTTGATACAGCGTGTAGCTGAACCGTTGCGCCCGATCTAACACGAATATCGCTACCTGCACTTACCGTTAAGGGGTTAGCAGTAATAGTAACAGTAACAGGTACATGTACTACATTGCCTGCGCCTGTTGCGGTAAAGTCAAAGGTCAGGGTTGTATCTGCGTTAACGGCAGGTGCAACAAAACTCGCATTTAAATATTTTACATCGCCTATTGCAGAAGCGTTAGTAATAGTACCTACAGATAGTCCCGCCGAACTCTGAGTCCATGCTAAATTTTCGACAGTACCCGCGCCTGTAACACTACCAGCTAGATTAACCGTTGCTCCCGCATGAACTGAAACATTGTTTGAATGCGCATCAATATCAGGAACGCCCTGAACAACAACATTTACAGACGCACTTTTAACTTGTCCATTGCTGGTGCCTGTCACGGTAAAACTAAACGTTTCTTTCACGCCTTCCGCTTGTGAAGGTGCAATAAAGGTTGGATTAGCCAGTGTTGCATCAGACAATGAAACGTTTTGACCTGCGGTTTGCTTCCATTGCCATATTGCTCCTGCACCATTTACTCCCTGAGCGCGTAATTGAACGGTACTGCCTTCTGTTACCGAGAAGTCAACGCCTGCATTAACACTAAACGGCGGTTGTTCTACGGTCATTATAATACTACCTGAAGCGGTATTATTAAGACTATCGGTTACCGTAACGCCAAATTGTAAATCAACACTGTGGGTAACATTAGGTGCTGTAAAACTCGGGTTATTGGTGCTAGTAGTGCTAAGGCTAGGAGGGGTAGAGTCTGTCCATGCATAACTAAAAGGACCTTTACCGCTAGAAACATTGGCATGTAAATGGCCGGTGTCTCCAGAAGGGATATTTGCCCCCGCCCCTAAGTCGACTCGCATTTTTAAATCACTAATGTTAATAGTAACTGTCGCTTTAGCGGTTGCAGAGTTAGCACTGTCAGTTGCAATAACTTCTAAAATCAAGATTCTATCTTGGTCAACTGCTGGAATATCAAGACTGGTATTAGCTAGCGCAGGGTTGGCAATATCTCCTGTTACCACACCGGTACCGCCATCACTTACAACGCTCCAAGCATAAGTCGCCGTGCCATTTACATCTGTTGTTGATGCAAGTAAATCAACTGTATTTCCTTCAGATACCGAACGTATAGGCGCTCCTGCAGTGAGTTTGATAGCTGTTTGCACTTGATAGCTTACCGTGTCCGTAATAAGGGTATTGTCATTATCTGTTACGGTGACCTCAAGTACTATCGTACCACTGGTTGTGGGCGCCGTAAAACTTGGCGTTGCCGTATTTGCATCGGTAATTATAATGGTTGTGCCACTGGTTTGAGCCCATGCATAAGTCGGCGTGCCATTAGAGTTTGTTACAGTCGCTCTTGGGGTTACCACTGCGTTAGCAACAACTGTTTCATCATTAGACGCGACAACAGTCAATGGTAATTTCGGTGGTATGTTTAATGGGTCAATATCAAAAGTTACTTGCGCTGTTTTGACTTCAGTGCCATCACCCACTTCAACTTCTAATACTAAATTTTGATGACCACCGGTGATGGTTGGCACTGTAAAGTAAGGATTGCCTGTCGTATCACCAATGATACCCCCAACAATATTTGGCCCACTTATTTGTGTCCACTTGTAAGTGATGGTGCCTGCTGCATTCATGACCGAAACAGTAGGGTTCGCTAGACGACCACCAATCACACTTTCATGCCCCGCCATGCTTAATGTTAATGTGGGTTTACTAGGTGAATTATATGGAACAACTTGATATTGAGACTGAACCGTTTTACTAATGCTTTTACCATTAACGCTATAAGAAATAACAGCTTGCAACTCAACAGGTGTTGTACTGGTAACACTAGGTGCACTCACAACAGGCTGTGAAGTATTGGCACCTGCAATGACTAAATCTGCAGGTGCGGGGTTAGGTTTCACTACTGCCCATACATACGTAAAAGTACCACCAGATGCAGCATTTTCGTGTACATCAACACTGGGTTTAAAGGTCTTGCCTGACTCAATTTGATTGTTCTGATGTGTACTTTGATTAGGACCTGTGGCTAGGTTACTGCCGCTTTGGTTCTGATGCGAATTTACCGTAAATAAAGGTTTAGCTGTGTATCTTACACTTCGCGTGATTTGATTAACGCCGTCGCTCACTGCCAAATTCACGACAATGTTAGTGTCTTTGCTGACTGTTGGCACAACAAATCTTGGTGCTGCGGTAGTTTCATCAATCAAGGTAACTACAGAGCTCGTCCAACGAATGGAATAATTGCCTGTGCCTCCACTAATGTGTGATTGCGGCAGAACAGTGTCGCCTTCAGCAACGTCCGCGCTTGCAGGGTGTAATATAGAAACAGCTAACTTAGGGGCTGCTTTTACAGTGACTACATGCGTAGATGTAACTTGTTGGCCATTCGCATCGGTAACGCTTACTACCCACGTAAAGTCTGTATCGGTTGTGACTGTTGGCGGTGTTACATCAGGGTTTTCAGCTGTAAGGCTTGTAATCGGCGCTGTAGGACCACTTGTTTGAGACCACGCATAAGTAAATGGCGCTGTGCCGCCTTGCACTCTGCCTTTTAAGGAGATAACGCCATGGCCATTATAAACCTCGTGCTGCGCACCTTGCTGTGGGCTAAACGGCTTGCCTAATACGTTAACTACTTGCGTTTGAGAAATACTTTTTCCACTGCCAGATTCTGTAGCTGTTACATTAAAAGTCAACTTCCCTGCGACAGAAGGCGCGACAAAAGTTGCGGTAGGTTTAGAGGTGTCGGTATGAATTATAACAACCGGGGTACCCGTGACTTGTACTTGTGTCCAAGCATAAGTAAATGAGCCGCCACCGCCTGTTTGGCTAACTTGTGCGGTTAAGTGAACTGTATCACCGGAAGTAGCTTGTTTTACTGCATGAGCCGTTTGTTGCCCTGTATTCGGTTGATTAGTAAAGGCAATATCTGGGGGGGTTATCGTGACAAACCACAATGTATCAAAAAGTTCACCCGCATCGTTAGTGGTTTGAGCACTAAAGGCAAACTCTGTATCTTGGTTAACATCTGGTGCGGTAAAAGAAAGTTCGCCATTATTTATAATCGGTCCCACATCAAGGCCTTCGTCTTGTGCCCAAGCAATAGTAGCATTCGACTTTACTACGCTGGTTTCTGTATACAGCGCATTTAAAATGACTTCATGAGACGACTTAACCTTAGTGGGTCCACTAATAGTCAACGCTCCTATTTCAACAGGTTGCACTGAGCTAAGCACAGCAACGGACACTTTTTCGCTCACTATCGCGCCTTTGTAGCTTGCTGTGACTAGCACAATCGGTTCGTCAATACCTGCGACTGCAACAAAGTGAGCGGTATTATCCTTACTAGCCAAACCGATTGACTGTGCAGATTTATCTTCCCACTCATAAGTAACTCCACTACTTACATCTGTTCCGTTAATACTGACCATGGCACTCAAGTCGACTGTATCACCGACATCAACTATAGAAGGAGCCGTGACAGATAACTCTAAATTAGGGGGAGGATTAATCGTTATAGTAGTCGTTTTGCTTACAGAGGAATTTTCAAATAAGGCTGTAACCAATATTTTCGCTTCATCAATACCTGCTAAAGTAACAAAGCTAGCTGTATTATTATTATTACTCGTTAAACCTATGGGTTGTGCAGATTTATCTTCCCATATATAAGTTACACCACTACTTACATCTGTTCCGTTAATACTGACCATGGCACTCAAGTCGACTGTATCACCGACATCAACTATAGAAGGTGCATTAACCGTTAAATTTAAATTAGGAGAGGTGTCTGAAGGAACACTTGCTTTCTCGCAAGCGGTTAACCCCAAAAGTAACAATAAACTTACAAAACGAAATAAAATCATAGAAAAGTCCAAAAATTAATTAAAAGTGTAAGCCAAATAAAAGGCTTAAGTTTGGTAAGTGAATCGTGTCATCGCCATCTTCAATGGCGAAGTAAGATAATTTAACGCCAATGTAGGGTTGAATGGCTGAATGCGGCATAAAGTAAATTTGATTGCCTACCTGAAAACCCGTTGCGCCATCACGCCAATCTTGGCCTTTAATTTCACCCTCAGCCCAAATATATGAAACACCAGCATAAACTGAAGATTCCATGGTAGAAGATTGATGCCATTGGTAATGATAATTTAGCTGTATTGATTCAAAGTTAAGCTTGGTGGTTTCTTGGCAAGATTGGTTACCACAATACGCAAGCACATCAGCACTATATTCACCCGTTTTGCTCCAGCCTAATGCAAGGAACGCATTTTGTGGTAATACTTGATGATGTAATTGAATTGAAAAATCCAACCCCAGTTGAGTGTCAGAGTCAGTATCAAATACTTCACTGGTATTTAACTGGTAGTAGTCTTCTGCATTCAAGTAATTGGCGTGCAGGCCTACTTCAAATTGAAATAAGGGTTTATTTGTGACTATATTTGTTTCAGATGCAAAACTGTTAGTTGAAATAAACAAAGCGGGTATAAATAGGCTAGGCTTTATTATTTTTACATTGCTAAATAATTGAAGCATTTTTAATCCTTTAAGCATAATAAATTATTGATATATCAATTCTCTATTTAAGAAATATAGTTATGACTCGCTTTTATTTCAAACTTTTTAAGCCACAAGCTCTAATTTTTTTAATAGCCTAATTAAATTGATCTAATCTAATGGCATTGGGCACTTTGATAATGGATAATATCCTAGTTACTCTAGGTGTTTATGAATCAAAAACGACAAGACCCTCAGGGTCAAATCCTGAAGGAACCCCACAATTGCTAATGAGCTACAAGCACTCACTGCAATCCTTATTTAATTGCTTGAGTGCTTCTAAAAAAGTTTTCAGTTTGATTTTATAACCAAATTTTTCGAAGTATTGCGTCCCCAAACTAAAGCTAGACAGCACGTTTCTATTCTTTATCGTATTCGCCTGAAAGCTTCTATGCACATTCAATATTTTTGCTGTTAAACCTGCTAGCCAAAGGATAAAATTAGCAATTAATGCAATCAATAATGAAGGGTTCCTCAGGGTCACCCATTAGAAAGTTCCGATCAAGCAGGCAGCTGTGTTTTCTTGATCTTTTTATTCAAAAACCAAGTGTTCTTATTATTTAAACTCAATTTAAATATGACTACGCATCCAGTAATGACGTCGATTGGTGTGAATATGCACCTTGGTTTGAATAAAGAACGCCATATGAATTTAGGCAGTTTAATTAAGCATTATTGATGATTAATTAAGGTCCTTGGCTTTCGCCTCAGTCATCGTTTAGTACCAATGTCAGTCCAGTTTCTGGCTGTGTTTACACACTGCGCGGCGCAAATAAACTAGACACCAAATAAACTCCAAATAAACTACAAATAAACTAGACAAATAAACTAGACACCCACCCTAATTTTTACAAATAAACTAGACACCCACCCTAATTTTTGCAGTTTGGCGAACTAAGTACTAGGCTTTGTTTAGTGCAAAAACAGCAGGGTGTCTTATGGCAATCGCAAGAAAGCGTCAAGTAAGTTTGGTTGATACAAAGTACTACCACTGTATATCACGTTGTGTTCGGCGTGCTTTTTTGTGCGGTGAAGACCATTTTACTGGTCAATCTTACGAGCACCGCAGAGGGTGGGTTGAAGACAAACTGCTAGAGTTAGCCAAGATATTTTGTATTGACGTCTGTGCTTATGCTGTTATGAGCAATCATACGCACTTAGTCCTGTATGTTGATGATAAAAAGGCGAATAGACTGAATGATAAAGCGATTGTTATTCGCTGGCACAAGCTGTGTAAAGGTACTGTCCTTACGCAAAAGTACATACAAGATGAGAAGTTAAGTAAAGCTGAATTCATCTTTTTTAATCAAACAGTAAAGGAGTATCGAGAACGCCTATCAAGTATTAGCTGGTTTATGCGAGTGTTAAATGAAGACATTGCGCGCAGGGCAAATAAAGAAGATAACTGCACTGGGAGGTTTTGGGAGGGACGATTTAGTTCACAAGCATTATTGGATGAAGCTGCACTTGCGGCCTGCATGGCGTATGTAGATTTAAACCCCATCAGAGCCAAAATGGCAAAGACACCAGAAGAATCAGACCATACCAGTGCTCAAGTACGGCTAATATGCGCAAAAGAAGGCAAGCAGCCAAAACAATTACTCCGCTTTGCAGGCATGCCACGTCAAATAATGCCAAAAGGGCTACCGTTTGAGCTTAAATCGTACCTTGAACTTGTTGAACTAACAGGGCGAATAATACGAGAGGATAAACGCGGGTATATTGATAATATAAACCTTCCTTTGCTTGAAAGGCTTACTATATCCCCAGAAAACTGGTTGAAACTCACCACACAATTTACACGCGTATTTCATGGCGCAGTAGGCAGGCCTATCTCACAAGCAAGTTATTGCGAAAATTTAAATCGAAAACGGCGAGCTAATATAAGTAATTGTGAAAAGCTATTGGCATAAACCTTAAATTACTCAGTAGAAAAGTTAAAACTGCATCATGCAGTCATTTTCGTGCGCGTAATTTAGGTTTGAGAGTGATAATGGCTTATTTAAAGGGTGAGATGAAAGTAACCCAATAGTAAAAGATAAATTTTTAGCTGAAAAAGTAAATTTAATAGCACAATTTTATTTGTTTAATTAGAGTGGCTGTCAAGTTTAGGGCTTATAACATTTTGAACTTTATTTAATTAAGGAAATTAATATGAATTCATTGAAGCAAGCAACAGACTTGGAACAAGGCAAACCTTTAAAACTAGGTCACCATAGTGTGCCAAAAGGAGACACTCAAGATAAAGCTAGTGAAAACGCAATTGCTGTGATGGATGATAGCTCGGCATATGTAGTAAAGTTTGTTTTTGTTGAGCATAAAGATAGACAGCATATAAAACCTTTTATTTTTTACAGTAATACTCCTTTTACAGGTTCCAAGTCTGAACCTGGTTTGGGTACGAAATGGGTGGCTTTGCCGGGTGTGAGCCATGAAGATTCGAAGGACGTAGCAACTGAGATTTTAAGGCAACTTAAAGATCTTACTCCTTGGCAAGTCAATTACTGCTCAATTGTTTCTTCTCACAAAAAAGATAAATGCTTCATGAGCATTATCTACCCAAATGATTAAATGCTTACTTATTGACAACATAGATAGGCGGCTATCAGTGGCTCACTGATAGCTAAATTAGAGTGGGTGTCAAGTTTAGGGCTTTCTCATAGCGCTTTACGTGTGCCGCTGTTAAGTTATTTAAGTCAATCGCACCAATAAGATTTAATCGTGTTCGACTCCCAGTGGTTGCTAGCGGTTTATCCTGTCCTTTTCTTATCCAACCACAACTTACTTTTGTTGCTTGAGTTGGGTGCATCGCATCAATGAAATAGAGTGTTTCATCAGCTGTTTGCGCTTTTAACTCTTCATACTCTTTAATAAAAATAGCTTGTTTTTCTTCATCAAATTTATGGGGTACGCCCTTAGGATACTTGTAGCTAAAATTGTGCTGATGGAGCCATTTATTCAACCCTGAAATAGAAAAGCGGATCGCATGAGTTTTCAATATGTACTCGATGTTTCGTAAGAATAACGATAAGTATTTTGCGTAATATGTTCAATGACATCCGCAGTTTGCTCGTGACTTAAATAAGGGTGTGAGCCCCCATTTTCAGGTGCTAGCTTGTTTTTACTTATATAATCATTGATGTGTCTGGTAATCGTGGTTTCATGAAGTCGCAATGCTTGAGCAATCATCGCTGCTGACCAACCTTCAGAGCGCAGTAATACCGCTTTGATGCGATCTCGAATACGGCCATCACGACTTGTGTCATGAAAGGCTTCAAGGTCTGCTTTTTGTTCGGCGGTCAGTTCAATTTTGTTAATGCTGGTATCATGATCCTCATTACTGTAAAAATCAAGCACCTTCATTGATCACGGGTATAGCAGTATGATACCGGGAGGTCTACATGGATAACTTCACGGCCTCGCTATCTTTAATGCTGAAACAATTAAAGCTTAGCACTATGCTTCAACAGTGGAATACCCTGGACAAAAAAGCGATAGAAGAACAATGGAGCCCACAGCAATACTTGTCTGAGCTGTGTCATATTGAACTTGCGACACGCGATGACAAACGCCTTCAGCGGCTTTTAAACGATGCAAAATTGCTAGTGGGTAAACACCTTAGCAGCTTCGACTTTCCCCTTGTTGATGGGGTGAGTAAGCCCCTTGTTGCTGATTTAATAAATCAGCCGGATTGGTTGAAGCACGGTGGCAATATATTGTTATTTGGCGCCAGTGGTCTTGGTAAAACGCATATCGCCAGTAGCATCGGTTATGGCCTTATCGAGCAGGGCTATAAAATTAAGTTCGTTGCCGCGTCAGCGATTGTTCAACAACTCCAGCAGGCAAAGCGACATTTACGCTTGCAAGATGAAGTTATAAAACTCGATAAATATAGCTTATTAATCGTTGATGACGTTGGTTACGTTCGAAAAACGGAACAGGAAACGAGAGTGTTGTTTGAATTGATAGCCCATCGCTATGAGCGACACAGCATGATCATCACATCAAACAAATCATTTGAGCAATGGGATGAACTATTTGAAGGTTCAACAATGACTGTCGCGGCAATCGATCGCTTGGTTCATCATGCAACGATTATTCATTGCTAAGGTGAAAGTTACCGACGCAAAACAGCGCTCAATAAGAGCAAATAAAATTCGGTGTCAACCGGCCAAGATAATTGACGCTTGATAAGCTAACGCTTCAGTTTTCAAATTCACTGTAAATTACAAAATGATGACTGTGCTTCGCATCGTACAGACCTTTTCACATCTTTATTAGTTCTCAAAAAATTTAGATTTATTCAACAATAATAATAGGTTAAATAAACAGAACAAAAAAAAATGAAATTAATCTCTAATTTTATTTGTGAATTTTGTGTTAAGTTTTTATTTATTTTATGTTATTTACTTGTTTTAAATTAGTTACTGGGCTAGGGTTTTATTCTTAACAGCACTTATTCGCTCGACTGTTTTAATTATTGAGTTATTGCGTTCAAGTGGAAAGGTATCTTCAAATACTTATGGAGTTAATATGAAAGGATTAAAGTCTCTTTGCGTTTTAGCATTAGCGATAAGTACGCATTGCCATGCAACAGAACGTGTATCTTTATTCAACGACACGCAAAAAATTGCGCCTTCTTTACAAAAAAAACAATCCATATTTAGTAATGCTTCAGATCAAAACTATCTACTCGCGCTAAAAGTATTTGCAGCGCAATACTCAGGTCACACGCTTACATTTCACCAAAGCCAAATTAGTCAAACCAAGCAAAGCCATACAATTACCCAAAAGTACAAAAATATTCCTATTTGGAATCAAGACCTTGTTGTACTGACTGACGAGAGTGGTGTAGTTGAACAAGTTTATGGCGATCTCATTGTTAATGTTGCTAAAGATATATCAACTCTAACTCCCGCGTCAGAAGAACAGCTAAGCGTAGCTCTAGATTCAATAATTTCTCAGTTTAATAATGAACGCCCCAGAGTGTATAGACGTAAATCAGCAGAGGAAGTCATTTATATAGATACTCAAGGAAAAGCACGGCACGCTGCTAAAATTGCCTTTTTCACCGATTTCGAGTCAGGGCCCTTTAAACCACAAAGAATTATCTCTTTTATAGACTTAACGACAAACGAACTCATCAGCCAATCCGATGTATTACAGCGGATCGTTTATGAGGGAGGAAGCGGCCCATCAGGCAATGACAAGGTTTCACGTCCAGATTATAAGCAAGTAGATTATGTTTCTTATCCACCAAAGACTTTTGTTGTTGCAATGGAAACTGACAATCAGCAAACCACCTGTTTATTCGATGCAAAAAACGTTGAGACTAGAAACTATAATCACGGCACAGCGCAAGTTAATAATCCTTATAGCTACAACTGCTCAGATTCAACTCGTAACAATTATAAAGAATATCACGGTGCTCGCTCTGCCTTGAATGATGCCCATCATCATGGACAAACAGCGAATTTAATGTTTGAAGCTTACCTTGGGCATAAGCCTTACTTTAATAAAAAGATAACTCAAAATGTCCATTATGGTCTTAACATGGATCAGGCATTTTACGAAAACGGCGAGGTATATTTTGGTGATGGTGACTACCTCTTCTATCCTATGGTTTCCTTAGATGTAGTTGCGCATGAAATCGCTCATGGTTTTACTGAGGAATTTGGCTCAAATACGCCAAAGTCAATGCTGACAGGACAGGCTCGTGCTATTAATGAAGCTTTTTCTGATATGGCGGGTGAAGCAGCTAAATACTTTTACTTGGGAACCAATGATTGGAAAAGCAATCACGAAACATTTCGCCTCGATGATGCACTGCGTTATTTCAAAACACCTACACTCGATGGAAATTCAATTGATCATGTTGATGATTATGATGACTCAGTAACTTCTCATCATGGCGCTGGGGTATTTAACAAAGCTTTTTACTACCTCACTACAACTGATTTAGATAATGAATCCTCACCTTGGAATACAAAATATTCCTTTATCCTGTTTGCTAACGCAAATAAAAACTGCTGGACCAGTAATAGTAATTATCTTACTGGCGCAGATTGTGTAATGCGACAAACCCACACGGTACGTGATCAGTTGACTCAAGATGGGGTTAAAAAGCAAGATGGTAACCAATGGCAAACCATTGAATTACAAAACCATGTACGTAAGGCGTTTGCGCAAGTAGGTATTGGTCTGAAAGTTGACCGTGGACTCGAAAGCGAACTTGGTTATGACCGCCAATTTTTGGCCTTTGATTTTAAAAATTTGACCCGTAAAGATGGTCAGCAACTTACGGCTGCCAACAGCGAGGGCTGGCAATGGCAGTGGAATTTTGGTGATGGCAGTTTGCAAAGTAGCGTCTTTGAGCCTAAACATAACTTTGCTATTGCAGGCGAATACAACATTGAACTTACGGCTATCGACCCTTCTGGTCAATCAGATATTTTCATGCTGCCTATTGACGTTTTTGACGACTATTGTCTAGCGCAAGGCATTAATCATAGTAAGTATTACTTATCGTCAGTTTCGTTAAATAACTATAAAAATGACTCTACTTCAAGCAATTACAGTGACTACTCATATAATATCGTCGACGTGGAGGACGGTAAAGCACTCAATGTAACGCTAACCGCAGCACCACATCCAGATACTCAAGACAAAACAAAGAACTTTTATGTCTGGTTAGACAAAGACAATGATGGTTTATTCCACAAGACTGAAGAACTCGTGCTCTATGGAAGCACTAAGACACAATTGACTGGCGAGATATCATTGAGTGGCGAGTTAAACCAAACTTATCGCATTCGTACTATGGTGTCATTTGGTTTAGTGAAATCAGCGTGTGGGGATATGTCTTGGGGTGAAGTTGAAGATTACACCGTTAAACTAATCGAAAACAATGACCCTGCTGATTTGAGAATTACCGCTAACCAAGGCGTTAATCAAATGAGTTTTGATAACAGCACGGTAGATGCGCGTGTTACGCGTTGGCAGTGGAAATTTGGCGACGGCACCATTAGTAGCGAAAAATCTCCTATTTATAGATATGCGCAGTCTGGAAACTATGAGGTAGAACTAAAAGCGTATGATAGATTCAGCAAAGAGATAGGAAGTTGGAACAAACAAGTTCAGTTTGATACGACAATCACAGCAAAATTTACACCACAAAGATCTGGTAACACTATTTCTGTAAATACAGATCAAAGTATTATGCCCCAAAACAGTACGATACAGTGGCAATTTGGTGATGGCGATAGCTCTTCGGTTAGAGATACTCAGCACACCTACCAAGCCGATGGTGAGTACACTATTACACTCACAATTGAACATGTCGATGGTACGCAATCGGCCAGTGAAACGGTAAAAATTGGCGAGAGCAATTTTACTCCTGAAGTGAGCTATACGGTAAACGAACAAGCAGATGGTATGTTTAAGGTAAGCTTTAATAACACTACCACAAAATCTGAAAATGCTGCCCATAATCCCGATGTTACTCTAGTTTGGGATTTTGGAGATGGCACAACACTTACACAAAACAGTAATTTTGGCCAAGACACAGAGCATACATATCAAGCCGCTGGAACCTATACCGCTAGCTTAACTATTAGTTACGACAAACCTTTTTGGGATGATTGGGGAAGCCGAGTTACTGGCACCAAAAATATGCTGCTAGAGCTTAAATCAGCACAACCTATTGAGTATTGCACGGCAGTGGATCTCACCGACTATGAACGCATTAGTAAAGTGACTTTCAATCAAGATGGTCCGTTTAGCAATACGCAGCAATCTGGCGTCGTTAACCCGAATAATCCAATCAAACTATATGCCACACAGAGTAATACCTATCGTATTGAAGCCGGTTATGCAGGCAGTGAAACATTCGCTGAGAATTACCATGTCTGGATTGATTTAAATAGTGATGGTCAATTTGGTAATGGTGACTGGAGAAACGACAAATCAGAGCTTTTAATAATGGACTTCGACCAGACTAACCAAGACTACGGTAAAGGTTATGTTGAAGGGGAATTTAGCATTCCAAGCAATAAGTTGTCACAGCCTATCACGACGACTCGTATGAGAATTTTGCAGTATTACGGATTTAGTAGAGTAAATAGTATCAATCCTTGCTCTGACTATAGCAGTGCCGCAACCTCGGGGAGCGGAGAAATAGAAGACTACCTTGTCGAAATCTATAAAAATTAAGGAAAATAACATGAAAAAACTAAACAAAAAGGTGCTCATACCGCTTGCAATCGCTTTAGCAAGCAGTAACGTGGTAGCTGCTAGCAACTATGTTAATGAACAACAAGTTACCACCGCGTCAAAACAGAAGTCTGGGCCTGCAGCAACGAAGGGCACAGCGGTAACACAGCCGGATCAATTTGGGATCCGCAAGCTAGATATGTCAAATCCACAGCACTATCAATTGGCAAAGTCACGATTGATAAAAGCAAATCGTATTGAGAGTGATTATCCGCAACTACATAAAACGCTAGATGTAGCTAAAGGACAGCAGTTATCAGCAAAAATGAACATGACAACGTCTGAAGTGCCACCTGTTAGTGAAGCTGAAGTCGATATCATCAAAGAAGCGCATTTCTTCTTGGATATGAACTTAGCCATTTCATCAGATACAAACGAGCCATATATTATTGTACGTGCAAAAAGCTCACGTTTTGGCGGTACAAAAGCGACTTACATCGACTTATTATTAGAAGATGCAAACGGCAATCAGCTTGCTCCTTTGGGCTCTACATTTAATGTGTTGTATGGCAAAGACACGCTTGCAACTTCGACTATTTCATTGAAATCATTGAAGGCAAACTTCCCAAATTTAGATACCATTTATGCCAGTTCATATGTGGAACTTGAGCAAGAAGATGGCACCATCAGTACAACGATGAAGTATACTGAATACCCCTTCTCATGGGAGCATTTTGAAGCACTTTATGGCTCTGCTTCACCAGCTGCAAAAGGCGACGCTCCAGTATCTGCACTTAACGTTGGGATCAGTTCATCATTGGACACACGTCCAAAATACAATGCAACTGCACCTATCGATAAAAACAATGATGCTGTTATTAAAATCTGTCTAAACCGTAGTCATGCAGACTGTGACTACGCAGCAGATCAAATTGGAGATCCTAACGAAATTACGGATGTAAACATCCCATTCAACGGTGAATTACGCATTCCTCACGAGATCACTGATATTTATCCAACTATAGGTGATTTACCAAACGGTATAGATGAGCCAACAAATATCTATTTACAAGAAGGTATCTATGGTGGCGCGACAAAGCAAAGCTACAAAGGACTCGAAAATGCAGTTAAACAATTTTCTGACTATTTAGAATTTGAAGTTGATAGTGCAAACCAAGAGTCGATCATCCGCTGGAACATCCCGCGTTCAGAAGGTCGTTTTGGCAATGCCAAACTTTTCTCGAATATCGCCCAAGCAAACTGGTATATGACATTTGCTGTTAAAGGTTATCCGTACTTTAAAAAGGGGCGTGGTGGCGCGAATGCATTCCAAGTATCGTTAACGTCAGAGACATCAGCGCGTTTTGGTAACTTTTATAGTGAAGTGTTGCCTATGATGAAGCTTGGTTACAGTTGTTTAGCAACCGGCACAATGATCACTATGGCCGATGGCAAGCAACGCGCTATTGAAGATATTACGAAAGGCGATTTAGTATTAGGTGCACTAGCTTCGAATACTCAAGTTAAAGAACCTATGCAAGTTATTGATGTGTCAGTAGGAATTGAAGCGATTAAGATGTATCGCATAAAAGGCGCTGATGGCTCTGATATCTTAACAACTGAAACCCACCCAATTTCTACCTCTAATAAAGGTCTTATTTGGGCGAAAGAACTGCAAATAGGTGATCGTATTCTTACGGAAACAGGTTCTGTGCTTGTTACTAATGTAACAAAAGAGAAGTACAAAGACAAAATCTACAATTTGAAACTGGCGCCTACAGAAAATTCGAAATTCGCTGAGTCTCGTAATTTTGCAATGTTTGCAAACAGCATGGCGGTAGGGGATTTGGCTACTCAAGACGAATTGAACTACAAAGATCAGAATATTCGCATGTCGGAAGAAGAGATTCTTCAACGCCTTCCTGAAAAGTGGAAAACTGACTACATCAACAGTTTGGATTAATCAGGCCACTAGGCCTTTCTATTCGAAAGGCCATACTTCTCTGTAAGGAATTAAATATGAAATTTACATATTCTCCATTGGCACGTGCCATGGGGGCAGCGGTTTTTTTTGCCTGTAGTTTTTCAACCGCAGCTGAGCAAATAGGCAATTCTAACTTTGCTACTCAAGCAAGTAACTCTGACTTAGATTCAGTCACACTAGGTACCGCTTACCACAGTGAAAAAGAAGGTTTTTATGCACTGCAAAGTGTACTTGGTCAAGTAGATGAAACCTATGGTAATACTGAAATGGATTTTGTTGTCGGTGTTGACATGAGTTATAGCCAACTATCGAGTATGCTTGATGGTAACTTAGGAGCGGCCCTTGATGTTCCCGTAATAAAAGTGGGGGTTGGCGCAAGCTACGCAAAACAAAATACTGCAGATAACTACACCGGTACTTACACACTATTTCTTTCCTTAAAGCCAAAAAAACGGCTGTTAGTTGCAGATCCTGAAACAGGGTTTAAACCTACACAAGCCGCGCTTGATTTGGCCAATGCTAATCCAGGAGACAAATTCAATAATATTGGTAATGAGTTCGTGTCAGCGATTGAATATGGATCTCAAGTGATGATCAACCTCAAGTTCCAATATAAAAATGACGAAGACAAAGTAAAATGGGGGGGACAGCTTGGTGTCGATTGGGCTGGTAAAGTCAATGTCAGTGGGAAATTGCAAAAAGTAGACGAAGACGTGAAACGTAATATAAAAATTACGGTTTCAGCATTACAGTTTGGTGGCGACCCGATAGAGCTTTTGAAGGTGATCCCAAATCAACTCGTCAACTGTACGATGGAAAACCCAACACCATGCTTTGATGTTTTTAAAAACAGCATCGATTACATCAAAACCAACTACGTTGCTCAGTTTGATACCTTGGATAAATATAACGTTGGTAGAGTATTGACACAAAGTTACACCGATTCAGGGCCAAGCCTATCTCCTTTAGTACCTGATGATGTGTACCCAGCTAAAAGCATCTTGACTAAATTGGCGCTCAAAAACATGAGTGATGATTGGGTGCAGACAATTCTCGATAATCGTCGTGCGGATAACGTACTCAATTACTACGCCAGTGAGTTGAATAACTCACATCGAACTGCATTAGAAACCATTCGCGATAATTCACTCTTTAACTCTTTTATTTTGGCGGACGCCGTTGATTTTTGTAAGCGTAATCCAATAGGCAATTATTGCCGTGATAGAGAGCTACAGACTCGTGGCCGCGTTCATCAATATGACCGTAAATGGCTAGAATTATAAGGAATAAGACTATGTTAAAAGTCATGCTAACCAGCACATTAATTACCTCGCTTGCTGCCATAATAGTGCCATCAGTACAAGCGAATACGACTTTATTTGAATCTCGAGATGTACTCACACCACAGCAAGCGTTAGGTCGCTTTCAATGGTTGGAAAAGTGCTATTCAGGATTATTGGTTGAGGTCTCTGATAATATTTTCGACCCCACAACCCCCATTCCAAACGATGAGAAAATAGCGGATCTTAAAAAAGTGATGTTATACGAAAATAATACCCTTAGGGGAGATGCTAAATACCTCACCTTTGGTGACGAAGATAATGCGAATCCTAAAAACTGGTTTGCGGGTAAATTACCAACTACCTCTTGTTTTCAGATCCCGTCTGACTATCGGATCAGTGCTGTTATGGTCACTCCCACAATGCCAAACTATTGTACGACAAAGTCTCGTGAGCGAACCTACGAATTCATCCAATCGGTGAAGTTTTCCAATATTGAGAACACCAGCAGCAACACCTTTTACAGTAACTATGTTGGCGATACCGCGAAAATATATGCAGATAAAAGCTACCAGTTAACATTAACCCCGGGATTTAGTAGTGCAGAAGCATACCCTGAAACTTGGCATGTGTTTATTGATTGGAACCAAGACGGTGATTTCAACGATACAAAAGAAACCTTGTTTGCTGGTGTTTCTGAGCAAGCAACTCAGGTCGAAATTACCCCACCAACAGGTGCAAAAAAGGGCATGACGAAAATGCGCGTTACCATGGATTACTTGGGTGGCAGCAATGATGCATGTAAAGAAGTAGACTCCGGAGAGGTAGAAGATTACCTCCTTTACGTGAAGTAATAGGTGGCAACATGAACTTATACAAACAGACTATCGCGGCACTTATTGCCTGCACTACACCTTTCGCATTCGCAGATTCAAATTTTGTGAATGAAGCACAGCTAATGCAAAAAGCACTCAATGTGAATACCTTCCAAAGTGAAATACCTGGATTGGTGAACGATCACATTGTGTTGGGTACAGCTTATAACAGCGATCAAAAACGCTTTTTGAATGTTCAAACTGTCGCAGGTGAAACCATTGAAACCCTTGGTAATACTCGTGTGCAATTTGAATTAGTAAATAATGGCAGCTACGACGCAGTTCTTCGTCAGCTAAATGGTAATGTTGATGTAGATGTTGGCTTTCCTGTTATTCGTATTAAAGCGGGTGGTCATTTAGCCAAGGAAATGTCCTCTACTGAGTTTTCGAATACTTATACCTTCCAAGCATCGTTGACACCCAAAAAACGTGTTCTTATGCCAACAGATGCCAATATTGGTTATACATTGACACCTTCAGGTAATACGCTAGCAAATGAGTATCAAAGTAAACTAATGAGCATGGCTGGTGATGCCTTTATTAGTGAGATTGAATACGGTGCTCAGTTACTTATTAACATGAAAATTGAGTACTTAAGTGAGCAGCACAAAAGTGAAATTGGCGGTTATTTAGGCGTTAGCTATGGCGCAGGAAATATTGGTATTAGCGTCGATGGTAAGCTTAATTATATTGACGAAGATCTTAAGAAAAGTGTACGTATCACCGTCAGAGCATTGCAAAAAGGGGGGGATCCTAAGCAGCTGCTAAGTATAATTCCTAACAATATTATCACTTGTTCACTTGATAACTATGAGCCTTGCTTTACCTTATTTGAGCAAGCGGTGAACTATGCGAAGAACGATTTTGGCAATCAGTTTAATGCACTCTCTGATTATAATGTTGTGCGTTACAAAGCAACTCCTTACGAGATCAGTTCACAGGATTTACGTCGCTTAGACTCCGGTAATAAAGATATTCGCTTTGAAACTACCTACCGTACTTTATGGCTTGAAGATCAATTCAAAAAGTCGGTTAATCATGAGCACCGTGCTCGTGGTGTGCTTGCACAATACGCTAGCTGGATGACTGATGTACAGCGTCAAAAAGCAGAAAGCGTGCAGGAAGCCGCTTACAATAACGCTTGGATTTATGAGCAATATGCCCGAGTTTGTCGCGATAACCCTTATGGGGCAGCATGTTCAGATGCATGGAATGATTACCTCAACACCTGTGGTGGTAGCGGTGTCGGCTGCATACAAAGCTACACGCTTGCTGATCTGAATATACCAGCGGATAACATGAGCCAATATTTCAAATGCGAAAATGCTCGAGAGGCAACCGCGAACTTTGGTATTGAAGAAAACCATGTATCGCTTGGGTTTAGACAATTAGGTTGGGCACCATCATTTGTTGATGCTAATGACCCCGCTGCGGGTGTGATGGCATGGCTACCATGTAAATCAGCCCTTCCAACCTATGGAGCTGCTTTTGAAAATTAGTGAGTAATAAAAAATGCTAAGATTCAATTAGTAAAATTGGGACGTGGTAAGTAATAAACAATCTAATATTGAGTTATTGCTTCCTCGCCCTTTGCCTCTGCAAACCATTTACAGGAATTTATGTATGCACTTAATAACCATATTAATAGTGCTCTGTGGCCTGTTAAGCTTTTACGCAAATGGACATACCTATTACTCTTTAAATACCGAACAAGAACAGCTTGGACACGGGTTTGAGCAGAAATTAGGCATACCGCTTGAACCATGCCTCGATGGTCAGTGGCAATTTCAAGGCGGTAGTATGGGCGATTTGGCTTATCGTGGCGACTTTGACTCAGATACCATGATCAATACCATCACAGGCAGCGTAAAGGCTGGTATCAACTTGGTTATTTTTGGAGGTTCAGCCAAATTTTCCATGCGCAGGAAAGTAACAAAAAATAGAAATTCTGCCGCCTCGGCAGTAGAATTAACCTATGAAAAAGGAAGTTATAACTTTGAAAATAGAACGACTAAAATGGCTATTCAAGGGCTACTAAATACAGATCCAAATCAAGTAAGAAGCCGCTGTGGTGACAGCTTTATCCACAATATCAAACTCGGCTCGCGTATCTATGTAACAGCCAAACTCCATTTTAAAGATCGCGCTAAATACGAATGGTTTCAGACTAAAATCAAAGTGAAGTTTCTTTTTTTTAGTAAGACTTTTACTAAAACTAAAGTATTTCAAGAAGCTACCAAAGATGCTGTATATACTATTCAGGTGAACACCGATGGTGGTATGACGCCAGAACTAGCAGGGCTAAGTAAAAATGGCACTATGCATTGTAAAACCGATAATCTAACTCCTTGTATAACGTATGCCGATAATTTGTTTAGCTATTTATTTGATGGTGGTGACTATGTTGATGATCTTAAAGACGAACATTTAAATATTTTAAAGTATGAAGTCGAAAGTTACGAGGATTCTGGCCATTATGACTTAGCCTATGCTGGTCAAGCTGCAATATCTGAGCGCTATATTGCGCTGTCCGCAAGGCTCAGAAGCTATCAAGATTTAGTTTATGACGAGATAGAGAGGTTGAGTGCGTTTAAAGCGGTATCTGAAGAGCCGCTTGAAATCGAGCAACTAGCAGCGCGTATTACTGCACGCAATACTCAACGTATCGGACTTGAGCAAGCAGGCGAGTATTGTGCAATTTTGCCCGGAACTACTCTTTGCGAAAGCCGCATTGAGTCTGCGATAGCGAACGTTGACTAGTCGAACAAATATTTGGAAGAATATCTGCGATACTGCACGGTCTTAACCAGTTGTCTAGCCACATTAGTTAGATTGTTCTTTAACTGAGTTATTGTCAAATCTGGTGTATGGGCTCACCTTGATGCTCTGCTTGATCTTGTATTATTCTTTCTCCGTCTTTAAATTTTACGCCTGTTATCACATCCGCTAACAACTTAAAGCCCCTCAGACGATACCACTTTTTCTCCGCTGATTGAGCTAGCTTAAACACCATCATTAGCGTCGTTGTCCTACTGCCACAACTCTTCACTTTATGGGTTCTCAAACGCACCGTTGCAAACGTCGATTCTATCGGGTTACTCGTTCTAATGTGCATCCAATGCTCGGCTGGATAATTATAAAACGCCAGCATTTCATCTTTGTCTTTTATCAGGCAATCTGTTGCACTTTTGTACTTAACTGAATAGTTTTTTACAAATAGATCATACGCTTTATAAGCTGAGGAGCAACTCTCTGCCATCCAGATATCTTGTAAACTTGCTTTGATTTTAGGCTGCATTGATTTAGGCACTTTGTTCAGTACATTAGCTATTTTATGCACCCAACAACGCTGATGCTGAGTCGTTGGCCACACTTTCGTCAGCGCATTCCAAAAACCAAGCGCACCATCACCTATCGCAAGCTTTGGTGGGGTGCCTAACCCTTGAGATTGCAACTAGTTTAACACTTCAGTCCAGCTCTGCTCTGACTCTCGAACGCCATCAACTACCGCTAGTAGCTCCTTTCTACCCGTTTCATCCACGCCCATAATGACTAATAAACACAGTTTGTCATCCATTCGAACTTTACTGTAAATCCCGTCAGCCCAGATATACACATACTGACGTTTAGTTAAAGAACGGCCTGACCATTGCTGGTGTTCTGTCTCCCAAGCGGATTTCAATCGAGAGACGCTGTTTGCGGACAACCCTTTGGCCTGCTCACCTAGCAATGACGCTAAAGCAGGCTGCATATCACCCGTTGAAATCCCTTGTAAATAGAGCCATGGGATCAGTTCTTCTCTATTTTTTGTCCGTTTTAAATAAGGCGGGATCAAAGCCCTATTGAATTTAACGCCTTCTTTTTTCCGGTCTCTTACTTTAGGTATTTTGACTTCAATATCACCTAGGCCTGTTTGAATAGTACGTTCAGGCTGGTGACCATTTTTAACAATCCGCTGAAGCCCTTCGACGGTCTCATGCTGGTATTTAGTAAGCAACTCCGCCTCTATAGCTTGAGCTAACAGCTGCTGAGCCCCAGTTTTTAGTAATTGCTCTAACGGATTTACTGGTGTCTCGATGGAAATAACATTATCATTTTCAGTCATTGTGATGTCTCTCTGGTTAATTGTTGATCCGCCAAGATCAATTAACAGGTTACATCGCAATGACTTTTTCTCATACACCAGAAATGACTATAGCTCGCTGAGAGTTGACTAAGAAAGGTTTTCAGTTTGAACAACAACCGGCAGAGCAGCGGTACTTGTGGAAAGAAGCAATACTTAAAGATCCGTCTGGTAACAAAATCAAACTTTACTGGGCAGGTGAAAACCGCTTAAATCCTCCTTGGAAAGTTGAGAAACGCGTATAACAACTGAGTAAGGTTATGACCGTCCGCTTATGGCACAAAGCCGTCTATCTATAGGTTCATACACCCAACTCCCAAGCTATAAAACCCTTACTCAAAACTGATATTTTGCTTAAAAAAGTAATCTTTAATTTCATCAGTATGTGGCTTAAACGCTTTCCAGCGGCCAATTGCTTGATTGTTGAGTGGCTGGCGTACTTGCACTTTGCTGGCAGTAGATACCGGTGCGGTGTTTAAGTGAAAATCTATACATTGTTCTTGCCATTCTAAATTACAACAGTTGACTAACTCTTTAATTTTTTGCTCGGGCTGTGCGACTAATTCTTCGTATTTTAGTAATTTTATGTTGCTGTGCAGGGCGCTGAAGTGCTGCATTAGTTTGTAAAAACGGCTGTAAAATTTAGCTGTGTCGAGTAAGTCGAGTGAGTAGGCATAGTAGGGGTTATTAATGGTAAATAGCTGGCGGTAGTTACCAATACAGGTGTCCATTGGGTCGCGCAGCATACAAATAATTTTAGCGTTTGGCAGTGCTTTGGTTATTAAATCGATATAAAAAAAGTTAAACGGGAGCTTATCAACAAAGTGTTTATGGCTGCCTGTTATTACGCGTGTTGCGTTTAAATAGGTGCTGCCAAGCTGATTAAAATCAAGCTCATAGGCCTTACTGAGCGTTTGAGTGTCGAGCACATGGTGTGTTTTTGTTTGGCTGAGATTTTTAACACTTAGGCCAAAGTCTTGTAATTCGCCGGCCGATTGTACGTCGCTATGGCTCGATAAAATACGCTCAACCAATGTGGTGCCAGAGCGGGGCATGCCTAATACAAAAATAGGTTCGGCCGTTGGGTTGCCTTGTACTCGCGCTTGTTTGTGCTGCTCACTTAAGCGTTTAATATGTTCAAATAACTCAGTTGAGCTTTTATGATCAAACGGCTGCACAGCACGTTTTGCTACTTTACCTTGCTCTAACGCGTTAAAAGCCTCTGAAAATTCACCAAGATCTTGATACTCTTTTGCTAAGGCATGGCCAATATGCAGTTTTGCATCGGGGTGTGTTACTTGTTCAAACACGTTTTTTAAGCGTTCAATATGATTGTTTTGCACACTTACTTTAGTTAAATCACTTAATGTAAAATGACTTTGATGATGCAGCGGATCAAGCGCTATGGCATGTTCAAAAGCGTGTTGGGCTTTATCGAATAATCCTAAAAACTTAGCGCTTACACCGTAGTTATAATAAAACTGCGGTTGAGCTTTGTTAGCTGCATTAGCCAGTTTAATAGCGCATTCAAAGTAGTTAAGCGCCTGCTTGTGAATGCCTGCTTGAGTAAGGGCTACGCCGAGTGTATCAGCATCAAGTGATTTAGTTATTTGCTTTAATGAAACCGATAGCGCGGTGTTTTTTGCTTTTTGTAATTCGCCAATAAGTGCGTAACATTTAGCAAGTTGCGCGGTGTATTCAATACTTTGACCAAGGGTGAGGGCTTTTTCGATGAGCTTTATTGCTTTGTGTATTTGCCCAACAGTTAAATTAACCATTGCCAGCAAAAAATACCCATCAGCAAAATCAGGTTTGAGTGTAACTAACTCCACAAGGGCTTTGTGTGCTTGCTCTATTTTACCTTGGTTTAGGGAGTGTATTGCGCTTTGATGAAGTTGCTTTAAATTTGGCTGCATGGTTTTTGGTAATTATTATTTTGTAAAAGAAAATAAAAAGGCTCAAATAAATTTGAGCCTTAAAACAGTGTTTAAAAAGTGAGACTGTTTAAAAGTCGCTTAAATTATATTTCAAATTTGTAGTTAAATTTAACACCTACCGTAAGCGGGCGATTAATGTAATGGCCGTAGTTACGCTGTATATCGGCGCCGTTCGCTGATGTTATATCCGCATTTGAACGACGAACTGAGGTAACTGCATATTTGTTAAATAGGTTATCAACATATAGCGTAGTTGACCATGCATCGGCCGTTAATTTAGCAGATATATTACTTAAGCTATAACCCGGTAGTGTTTCGCCGTTATCACGAAGACCCACTCTTGAAAGTACGTCGCTTTGCGCGGTTAAACCGTAGTTAATATCAAGAGTTTTATCGTTAAACACCTCGGCTTGATAGTTTACACCCATCGAAAATTGGTTTTCAGGTGAACCCGGTAAACGATCGCCGTCTTCTGCGCCACCGGTGCCATCGGCGTTAAACAAAAAGGGTGCATCTGATGTTAGCTCTGCTTTTGTATAAGCATAGGTTGCATAAAGCGAAAATGCATCTGATAAAATTGCACGGGTTGAAATTTCAATCCCTTTTGCATTCGCGCTGCCTGCGTTTGAAAGATACGTTAATTGGCCTACATCGGTAGCGCCAGAGATTTGTGCATCATCCCAATCTACGTTAAATAACGCGGCGTTAAAGTGTAGTTGGCTTCTAAACCATGTGCTTTTAAAACCTAGCTCGTAATTTGTAGTGGTATCAGCATCGTAAAGCATTTCGTCAGGTTGGCCACAACCCGTTTGCTGATCGGCAGGCAGTGGATCAGGGCAAGCGACCAAGCCGTTTGAGCCACCAATTCTAAAGCCTTCACTTACCGTTACATAGCCCATTACTGAATCAGTAAACTGGTACTTAGCATTAAATTTAAATAAATTCCCGTTATCACTCGCGTCACTGTTTTCATAATTAATACTGATTCCATTAGGACCAGCGCTACCCGATAAGGTGTTAGCAAGTGGGAAGTCAAACGCAGCTTTTGCTTGTATATCGTATTCATAAAAGCGGGCACCAATAGTCACGTCTAATTTATCGGTGACTTGGTAACCCACCTCGCCAAAAAGTGCAGATTCAGTGATTTTACTGCTGGTTAATTCTAAGTATTCTAATGCATCAGGGCGTACTTGTTCGCCTTTGACAAATACATCGTAGTTTGGAGTAAACTCTCTGCTGGAGGCATCCGTTTCTGTTTTGTTGTAAAAGCCACCCACAATCCAGTTCAAGTCACTGTCGCTTTGCGACACCAAACGAATTTCTTGCGTAAAGGTGTCTTCTTCATCTATTTCTCGGGTAAAAGCAGAGAACGAAGGGAATTCTTCGTAGCCGTAATCAAGACGAATAAGTAGGTCTGTTTGGTCGCGTTGGCCATCGGCATCAAAGCGTGAAATACCGGTTGCCGATACCAGCTCTGCAAAACCTAAGTCGGCTTTTAGCTCAAGGCTTAGTAATTGATCTTTTTTCTCACGGGGCTCCGCATAGCGGTAAGCTGATTCGTATTTACCTATTACGTCGCTTAAACCGTTGTTTGCATTAAGGCTGTTGTAATGAACAATCGAGCGGCCTTCGCTATCTTGGTTTTGGTAAAAGTAGTTTAGCGTCCCTTCAAACGATTCATTTGGTTTGTAGCGAACAGAAATGCGGCCTGTGGTCGTGGTTTCACCGTTGGCGTCTTTTATGTTTTTAAGGTTGTTAGTAACCGCTGAGCTGTCGCTCCAATTAGGATCGGTTATTGATACACCTGGCTCGCGCACAACATAACCGTAATCGATAAAACCTGGGTCTTCGTAAACATTTAAACTGGCGCGCACTGCAAGTGTGTCTTCAATAAGTGGCAGGTTAAATATAAAGCCGCCTTCGCCACCTAAAGAGTCACTTTCTTTTGTTTGAAATAGGTCGCCGTAAACTTCAAGCGATGTAAAATCAAGCTCAGGCTGTTTAAGCATATAACGAATTGCACCGCCTAATGTGCCTGCACCATAAAGGGTGCCTTGTGGCCCAATTAATACTTCAACGCGCTCAATATCTACTAAGCGCATATCTACCGAAACTGGAATTTCGTTTAGATAGGTAGAAACTGTGCCGCCATCCGACGATGGACCAGAAGAGTTTGTATTTAAACCACGAACAATAATAGGTGAGCCAGAGCGACCACCTTGATCGGTAATTGTTAAACCAGGTACCCAGCGTGCTACATCCGCAAGCTCATTGATATTTTGATCTTTCATAATATCTGCATCAAGGGCGGTAATATTTAACGGTGCGTTTTGCACAGAGCCGCTGCGCCTCGTTGCTGTAACTTCGATTACTTCGAGTGATTTGTTTTTAGCGGCAACTTCTTCTTGAGCAAGAGCGGCATTTGGTAATAAAAATACGCTAGAAACAGCGCTCGAAATAGCCAAGGTTAACAAGCTTGGTTTAAACATAAAAAGTGATCCCCAGTTCAAATGTTTTACATTAGTAAATTAAGTTAAGCAGTTTATCAGGGAGTGAAGTAGCTGGGAATATTTAAATTGAATTTTAATTCACTTTTATAGAATAAATATTGATTGTTTTCAGGGTTTTTATTTGGTTAATAGGCAATACAAGCAATAGCTTAGTGGAATTAGGTACAGTTAGGTTAAAAATTACACCCTTGTTTAAAGGTAAATAGTCATTCATGTTTTAAAGCTGGTGTTATGACGTGCTCGTTAAACAGATTATTACATTAAAATTAATATTTCATAATGTCATTACTTATACTTTTATTAGCACTATTAAAGTGTGTTTTTATCCCCACTAAGAGTGGTAGTCGCCATTATAAGTGACAGCATAAGCTTTTGAGTGAGCGTGTTTGATTGCCGCTTCGTATTCTCTTTTTTATTTTGTCCGCACTTTTTTGTGCGTGTTTTAAGGATTAACAATGAGCCAACTATTTTCGCCTTTATCACTTGGGCAAGTAACGTTAAATAACCGTATTATTATTGCACCCATGTGCCAGTATTCAGCAAACAATGGCGCTGCTAGCGATTGGCACACTATTCATTTAGGCCAATTGAGTTTGAGTGGTGCAGGATTGCTAATTTTAGAAGCAACAGCAGTAAATCCAGAAGGGCGTATTAGTTACGGCGATTTAGGGCTTTGGAATAACGAAACACAACAAGCGTTAGATAAAAGTCTAAAAGCAGTAAGGCAATACAGCCCTATGCCTATTGGTATTCAGTTAGCGCATGCTGGACGTAAAGCCTCTACAGGTAAGCCGTGGGAAGATATTGGCGCTATTGCACCTGATGACGTAAATGGCTGGCAAACGCTCGCACCTTCAGCAATTGCGTACGATGATAAAAGCCCTGTGCCAAAAGCAATGAGCCAATCTGATATTGACTCATTAATTAAAGATTTTGTAAGTGCAGCTAAACGCGCTGATGAACTCGGCCTTGATTTAATAGAGCTACATGGTGCGCACGGTTACTTGCTGCATCAGTTTTTGTCGCCACTTTCAAATAAGCGTGGTGATAACTACGGTGGCAGCCTAGAAAACAGAATGCGATTATTACTTGAAGTATTTAAAGCTGTACGCGCTGTGTTCCCAAGTGATAAAGCCGTGGGTGTGCGTATTTCAGCAACCGATTGGGTTGCCGGCGGCTGGGATTTAGAACAATCTATAGTGCTTAGTAAAGCGCTTGATGAACTCGGCTGTGATTTTATTCATATAAGTACTGCGGGTCTAAGCCCTGAGCAACAAATACCGGTAAAACCTAACTTTCAGGTACCGTTTGCAACAGCCATAAAAAGAGCGGTTAAAATGCCTGTTATAGCGGTGGGTTTAATTACACAGGCGCAACAAGCAGAAGATATTATTTGTGAGCAGCAAGCCGATGGTGTAGCGCTTGCGCGTGGCATTTTATATAACCCACATTGGCCGTGGCATGCAGCTGCTGAGCTTGGCGCTACAGTAACTGCACCTAAACAGTATTTACGCTCAAGCCCACATGGGCAGCCATCTCCAATTAAATAAAACACGCCCTAAGCAAAACCCAACCCGCGCTTGCTGGTTGGGTTTTATTATTTTTATAAAGTAGAGACACACATGACTCAAACAGGCGTTTCACCACAACCACTTAGCAATACACTCGTTACTATTATTGCTTTGTGTTGCGGTCTTATTGTTGCCAATATTTACTACGCTCAACCTATTATTGAGTTACTCGCCCCAGAGGTGGGACTAAGTGCGCACAGTGCTAGCCTTATCGTATCGCTTACACAAATAGGCTACGCTTTGGGGTTGTTTTTTGTAGTGCCGTTAGCTGACTTAATTGAAAATAAACGCTTAATGTTGATCACTCTAGCCGTGTCGTTTTTGAGTTTAGTGGGGACTGCACTTGCTGATTCACCTAATGTAATGCTTATTTTATGTTTAATGATAGGTATAAGCTCGGTTTCTGTTCAGGTGCTTATTCCACTTGCTGCGCATTTATCGTCTGACGAGAAGCGCGGGCAAGTTCTTGGCAATATTATGGCTGGCCTGTTGTTAGGTATTTTGCTGGCAAGACCTATATCGAGCTTAATAGCCGATCACTTTGGTTGGCGCGCTGTATTTTACTTTGCAGCAGGGTGTATGGTGTTTATTGCAGGCGTAATTTATTTTGCTATTCCAAGCAGGCAACCTACCCATAAAACAACATATTTTAAGTTATTAAAATCGCTTAAACAGTTAATGATAAGCCAACCACTGCTGCGCCAACGATCTCTTTTTCAAGCATTAATGTTTGCATCGTTCAGCTTATTTTGGACAAGCGTACCGGTTGTGCTTTCCCGTGAGTATGGTTTATCCCAATCAGAAATAGCACTGTTTGCACTAGTGGGTGCGGCAGGTGCTGTAGCTGCCCCCATTGTTGGGCGTTTGGCAGATAAGGGCTATACACATCAGGTATCGTTACTTGCAAAAGTTATAGCGGCTGGTTGCTTTTTACCAAGTTTATTTGAGTTACCTTACGGGATAGTAATTTTGGCGATAACGGGTGTGTTTATTGATTTTGCTGTGCAGGCAAATATGGTACTCGGGCAACGTGCGGTTTACGCACTTGAGCCCCAAAGCCGTGCGCGTTTCAACGCTATTTACATGACGAGTATATTTGTAGGTGGCGCAGTAGGCTCGCTTATTGCCAGCCCATTATATGAAGTGGGTGGTTGGACAGGTATTGCACTGGTTGCCACGGGCATGCCGCTGATTTCGTTGATTGGTTATTTGGTTACAACTAAAAAGCAAAGTAAGGCTATGAGTTAAATAACTATCGCACAGAGCACAATAAAGTCACCATGTTGCGTGGTGACTTTATTTAGGTTATTTAGATTATTTAGTGCTTAATTAAGTAGCCTGTTTTTTTGCGTTTGAAAACGAGCTACCAACAGATGCAGTAATAACAAGCAAAATAGCGAGCCACTGCCATAAAGTCAGTAACTCACCTAAAAGTATAAATCCAGCAATTGAGGCTATTGCAGGCTCTAAGCTCATCATGACGCTAAACCCTTGCGATGGCATATTACGCAGAGCAACCATTTCTAGTGTATAAGGTAATGCACTTGATAAAATAGCAATACCAATCCCTAATGGGATAATTTCCCATGTAAACGAGGCGCTTTGCATAATGCCGCCGTAAGGCACTAGCACTATAGCGGCAACAGTCATGCCCAATGCGACAGTGGCTCCACCAGAACTTTGTACTCCCGTTTTTTTGCCAAATAATATATAGCCTGCCCAACATGCACCCGCCCCAAGAGCAAGTGCTACACCCAATGGATCAAGACTATCTTGGCCACTCATATCTGGAAGCAAAAGCAAAATGCCAGCAATAGCGCAGGCAACCCAAAATAAATCACGTTTTCGGCGCGAGGAAAATAAAGCAACAGCAAGGGGGCCTGTAAATTCAAGTGCGACACCAATGCCTAGTGGAATACGTTCAATGGCGTAATAAAATAAAATATTCATACCACCAAGGCTTAATCCATACACTATGATAGGGATGCGATTACCTTGACTAGGTAGATGTTTCCAAGGTTTAAACACTAAGCAAAGTATGAGGGCTGAAAAACCCAGCCTTAAAGCTGTTGTGCCTTCAGGACCTACAACAGGAAATAATTGTTTAGCGATTGAAGCACCAGATTGAATAGTCACCATAGCAAGTAGTACACACATAACTGCTAATAAAAATTCTTTTGAAGGTGATTGCATTTTTATCCTTTAATGGACGAGTCTGTCAAAAATGAGCGAGTGTGCGTAAAGTTGACGCAGCCTGAGTTAATAGCGGCATAGTATCTTTTTTTTAAATTAGAGGTAAGTGCATACGACTAAAAATAGAAGCGATAGCTCAGTCATCTAAAGGATTGGTGGGCGTTTTTTGTACAAGGCCGCTGAGTGGGTAACAGCCCTACTTGTTAATCATTAGGATAAGTAACACCTAATTGAGTACGCGCAGTATCAAGTACATGCATGACACTTTTTGAAAGCTGATACGTATTAACATCTGACTCACACTTACCTTGATTAACCATTCGCATAAAATGGTTCACTTCAAATTTCATAAAGTGTTCGTCAAACGCGATAGACACTAATTCGCGATCCCCATTATTAGCAATAAATTCTACTTTTTTAAGTTGTGATATGGCCTCGATACGAATACGGCCAAGTTCGCCTTGTATTTCGGTAATATTATCGCCTTGCGATATTTTAGAATAACTAATAACAGCTTGTTTATCAGCGTAGTTTAGTAATATATCGCCAGCGCCATCTACGCCGGTATCAAGTAATACGCCACTGGCACTTATGCTTTGCGGCGCTCCCCAAAGAGCAATCAATAAATACAGTGGGTAAATCCCTAAATCTACCAGTGCACCGTTAGCAAATTCAGGTAAAAATGTATTTGGACGCTCGCCATTTTTATATTTATCGTAGCGAGACGAATACTGACTATATTGACCTATGTATTTACGTGGCGTGCCAATTTTTATCATTGCCTGTTGTAGTCGTGCAAAGTTAGGCAAGTGAGTGGTCATCATCGCTTCCATGTAAAGGCGCTGATGTTTTTTTGCGGTAGCAATAATAGTTGCAAGCTCTTTAGAGTTTGCTGCGGAGGGCTTTTCGCCAAGTACATGTTTACCTGCTGCTAGGCACATAACGGCGTATTGTTTGTGTAAGCTATTTGGCGCGGCTATGTAGACGGCATCAACATTTTTATCTTGGCATACTTGTTCTATTGAGGTGAAAATTTTTGCTTGTGTATTGTGTGGGTGTTTGGCTAAAAATGCTCTGCCGCTCGACTGTACGCGCGAACACACTCCGTATAAATTAAAATCGTTTAACGTATTTGCGGCGGCTAACAATGTGTCACTAATAAAATTAGTGCCAACAATAACAAAGTTCATGCTCACTCCTTAGCTTAAATAAACTTAAATAAAAATAATAAGAGTGTTTAGTTTAACATTTTTTTAGTTCTATATGCTCGAGGAGAACAACCAAACCAGCGTTTAACATTAACACTTAGCGTTGCTTGCTCCTGATACCCTAAAAGCTCAGATATAGTCGATATTGTAAATTGGTTTTGCGCTAAGTAGTGGTCAGCTAAAGCGCGGCGAGTGGCATCTTTAAGTTTTATAAAGCTCGTATTATGTTTGATAAGTTCTCGATGCAGAGTACGCGGGTGCATACCCAGTGCAGCTGAAATAGTTTGGTTACTGCATTGATAAATAGGAAGCATAGGCCTAATTAGTGCACTAACTTGGTTGGGCAATGGTTGGGTGTGTTCTTTGTTATTTGCCAAGAAGCTTAGCGCCGCTTTTACTTTATTTAGTTCAGGGTGGTCAAGCTCAAGAGTTAAATCACTTTTTGAGATTACAATACCAGCGCTGTTGCGATGCTCTATAATGTTACAACCAAAGTAAGTGTTATAGGCACGAGTATTAGTACTTAATTTTTTTGGTAAAAATATATTAATTGGTTTGCAGCGATTATTACTCAGCTTTTTAATAACAGCTAATGCTAAACCAATGGTGAGCTCAATTACTTGGCTTATGTGCGGTAATGGTTTTAAATTAATTTCGAATGATAAAAACACGCTTTTATCATTCTCTAATGGGTGTGAGTTTAAGCTAAGTGCAGGGCTGTGCAAGTGAAGGTATTTAATAACCCAAGTAAGTGCATCCCCTAAATTAGTACTGCTTTTGGCTGCTATTGCAACATGCCCTAAAATATCAAAATTTTGTCTACTTGCGAGCTTAAGGCCAAAACTAGAGCAATTGAACTTAAAAGCACAGTATTCTAATAGCCCAGCGTAATCTCGATAAGGTAAATATTGGTTATCGAGATTTTTAAAGTCAACGTTATTAATATTACAGTTTTGCATTATTTCATGCGGATCGCCGCCAAATTCGCTAATTAGCGTATCTATACCTTGTAATGACGTGGCTCTGATTAGGCTGCTCATGGTTAACCTCAAATAAATGATGTCTAAAAATATCAAGTTTTGTTGAGTTTTTCTATGCACTATTACTGTTAAGGCCATTTAACACTTTTATTAAGGTACACCATGAACAATACAACATTTGATTACATTGTGATTGGCGCAGGTAGTGGCGGCTGCGTTATGGCATCGCGTTTGTCAGAGGATAAAAATGTAAGTGTATGCTTAATTGAAGCAGGCAAGAGCGATAACAGTGCGTTTGTACAAATGCCTGCAGGCATTGCGGCGAGCGTACCTTATGGTATTAATAGCTGGCATTACAATACCGTGCCGCAAAAAGCGCTTAATAATCGTTGTGGGTTTGTACCACGCGGCAAAGTACTGGGTGGCTCAAGCTCGACTAATGCGATGGTTTACATAAGAGGCAATAAATACGATTACGACCAATGGGCGGCTAATGGCAATACGGGTTGGGATTTTGAAAGTTTACTGCCTTATTTTATTAAAGCCGAAAATAATAAAGCGTTTGTGAATAATGATCTCCACGGCACTCAAGGTTTGCTACACGTACAAGAGCTAAGTAATCCAAGCGATGTAAACCTGTGCTTTTTAGGTGCTTGTGCTGAGCAGGGCGTTAATTTAAGCGACGATATAAATGGTAAAGAACAAAGTGGTGCACGTTTATCGCAAGTAACTCAGCATAATGGCGAACGTTGTAGTGCAGCAAAAGCGTATTTAACCCCGTATTTAAACCGCCCAAATTTAACGGTATTAACCAATAGCCACGTTAATAAAATAAATATAAAAAATAAGACCGCAAAAGGCGTGCAAATAGAGCGCAATAATCAAGTTATTGATCTGCTAGCAAAAAAAGAAGTAATACTGAGTGCTGGAGCGATTAATTCACCGCAAATATTAATGCTTTCAGGCATTGGTCCAAAGGAACATCTCAATGCGCATAGTATTAAAGTAGAACACGGACTTGACGGCGTGGGCGCTAATTTACAGGATCATCTAACGGTAGTGCCACTTTATAAATCAAAAACAAGTAAAGGCACCTTTGGTGTAAGCCCGCTTGGTATTGCTAGCATTTTTAAAGAATGTGTAAATTGGTTTACTAAACGAGAAGGGCGATTAACCAGCAATTTTGCTGAATCCCATGCGTTTATTAAATTATTTAAAGACTCGCCTGCACCCGATGTGCAACTAGAGTTTGTAATTGGGCTGGTGGACGATCATAGTCGTAAACTACACACTGGGCATGGTTACAGTACTCACAGTAGTATTATGCGTCCTAAAAGCCGAGGTACTATTACGTTAGCGGATAACAACCCGCGTAGTGCGCCACTTATAGACCCTAATTATTTAAGCCACCCAGATGATTTAACTGTAATGCTTGCGGGCCTTAAAAAAACACTCGCTATTATGCAAAGTAAAGCCTTTGATAACATACGCGGTAAAATGGTGTATCCGCTTGATATAAATAATGATGAGCAGCTGATTGAATTTATTCGTCAAACCGCAGATACCGAATATCACCCAGTGGGGACATGTAAAATGGGACAAGATCCAATGGCTGTAGTGGATACTAATTTGCGAGTTCATGGGATGAGTAATTTACGTGTAGTTGATGCGTCGATTATGCCTAGCATCATTACCGGCAACACAAATGCACCGGTAATTGCGATTGCTGAAAAAGCAGCTGATTTAATTAAGCGCGCAAATGTTTAATTAGGGCGTGTTCAAAGATCCTTAATTATAAAAATCGTTTAGCCATTGTTGCCAATCGCTTTCAAGGTGCAGCATTTGCTGATGCTTTTTAGCATTTATGTGCTTAGTTTCATCTTCATTTGCCATATAGGGGCCAACGCGACAAAGCGGGCAATGATTTGGTGTTAAGTACGCTGGTTTTTTAAGCTGTGCACTTAATTCATTGGTGTGAGTATTCATCGTTTTTGGGCTAAATACGTACGTTATACCGCTGGTATCTTTTACGTGTTTATCGCGGTCAACGTTCCGAATTTTATAGCCTTCAAAGCGACTAATATCAAAAGGCATTTGGCCTAAATATTCAGCGCTTAAACCGTTATTTAAACTGCCTTCTATATTCCATTCGCGATAGGGTTTTACATCTTTAGAGGTAATGTAGCACAGCATAGGACCATTTTTATCAAGCGCGTATTCATTAGCGTATTTAATAAATTGATGCAGTAAAGCGCGGTTAAGTACATTCATGCTGGTTTGGCGCGTGTTGTTTTCAAACGCTTCACGGCCAACAAACGCAGGTATGAGTGGAAACTGAAAAATGACTACATCAAAGCTATTTAAATAACCGTCTAAGCTTTGCCAGCACGCTGTATTTGTGACATCAAAACCATTAAGCACTTCAACGTTATGCGCTTTTAAATTATTGAGCGCATTATCGGGATACTTTTGTTCAATAGTGGTTGCATCATCGTAGGTAGAGGCGACTAATAAATATGGCTTTAGATGATTGTGTATAGCGCTTGAAAACGATAAATCTCCATCGCCAACGGTGAGTATTCGCCAATTAGGATTTAAATACATACTTATTTAGCGGCGCTATTTTTAGCTTGGCTGGTGTTATCGGTGCTTTTTTGAGAATGTGCTGCAAGTAAGCGATGAAACGCGAGTCTGGTTTTTAATCCTTCAATAGCGACTTGTTTAATTATAAGATTAAAAGTAATTAAAATGGCAAATGCAATATGAATAGGGCCGTGGGTAAATCCTGCATCTGTATCGTAAAGTGTTAAACCAAATAATAAAAATAAGACGACTAAAAATATTTCGAGTAATTGACTTGAATAAAAGCTCAAACGACCTTCGCTTTTATGATCTTTTTTTATGCGAATAGCGCAAAAAAAAGGGATCACTTTGATTTTAAATGCAGCGTTTTTCTCTACGTAGTTCTCGCCTAGTTCATCGAGTTGTTGGCGTAATTGGTCAATCATGGTGTGTCCTTAAATAGCAGTGCGCGGATATTACCTTATTACCGAACAATATTTAAGTTTACAGCTGTTATTTAACCTGAACTCTGGTTAATAGATTTGCTAACACATTGAATTATGGTGATATTTAAATTTATTTTCTCTAGCCAGAGATTTTCTGTGAGAACAAGGCGAATTTACGCGTCAATAGCGGGCCTATTGCAAGTAAATTCAACGCAGTTAGCGCTGAAAATAGCGGCTTGAGATAGATTTATTATCCAGAGCTCAGGTTACTTAGGATAAATACTCATACCGATAATAAGGATATGACAAACAAACACAACAGAGGTGAGTACTACACGCATTTTTTGATAATCTTTATGGTAGGTTTGCCATTGTGCAGTCGCTTTTTCAAAAAGTAGTACTAGCCAAAAACTTGCAGCTAACCAACCAAGCGCCCACTCAACAGGTAAAAATGCTAAAAATGGTACTGGTATAACAGGTAGTACAGCTTTTACTGCATCGCTGTAGCGTTGCTCACCTGCACGCCATAAGTTACCAGCCATAAATGCTAATATTGCAATGCTGTAAAAAGTAAAAAACTCTAAATTAATACTATTACTACCAAACACAAGAGGCCAACCTACACAGCCTAAAAATGGGATTAAGCCTAAGTAACCTAATTGAATGTGGTTGATAAATTTTTCCATAATAGTATGCCTTGTATTTATGTGATTAAAAGCGTGGGTATTGTAGCAGTATTGCGATTAGCTATCTTAATAATTCGCCAATATCTATAGTCCAAATAATGCTTACGATAAAAGAGATTATATAGTTCAATCTTAAAAATCGATTGGTTTAATCTAAACAATCAATTTTATTTAATTATCCATTGGCCGTATTGTACTAATCAAGCCAACGCAAGAGGCCATATATTACGGCTGCGTTGAGTAACTTTAATTCTACTTAAATATAAATGAGGAATACCATGAGCACTTCATTAATCAATACAAAATTACAACCATTCAATGCAACCGCTTACCACAACGGTGACTTTGTAGAATTGTCTGAAAAAGATGTTTTAGGTAAATGGTCAATCTTCTTCTTTTACCCAGCCGATTTTACATTTGTATGTCCTACTGAACTTGGCGATGTGGCAGATCATTACGCACAACTTCAAGAAATGGGCGTAGAGGTTTACTCAGTATCTACTGACACTCATTTTACTCATAAAGCATGGCACGATACGTCAGACACAATTGGTAAAATCACTTACCCAATGATTGGCGATCCAACAGGACGTATTACACGCAGCTTTGGCGTAATGATTGAAGAAGAAGGCTTAGCACTTCGCGGTACATTTGTAATGAACCCAGAAGGCGAAATTAAAATTATCGAAACTCACGATTTAGGTATTGGCCGTAGCGCTAAAGAACTTGTTCGTAAAGTACAAGCTGCACAATACATTGCAACTCACGACGGTGAAGTTTGCCCTGCATCTTGGCAGCCAGGTGAAGACACACTTGCACCTTCACTAGACCTAGTTGGTAAAATCTAAGTACCAGATTTTCCAATCAAGTAAGGGCAGGTAACTGCCCTTAAATTGACAAACATACGTTTGTTGATGCCTCATTTATCAATATACTTGTTTAAGCACATGCATTATTTGGCATGGGGGGCTTGCTGTTTAAATTTTTCTAAAAAGGTTAAGCCATGTTAGATAACAACATAAAAAATCAATTAAAAAGCCATTTTGAATCGCTTACTCAACCTGTTGAGCTGCTTATTGCCTTGGATGACAGCAAAAAATCAGCAGAGGTAGAAAGCTTAGCAAACGATTTAGCCTCACTGAGCGATAAATTCACGGTAACAAACAACCCAGATACAAGCGCGCGTCGTCCGTCAATGGTTGTACATTCACCAATTAAAAACACTCATATTACGTTTGCAGGCGTACCTATGGGGCACGAATTCACCAGTTTAGTGTTAGCGCTTTTACATACAGGCGGACATGCAAGTAAAGCTAAAAGCGAAGACATTGAGCAAATACAATCGCTTACTCAAGAGCTCAACTTTGAAGTATATATAAGTTTAAGTTGCCAAACGTGCCCGCAAGTAGTGCAAGCACTCAATACTATGGCAGCGACAAACAGCAATATTAAGGCGACCATGATTGATGGCGCGTTATTTCAAGGCGAAGTAGAAGAGCGAAATATTTTAGCTGTACCGGCTGTGTATTTAAATGGCGAACCATTTAGCCAAGGTGCGCTAAGCCTTACCGACATACTTAATAAAGTAGATAGCAAAGGGGCACAACGCCAAGCTGAGTCGCTAAGCAAAAAAGATAAATTTGATGTGCTTGTTATTGGTGGCGGGCCTGCGGGGGCATCGGCTGCGATTTACTCAGCACGAAAAGGGTTAAATACAGGCATTGTTGCCGACCGGTTTGGCGGGCAAGTGGCAGATACATTAGCAATAGAAAACTTTATTTCGATTAAGGCGACGGAAGGGCCAAAATTGGTTGCCCAGCTTGAAGAGCACGTTAAAGAATACGATGTAGATGTAATGCATAATCAGCGGGCAGCGGCACTTAGTTATAGCAATGGTTACGAAATTACACTAGAAAATGGCGCAGTACTTAAAGCTAAGTCGCTCGTACTTGCCACCGGCGCACGCTGGCGCGAAATGAACGTACCGGGTGAGCAAGAATATCGCGGCCACGGAGTGGCATATTGTCCACATTGCGATGGCCCTTTATTTAAAGGCAAATCCGTTGCTGTTATTGGCGGTGGTAACTCAGGCATAGAAGCGGCGATAGATTTAGCCAATATTGTGCATAGCGTTACGGTACTTGAATTTGCAGACACATTACGTGCTGATGAAGTACTCGTTCGTAAAGCTAAAAGCATGGCTAACATTACTATTATCAAAAGTGCACAAACAACCGAAGTGCTTGGTGACGGTAAAAAAGTAACAGGCTTAATGTACACAGATAGAGTGTCGGGAGAGAGCAAAGAGCTTGAACTTGCCGGTATATTTGTACAAATAGGCTTAATACCAAATACCGAGTGGTTAAAAGACAGCGACCTTGAGCTAAGCAAATTTGGTGAAATACTGATTGATGCTAAAGGTGCGACTTCGTTACCAGGCATTTATGGAGCGGGGGATGCGACCAATACTCCGTTTAAACAAATTATTATTGCAATGGGCAGTGGCGCAACGGCAAGCTTAGGCGCATTTGATTATTTAATTCGCCACAGCGATGAAACCGAACAAGATCAAAGCGCTGCTTAATATTATTTAATAAAAAATTTAATAGAAACATCTCTTGATATAACAGCGTCCACCCTTAGCTGTTTGTTCACCCAAGCCGCCCTTCTCCAAAGGCGGCTTTTTTATGCCTAAAAATTAACATGCGATTTAATCGCAGCCACCACCAGAATCACCACCGCCGCAATTGCTATCCGTATGAGACGTGCCACCGCCTACATAACTTGACGAGCCTCTAGTCGATTTAGCCTTTGTAACAAAAGTTGAGAGTAGTAAAATACTGATCCCCACAATGACAATAATTAATGGTGGCCATTGTTGAGTTGAAAAACCTTTGAATAGCACTATAGCTAATATAGCGAACAATACGGTTCTAAATATATTTTTCATTTTTGAATTCCCTATACAACTATATCTTTTATTAATGTTTGAATTTCAGCCGCTTAGCGGCCGAGGCAATAGCAATTTCTAGTGAGTGCATTTTAAATGGTTTTGAGATAAACATATCCATACCCACTTGCTTACATGCCAATTTATCTTGCGATGAAGTATTGGCCGTAAGAGCAACAATATAGGTTGAATCGGGCGTACAGATATTTTTTGAACGCAGTTGTTTTGTTGCCTCAAAGCCATCAAGTATAGGCATAATACAATCCATAAAAATAAGGTCGTAATGCTTTTGCTCGCATTTAAATATGGCGTCTTGCCCATCTACTGCAAAGTCTGGTTTTATATTAAATTTATTTAGTGAGGCATCAAGAACGAGTCTGTTTATGTCGTTGTCATCAACCACTAAAACAGCAAGCTCACACGCGTTAATATTTATTTTTGATAGTGGATTTAGCTCTACTTTTTGCTCTTTACCTAGTTCTATGGGTATATTTAGCGAAAAAGTAGTTCCTTGATTCACTTTACTACTGACCTTAATTTTCCCGCCCATGTACTCAACAAGTTCTTTAACTATTGCGAGGCCAAGCCCTGTGCCACCTTTACTATTTTTAGCATCAACTTCTTGAGTAAAAGGGGAGAACAAAGACTGAAGAAATTGGCTAGTCATGCCTCTTCCTGTATCAGTTACTTCAATGTTTAACGTTAGTTTATTATTGTTATTAAGAACTGATGTATGCAGTGTTACACAACCGTACTCAGTAAATTTTAACGCATTACTTAATAAGTTAGAGGTAATTTGGCTTAGTCGTGTGTTGTCGCAATATGCCCAGCAGTTATCAGAAATTTCATTTGTTACTTCTAGCTCTACATTACTGCTTTTAAATAAAGGCGTATACAAAGACACCAGATCAGTAAAGGTTGTTTTTAGTAAAACGTTAGTGGGTTCTAGCTTTAATTCACCATGATTTATTTTAGAAAAATCGAGGACTTCGTTGATTATACTCAAAAGTATATCGGCGCTACGTAGCGCTACTCTTATTTTTTCTGTTCTTTTTTCTTCGCTGTGCTCATCTATCAATGTAGTGAGCATGCCAGTAATACCATTCAGCGGTGTTCTGAGTTCGTGGCTTATTTTTGCAAAAAGCATGCTTCTATCATCTAGCAAGCGCTCCGCTTCGGCTTTTTTCTTTTTAAGCGCTTCTCTTAGTGTTACCGCTTCAGTGATGTCTTGAAATGTACCAAATAACCGCGTGCAGTGATCACCATTAAATTGTGCTTCTCCGAAGGTAGACACCCAAATTGTTTGTTTTTTTGCTGTTATAATTTCAAGTTCTAAATGCCACTTTTCACCATGGTGAACAGCATTTTCTACGGCCTTATTTATATTATCTCTGCTTGCACCTTCTTTATAAAAATCGATAGCAGAGTCCATTTCAGGGTTATAGTCTTCATCAACTTGATGAATTCGTTTAGTTTGCTGACTCCAATAAATTTTATTATTAGTGAGATCAACTTCCCAAGTGCCTATATTTGCTACGCTTTCTAATTTTAGCAAATCGTTACTGTTTTTTATTAACTGTTCTTTGGTTATAGCGCGTGCGAACTCTGCGCCTAACCATTGTGCAAATAGCTCTATGTAATCGTAGGCTTCATCTGTAAAAATAGGAGACTGGTTAAGTGAGGAGAAATTTACAGTGCCAAAAATATCGTCACCTATTTTGATAGGCGCACCAATATACGATTCGAGTTGAAAATTTGCATAACAAGGGTGATTAGCTATTACGCTTTGCGAGACGTTATGAAATGCAAGTGCGGAGCCCGCAACAAGAGTGTGTACGCAGTAGGTGCCTTCTAGATCAAATTGAGTGCCTATTTCTAGCGAGTTATCTGGCGTAATAGCATGTAACACGGTATAGCATTTACCCTCAACTTTACTAATGATAGCGACGTCAAGGTTAAACACATTAAGCCCGAATGCTAAAAGTTGATTAATTTTTTCGTCAAAGCTCAGACTTTGGTTAGACACTATGTCGTGAAATTGCCTAAGAAAATTCAAAAGAAAACACCCCGTAAGCTTTTGTTCAATTTATACAGTATAAAAGCCAATTAAAGGCATATTCATTAATTACTAAGTAAGTTTAGCAGTTTTTATCGATGATAACTAAAACTGATGTGTACACTTTAAATTTATAACCTTATGTTTTGTAGTATAATAGAGCATTAATATAACGCTGAGTGTAATATTAATTATATAATGCTCAGTGTTTTATATTTAGTAGGTTGAGTTTGGTGTGTACTCAGGATTTATATCGCCGCCTACTTCCTCTGGGTCAACATCGTTAATAAGCAGTGTTTCACGTACAGCTTCAATGTGATCAAGTACGCTTTGGTAGCGCTCGCCATATTCGTATTTTGTCACTTCAATCGCTTTAGGCATGTAAGTAAAAGCTATTTTAAGTGCGTGGAGTGCTTCTTCGTTTATCTTTTCGCTCATAATATTCTCTTATGTGTAGGCTATAGTTAACCTGAGTTCTGGATAATAAATCTATCTCAGCAGCTATTTTTAGCGCTAACTGCGTTGAATTTCCTTGCAATAGACCAGCTATTGACGCGTAAATTTGCCTTGTTTTCACCAAAAATTTCTAGCTAGAGAGAAACAGACTTAAATATCGTTATTATTTATAGTGTTTTTAAATCTCTTAACCAGAATTCAGGTTAGTTAATAAAATAACACCAAATACGATTCGGTAAAGACCAAAACTAACAAAAGTGAAATTTTCTAGAAAGCGTATGAATAGTTTAATAGTAAAATAGGCGACTATAAAAGACGTTAAAAAACCGACAGCAAGAGCAGTTAGGTCATCTAAGCTAAATAGTTGGTAATGTTTAAGTAAGTCGTACCCTGAGGCTGCTGCAAGTACAGGTAAACCAAGTAAAAATGAAAATTCAGCGCTGGCTTTTCGGTTTAAACCACACAACATGGCACCAACAATAGAACTTCCTGCACGACTAGTCCCCGGAATTAACGCAAATACTTGTGCTACGCCAATCCAAAGAGCTTGTTTATAAGTAACTTGGGTTAAATCTGTAGTTGCGCAGTGGGCCTCTTTATAATTGCGCTCTAATAGTAAAAAAATCACACCGCCTACAATAAACATAACCCCTACTATTGGTACGCTAAACAGTGTTTTTATTACATCACTAAATATAAAACCAATAATCCCCAGAGGAATAAATGCAATGGCAACTTTCACCCATAAATTGAAATGTTTAGGGCTGAACTTGTCTTTATAGTTGGCTAGTACCGCTAAAATGGCGGCAAGCTGGATAATTACTTCGAAGGCGAGGTTTGCGTCTGTTGGTTCAATGCCTAGCCACTTTGACGCTACAATTAAGTGTCCAGTTGATGATATGGGTAAAAATTCTGTTATACCTTCAATAATACCTAAAATAATCGCGTTAATTATATCCACGGTGTACTGCTTCCTGAAAAATTAAAAAGCCCGAGCTTGGCTTAACTGAAATGATGCATTACTGCGTACCTAAATTGCGAGGCGTAGCATAAGAGCTCTTAAGGAAAACCAACAGTGTTTTTAGACTTAATTTGTTTAATAAATTGCATTAAGCATCAAATGCACAATATAATAACAATTGTTATCATTTGCATACGCTGTTTAGTATATGCTTAAGTAAATTTAATGAGCAAACAATGAATAATAAAAAAACGTTTAACGCTACACGTCGGCGACACTTATTAGCCTGCGTGATGGCACTTATTACCGCCGTTATCATAATCCCTGGAATGACCACTTATTTACCCTTTGAGATGAGTGAGCAAATTTTGCTGCCTATTTTGTTGTTTCCAATCATTTGGACAGCGTTATTTATATATGCTTATTTGGCTGAAAAAGTATGGCAGCCTTTTATAGTGATGGGTTTATTGTGTGCTACACACGGATTATTTAGTTTTTGGGCGTTAACGCAGGGGCAAGGATGAAGTCGATTACTTTAAAAAAGCTATTTTTATTACATAGCTGGGTTGGGATAATAACCGCCGTATTATTATTTATTATTGCGTTTAGTGGTGCGTTGGCTGTGCTTTCTCGCCCAGAGTTAAAAATATGGGCAAACCCTGAATTACAATCTAGTCAACACGTTGCGAGTGTTCAAGTAAATCGCTTAGTCAATGAGTACCACAAAAAAGTGCCCAATGAATTCGGGGAAAATATCCATGTATTTATGCCAAGTGGCCATAATTTCTATCTGTTAACCCTTGTATTTGAATCGCACCACGGAGATGAGAATTACAGCGAGGAAGTTGCCAGAGTATTTCAGTTTCATCCCGATACACTTGCTTTGGTGAATACTTACTACGGCCCTAGCAAAGATTTTTATGCAAATAAAAAAACTGATGCCCCGAGCTATATTGGTGAGTTTCATGCTGATTTACATTTAGGTCGTCCTATTGGGTTAATTCTCACTGGCTTTTTAGGGTTAACGTTATTAGTGAGTGCGATAACAGGCTTATTTATTCATCGCAAATTGATAAAAGAGTTATTTACTTTCAGACGCGACAAAGGACTCAATATTGCGATTAGTGATGGCCATAAAGTAATGGGCATTTGGGGAAGTGTATTTAATATTGTGATTGGTTTTTCAGGGGCTTTTTTGGGACTGGCAACAGTTATTTTATTGCCCGCCGCCGCTTTTGTGAGTTTTGGTGGCGATCAAAATAAGCTGATAGAAACTTTTACAGCCATACCAGAAACAGTAATAAGCCATACTAAACAGCCGACACAGCTAGACACCATACTAGAAAATGCACGTAGCCGTTATCCAAAAGCCGTGATTATAGATGCAACAATAATGGCTAACAATGACGCTAACGCGCAGGTGTATTTACGTTTACTTGGTGGAGAAGCGGTGGCTTCTCAGTTACTGCACTATCGTGGAAATGGCGAATTTGTAAAATCGATGAGTAGTTTTGGTGATATATCAGGGATATCAATAAAAGTAATAGAACTTGTATTTCCAATGCACTTTGGTAATTTTGCAGGCATTTTTATCAAACTACTATGGGTGTTACTTGGTTTTTGTACTGCACTTTTACCAGTGTCTGGGATGATGATGTGGCTAGCAAAACGTACGCGAGGGAGTAATGCTAGTTTATCTGAGGTTGCTTACGCGCGTTGGAACCGCTTTATTATAGGAAGTTGCGGTGGTTTAGTGTTAGCAAGCTTTGTGCTTCTCCCGCTGCAGGTAATACTTAATCACAATGTTATTGGTGCTGCGCAAAATAGCTATTTTGGACCTGTATTCTTTAATACTTGGTTAGGTTGGCTATTAATAGGGTTATTGCCTGTAGATTATAAAACCTATTTTAAACAGACACTTTTACTCTGCGGGTTAGCATTGAGTGCTGTGCTGCCATTAAATATTTTATTGAGTCACAGTAATATTATTAATTTAAACAGTGGCTTAGTTGCTATTGTTGATGCTAGCTTTATGTTTGTGGGGGCCATGTGTATTGGCTACGCGTTGAAAATAAAAGCTTCTACAAATACATACATAGAGGCAAAAACTGCATGAATGAATTTTTGATATTTACGGCGATGACGAGTTTATTCGTTATGATGTTCTGCATTCGTAAAAGCACATTAACAATGTTGATTAAATTACCGTTGGTAATAGGCTTGTTTATATTCGCAACAAGCTGTTTGGTAGGCGTTTATGGTGTTATAGGCGGTATAATTTGTACTTTTGCCGGTGCAATGGTTGCAGGATTGCTAACTGCATTTATTGCTGGAAAAGCAATACAATTAACAAATTAAGCTACGAAATTAATGCAGTAAACACTATTCGGATATAAATTCGGATGCTTTATTTCGCCCTGTTTTCTTTGCGTTATATAGGGCGGAATCTGCATTACTAATAAGATCTTCTGGAAGTGTTTTTGTATTGGGAATTAAAGCATAAAACCCCATGCTAACAGTAAGGCGCTTAGCAATATTTGAATAGTGATGCTCAATATTTAAGGTCTCAATTTCTTTTTGAATAAGCGCAGTAAACGCTTTGCACTGTTTTGCATCAGTGGCGGGTAAAATAATAACAAACTCTTCACCACCGTAACGCGCAGCTAAATCGCCTTGACGATTACATAACTTATTAAGTGTGCTTGCAACTATTTTTAAAGCCTCGTCACCTTGTTGGTGTCCGTAGTTGTCGTTGTAATGTTTAAAAAAATCAATGTCGCATATGATTAGTGCTATGGGATGCTGATTGCGCACACAGCGCCTGATTTCATTTTTAAGTGCGCGGTCAAAACTGCGTCGATTGGCTATATTTGTTAACCCATCAGTATTTGCTAATTCATTTAGCTTTTTATTGGCCGTAATGAGTTGTCGCTGAGCTAATTCTAGCTTTTTTCTGTAGTCTATATTTTTAAATGCGTTAGTCAGTATTTCACCTACAAGCTTTAACCTTATTAAATCTAAATCGGTCCACTCCCGTAGTTCTTTTACGCTATCGCAGCCGATAAACCCAACAAGTTCTTTTTCATAACGAAGACCAATGCACAATACAGATTTTATTTCTTGTTGTTCAAATTCGATTTGTTCACTGAGTGCTGCTTTAGGAAGGGTCGATGTATCATTTACTCTGAATAAATAGGTGTCATTCATTAAGCTGAAAAAATACGGCAGTGCACTTTTAGGAACATCTTGTAATGTATCTTTGAAAGGTAAAATGCCTTCATTCACCCATTCATGCGTATTGCTCATTTTTGTATTGTTTTTATTGAATCTAAACAAGTAGCTTCTATCTGCATTTGCAACAGTACCAATGGCTTTCAGGGCATAGTCAATATGCTTATCGATATCGTCAATTTGTATATCAATTAAATCGGTTGATATGCTAGATATCACTTTATCAAAATTATACTCTTCATTTACGTTATTTTTAACTAGCTCAAATACGAGCATTGAAAGCGACTCATTAAAGTGTGCAAGCCTTACATTTAGTAAAAACGTATTACCTTGTTTTTCAATAAGTATTTGGTTACTTGTATGCGGCAGTAAGTAATCATTAAACAGTGATTTTATAGAGAAAATTATTTTGCTGAGAGGGTTTATTAAAGTGAGATGATTAAAATCATTTTCAGTTAATTGAGAATTTGTATTTAAATCAAATAATGTTTGTGTTTGTGTGTTCGCCTGGAAGGTTTGCGATTGCGTATCATGAAGTAAAACAGCAAATGGAAGATACTTTAATGTACTCCATATTTCTTGTGTTGAATGCAAATCCACTGATTCACTCCGCATTAATAAATGATACTGTTTTGTAAGGCATATTTTATACCTACTCTACTACTTTTAGTACATTATTATTCATTTTACTAATTTTTTAGTGCGTTTAAATTACCGACGTATTATAATTGATACTGTATATCATTACTCTTTTCTCACTAAGCCTGTCTATAGGCTTATTTGCATTCTAAGTATAGGTAATTCAAACAATTCATGACAGAGATCACTACACACGAAGCTTCCCGCCGCCGGTTATTAATTGCATTAGCAATTACATGCTCATTCATGGTCATTCAAGTTATTGGCGCATATTATGCAAATTCACTTGCAGTACTTGCAGATGCAGGGCATCTATTTGTCCATAATAGCTCGCTATTTATTGCGTTAATAGCCTCAAGTCTTGCTATTCACTTTGCTAAAACTTATAACGATGGCCATCAGCGAGCAGAATTATTTGGTGGGCTTATTAATGGCGTTTTATATTTAGCCATTAGCTTAGTTATCTTATATGAAGGAGGGGAGCGTTTTATTCATCATCATGAGGGCAATGAGCTTGCCATCAATAGCTTTTTGATGTCGTCTATTGCGGGTATTGGCTTTTTGTTTCACGGCGCGGCAGCGTGGGTTTTGTACAAAGGTCGTAAAGCCAGCATTAATATTTACGCTGTATTTTTGCATTCGTTTTTTGATTTAATTTCAACCGTATCGACTTTTATTGCTGGCGTGCTTATCTATTTTACTGGTTGGGATATTATTGATATTTTATCGAGTATGCTTATTGCATTCTTTGTTTTATTTACAGGCATTAAGGTCATTGTTCGTTGTATTCAAGGGTTACGTTTAAATAAAGAAAAACTTCCAAAAGTTGTTGATATTGAATACGAAATAACTCATATAGAACATGTGCATAGCGTACACAACGTAACCGTTACCCGTAAAGATAAAGAGGCCGTAGTGGGAGCCCATGTAGTACTTAAACAGCACTGTACTATCGAAAAGCATGATGAGGTCTGTCGTTTAAAAGTAGAACAACTATTGTCATTAAAATTTAATGTTAAAAGCAGCGTATTGCAAATAGAAAGTCATGCCGAGCATCAACACGGTTAGTAGTAAACAACACCAACTGGCATCAGTATTTGATGCCATTTAACGAATCAAATAGCCTCTATATTTAAGCAAATTGGTATAAATATCTTCATTGATGAGTCAATACGCAGGTATAGGCTCTAAATTAAGTTAATTATTTTGTTGAAACAGCCACTTTCACACAGCTTTTCAGCTTTCATCGGCTTAGCAAAATAATAACCTTGTTGTGCTAAGCATCCCATATTAGTTAAAAATATCATCTGCTCTCGTGTTTCAACACCTTCAGCGATACAAGATAACTCAAGGTTGTTAGCAAGTGAAAATATACTCTTAATGATAGACTCGTCACCTTTATCTATGCCAATACTATTTACAAAGCTTTGATCGATTTTAATCACATTAATAGGAAATTGACTCAAATAAGTTAATGAAGAATAGCCTGTCCCAAAGTCATCAAGGAGCAACTTGAATCCAAGCGCTTGTAATTTTTGAAGCTGTTTTGCAGCCTTAACTTTATCATCCAACAATGTGTTTTCGGTGATCTCGAGACGCAGCTGCATCGGACTTACCTGATTGTCGTTTAGGATTGAGAGTAAACGCTTTGCTATGTTTTCTTTAAGAATATGCTTTGGCGATAAATTTAAAGAAATATAAAATAACGGATTACTGGATAGTATGGGCGCTAATTCAGATAAGGCCCGTTTTAAAGCTTGCTCAGTGAGCATTTCTATTAAGCCGGTTTCTTCTGCAATAGGGATAAACTGAGCCGGTGATATGAGTTGTCCATCGTTTTCCCAGCGCATAAGCAGTTCGACACCGTTAATTACTTTTGCTTCAATATCGACAATTGGTTGATAATGGTTAAAAAACAAGTTGTCTTTGGCCGCGTCTTTTAAATTATTTTCAAGAATTAACTTTTGTTTTATTTTTTCATTCATTTTTTCGTTGAAAAACTTGAACCCGTTTCTGCCATTTTGTTTTGCATGCATCATTGCAACATCAGCATTCCTAATTAATATATCGGTTGTTTCAGCATCGAAAGGATATAATGCAACACCTATGCTGGCAGATATATTAATAGAAAAGTCTTCAATAATAACTTTGTTTGCAAGCTCCGCGCTGATTTCTTTTACTGTGTGATTTAATGATTTTACTGAGCTGGTATTTTCGATCAAAACTAAAAATTCATCCCCACTTTGGCGGCCCAATGTAGAGTATTCGTCTAATATCGCGCTTACACGTTCAGTAATGTTACACAGTAGTTTATCACCCACAGCATGGCCAAAAGAATCGTTCACAGGTTTGAATTTATCTAAATCAATAAATAAAATAGCGCATTGAGTAACGCTCTGTTGCGCTTTTTCTATAGCTATTTCTATTTTTTGATACATTAAACTGCGATTAGGTAAGCGAGTTAAAGGATCGTAGTTTGCTAAATAGCGTAACTCGTTTTCTGCTCGTTTTTGTTCCGTCAGATCTGAAATAACAACCACATAATAGCTAACGTTATTATCCTCTTTGGCAACGGCTGTGACACTAAGATGGATAGGGTGGTTTTTATTTTTTTTCGTTTTAATGTAAGTATCTGTATGCCAGTTTTGTTTTGGTTTCAACGATTTTAGCTTGGCTGCAAATTTTTTACATTTTGCTTTGCCCATCGCTTTAATTAATAACTTAGTGCTTAATTTTGCCTTAGCTGAGTTGCTTGAAAACGCGTCTAAAAGACTATTGTTAGCAGAAAATGGCATTAACTGAGTATCGAGAATAAGTAACCAGTCATTTATTTGGCTAAATGCTTCACCAAGAACATTAGCTTGCTGCTCATTGGCACGTTGCTCGGTAATATTTGTATATATACCAGATACATACAAAGGTTCGTTTGATAGAGGGTTATATATAATTTGGCCAATGTCTTGGTACCACAGCCAATGGCCATTTTTATGATGTAATCTATAAGTCGCTTGCCAATTTTGCAGTGGTTCATTTTTTTGAATGAACATATTCCATAGGCTTTCGACTCTTCTACGATCATCAGGATGTATAAGGGCAATAAAGTACGCTAACTCAATACGTTCGGGTAAACTAGCGTAGCCTAATTCATTACCTCGCAATGTGTTTACTGTTTTGCTTTTTAAATCGTAATCCCAAACACCACTTTTATTATTTCTCAGTGCTAATTCGGTCTGTTTTTGAGAATGAATAGTTGCGCGATGTGCATTTTCAATTGTAATTTTACGATGACGGTATTGCCAAAAAAGTAAAAACAAAATACTGATAATACTTAAAGTATAAATAGTGTATGCAAGTGGTGACTGCCAAGGTGCATAAGCGATATTAAACAGTAGCGTGCTACTCTCGCTTGTTTTAGAGCTATTTATATTATGTGAAGACACGGTTAAAATGTAGTCGCCAGGGGGAAGTGTAGTAAAGAAGATTTTATTCGATTTCAAATTATCGTAATTGAGCGAGGTAGGGCCCGTTAATGATACTTTGTAATATGTTTTATTGGCATTGTGAAAGTCAAAATTTGAAAAGCTTATTCCAAGGCCAATGTCGTCATGGTTTAGTGCTAATGGAGTTGATGCATATTGCATTGGGTGGTAATTCACTTGCCTTGATAGCAATGTAATATCAGTTATTAACGTTTTAAAAACGGGGGCTTGTTGCGATTGTTTGATAAAGTCAGCGGCATCAAATGAGATTGCCCCATAACTACTGCCAAAAATTAAATTACCATTATTTAATTTATTTGCGCCAATAACACTAAATTGATTAACCGAAAGGCCATCCTTAACGGTGTAAACAGTTAAAGCTTGAGTTTGCGTATCAAGGCGATAGAGCCCATTTTGACTGCTTATCCATAAGAAGCCATACTCATCGAGTTGCAAAGAATACATAGATTCAGTTTTTAAGCCATCACTCATATCAAAATGATATTTTCTCTCATAACTCGTCGAATCCAAGCCAATGAGGCCTTCTTGGCTGGTAGCAAGCCATAATGTTTTGTTATTAATGAGCCAATCATCAATGGTGTAGAGCGTATTGCCTTTTCTATTTTGGGCTGCGTAAATTATTGTAAGTGTTTGGTTTTTTTCATTATAACGAAATAGGTGCGTATATGTGCTGATCAGTAATTCATCAGGGTGGGTATCTAAAGGGCGAAGAAACGTATATGCATCGAATGGGTCAATTTGCTCTTTTAGTCCTTTAATTATCCGTACATTTTTTGTTTTTCCGTTATAGATAAAAAAGTTTTCGTTACTGAAGTATGCAAATGTATCGTTTGCAATTTCAGAAAAGCCGTAAAAATCAATCGGGTTATTTGGTTCTAAATCTATCGTTTGTTTTGAAACTATTTTCTTTGCTTTTTTATCAAATAAAATGAGGTCGTAGTAGCGAACTAGCCATAAATATTGTGATTCAGGCTCTAAATGAGCTGGGATAATATCAAATACTGAAAATTTTCCATAAACGGCTTTATTATCGTCTGATTCTAAATAGTTTTCAGATTTTTTCATATCAGCAGATGCATGAGTGATGCCGTTATCTGTGCCAAACCAAGTTGAATCGTCTTTATCTTGATAAATTGTATTAATAACGTTGTTAGCGGGTAATTTTATTTTGTTAAACCGTCTTGTTTGAATAGCCCATGTAAAAACACCTTGCGTACGCGATGCAAGCCAAAACATACCCGTTGCATCAACCATTAAATCATTAATTGTATTTTCAGTGATATTAAACTTACTGTCGCTAAAATTTAAAATAAATTCAGTGTTACCTGTGTCTCGGTGATACTGGAATAGCCCTTGCTCGGTGGCTATAAACTCTCCGTAGGGTGTTTTTTTATAATCCCAAATATTATATTCAGGAATGATTGTGGATATTTTAGAAGTGTTTAAAAGGGTATTATCATCCAGTGCTACAGCATAAAGCCCCTCTACTGTGCCCACGAGTAGACCTAATTGAGAGTCGATACTTAAAAACTTAACATCATTATTATCGAGTGTATTTTGCGTACGATCGTGTAACTCAAGTTTAGTTAGTTGCTTATTTGCTAAGTTTTGAAAATATAATCCTTTGTTTGCACCGATGAACAAGTCATTTTTGTACACACTCAATGCGCGAATATGATTAGTTTCATCGTCAATGGTAGCCTCTAAAGTGAGTATTTTACTATTTATACTAAACGAGAAAACTTGATTACGTATCGCAAAATAAAAGACATCTTGGATTTGCTCTACAGCTAAAATGGGCGGAATATAATTTGATTTTTCAGAGGTCACTCCGGAGTAAATTTTTACTGTGCTTAAATTAATAGGATCGATTAAATAAGCACCAGAGCTCTCTGTTGATACAATAATTTTGTCATCATGTGTTTTAAATAAACTAGCTATATTGTAACGCTCTAACCCAACGCCCCCATCAAAGATATTAACTTGATGGCCGTCAAATCGATTTAAGCCCTGCGTAGTTGCAATCCATATAAAACCTAAATTGTCTTGTAATGACTTTGTAACATAGCTTTGCGATAAGCCTTCATCGGTAGAAATGCGTTGTAACTGTTGAGCATAGTTTTGCGATGCGAAAACGTTTCCAAAGCAAATTAAAGCAATTGTACTGAGGATGAAAAGCCATTTATTCAAACGCACTAATAAATTCTCTCACTAACATAGATTAGAGTTATAGGTAGGTACTAAATATAGCATGTATTTTTTATTTTGAATTACAAAAACAGATGCTAAGTTAAAACAGTATTCTTTTTGCTGCTAAACTAACTTATATAAGACAATAACTTAAAATTTTATGAGGTCACTATGAGTACAATTTTGAATGTAGATGTAACCCAAAGCTTATTCTTGGTCATTGATCTGCAGGCTCGATTAGCGCCTGTCATTGAAAATTTTTCGGGCGTTTTAAATTGTGCATTACAGTTATCACACGCAAGCCAGGTTCATAATGTGCCAACCCTAATAACTGAGCAGTATAAAAAGGGATTAGGGGAGACGCATCAACAAATAAAAAATGCATTACCAAAGGCCGAATACACTAATAAAACGTTTTTTAGTGCGTGTGAAGAGCCTCATTTTTTAGAAACATTACAAAGCTACGCACGTTCAGAGATTATAGTTATTGGCACTGAAGCACATGTATGTGTGTTACAAACATGCTTGGATTTATTGCAAAATGGTTTTAACGTTATTATCGCTGCGGATGCTGTCGGTTCTCGAAATAAAGAGCACGTTCGCATAGCCCTTGATCAGTTACGACAAGCCGGAGCTATTATTTCGTGTGCGGAAACAATTATATTTCAATGGACTAAAAATTCAGCAACCCCTACATTTAAAGAAATATTGCCTATAGTTAAATAAATATCGGGGAGTTATGTCCTTATTTTTGTTTTATTACGTACGAAATGGCCAAGCATTCTGAGTTACAAAATAAACAATACACATCTAAAGGTTTTTTATGTCCAATGTTAGTCGATTATTTACAATTATTTTTAGTTTGCTATTCATCGAATCCATAGGGATAGGTTTGTATTTTGGGACATTATTACAAGCATTTATTATTGGTTTGCCACTATGTTTGCTGCCTATTTGGCTTTTAAATACTCAAGCTGATAGCAAAGTAACACCGCACATAGTGGCCGCAGCGATTATGATGTTTTCCTTTTTGCACATACAACAAGCGTACGGTTTAATCGAAATACATTTTGAGATATTTATTTTAATGCCAATGTTAATTGTTTTTGTACAATGGCGGGTATTTATCACTGCTATCGTATTTGTGGCGGTTCATCATTTATCTTTTTATTATTTACAGACTCAAAACACAGGTGTTTATGTATTTGATCCTGATAGGCTTGCTTTTTCTACCGTGCTTATACACGCTTGTTATGCAATAGTCGAAGTGCTTGTTGTCGGCTATATTGCTAAAATTTTGCAGCAAGAACGTCGTGCTGGTGCATCACTGAGTTTTGCAACTGAGCAAATTATGTTAGACCCTGAACATATAAAATTATCACTAAGAGCTGATGATGTAAAAAGTGAAGCTGTTAATGGCTTTAATACATTATTAAATTATTTATCTGATGTAATTAAGCAAGTACAAACCCAGTCAGGATCTTTACAAACTAATTCACAAGAACTTATTCAAGTTCATGATCAATTGGCTGATGCTGCTCAGCAGCGTACACAGCAAACAGATGATATTGCAAATTCCGGTGCTCAAGTTGCTGAGGGCTTCAAGTTAGTTGAACAAGAAAGTGAAGTATTAAAGCTTCAGGTTGATAACATTACACAAGCAGCAAGTGGTGCTTTAGACGATGTTTTACAAACGGACAGTAAAAGCAGAGAATTGTTAAAACTTCTTAATCATACCGAAGAGCAGATCAACCATTTAGTTAGTGCGGGGGATGTTATTTCAGGTTTACTTAATGAAATATCGGGTATTGCAGAGCAAACTAACTTATTAGCTTTAAACGCAGCAATAGAAGCGGCCAGAGCGGGCGAGCACGGTAGGGGCTTTGCGGTCGTTGCTGATGAGGTACGTTCTCTTGCTAATAATAGTAAGGCAACGACAGATAAAATTAGTCTTACACTTAAAAATTTAGTGAGTAATAGTAAAACATCAACGCAGTCTATGGGCCAATGCGTAGATTTCGTTGTTGATCTTACTCAAATAAGCACTGGGATGAAAGAAAACATATCAGCGATGAGCGAGCAGATCAAAGCTGTATCTAGTAGTGCAAATTCAGTCGCGCAAGTGGTCGCAGAGCAGGCGGGTAATACTGAGCAAATAGCTCAAAATACCAATAAGATGCTTGAAAACCAATATGTAGACTCAAGTATAGTGAAACAGTTGACGGCTAAAGTTCAACTTATTGATGTCAGTATTGAAGTTTTAGAGCAAAGTATTGCAAAGTTCAAATAGAACTAACTATTTAATTATTACAGTGATTGTAACCTGGTTATTTTTTGTTATAGCAGGGTTCATTTACTTTCAGGTAGGGCAACTGAAAGCATTTGATAGCACGAAAATGCTGATAAAAAATAGCTGGTTTCATAATTTTAAACAGCAGTTAATATGGAAAAATAAAGAAGTTGCATCCTTAATATTGGTTACAGAGCAAAGTTGTGGATGTTTTAAGCAAGCTAAGTCGCACATTTCGTCGCTAACGACTTTAGCCAAAACTAAAGGGCTGGATGTAGTTCAACTGCAACTTACACAAGAGCTTAAGGCTGTTGTACCAGCAACTCCCGCTGCGATTATTATCGACAAAAACGGTGACTTTGTTTATGTTGGACCGCTTTCTGAAGGATTAGCATGCGCGCAAGGTAGTGGGTTTGTTGAAGCTGTGATAAACAACTTAGTTGCAGGATATAACTCAAAACTTTTAATTACCGATACAAAGGGCTGTTACTGCGTTAATAAAGTATAGAGTGATTATGCATATTTATATGATCTAATAAACTTTATTAGATCATATAAGACAAAATCCCACGCATTAAAATAAACCCTTTTACAGTTTAAAGTGCTATCAAACCATATATACCCAACAGTACAAACACACTTGCTGCAATAACACGTACTTTGCTTAGTGGGATTTTTTTAAGCAAGGTGTTGCCAGCATAAATTACAGGGACATTCGCTATTAACATACCAGCCGTCGTCCCCAGTGTTACCCAAAAAACAGATTGATATTGAGCACCTAACAAAATTGTTGCTATTTGTGTTTTGTCACCAATTTCAGCAATAAAAAATAAGACGAAAGTGACTAAAAACGCACCAAAATGATCGTATTTTTGAGTTACCTCTTCATCTTTATCTGGAATAAGCAGCCAAAAGCCTACAACAATAAAGCTGATATTGACAATCAATGGCATGTAGTGAGTTGTAAAGTTACCGCTGAGCCAATCGCCTAACCACGCAGACAAAGCATGGTTAATAATTGTTGCAGCTAAAATGCCTATAATAAGTGCAATTTTATTATGAAAACGAGCGGCGAGAAGTAATGATAAAAACTGTGTTTTATCGCCTATTTCAGCAAGGGTAACAGTGACGGTTGAGGTAAGAAAAACTTCCATTAAAACTACTTTCAGGCGGGATTGTTAAACAAAGGCAAACAACCATCTCCCGCCTCGAGGATAGTGTTCACCTAAGTCTCGCCGATAATGATTGCTACAACATTACAAACTTACCATGCACGTGAGGTGCAATTATGTTGATAAGTTTACTCGTTTATCAATTTATTAAAACACTAGTGCATTAACCAGTTATTTGTTTAGTGAAATTGACATTTTTGAGCGGGCTACTCCCTTAAGAGGCGTGCATTATTCCATAAATGTTTTATTCGGTAAATACTAGAATATGCAGTTTGTCTTTTGCAATTTTATGATTTTAAAATTACGAATAAACGCGGTGACACTATTTATGGTTATGTGTTTATGTCATTAAAGATTAATTTTTTTGTCATTAATTTCAAAAAGATTAATAGATATGATGGTTTTTCTAACAATTAGGTTAGTCAATAATATAGGATCACAGAGATGAAAAATTTATTACTAAACGTAGTATTAAGTCTTGTTTTAACAATATCATTTTCAAGCCAAGCTAAAGTATTTACTTGTAGTGGCATTATTACAGACGTATTTTCAACGTTTAATACTTTTGAAGTTCGCTATGAACGAGCTTCTGGATTTGAGCTCGAGCCTGTAATTGTATACCCAGAGCAGACTTATCTATTAGCACCGATATTAATGGCAATAGCTGAAGGAAAGAATGGCAGTGAATACACCTTAATAATAGAGAACAGAGACGGCAATGATAGCCGTTGTCATGATGGTGAAAGTGAGAATGCATTAATTGGTTTATCAAAAATAAACTAATAATGAGACGTGGTAGCCTTTTAGTCATTAGTAGTATTGTTGCGATTGAGTGACTTAATAGACTATATCCTGCCCCGCTGAAAATTCAATTTCAGAGTCAAGCTAGAAAATTATTATGTTGAATATAATTTATCCTCAGCTTAATGAAGTGTATATTTTAGAGGGGTGGGTGTACGGCATGGGAGTTAGGATGATACCTATCCTAATTTCTAATAAATTATCAATTAAAACAATATTATAAGTACAAATCATAAATCACGTAACAAACCCAGTTACATCGACCTTACGCCGACAAACGAAAATGAATGCCTTTACTTCACATTGCGACAATCGTATTGCCTAATTCATATAACATAGAAAAGCTCCAAAATACGATTCATTAAGAATGGGTAAGCCCTTTTAACCTAAATAAAAGCCACTTAAACACCTGTAATACCTTCCAAAAAGCCAATTAAAACAACATTAAACTCCCACTTTATATTCTGCATAAAATACAGTAATCGATTGAATCAAAATAGGAACTCAGCTATGGTTAAACCATCAATAAAAATAAATTAAAAACGAGTTATTCTACAGGCTCGTAATACAATAATGTCACTACCGGTAGGTCCTGAGTATGCTTAACCCTTTTATTTCTGAAACTTACGAACCGCCTAAGAGTTTTGACAGTGAATCTTTTCATTTCAGAGTTCTTGATGACGAAGTTGCAAAATTAGATTTTGAAGCCGTAATGTCTAGCCAAAAGAGACTACAAGGAATTTTTGGCTTAAGTTCTGAATGGCCTAAAAGTGATATGACACTTGAAGAAAATATCGCTAGCCTAAAAGCTCATAAACAAGAATTTGAATCACGGCAGGCATTTGCTTATTCAGTATTTAATAAGTCAAAAAACAAGTGCCTTGGCTCTGTTTACATCGACCCGAGCGATTCTCCGAATTATCAATGTGTAGTCTATTTATGGGTTCGAGATGATAGTATCGACCTAGATAATGAGCTTTATAAAACAGTTCATAAATGGCTTTCTAAAGAATGGGGCTTTTTTAAAGTAGCATTTCCTGGGCGGTGTATTTTATGAAAAAGATTGGGACTAAGAATTAAGCGTTTTATAACAAGAGAATAAGATTTTTAAAGCCTTAATTAGTTTTTAACCATTCAAATATTGACCTGGGCTAAGTAAAAACCGAGCAACAAAGAGTTAATCGTCCCTAGAAAGAACCCAAAGGGCAGCGCATGTTTGGCATTTATGCTGCGTTATCGCCTATTTATGGGGAATAACCACACTACATAGGCTCTGCCTTGTCCAAATACCAAACAGTCTGCTGCAAAATTAATCACGAAAGGTCAACACGCCCTAGTCTCACCTATATTTAAGGTTTCGCTCCAATCAATAAATCTCAATCTTTGTACCACCAATAGCCACACATTGCTTGAAATTTATCTACTGTTAAGTTGCCACTAAATTTCAGCTTAATTAGTATTATCTAATAAACCTGAACTCTGAATAATAAATCTATCTCGAGCAGCTATTTTCAGCGCTAACTGCATTGAACTTACTTGCAATAGGCCCGCTATTGACGCGTAAATTCGCCTTGTTTTCACTGAAAATCTCTGGCTAGATAAAATAAATATCATTATTATTCAATGTGTTAGCGAATCTCTTAACCAGAGTTCAGGTTAATAAGTTAAAAAAGAGACTTATTAGCCAATAAAATAATTGATAACTATTTTCGTTTAGATTAGTATGTACGTACTAAATGTAATTGAGAGTGGTTTGTATTCATGTATATTTGTCTATGTCACGGTGTGACTGATAAAAAAATTGAGCAAACAATTGACGATGGTGCAACAACCATGCGTGAATTAACTAAAGAGCTTAAAGTGGGCAGCCAATGCGGTAAGTGTTGTGGCTGTACTAAAAAGATCCTTAATCGCAGGCTGATTCAGATTGCTGATGTAACGGATCAAGTTGCTTAATTGCATATAAAATTTAGATATAAAAAAAGCAGCTTATAGCTGCTTTTTTTATGCTTGTTACTATTTACAGTTGAGACTGTAAGTAGTTTTTAATACCCGTATTTTTAATAAGTAATTGTTGGGTTTCTAACCAATCAATTTGCTCTTCTTGCTCATTTAAAATGTGATCAAGGGCTTCACGAGTAATATAATCTTTTTTGCTTTCAGCTAGTTTCACTGCACTTTGTAACTCGCCGATTGTATCGAGTTCAAAACTCATATTAGCTGCAATCATTTCTTCGCTGTTTTCACCAATACGTAATCGGCCTAAATCTTGAAGATTTGGTAAACCTTCTAAAAATAAAATACGCTCGATTAAACGATCGGCGTTTTTCATTTTTTGAATAGATACTTTGTAATCTGCTTTATCTAGTTGTGTAAAGCCAAAATCTTTAAACATGCGTGCATGTAAAAAGTATTGGTTAATACCAACAAGCTCATTAGCGAGTACTTTGTTAAGCGCCGCAATAACGTCTTTATCGCCTTTCATAATATGCTCCTACTAAGCCATTTGTGCTTGATGATAATTTTCAGAGCCAATCTTATCAATTAAGCCAAGTTGTTGTTCTAACCAGTAAACATGATCTTCTTCTGTATCAAATAACAGTTTTTCTAAAATGCTACGAGATTGGTAATCTTGTTGTTCTTCACATATTGCGATTACATCTTTAACACACGCGACTACTTCAAGCTCAAGTGTTAAATCGTTTTGCATCATGCTTTTTACATCGCTACCGATAAGTAAATCACGGCGCTTAGTCATATTTGGTACACCTTCTAGAAACAAGATACGCTTAATAAGCCAATCTGCGTGATCTTTTTCTTCTTCCATTTCGTGGTTAAGGCGCTCGTATAGCTTGTTTAAACCCCAGTCGTCATACATGCGCGAGTGTATAAAATACTGATCGATTGCCGCTAACTCGTTAGCTAACAATGTATTAAACGCATCGATTACTTTTTGATTACCTTTCATGATAAATCGCCTTAACTATTTCAATTGTAGGCAGTGTAGTATAAATCGAATGAATTGCAAGTTTTCTCTATAAAAATCATTGCTTTACTATTGGTTTTGATTCTTATTTAAGTTTGCGTTACTGCTTGGTTTATGGACAGTTTTTTATTTGTATTAGCATCTAATGCAAGATTATGATTGCTAGGGCGTATTGAACTTTGGTGGTTGAATTTGCAGCAGTGTGTTTGGTTTTTAGGCAAGGCAGTGCCTATGTAGTGTGGTTTTTCCCCATAAATAGGCGATAACGCAGCATAAAGACCAAACATGCGCTGCCCAAAAGGTTCTTTCTAGGGACGATTAACTTTTTGTTGCTCGGTTTTTACTTAGCCCACTAGGTTACAAACCTCGCGCCGCAATTTAATCGCCCCTAGATTGAACAAATCTCAATCCACAAAGATCAACACGCCCTAGGTAAAAAGTGAGACGTTTATCTATGTGGGATTTGTTAAGCAACCTGAACTCTGGATAATAAATCTATCTCGAACAGCTATTTTCAGCGTTAACTGGGTTGAATTTATTTGCAACAGGCTCGCTATTGACGCGTAAAGTCGCCTTGTTTTCACTGAAAATCTCTGCCTAGAGAAAATCAATTTAAATATCTCCATGATTCAATACGTCAGTAAATCTCTTAACCAGAGCTCAGGTTAAGTATATAGGCATGCAGGGCATGCCTATAATGTGTGTTTATTCATTAAAATTGGTATGTAGCGCCCAACGTTGCAGTTGTGCCTAACCCTTTAATATTGTACCCACCGTAGGTGTATGCTTGTGCTCGAGCAGGGTAGTAATCGCTATTGAACAGGTTTTCTATCCCAAAATAACCACTCCATTGGGCGTTAACATTGTATTGCCCACTTAAGTTAAATGTGTTGTAGCTACTAACAGGGCCTTGATCGCCAGAGTATTGGCCTTGTGCATTTTTATCAAAGCGCTTTCTGTCGCCTACATATAAAAAGCTCATCGCAAGTGATAGTTTGTCATTCGTTTGCCATGTTAAATTAGCCGTCGCTTTAGGTGGACTAATTTGTCTTGCGCCTAAATATTCATCAGCTTTGCTGTTTTTGCCTTCAACGTAGCTGTAAGTGGCGCTCAATTTAAGATCTTCAGTAATCGTGTAGTTAACTAAACTTTCGTAACCCCATATTTCTTGAGGTGCGCGTACGGGTTCGTAAACCCCTGTTACTTCGTTGAACGCATTACTCGTACCAAGCTCTGAGGTACTTCTGTAAAGGGAAAATTCAAAGCGCACATCTTCAAACTGTGAGGTAAAACCAACTTCATAATTATCGATTATGGAGGCTTGTGTTTGAATAAGTGCAATATCGTTAACGGTCGCGGCGCGAAGTAAACGACCTATATCTGAAATGTCAGATCCCTGCGAGTAACTAAAAAATGGGCTAAACGCGTCAGTTAGATTGTATTTTATACCTGCGTTATACGTTGTAGCCTCGTAATTAATAGTATCACCACGTACGTTTAACGGCACCGAACACTGCGACGCGGTTCTGCATAGCTTTAATGTTTGATAATCACTTACGCTCAAATCAATGCTTTCGTTTCTTACGCCTGCTTTTATAATAATGTCGTCGTTTATTACCCATTTTGTTTGTAAAAAACCGGCAACACTTTCCATGTCCATCTCTGGGACCCAAACACGACCATCAACCAAAGGTTGCGACGTTTTATCGTTTAACGCGTCAATACCATAGATCAGCGTAGCTGCTACGTTTTCAAAATCAAACTGGCTATTAAAAGTAGCTCTTGCCCCTTGTTTGTCTGATTTAATGACAGACTGACCACCGCTATAACCTTCATCAAGATTGGCTAACGCGGTTGAGAAAAAGAATACGTTTTCTATATTTTGTTTATAGAGATCGAGAGTCATTTGTGTGTTATCAAATAACGCATAATCAACATACTTTAGCGTTATATTTTCATTACCTTCTGGTCCTTGCGGTTTACCTTGTTTTTGCAGTGCTAAAGGGACGTGTATAGCGTATGTTTTTTCCCCTATATTGCCATCGCCGGTCACATCGCCTAAATCTGTTTTTTGTTGTGAACTATAAAAGTTGTAGCTAAATTGCAACTGTTTTTCGTCATCAAAATCATAGGTTAGCTTGGTAAAATAGTTTTGCGTTTCGGAGTCAGATAAACCATATTGTAAACCTAAAATATCGCCCTTTGCATCGCGTTGTACGCCGTTTTCTTCATAGCTTGCACTTAACAGATAGCTGAGTTTGTCGAACTTTCCGTTTACGGCCGCCGATAGTCTACCGCCGCCACTTTCTGCTAATTTAACAGCGCTAAAGCGACTTGAAATACTTATTTCACCTTCCGGTTTACCATCACTACGCGCTTGTTTCGTTATGTAATTAATAATGCCACCTGAGGCCCCATTACCATAAATAGACGTTGCACCCTTTATTACTTCAATGCGCGCTATAGCACTTGCATCAAGCGTTTTTACGCCTAAAGAGCCATTACGAAGAGGGGTTGATTGCGGCACGCCATCAATCATTATTAAAGGCGCACGACCGCGTAGTGTTTGTCCTGAATTGCTTGAGCTGCCGGTATCGGGAGCAAGGCCTGGCACCATTTGCGCTAGTAAACTTCCTAGTTCTGAACTTACTTTTAAATGCTGTTGTATTTGTTGTTGATTAATAACCGTAATTGAAGCGGGTACTTCGTCAATACTTTCAGCTATACGGCTACCAGACACAATGACGTGCTCTAACTGATCACCAGTGTATTCATTTTTATTACTTTCATCAGCGAACGTGTTAGCACTTATTGCAACAGCAAGAAGGCAAAGTGAAGTTTTTAACATTGAGGGATCTTAGTTGATAATAACTCCCGTAATGGTAATTATTATCAACTAATGGCGCAAGTGTTAATAAGATTTATTTCCATTTATGACGCTTTAACCAAAAATAGACACCACTTACAATAAAAAATGCGAGTGAAAGGGCGATTAATAACCACATAAATTGCACTATTGGGCCTGCAAAATCACCAATATGAAATTTATATTTAAAGTTCCATACTTGTGTTGTGAAGTTGGTTTTACTTGCGTCAAATGAGTTTAAGACTTTGCCAGTAAATGGGTTGCTCCAAACCCAACTGTAAGCGTGGCTTTCGCCAGGGTTTTGCATTCTCAGCGCTATTGCATCGTCGGTTTTTTTAGGCAAGTAAATTCTATATATTTTACCGTCTGGAAATACGTTCTCTGCATTTTTAATTGCTTCGTTATAGTTTAAAGCCGCTTTTAAAGGTGCGATTATTTTTGGTGCTTTCGGTCTTTGCTCTACGGTGTTAAAGGTTAAAAATTCTAAGACCGATTGAGTTTGTGTTTTCCAATTAAACGCCATGCCAGTAAAGGCAATAAGTACAAGCGGTATAAAAAAGTAAACGCCAAGCACGGTGTGTAATTGATACATGAGCACTCTAAATTTGGCTTTTGGTTTTATTGCTAACCGTTTAATTCTGTTTTTTGGTTTAACCCATAGGTAAAAGCCGAGTAAGGCGTTGACTAAAAGTAGCAAAGCACACACCGACATCCAATTTCTAAAGGTTTTTTCACCCTGACTGTTTTCATATAACAACCAGCGATGTAAGCCTTGAGCAAACCCGTAGATGGTATCTGTTGATCCATAGACGTTTAGTACACTTCCTGAGTAGGGATCAACACTGGCGTAGTATTTATTGGTCAGCCTAAATTGCCATGCTGAGTTTGGCGCTTGCTCAGGCATAAAAAAGGTGATTTTTTGCTTAGTTTGAGCTTGTACATTTTCTATAAGCTCACCGTAAGGCATTAAGTTTTTTTGGGGTGTTACTTGCCATTTTGCAGGCTCTATTAAGTGCTGTATGTCTTTTGCGTAAATCATAACCGCACCGGTTAAGCTCACTATGAATAAAAATAGTCCGCTAATAAGGGCAAGGCTTAAGTGAATTCTACGTAACCAAAGTTTCAAAAAAGTATCTCATTATGAGTTAATGGCAATATTGTAAATGATAATACGAGCTGTTTTTAATTAATAGTCATGTATTTGGTTTTGCTTATTAACCTGAACTCTGGTTAAGAGATTTACTAACGTATTGAATCATGATGGTATTTAAATTTATTTTCTCTAGCCAGAGATTTTCAGTGAAAACAAGGCGAATTTACGCGTCAATAGCTGGCCTATTGCAAGTAAATTCAACGCAGTTAGCGTTGAAAATAGCTGCTCGAGATAGATTTATTATCCAGAGTTCAGGTTTATTATTAATACCATTATGTGAGGCTTTTATTTACGATCGATTGGATTTCTATTATGCAATTTTCGATATTAAAATTGTCGTGCAAAAAGCTTTTTACTACGTGTAAATCAACTAGGTGTTGAGTGCTAATAACGAGCTCGCAGTAACTTTCTTTATCATCTAATTGCCAAAGCTTAATACTGATTACCGATTCGATATTAAATTTACTGCAAATAGTATTTGATATTGTGTGTGTATCAATGTTGTTAGGCGCTGCTTGCATTAAAATTTTGCAGCTTTGTTTTAATAGTAAAACGCCATGATAAATTACATAGATAGAAATAAGGACAGTGGCAATTAAATCAACAATATACCATTGATATAAAATAATTAAGGTGCCCGCAATAATGACCACAATAGATGCCATTGCATCTGAGATATTATGAATAAAGGCTGCTTTTATATTAATGCTGTTATTTGCACCAGCACGGTAGGTTAAAAATGCGGTAGCTAAATCAACAACTAATGCGATGGCGGCAACCCATACAACAATCCAGCCATTAATTAGTTGAGGATTTAAGTAACTCGAAACAGACTCAACTATTAAATACCCACCAATTAAAATTAACGTGCTGCTATTAAATAACGTAGCGAGTATTTCAGCACGTTTATAACCAAAATGATGAGTGCCGTCAGCAGGCTTATTGCCTATTTTACGTGCTACCAAGGCTATGAAAATAGCACCAGCATCACTTAAATTATGAAGGGCGTCGGCTATAAGTGATAAACTGCCGGAAAATATCCCGCCAATGACTTGCGCTATGGTCAGTAATACGTTTATGACAACAGCTACCGTAAGCTGTTTATTACTTTGATTTTCGTCTACATGACTATGTGAATGATTGTGTCCCATAAATCCCTCTAAACTATATTTAAAAAGTAGCACTCATAAATTTTAAGTGTAAAACAAGTAAGCGATTATTATTAAAACACGATCAAAGCATGTTTTATAAAACTATTAATGACACTAATTGCTTATGTTTCAAAGCTTTTAAAGCCCAATGCTTGCGTCTCTTCTTATTTAATGCATTATGAAAGTATATTCTCATAGTCCGATTCAGTTTTTAAAATAAAGCAGTATGCCCTAAGGTGAAAAATAATGAACCAGCCAATTATTCGTGATGCACAACCGAGTGACTCAAAAACAATTCTACATTTTATAAATGAATTAGCTATTTATGAAAAAGAACCTGAAGCTGTAAAAACAAGTGAGCAAGCGATACTAGATACGCTATTTTGTGATGGCGCAACTGCGCACAGTATAATTTGTTTAGAGGGGGATGAACCAATTGGTTTTGCAGTCTATTTTTATAATTATTCTACGTGGTTAGGTAAAAACGGCCTGTACCTTGAAGATTTATACGTAAGCCCAGATAGCCGTGGCAATGGCGCTGGCAAAGCGATTATGAAACATTTAGCTAATAAGGCCATTAGTAATAATTGTGGTCGTTTTGAATGGGTAGTGCTTGATTGGAACAAACCCGCTATCGATTTCTACAACAGCATAGGCGCAAAGCCTCAAAACGAATGGATTATATATCGCTTAACAGGGCAGGAATTGTTAGATTTCGCCAAATAGTTAATGAAAATCATTTGCATTTACACTGTTGGGTGTGTAAGTTAAATACACACTCAATAATTAAACGTGCAGATGATTATATGATCTCAAGTCAAAAAAAAACTCACCCAGATTTACTCTATCTTGAGCATGCATTAAGTCCTTGGCAGTCGAACATAATGCAAGGAAATTATGCATTTGAACAAGGTGCACTACTCGAAGCCCGCGATAAATACTTATTAGCCAAAACACTTGCAGATCATCTTCTTGAGCAGTTTTTATATGCACAAATTAATAATAATGTCATTCATGCTATTGAGCATTGTATACCCGCACTTGTTGTTGCGTCGCATAATTTAGCTGATACCTATATAGCTATGCAACAGCCTGAAAATGCATGCAAATGGCTATGCGAAGTACACTTAACACTCTCTTCATTAATTAAGCATCCTCATTACGATATACAAAAAGTGAGTAAGCACCATTACATTAAAACTTCCTCTGAACTTGTATCATTTGCACGCAGGTACCCTTCTTTTCCAGAACTGATTGAGCAAGTTAATTTTTGTTTAAGCTCAAACACACCTTCAAACAAACAATTGCACTAAAAAGGACTATTTATGACGTTTACTTTACCTAAACTAGATTATGAATACGATGCACTAGAACCTCATATTGATAGTAAAACGATGCATATTCATCATACTTTGCACCATCAAACGTATATCAATAAAGCCAATGCTGCTTTAGCAGATACTGTATATGAAAACGTAAATGCTGAAAAATTACTTAAGGGAATAAACAGCCTGCCTAGTAATTTGCAAAAAGCAGTACAAGAGCATGTAGGAGGGCATTTTAATCACAGTTTATTTTGGCAAGTAATGAGCCCACAAGCCACAGGTGAACCTGAAGGTAGTGTTGCTCAGGCAATAAATGAACAGTTAGGCAGTTTTGATAAGTTTAAAGACCAATTTACTGCTGCTGCAATTAGCCAATTTGGCAGTGGTTGGGCATGGCTATGTGTGACCCCAGATAAAAAGTTGATTGTAGAAAATAGCGCTAATCAAGATTGCCCTTTAATGCAGGGCAATACCCCTATTTTGGGTCTTGATGTATGGGAACATGCCTATTATTTGAAGTATCAAAATAAACGTCCTGACTATATCGCCGCTTTTTATAATGTAATTAATTGGCAAGAAGTACAAAGGCGTTATTTATTGGCTATTGGTTGAGTGCCGAATATGGCTAGTAATGTAAGTTTTTTTGTATAAGCTAGGCTCTATAAGGTTAATTTATAGGGCCGTTTATGGACACTTCACATTGGCAAAAAGCACGTCAGAGTCGCGATCCTCGTTTTGACGGGCTTTTTTACGTCGCGGTAAAAAGTACCGGTATTTATTGCAGGCCTATTTGCCCTGCACCAACGGCTCACGAAAAAAACGTTGCTTATTATCAGTATGCCCATAACGCGGCGCAAGATGGCTTTAGACCTTGCATTCGTTGCAGGCCCGACAGTGCACCAGGCAGCGCTGCTTGGCAAGGTACAAAAACCACAGCTCTGAGGGCTAAGCAATTAGTTGATCAGCAAGATGAACACGACTGCGAAAAATTAGCAGCTCGTTTAGGTATAAGTAGTCGTTATTTAAGGCAGTTGTTTAAGCAGTATTTTGGTGTGTCGATTACGCAATATCGATTATTTAACCAATGTCATTTTGCTAAAAAGCTGATTCAAGAAACACATTTACCCTTAACCGAAATAGCGTTTGCTGCTGGCTTTAAAAGCATTAGGCGCTTTAATGATGCATTTTTGCAGCAATTAAATATAGCTCCCTCGAAGCTGCGCAGTGGCGATAAAAAACCAACGTCAACACTCACATTAACCTTACCATTTAGGCCGCCCTATAATTGGCCTGCTTTGCAGTCCTTTTTACAAAGGCGCTTGATCAAACCAATGGAGTGGATAACGCAAACGAGCTACGGGCGTACTTTTGCAAGTGAGAAATATAAAGGAAGCTTTACCGCTAAATTTATAGCGAGTAAAAACCACTTTAGTGTATCTATCAATATAGACAATACGGCGTACTTACAACCTGTTATTAATAATATACGTCGTGTGCTTGATTTAGACGCCGACATTAATTTAATTCAAACGCATTTAAGCGCCAATATAAACAATGCGTTTACAGTGTGTGAAGGGCTCAGGCTTCCAGGGATTTGGTCAAGTTTTGAAGCCGGAATAAGAGCGGTACTTGGGCAACAAGTGAGTGTTACTGCGGCGCATAATTTAGTAACAAAGTTAGTTGATGAATTAGGTGAAAAAGAGGGCAATGCTATTTACTTCCCCGCAGCTGAAGTTGTTGTTAATAGTGATTTTGCCTTTTTTAAAATGCCACAAGCGCGCAAAAATGCGCTGCATAATTTAGCGCAGTTCTGTGCGCTAAACCCTCAAAACGACGATTTAGACGAATGGCTTAGTTTAAAGGGAATTGGCCCTTGGACGGTAAATTATGCAAAGCTGCGAGGGCAAAGCCAACCCGATATATTACTTGATGGCGATTTGGGTGTTAAAAAAGCTCAAGCGGCGGCAAATCCTTTTGAGCCTGCTAATTGCGCTCCTTTTCGCTCTTACTTAACCTTTCAACTTTGGCAGCAATTATAATGATAATTCAAACATCAATTTCAAGCCCAATAGACGACATAATTATTCAGGCAACCGATAAAGGTGTCAGTTACGTTGGTTTTTACCCACCAGTTGAACACCCTCATACGCCATTTGAGCGAGTCACTAACAAGGCGGTGCTTATTTGCGCTGCACAGTTAAACGAGTACTTTGTAAAAAAGCGTACTACGTTTGATGTACCACTTGATACAAAGGGGACGGTATTTCAGCAAAGTGTATGGCAAGCACTATTAACAGTTCCTTTTGGGCAGTCGCAAACATACGGCTATATTGCTAACCAACTCAATAACCCGAAAGCAGTAAGGGCGGTAGGCGCTGCGAATGGTAAAAACCCGATTAGTATTATTGTACCGTGCCACCGAATTATTGGCGCAAATGCAAAGTTGACCGGTTATGCGGGAGGTTTGGATAGAAAACGCTGGTTATTGAAACATGAAGGGTTAAATTTGTATTAATTTAATATTAAGGTAGCATAAGCGCACTTTTTATTAGATGGCACCCTAATGGCTCAATTATATTTTTACTATTCTGCAATGAATGCAGGTAAATCAACCACATTACTACAATCTGCTTTTAATTATAAAGAACGCGGTATGGAACCTGTGATCCTCACCGCTGCTATTGATGATAGGCAAGGCGTGGGTAAAGTGTCATCTCGTATTGGCTTACAAGCTGATGCTCATGTATTTGATGCCAGTAAAGATGTTTTTGATCTTATTGAATCGCTTCATAGCGACAAAAAGCGCCACTGTGTGTTGGTCGATGAATGTCAATTTTTATCAAAAGAACAAGTTATGCAATTAACCGATGTGGTTGATGAGTTAGGTATACCTGTGCTGTGCTATGGCTTGCGTAACGATTTTAGAGGCGAGCTATTTGTAGGGTCGCAATACTTGCTTGCGTGGGCTGATAAGTTAGTAGAGCTTAAAACTGTATGCCATTGTGGACGAAAAGCTAACCATGTACTGCGTACAGATGAAAACGGTGAAGCAATAGCCGATGGCAATCAAGTAGAAATTGGCGGCAATGACCGATATGTTTCGGTATGCCGCAAACATTATAAAGCCGCGTTAAATATGGGCCGACAAAGTAGTTAAAAATGTATCAATATCTTCGCGGGTAATATCTAAATGCGTTACTAGCCTAAGCTGCTTACTTGGGCTAAATAATATGCCTTGTTGTTTAAGTGTTTGAGCAATCTCTTTGATGTTTTTACTACTAGCGTACGTTGCATAAACCATGTTAGTGGTGTTGCTCATATCGACAGTAAAACCATTCAGTTCACTTAATTTTTGAGCCAAATATCGTGCATTAGCATGATCGTTACTCAAACGATTAACATTATATTCGAGTGCGTATTGGCCAGCCGCTGCAAGTATGCCGGCTTGGCGCATACCACCGCCAAGTACTTTTCTCCATCGCCTTGCTTTATTAATAAGCGCTTGCGAGCCTAATAATAAAGACCCAACGGGGGCGCCTAAGCCTTTTGATAAACAAATAGAAACTGAATCAAAGTGTTTTGTAATTTCAGTGATATCAACATTTAGCTCAATAGCTGCATTAAATGCACGAGCGCCATCTAAGTGCAGTGCTAAATTATGTGTATTAACAAAGTCGCGTGCTTGGGCTAAGTATTCAAGAGGAAGTACTTTTCCGCCAATAGTATTTTCTAGGCTGAGCAAGCGAGTTTTAGCAAAGTGGCAATCATCTGGTTTTATTGCTGCCGTAATTTTTGTAAAACAAATACTGCCGTCTTTTTCATTTTCGATAGGCTGTGGTTGAACAGACCCTAAAACGGCTGCGCCGCCACCTTCAAACTTATAATTATGTGCATTTTGGCCACAAATGTATTCGTCACCTCGCTCACAATGCGCCATTAATGCAAGCAAGTTAGCTTGTGTGCCGGAGCTGCAAAAAATTGCAGATTCAAAATTAAAACGCTTACATGCATAGGCTTCTAGTTGGTTTACGCTTTCATCATCACCATATACATCGTCACCAACCGGTGCGTTATACATAATATCGCGCATTGCTTTTGTTGGTTTAGTCACTGTGTCAGAACGAAAATCTATCATGATGGCTTTATCCTTTTTATAGCTTAAGCAAGCTCACTACATATTTGTTCACGGGTTTCTTTATCAAAATAGGTCCATGCAATAAAGCGGCTAATTTTTTGACCTTGTGCCATATCAACTATTTTATATTGTGCTATTGGGTGAGCTTTTAATACTTCTTCAAGGGCTGCAATATTATCTTTTTTAGACACCAAAGACGTAAACCAAAGTACCTGCTCTGCAACGCTTTCGCTTTCTTTGATCATATTGGAGATAAATTGAACTTCACCGCCTTCACACCATAATTCATTATTATGACCACCAAAATTTAGCGTGCTACTGGGGGCTTTTCCTAAGTTTTTCCATTTACGCTCACTGCCTTTGGTTGCTTCTTCCTCACTTGCATGAAACGGCGGATTACAGAGTGTTAAATGGTATAAATCTTTTTGGTTAATAACGCCTTTAAAAATATGAGATGCATTTTTTTGTTGTTTTAGAGTTATTTTTAAGCCATTAAACTGGGCAATTTGTTTTGCTATTTTTACTGAGGCTACATCAATATCAGTGCCCGTAAAGTGCCACTTATATTCACTTGTACCAGTAAGCGGATAAACCAAGTTAGCGCCAGTGCCAATATCAAGCACCTTAATTTGCTTACCTAGCGGTATTTGTTGTTGATTATCATCACTTAATAAGTCAGCTAAGTAATGAATATAATCAACACGACCTGGAATGGGTGGGCATAAGTTATGCTCAGGAATATCCCAAAAATCAATATTATAGTGTGCTTTTAAAAGTGCTTGGTTTAGTGTTTTAACGGCTTTGTTATCACTAAAATCAATGCTTTTAGTGCCCGCTGGTGTCGTTATAACAAAAGGCAGTAGAGCAGGAAGTGCTGCTGTTAATAAATCAAAGTCGTAGCCATTTTTATGTAGGTTACGAGGGTGTAATTTTGAGCGTGTTTTATTTTCTTTCATGGCTTAATTTTAACAACAGATATGATGTGGCAATTGTAACAAATGCTGGTGAGTAAAGTGCAGACATTTTCTTTGGTATCGCGGATATTGCTGGTAGGATGAGTTGGTAAAAATAAAAAGGAACAACCGTGGCCATTTCTCAGCAATCAATAGCAATCAATTTTACAGCTCAGCAAACACTACACTTACGTCGTATAGCCGATGATAACCAGCAAGGGCCTGTGGTGTTTTTTATGCATGGGGCTGTAGAAAACGGAAAAATATTTTACACGCACTCTAATAAAGGACTTGCCCCTTTTTTAGCCGAGCACGGTTATCGATGCTATGTGGCTGATTTACGTGGACGAGGTGATAGCAAGCCCGTTATTTCGGGTGAATCTGAATATGGACAAACAGAAGCTATTTTGGAAGATATTCCAGCTTTTATTAATCAAATAGAAGTGATTGAAGGTAAAAAACCCGACTATTGGGTCGCTCACTCTTGGGGGGGGGTGTTGATGAACAGTGTATTCGCACGATTCCCTGATTACATAAATAACGTCAAGGCCTGTGTTTATTTTGGCTCTAAGCGCTCATTGCTTAACAATCATCCTAAAAAGTTACTGCAAGCCAATTTTATTTGGTATTTTATGGCACCTATATTGGCTAAAAAGCATGGCTATTTAAATGCTAAAGGTTATAAGTGGGGCAGTGATAATGAAACTCAAAAGTCGCACTTTCAAAGTATGCAGTGGGCTAAAAAAACACCGTGGATAGACTCTGATGATAACTTTGATTATGCAACCACTATTAGTAATCTGCATTTGCCACCTACGCTACATATTGCTGCAGTAAACGATAAGGCATTAGCGCAGCCAATTGATATTCAAAAGTTCATGGATGAATCAGGGCTGGGGGTTCAAAAAATGCGTATTTATGGCCGTAAACATGGGCATAATTTTGATTACGATCATATTAATATGCTCACGCACCCACGTGCGCGTGATGATCAATTTAAAGATTTACTTAATTGGTTTAATGCGCACCCTACACGTTAACTTCCATCAAGTAATTCAAGTAGGGGCGTTTTATAACGCTCCCATTTTGCAATGGCTAAACGATTAATCGGCTCTCGAATAGCATGCTTGCTAAGAGTGGTAACCGCCGATTTGCGCTTATAAAATGCTAAACAATTTTCTTCAAAGGAGCAATCTAAAAAGTTAAGTAATGCAGTTAGTTGCTGTTTTGGGTTGTTTACTAATGCTTCGTAACTGATGTTGTAAATTGGCATACCTTTAAGCGATTGCCAATGAAGCATTAGTTTTTCGTATAATGCATGATATTGCTTAAACTCTACAAGAGAGCAAAAGTAAGGTTCATTTTCTGCGAAATAATTACTAAGTATAGAAAAAGCAGTCGCATTAAAATCGCGTGTTAAATTTATAAATTTAGCATTTGGAAACAACACATAAATAAGGCCAAGTGATTGATAGTTACTTGGTAACTTATTTATTATAAATGGCTTAATAGGTGTGACGGTTTTTAGTGCATTTATATAAATGTCACGTGCTTTGCTAATTAGCTCAGGTGTTAAGTGTTTTAAGCATTGAGGGTATGAAACTGCCGTCTTTTGCTCTAAAAATGCAACCACATTACCGACACTCGAGCTCTCTCCAATGCTTGAATATTGGCTGTGATTTGCCAGCATTTGCTCCAGCAAAGTAGAGCCACTGCGGGGCATACCAATTATAAATACTGGGGTGATTTGGCTAATTAATTGCTTATCGCCGCTGTTTATAAATGAGCGCGTGTTGTGTTTAACTATTTCATCGTAAAAGGGGCTGAGCTCATCAGTATTAAAGTTACTTAACTTGTGTTGTAACTTATTGGCGAGCACAAAATAGCTAAATGCTTGTTCAGTATCATCAAGCTTGTCATAGCTTTTGCCCAGCGCGTAATAGCACACCATTTTAAGGTGTAAGTTATTAGTTTGGGTTAATAAATGATGCAACTTACTTATATAATTATGATTTTTGTCAAAACGTCCTAATTGGACTAATTCAAATAAAATATAGGCAGTAACAGGGTGAACACCCATACTAAGTGCATGTGCAAAAGTGCTATGCGCTTTATCTAAATTGCCATGAGTTAGATAGTGTTGTGCTAAATAATAATGAGGTTCAGGGTTATTGGTTGCTATGCTTTGTGCATACTCAAGGACGGTTAATGCATCTTTAGGTGAGTTAACTCCATTAAACGCATCAGCTAACGCATTTAATGGCTCAAGCATACGCGGTAGACGTTCACATGCTTTTTGCAGTACATACACCGCTGCATCAAAACGCGCTAACCTTAATGCTATTTTACCTAAGCCGAATAAGGCTTCACCATTGTCAGGATCGCTTTTTAACAGTGCTTTATAGTGAAACTCAGCTTCTTTGAGTTTGCCTTGCTCGAGTAGTTGATTCGCTTTTTTAAGTAGCATAACTGCGCATTGATTTTTTTATTTACTATAAAATAAAAAAGGCGAAATGTCTTAACATTTCGCCTTAACTGTTTATGCAAAGGTGTTAGAAAGTATATGTCGCTTTTGCATAGTAAAAACCGCCGTTAATACCAAACGGAGATGTTTCGTAATACTTACCGCCCCAGTTATTATTCGGCGCACCGGCTGCTTCAGCAAAATCAAGTTTTTCAGCATCTTGATCAAACAGGTTTTGAGCGCCTAATGAAAAACTAATAGACTCATTCATAAAGTACGTGATTTCAGCATCAATAGTTACAGCTGCGTCAGCAGTTTTTGCTGTTGCATCGTAATCTACGTGAACGCCTTGGTATTCGCCGTAGTAATTTGCACGAGCAAATGCAGAGATAGATTCCCACTGTTGAGACAATGTGAAAGTAGCACGGTGATTAGGTAAGTCTTCTTCTAAACGCTTAACTTTAAATGCACCGGTAATATCACTAAATTGAGTTACTTCAGTATCATTCCAGTTGTAAGCAAGGCTAAATGTTGAACTCCCCCCAAGCATTTCGGTTGTATAGTTAGCTACTAAGTCAATACCTTGTGTTTTTGTGTCAAAGTCATTAGTAAAAAAGCTAACTTGAGCAAGGCTCTGAACATTTGGGATGCCCGCTGCTTCAAGTATGTCTTTATCGCTCTGACTTAAATTTATTTTATCTGATTGACTAATGCGATCCTCTACTTGAATGTTGTAGTAGTCAACAGTTAAAAATAAATCGCCAAGAGTATAAACAGCACCAAATGTATAACTTTGTGATTCTTCTGGTTCAAGTTCTGTACCACCTAATTGTACTGCGATAGGGTTAGTTGGTGGAAGTAATGCTGAATCTTGTAATACACCATTGTCTAAGCTCGTTTGTACATTACTTACGTTTGCTTGACCAACGGTAGGCGCTCGAAAACCTGTACTTACCGAGCCACGTATATTTAAGTCTTCTGTTACATGGTACTGCGCCATTACTTTATAGTTTGTTGTTGTGCCAAAGCTGTCGTAATCTTCAAAACGAACGGCTAAGCCCATTAAAAACTCTTCGGTAAATGGTGCTTCAATATCTATAAATGCGGCGTAGTTGCGACGTGTATATTCACCAGCATCAGTCGGCTTAAAGCCAGGGAAACCATTAGAGCCAATACCAAAACCTTGCTCAGTAAATTGGCCGGCCGTAAATGATGCAACATCACCTGATGTTACTGTGAATGTTTCTTCATGCCACTCTAAACCGCCGGCAATGTTTACATCGTAAGCAAGGTCAAAATCGAACCCTTTAGATAAGTCTAAATTAAAGTTTTTTTCTAATTGTGAGTATTTACCAGGGCTAAAATCACGAGGGGTGTCTAAGCCTAATGACGCATTAACTGTGTCGTAAATAAAATAGCGTGATTCATTAAATCCTACAGTACCGCTTAAATCATAAAATACATCTTTTAAGAAACCACCAGTAAACTCACCTTTAGTACCAATAGTTAAAGAGGTATCAGTGATATTGCCACCAAAGTTTGGTGTAAACCCTCCTGGCAGAGTTTCATTGAAAGCAAAACAGTTTGCAGCAGTAAGAGAGTCTATAGCAGCTTGATCAGGCACGCCGTTAGCTTGAACTTCTACTAGTGGGCAATCTAGTTGAGCGTCATAACCATCCAAAGAGCCTACTAAGACAGTTGGAGTTGCTGCATCCCAGGCAGTCTGTCCTGCTTCATCAGCAGGGCGGCGCATATTAACGCCGTTAACTTCACGTATGTTCCCACCGTATACACCAGGGCGAGTTGTTGGATTTCGGTAATAAAAACCACCACGTACATCACGCTCAGAGTAGTTACCAAACATGTAAAACTCAGAGTCGTTAGTTAGCTCTAGACCAACATTACCAAAAATTGAAATATCGTCATTTACCTCAGGTGCGCCCCAAACTTGAGCCAGAGGAGATACATCTGGTACACCCGCAGCAGAGAGTGCCGCAGCATCTGGTCGTTGTACTGAACGGCTTGTTGCATCAGACGTTTTATACTGAAAGCTTAAATTAGCAAAACCGCTGTCGGTAAAGGGTAAGCCAACGTTTCCAGAAATTTGAGTTGTGTCGCCATCACCTTCGTAATATTGACCATGACGTACTTCTAACTTACCGCCTTCTGAGGCATCTTTTAGTTGGAAGTTCATTACACCGGCAATTGCATCAGAACCATACTGTGCAGCAGCGCCATCACGAAGTACTTCGACCTGCTTAATTGCAATGCTTGGAATAACTGAAATGTCAGCACCTTGTGCGCCATCATTAATACCACCGCCTAAAAATGCGATTACAGATGCACGATGACGACGTTTGCCGTTTAAAAGAATTAGCGTGCTGTCTGAAGGTAAGCCTCGTAAATTAGCAGGGCGAACAAGGGATGCCGCATCACTAATTGGATTTTGATGAACATTAAAAGAAGGTACTGAGCCTTTTAAAAGCTCAAGCATGTCGGTGTTGCCTGATTTTTCAAGCTCTTCACCGCCAATAATATCAATAGGAACGGGTGAGTCACCGATTGAACGAGGAGCTGAACGCGTACCGACTACGGCAATTTTCTCTACATTTTTGTTCACTTTAACTTGTTGTTCATCGGCTGCAATAGCTGAACTTGAAATAAACAACCCTGCAGTTGTTGTAGCTAGAGCAAATTTTATTGCTTGGTTTAGCGCATTGTTTTTTAATTTCATTCTAATTTTCCCCAGTTAGAATAATTTTTACTTCGATGTTAAATTTCTCATCATTTATTTTTCAACCTCACTATTAGTGCATATTAATTTGAGGTTTTAGCCTCTAAAGTTTAATTAATTAAGCAACCTTTAGTAACGTTGTATCTACAGACTATAGATAAAAAACAAGGAGAGCAATTGCTAATTAACCGTTTTATAACAAAAAAGTTAACTTAGTAACTGTATGCAATAATGATTCAAGGTGAAGGGGGAAACGAAGCGAATGGGTGAAATTGCAGAGTAAAAAGAATTATTAATGCAAGGTTGGGTTTTCAATGTTGCTTTTTTGTTTCTTTACTTAGACTTTTTTAGTTGTTTTTTCAGAGGTTTGCGCATTACGCCACGCTGCTAATTTTTCTTTGTACTCATCCCATACACAGGGACAGCAACTGCCTCCACCGCAACATTCATCAGATTTCGGTCGCTCAGGCTTGATTGTTAGAAGCGTTGTATTTGGTTGCATAAAAGGTTTCATCTAGGCACTCATTGTGTACAAAGAATAAAGTAACGCTTCAGATAAGTAAATTATTCTTTGTGAACGAGAAGGGCTGTGTGAAAATGCCCGTTATGCGATTATATAAAGTTATTCACCGTGCACCGTGGCGGGTAGTTAAAATTAGTAAAAAGCGCCAACAGCTGCGTTTTCGCCGTGCTATGGTGGCGCTTAAAATAGCACTTGCGCAAGAAAAACAAGAAACAAAAGAAATGCTCTCAATTTATAGGCGCTATACTCAAGGGCAGACGAATAAAGCAGAATTAAAACGCGCTAATGAACAGTTTGTTGATATTTTAAAAGGGCTAGGTTTAGGCGTATTTGCCGTTTTACCTTTTGCACCGCTTACAATTCCTTTAGTGGTAAAGCTCGGTCGTATAGTGGGTGTTGATGTGTTGCCAAGCTCGTTTAGTATGAACAAATCAATTAAAGAACTTGACGCTGAAATAAGTCACGAAAATCAAAAAAAAGCTCACAACGAGTCATTAAAAAAGTAATCTAATGTAACCTCAAATTAGCGATACCTTTTAAGTGTGCTTATTGATATGCTCTTAAGTACCATTTTTATATTATACGAGCTATTTAATGAGTGCATTACTTCGTCATACTTCTTCTGGTATTCCTTTATCATTTATTCTCAAAAACGAATTATCTGACTGGCAAACTCAGCAATCTGCGTTTATACAAAACTGGTTAAACAACACAGGCTTTGAAAAGCAAGGATTAGCGCTAATCCCTGATGCCAAAACTGGCGAATTAAGTCACGTTGTTTGCCTTATGCAAAGTAGTGATGATTTTTGGGCTGCGGGTAATTTAGCAAATACATTGCCAATGGGTACTTATCAAATTCAAGGTGATAATGTATTAGTAGAGCACGTTGCTTTAGGGTTTGTGCTTGGTGGGTACGAATTTAGTGAATACAAAGAAAAGCCAACAGCAAAAGCGCAATTAGCCATTAGCGATAAAGCCATGTATGAGCGTGTTAGTCAGCAAGCTGATGCTATTACACTTGCACGCGATTTAGTGAATACCCCAGCTGTGGATATGATGCCGCAGCATTTATCGCAAGTAATGGAAGATTTAGCCGCAACGTACAATGGTGAATTTTCGCAGTGGATTGGCGATGAACTACTAGAGCAAAACTACCCAACTATTCATATGGTGGGTCGTGCAAGCGAAAACAAACCGCGTTTACTCGATTTAAAATGGGGTGCAACAGATGCTCCATTAATTACACTAGTAGGTAAGGGCGTATGTTTTGACTCCGGCGGACTTGATTTAAAACCAAGCTCTGGCATGCGCAATATGAAAAAAGACATGGGCGGTGCTGCGCATGTTATTGCACTAGCACAGCTTATTATGGCAGCCAACTTACCAATTAGACTACGCGTGCTTGTCCCTGCGGTAGAAAACGCTGTATCGCGTAATGCATTTCGCCCAGGCGATGTTGTTAAAACACGTAAAGGTATTATGGTCGAAATTGATAACACTGACGCAGAAGGGCGCTTAGTATTGTGTGATGCGTTAAGTGAAGCTCAAAACGACAAACCAGATCTAATTATTGATTTTGCTACCCTCACAGGTGCATGTCGTGTTGCACTGGGTACTGAGCTTCCGGGCTTTTTCTCAACAGAGCGCGATGTAGCAAACGGTATTATTGATGCTGGTTTAAGTGTATATGATCCTGTTTGGCAACTTCCGTTGTTTGAGCAATACAAAAGCTTTTTGAAAAGTGATGTAGCCGATATGGCTAACTGCGCAAGCACACCGTTTGGTGGTGCAATTACTGCTGCACTTTACTTAAAAGAATTTGTTGAACCAACAACACCGTGGGTACACTTTGATGTAATGGCATGGAACTTACGTGCATTACCAGGTCGTCCAACGGGTGGTGAAGCATTAGGTATTCGGGCTGTATTTACTTACCTACAAAATCGTTTTAATAAGTAAGTTTTTAATTCAATAGTAAGTGCATAACTTGAGCTTATGAGTATTAAACCTCATACAGCTCAAGTGGTAAATTGTCTGGATCGGCAAAAAAGGTAAACTTTTTGCCGGTTATTTCATCCACTCTAATATCCTCAACGTTTACATCGCACGACTCTAAATACGTTTTTGCAATCTGTACATCCGCTACCTTAAAAGCTAAATGTCTTAAGCCTTGTGCTTCGGGATAGCTTGGTCTCGTAGGTGCGCCATCAAACGAAAATAACTCTATTTGACTGCCATCAGGCATGGCTAAATCTAATTTATATGAACGACCACAAGTGTATAAAACAGGTGGTTATTAAAAGCAAAAACGCACTTAATTAAGTGCGTTTTATATGTGCCTTACTACATGTTTTGTTAGCTTGGCTCTGCGTCTTTACACGCTTTAACGGCTGGCGCTACAAGTTCTAAACCTGTTTTATTACACGGTGGTAATACTGCATCGCTTACATTAATAGGCGTTACACGATCGCCCCATTTTATGTAACTTGCAGCCCACGTAAGACCTGCTCCAAACGCAGCAGACATTATATTAGAATGCGGCTTAATTAACCCTTGTTCAACCGCTTCACATAGTGCAATGGCAATTGTTGCAGCTGAGGTATTGCCATACTCACCAATGTTTACCATCACTTTTTCATCAGGTACTTTTAAACGGTGCTGAATAGCTTGAATAATGCGTAAGTTTGCTTGGTGAGGAACTAATACGTTTATATCATCTAAGCTTAAATTTGCTTGCTGAAGTACATCATCACACGCTTCACTCATGCCTTTTACAGCGCGTTTAAAAATTTCACGCCCTTCAAATAACAAATCTGATGGGCCAATTGGTTCATATTTATTTAAATTGCTACCAAAATTTGTGATGTGTAGAATATCGCGATCTTCACTATCGCACCCTGTTTTAGTTGCAAGCAAACCGGCTGGTGTATCTGCTGCTTCAAGTACGACTGCACCTGCGCCATCACCAAACAAAACAGCGCTATCACGGCGCGCCCAGTTCACATACCAAGTCATGCGCTCAGCGGCAATGACCACCGCTTTTTTGATCATACCCGCTTGAATTTGTGCTGTAGCGGCTTGTATCGCATATAAAAAGCCAGAACATGCCGCGTTAGTATCCATAGCAGCTGCGCCTATAGCACCAATATTTTTTTGTACTTGTGAGGCGGTATTTGCCACAACCGTGGAAGGTGTACAAGTTGCTAATATTACTAAATCAATATCTTTTGGATCAACGCCTGCACATGCAATTGCATGTTTTGCTGCAATGGTCGCTAAATCGGCAGTACTTACATGACTCACGCGACGTGATTTAATGCCTGTACGCGTGGTTATCCACTCATCGGTGGTATCAACTATTTCACTAATTTCGTCGTTGCTAATGCTTGCTGGTGGAATGCATTTACCCCAACCAGTGATGTGTGCGTAAGACATGGTATGCTCTCTTAAAAGTGGTCTGACGTGTGTTACTAATAGGGATGTTATATCAAAAATTGCCTTTCAAGACTAGTTTATAAGGTGTTTTCCCCCGTAATAAATTGTAATGAAAGGCAATCTATAAATAAGTTGATTTAAAAAAGAGCAAATGCGAATTACAATGTTAGTGTTTAGGTTGTTATTTGTTGCTTAGCTGTTGACAGGCAGGCAGTATCAGCGATTATGATACTTAACTAATAATAGTAATCGTATGCTCAAATACTGTGCAATACGTTGGTATAGCTGCGTGTTGACCTTTCGTGATTGTAAATGCCAAACATGCGCTGCCCTTTGGGTTCTTTCTAGGGACGATTAACTCTTTGTTGCTCGGTTTTTACTTATTCTTACAGGGATGTAAGCCATTAGAGTAACGCAGGAGCAGTTACCGAGCCCACTCGGTTACAAACCTCGCGCCGCGATTAAATCGTCCCTAGATTGAACAAATTTCAATCCACAAAGATCAACACGCCTAGGTAAGTTTATAAATTATAGGGAAGCATATGAGTAACAAAATAAAAGTGTCGTTATTTAACCATTTGATTGATGCTGAGCGCCAGTTACTCGACCCAGAAATTCGCCAATCTGAGCGTGCGCTAGATGCTTTACTTGATGATGAATTTATCGAAATTGCTGCCAACGGCACTACATTTAATAAATACCAAGTGCTTACCCGTTTACCTACCGAAGTGGTGCCACAGTTTTACAATCAACATTTTAAAGGTCGAATGCTAAGCGATGATGTTGCGCAGCTAAGTTACCAAGCCGCTTATAGGCGCACTGCTCGCAGTGAATTTAATTATTCATTGCGTATGTCGCTTTGGCGTAAACAAGGTGAGCAATGGCAAATGGTGTTTCATCAAGGCACCCCTTGTGCGCCGTTTACAATTTCTATGGATGATGATTAAAAATCATATAACCGTTAAAATAACCTTATTAAACATTTGATTGGGCAATTACCTTTTGTTAATGCGAACCGACCCTTCTATTAGTCGACTATTAATGCTGCGAAGCGGCGCAATTGCTGTGCAGTTAATCGCAGTGTTAAGCGTTTATTTTTTACTTGAGCACCAAATTGCGTTACTGCCTTTACTCACTGTTATTGCGTTAGAGGCTGTTTTTCAGCTAATTAGCCTATTTGCTTATCGTAATGTAAGCCAAGCTAAACCGTTTGGTATGTTAATGCAGCTCACTGCTGATGTGTTGTTTTTAACTGTTTTGCTTTCGCTAAGTGGCGGTGCAACCAATGCGTTTGTTTCGTTGTTGTTGCTTCCCATAATGATTGCTGCTGTTACATTACGTGAAAAGGGATTGGTGTATATCGCCGTGTTAGCGATTGCAGCTTACAGCTTTTTATTGATAAAAATGCCCGATCACAGTATGCATCAAATGAATATGAGCGGGCACTTTATTGGTATGTGGGTCAATTTTGTTTTAAGTGCCAGTGTAATCGCACTTGTGATTGGCGCAATGAGCCGAGCACTTAAAGAGCGAGAGCGAATTATTGCAAACGTGCGAGAAAAACAATTACGTAATGAGCAGCTTGTTACCCTTGATGGAGCTGCTGCACAAATAACCCATCAACTTGCGACCCCCATCGCAAACTTGCAGTTATTGTTTGAAGAGCTACTAGAACAACAACCAAACAATCCTATTGTTAAGCATATGCAAGCGCCGCTGATTCAGTGTAGTAACCAACTTAATGATTTTAGGAAGCTTTCGGAGCAGTTACGGCTTAAAAATTCACAAGAACACGTAACTGTAAAGCACCTGCAAACACAGATCACGGATACTCTTTTACTGCAATACCCTGATCAGCACATTCAGTGGATCACACCGCCTATCGCTGCAACACTAATGAGCGATGTTATGTTATTGCCTGCAATTTTAAATTTATTACAAAATGCGACCCTCGCAAACCAAAAACAAGGTCAAACTCAATTAGAGCTAAGTTGGCAGCAAGACAACCTGCATAGTAAATGTGTTTATTTGTTAATTCGTGATTTTGGCAGTGGTTTTTCTGCACCACAATTAGCAGAGCTGGGCGGGCAACTTATGCCAAGTGTTCAGGGAATGGGGCTTGCTGTGCTTTTATCAAATGTAACATTTGAGCGTTTAAATGGCTCGCTTACCTTGTTTAATCATACAGATGGCGGCGCTGTCGCCAAAGTAAAACTTGCTATTGTAAACACCGAGAAAACAGCCTCATGAAGTTACTTATTGTTGAAGACGATATAAATTTAGCCAACACACTAGCAAGGCGCTTAACTAAGCAGGGCTTTACTTGCGAAGTAGCACATAATCAAAGTGATGCGTTACTCACTGCACGCAAATTGTTACCGGACTTTGTTTTATTAGACATGAAACTAGGCGACGATAACGGACTTGCACTCCTAAAGCCGCTGCGTAATTTGCTTGCCCAAGCTCATATTGTTCTACTCACTGGGTTTGCAAGTATTGCGACCGCAGTAGAGGCAATGCGTTTAGGTGCTAACGATTACCTTACTAAACCAGTTGATATGACGACCCTATTAAAAGCGCTTAACACAAAGCCTGTCACGTCTGCGCCTAGCGCTATTGATGATGCTGTTATGTCGCCAGAGCGCTTAGAGTGGGAACACATTCAGCAAGTATTACACAGTAATAATGGCAATGTGTCGGTTACCGCAAGGCAACTTAATATGCATAGACGTACTTTGCAGCGCAAGCTACAAAAAAAGCCGGTGCAGCAGTAAAGTACTTAATTTAAGGAAGGTGTTATGAGCGATGATGCAGCGACATTAATGCAAAATCAAAAAATTATTTTATTTGATGCGCAATGTAAGCTTTGCAGTGCGTGGTGTAATTTTATTATTGCGAGCGATACGAAGATTATTTTTAAGCTATGCAGCGTGCAGTCCCCTAAAGGTGAGTTGTTGTTAATGCACTTTGGTTTTTCGACGAATGAATACGCCTCAATGGTGTTTATTGAAAATGGTAAAGCGTATACGCAAAGTCATGCTTTTTTTGAAGTAGTTAAGCAACTTGGTTATCCGTACAAGCTCGCAAATATATTTAGTGTTTTACCAAATAGGTTTAATAATTGGTTATACGATAGGGTTGCTTTAAATAGGTATTCGTTATTTGGTAAATATCAGTATTGTAGAATTCCCGCACCAAACGACGCTGCGCATTATTTGTAACTTGGTTGTTATTGGCGTTGCCGCTAAGAATAGAATAACGTTGATATTTATCTTAACTTTTGTCAGATAAATTACAGCGAATCTCTAGTTTATTTCACAGCTTATCTCATTTTCTAATACAAGAACCGTCGTTGCTAGATGTGGTTGGACAGATATTTGCCATCGAGTGTAATAAAGCGTAATAGAACTTTGTAGTCTTTATGGGTAACTTTAGCTTAATCTAGCTAAGGAAAAGACGACTATGAAAAACGAACTTGATATAGCAATTGTTGGTGGCGGTGTGTCTGGTGTTTACAGCGCGTGGAGGCTACAACAGCATGAAGGCAAAGAAAAGCGTATTGCGCTATTTGAATACAGTGACCGCATAGGCGGGCGTTTATATAGTAAAAAGTTACCAGGGTTACCAAATGTAGTTGCCGAGTTGGGGGGAATGCGCTTTATTCCTTCAGATCACGTTATGGTTAATGCATTAGTTAATGATTTGAACCTGAAAACGCAAAACTTCCCAATGGGTTCTTCCTTACCCATGTACCCTGATTCAAAAGATCCCGCTGTGAAAGATATAAAAGCGGGCAGTGAAAATAATCTCTTTTATTTGCGCGGTCAGTATTTTCGTTACCGAGATTTTGCGCAGTGCCCTGACAAAATACCTTATAAGTTAAACGCATCTGAACGCGGCTATGGACCCGAGGATTTACAAGTTAAGGTGATGAACTTAATTTGTCCTGGTTTTGCTGACATGAGCTTGTGCGAGCAAATGAAAGTTAAAGTATTTGGCAAAGAGATCTGGAAGTATGGTTTTTGGAATTTACTTGAGCGAGTACTAAGTAACGAAGCCTATTTATTCATGAAAGAGGCTGGCGGGTACGATGCTAATGTTGCTAATGCAAGTGCGGTTACTCAGCTGCCAGCAACAGAATACAGTGATGACACTGAGTTTCTCACTCTCACAGATGGATTTCAGGCACTGCCATTAACGCTGTGCGCGCAGTTTAAAGCGTTAAAAAGTTGTTTAGCCGAAGACGAAAAAGTACAAATGAATAAACGGCTAGTAAAAATTAACTACCTGAATGATCCTGATTATCGATATGAATTAATATTTCAATCAACGTGTACAGATCAATTCGGCAAAACAATTGATGACGTAACCGTCACTGAGCAGGAAATTGTAAAAGCGAAACAACTAATTTTGGCAATGCCACGACGTTCATTAGAACTTATCGAGTCGGAGTTTTTTGCTGATCCGTGGTTAAAAGAAAATATCCCTTCAGTACTTATACAAAAAGCGCTAAAAATGTTTATGGCTTACGAGCAGCCTTGGTGGCGAAGCTTAGGCCTAGTTGCAGGTCGTTCAGTGACCGATTTACCAATTAGGCAAACATATTATATGGGAACAGAGTGCGACCAAGCAGGCGGTTTACCAAATACAAACTCGTTATTGATGGCATCATATAATGACATAGGCTCTATCCCCTATTGGAAAGGCTTAGAATCGGGTGAGTTATATTCTGGTTATACACCCAGCTATGGATGTGAAGGCTATACCCCACAAGAAATAGTCCCTAAAAGCCAATGCCAAATAACCACAGGTATGGTGGAAGCCGCACATAGACAAATTGAAGCGCTTCATGAGCAAAAAGAATTGGCGATGCCGTATTCTGCCATTTACCAAGATTGGGGAGACGCCCCATATGGCGGAGGATGGCATGAATGGAAAGCAAATTACCGTTTAGATGAAATTATGTGTCGTATGCGCCACCCTGTTGAGAAAGAAAAGATTTATATTATTGGTGAGGCGTACTCATACGAGCAAGGTTGGGTTGAAGGTGCTTTAAATACTGCAGAATCAACACTCGAGGAATTTTTTGATTTACCCACACCATGCTGGCTAAAGCAACAACATAACTATTTACCCGTTGATTGTAATAAAGCCTGTAACGATAAAATTGAAAAAAAACAGCCTAATGCATGCAGTAAAACGCTAGACGAAGTAACAAAATTTGCGTACGAAGGAATTAACCATGAGTACCAATAATTTTACGGTTGCTGACTATTTATTAACGCGCTTAAAAGAGCAAGGCCTAGAAAAAATATTTCAAGTACCGGGTGACTATGTACAGGAGTTTATGAGCGCACTTGATAAGTTTGATGGTATTGATGCGATTGGCGACATAACGGAGTTAGGTGCAGGTTATGCGGCCGAAGGTTATGCTCGTTACAAAGGGATTGGCGCAGTGTCTGTACAATATGGAGTCGGTACATTAAGTGTTATAAACGCAATTGCAGGGGCCTATGTTGAAAGAAATCCTGTGGTGGTGATAACGGCCAGCCCATCAATTGATGATCGAAAAATTATCGCAGATACCGGCGCATTATTTCATCATTCAACGGGTAACTATAAATCAAACCAAACTATATTTGAAAGTGTCACCGTGGCAAGCGAAATACTGTCAGATTCTGAAACGGCTCCTCAAATTATCGATGCAGCGTTGGCGTGTGCAATAAAAGAAAAAAGGCCAATTTACTTAGAAGCTTGGCAGAATGTGTGGGGAGCAGAATGTTCGACTCCAGCGTACCCGCTTGTTATTACCGATACGTCCGTTGATTTAAATATGCAAAATGCATTACTACACGCGGCTATACACAAGCTAGAAACTGCACAACAGCCAGTAATTATGCTTGGCATAGAAATAGCGAGATTAGGTTTACAAGATAAAGTAGAGAAGCTTTTAACTTCGCTTAATATTGCGTATACCACTACCACGTTAGCTAAGTCGGTGATCAGCGAGCGAAGTGGAGTCGGTCACGATTTATTTGTAGGCACCTATGCAGGTGAAGCCTCATTACCTGAAACGTTCGATTATGTGTCGCAGTGCGATGCAATTTTAGCGCTTGGCGCTATTTTTACTGATGATTACCTCACTATGCTAACTAAGCAAGGTTCTGATCTAATAAGAGTTAATATGGATGGTGCGCTTGTTGGCAATAGTGATCACTTCATCCATACCAGCTTAACTGTATTTATTAGCGAATTGACGGCATATTTTGAGCGATCAACTTCGTCTTTGAACTCAGTCTCTTTTAAGTTAAATACACCATTAAACACTGAGCTTGCTGATTTTCACAGTCAAATAAGCTACGAAAGCTTCTTTACTCTTTATCAACAAGAGTTAAACGGATCTCGTAGCTTAAAAGGTTACAACCTTATTTTAGGTGAAAGTTCATCACTTTATATGGCTGCAAGATTGATTGGCATAGAAAAAAGCCACTTTGTTAGTGATGCCGCGTGGGGATCATTGGGCCATGAAACCGGATGCTCTTTGGGTGTGTCACTTGCTAATGATAATCGCAGTATAGTTATTGCAGGTGATGGTGGTTTTATGATGATGTGTCAGACACTCTCAACACTGAGTCGTAATCACTGTAATACCGCTGTATTTGTAATGAGTAACGAGGTGTATGCCATTGAGCAATCATTTGTAGATATTTGCGCATTTACACCTGAGGGGAAATTTGCTCCTTTTGATGAATTACCTTCTTGGAACTACGAAGCATTAGCTCAAGCTTACGGTGTTAAATATTTAAATGTCAATTCGGTGGCGGATCTGCAAAATGCACTTAATATCTTATATGAAGATACGTCAACGCCTTACCTCATTAAAGTTGATATTGCACGTGATGATTTAGCGCCAGCAATCCAAACACTTGCAGAATCAGTAACAGGTCAAAAACGTGACGAGTGTATATGTCACAAGGATAATAAAGGGAATATACGATGAATAACCCAAATACAGTTCATGAAGTTTCGCAGCTGCCGCACGAGCAACTTAAAAGCGCACAGAGCTTGATGTTAAACTATTGGAACAATACGCTTAAATTTGTTCAAGCACTTAAATCTTCGGGTTTTAAGGATGATCAGCTGCTAACTCAAGCATCCCCCTCGGTGTCTGAAACTCCAGGTTTAACAGGGTATCAAGCGCAAACCCTTATATTTAATACTCGTTTGCGATTCAATCCTGCAGTTATCGTAATGTGTGAATCAACAGAAAATGTAGCACAGGCTTATAAGCAAGCAATTAGCTTAAACTTACCGATCCGCGTTCGTTCTGGTGGGCACGATCACGAAGGGGAGTGTACGGGCACCGATGTGATTTTATTAGATTTGAGCCGATTAAAAGAGTTTAACGTTAAGAAAGTGAACGGTGACTATATTGCAAATATAGGCTCCGGTTATCGCTTTTTTCAGGTGGTACCAAAGCTTGCTGACAATAACCCGCCATTGACAATACCGCATGGTACATGCGCAACAGTCGGTTTGGCGGGTTTCATTCAAGGCGGAGGCTGGGGGCCATGGACTCGCAGTAAAGGAATGTGTTGTGAATCGCTGGTGGGGGCTACGGTTGTATTAGGCAACGGTGAAGTTATCGAAGTAAATGCTGAGGAGGATATTGTTGATGCAAACGACCCATCCCATAAAAAACTATTATGGGCACTACGTGGTGGCGGGGCATTAAGCTACGGTATTGTTACCCACTTTAAAGTAAAAGCATTTGAGATCCCAGACGAGATCCATCGCTTTGTAATAAACTGGAATACTAATGACGAACATGCTTTGTCTACGCTTGAGCTTTTATCGCAATGGGAAGATGTTATAAATAATGCAAGTACCGACAAGCTGGTAGGCACTAATTTAAAAATTAATGCTATTGCGGCTAACAGTCAAAACAAGCCTTTGTGCCACCCAAGTACCATGTACGGCTATTGGCAGGGAAGTTGGCAAGCGTTAGAACAATTTGTCTCAAACCACTTTCCAAATAGTACGCCAATACATCAAGGTACAGATACTAAAGCGAACTATAATAGTGCATTAATGGGAAATTGGTCACGAAACTCCCTTTTCGATGTATTAAAAAAGCAAAAGCGTTTAGGTAGTTTAGCTAATGCCGATGGCACGCCATTTACGCCTGATTTTGATGCACCAGCACCCCATAAATTAACCTCTAAGGTTGTAAAAGGTAGCGGTTTAACAAAAAACGGAAAAGAGCAGTTAATTCAAAGTTTAACGTCAGATCTTATTAATGCTAAGAGTAGTCATTTAGGTTTATTCAGCTACGTTACACTTGGTGCAATTGCAGGTCCTTTTTATAATGAAATAAGCGAAAAAGAAGCAAACGCCCGCGTTTCATTTCCTTATTCAAAATCGCAGTACACTATTCAGTACCAAACATGGTGGAATGAGTCTGTTGAGTTAAAAGAACAAGGTCAAAATAATGAAGTCTACAATTACATTAATAGAGCAATGGATTGGATTGAGGTAAGCCGAGAGACCCAAATTGAAGGGACTGAAGGCGCATTTATTAGCTTTAAAGACAGTGCAATTCCTACAAAAGACTATTTTCTTGGCAGTTATGAGGATCTTATGAAGGTAAAAGAAAGGTATTCGCGTGACCCTGCTAACCACCTGAGGTCACGTAAAACGATTATTTAATTTGATTGTATTAAGCTTTTTTAAGCCATAAAAATTTAAGTTAGCTAAAATGTCATTTTTATTTTATTAAAAAGTAAAAATGGCATTTTTAATCGGATATAAGATTCTAGTTAAAATCTATAAATCTTTGCAAGGCGTTTGGTAACTATAGCTATGGTATAAGTAGATGCTAGGTGTATGGGGTTGTGTTAAAATCGCCGCGATTAATTTTAGCTAACGGTAGAAAAGGCTTTTTTCATGGCAAATACAGCACACGCACTTCACATTTTGGTTAAGCACAAAGAGATTGCAGAAGATATTATTAAGCAGTTGGGCAAAGGTGCAAAGTTTCAAACCTTAGCTAAAAAGTATTCGTCATGCCCATCGGGTAAAAAAGGCGGGGATTTAGGCGAATTTGGACGCGGCCAAATGGTTCCACAATTTGATAAAATTGCGTTTAAAGGCGCAATTTTAGAGCCGCACCTAGTTAAAACAAAATTTGGCTGGCATGTAATTAAAGTACTTTATCGTACTTAATTTACTTAAGCAGTTTGGCGCATTGACTCCATCTTGGGAGCGTCAATTTCATCACCCATTCTAAATTTTATACTTTGACGAACTAAGAATTAGGATGGGTATCATCTTAATTCAATAGAAACAAATGAAAGCGAGTTAACCTAAAGGCTCTTTAGTTGCTTTTTTTCTTGGAGCCTTTAATTTTATCCCCAAACATTAACGTAGCAATTACAGCAATTACAGATTGATATTTAACTACAAATATTTTTATTTCGCTATAGACCGACAAAAGAGTTTCCTCTAACTTAGATGGTGTTTGTATGATTTCCCAGACATGGAATACAGTCATGAAAACAATAAGCACTGTTACAATAGTTATTAAAGCAATGGCCCAATCCACCAAAAAAATCCCTATTTTGGTTCTGTTTTCGGATTGCGTTACTTTTTCTTTTTCATGAGCGTCGTCAACTGAGTTTTTTTTATTCTCTCTTTGAGCAATATCCTCAATTGGGGTACTATTTAAGCTGTTTAATAGATCATCTGAAGGCATGCTATTCCTTTCCTAACAAATTCTTTATATAAGCAATATAGTATTTTTTAACCTCTTCATTGTCGATGTTACTAAATGACTTTGAATGATCGTAAGCTTTATCCCAAGGAGTATCTGATTCATGAGTCAAATCTCGTAATGACCATGCTGAAAATGATTTATAAATATCCCACACTTTATTTAAAATATTTTTTGTATCACCGCTTTTGATAACTGGCATGTAAACTTTATTTTCATCGCTATCATAATCCGCAGCATTATCAGAGATCGGTTGATCCCCAAACCGTTTCATTTGGTGATAAATAGAAGGTAATACTGGCCCGTGCTGCCATGCTTGAAACCCTTCTCCATCGGTTAAATCTTTCTCTGTTAAGGCATATACCCACCCAAAACCAATAAACATAAGTTTTTGGAGTTTTAAGTTTGTAAGAGTGACTTTTTCAGATTTAGCTTTATCAATAAAGAAGTTAGCTAATGCGCTACTACACATAGATTTTTCCTTGTTTTTAATTGAATGTAATATACCACTGAATTAAAATCGAGTCTTCAATATTTAAAATAACGGAATAACGCTTACACCCATCCTAATTTTTATGGGTGAAGTTTATTTACGAGAATTTTAGAGGCTGTGCTAGAGATAAATCGCTTGTGATGTTTCGAATAACCACACACATTCAGTGCTGTATGTTGTCGATAAAATATCAAATAAGTTTATAGTAAGGTGATTTTTGTTCGCTTGCTTATACGCAATAGCAAAAAAGGCTGCAATGTGCAGCCTTTTTTAGTTTTAAACAACAATTTTACTCGTTAAGCGTCTTGCTTGGCTTCTTCTTCACTAATTTGTTTAAGTGCTTGAATGAATGAGTCGCTTGGTTGTCCGCCAGTGAGTGCATATTTATCGTTTATGATAAATGTAGGGACTGACGTAATGCCCATTTGTTTAAAGTTGTCTTGCTCTTGGCGTACGTCTTGTACGTATTTGTCTGAGTGTAGAATACCGCGCGCAGTTTCTTTATCAAGACCCACTTTTTCAATAACGTCGAGCAACGCTTCTTCTTGATTTAAATATTTTAAATCAGTGAAGTGCGCTTCAAAAAAGGCAAGTTTAAGCTGCGTTTGCTTACCTTCTTCACGTGCCCACATTAATAAACGATGCAAATCAAAGCTATTGATCATGATGCGTTTGCCATCAAAGTTAAAGGTAAACCCAGCACGTTGGCCTGCTTCAAACATGTTTTTACGATTTTCGTCGCCTTGCTCTTCAGTTAGGTTGTACTTTTGCATTAAATGTTCGTTTAAGTCTTGACCTTCAATTGGCATATCTGGATTTAGTTCAAAAGGATGCCACGTAATATCTGCGCTCATTTCGTCTTTGAGTTGCTCAAGTGCTGTTTCTAGGTTTTTATAACCTACAACACACCAAGGGCACATTACGTCTGACACGATATCAATTTTAAAGTTTTTCATATTTATCCTTTTGAGGATTGCTTATAGCTGAGTATAAAAAGGATATTGGGTTTAATTTAGCTTTATCAATCGTGAAATTAAAAAGATGGGTTAAATAACGTGTAAGCACAGATCTTTTAGCTTTGCTTAAACTATCTAAAGTCATTATTAATTACCGTTAATCGCATTTTTTATTTATATTTTTAAACATTGTTATGATGGCGTAATAAAGGAGAAACCATGCAACCAAATTATCTACAACGTCAAACGGCATTTAAAGCCAATTTAAACAAACACGGACTTAGCGCTATGTTAGTGCTGGGTTATGAAAATATTCGCTACCTTAGTGGCTTTAGCGGTAACGCAGCCTATGCGTTAATTACCCAAAACAGCTGTGTATTAATTACTGACTATCGTTATTTTGAACGGGCGAGCAATGAATGCCAAGGATTTGATGTTATAAGTCGTGATCGTGATAATGAAACGCTTGGGCATTGTATCAACCGTTTTTTACCCGCAAACGCAATGCTGGGCTTTGATGCTGCATTTATTAATGTGGCGTTGTGGCAGCAAGTAGCTGATGAGTTAAAAGTACAGTCAGTCTTGCCTATTCAAGGACTTATTGAGCAACAACGTCTAATTAAAGATGAGTGGGAGGTACGGCAATTAAAAGCTGCAGCAGCGCTGAGCGATGAAGCGCTTGCGCAAACACTCCCATATTTTACTCAAGGGGTAACTGAGCGAGATTTAGCATTAGAGCTTGAATTTAGAATGCAAAAGCTTGGCTCGAAAGGCATGGCATTTGACACCATTTTGATGTTTGCTGAACGCACGTCGCTTCCGCATGGCACGCCAAGTGAACGCCCGTTAGCTGTAGGTGACTTCATTACGTTAGATTTTGGTGCCGTTGTAAATGGCTACCGCTCAGATATGACACGTAGTTATATTTATGGCGAAGCAAGCGAAAAACAAACGTTCATTTACAACGCGGTACGCGATGCACAAATAGCGGCAATGGGTTTATTAGCACCTAATGTTAGTTGTAAAACACTACAACAAGCATCGCAACAGGTTTTAGATGGCTCAGGCTACGGTGAGTATTCGGGGAAAGGTTTAGGACACGGTGTTGGCCTGTTTTTACATGAGCAGCCTTTTATTACTGAGCACAACAATTTTGCGCTGCAAGCGGGTAATGTTATTACTATAGAGCCAGGTATTTATGTACCAGATTTTGGTGGTGTACGTTTAGAAGATGACATCTTAATAACACAGACAGGCTACGAAGTACTTACCCACGCCCCTAAGCCTTTTATCATTTAAAAGTGTCAGGGGAAGTGATTAAACTGCCCCTGCTAAATTACTTTTTAGCGTAAGGTAAACGCGTTAGTTTATTGCTGGTGTGATAGCTGTCAAGGCCAGTTATTGCAACCGTTTCTATCGCTTGTAAATCTAAAAAACCATCGCTTTGCAGTGCTGCTTTATCTAAGTAAACATCCATTATTTCACCAATCACTAGCTCTGTACCATTGATTGCTAGGTGTTGGTTTTCGACAAATTTAACAGCGTATTTTAATCGACTCTCTTGCACAAACGGGGCTGTGAAATCGTCAAAATATTGGGGCGTTAATCCTGTTGCATCAAACTCAGATTCTTCTTTATCGTAGCGAGCTGATGTTTGATGCGCTTGTTTATAAATTGATTTATTTATTTGATTTATAGTGTAAACACCACTTTGTAAAATATTTTCAAACGTGTGGCGAGGCACACTGTGTGGCCGCATTATCATCCCTACCAAAGGTGGATGCGCACCTAAATGAATAACAGAGCTTACAATCGATAAATTGGTATTGCCTTGTAAGTCTTGTGTGCCTATTAAATTTGCACTTTTATAACCCGAGAGCGAATTAATTAAATGAGTGCGAGTATGTTTTTCAAGTGCGTCTATTTGCGCTTTAGTAAAATGCATTAAAGATCCTTACCACGGTATAGTAGCGCCTTGCCAATCTAGATAAGCAGGTTCGCCGTTTAGTTCCAATTCGGGGTTATTATTAGTGAGTTCAAAAAGTTGCTCAGCTACAAACGCAGGCGTAAATAGCTTATCGGTAGGTACGTTTTTTTGAAATGGTTTAGACAGTTCAGTGTCGGTAGTCCCTGGGTGAAACAAAATTAATTTGGTGTTTTTAGCACGACGACTAAGCTCTATAGCGGCTGTTTTAAATAGCATATTGAGTGCCGCTTTAGATGCGCGATAGGTATACCAACCACCGAGTTTATTGTCGTTTATACTGCCCACTCGCGCGCTCAATGCAGTAATAGTGCACCGTGTTTTATGTGTCAGTAGTGGTAATACGCTTTGCAGGCACAGAAGTGGAGTTAGGGTGTTTGCGTTCAAAAGCTCATTAAAGTATTCAGCATTTAAATCTTCTAATTTTTTTTCTGGCATGTGTTGAGTATTATGAAGCTTACCGTTAAACATAATAACTTGGTGTAAATCAGTGTTAGCATCTTTTAAAAACAGGGTAAAGCTTGCCAAACTTTCAGCGCTGTAATCAGTAGCAAAGTGTTCAATATTTGCACTGAGGCTGCTTGCAAAATTACCAGAGCTGACACACACTATTTTAAATTGCGCTGTGTAATCATCTAAATGTTTAATGTAGGCTTTTGCAATAGCGCTGCTGGCACCGAATAAAATAATGGTTTTCATTTATCACCTTTTACTTTTATTTCGCATTGGCCATTACTGCATTGAGTTTTAGGCATTAAAAAGCGACTAATCGGGTGTCGATACTTTGCAAAGAACTGGTATCCGCAGTCAGCGAAAAAACGAATTATTGGCAAGCGAAGGACTTTCAGCCAGCGATGTTTGCCCACTAACTTCCATGCTTGATACGTTACATCAAGTCCGTAAATCATCTCACCAGATTGTTTTTGAGCGTGCAAAAATCTCATCGCCTTTACTTTATTTATAGCTGGGTAACGCTCGCAAAAATCAGCCGCATTAAGATCCTCAAGCACAATTTGTTTTTTGATGTCGGCTTGCTTGAGCTGCTGCATTTCGGTGCTGCAAAGAGGACAGTTACCATCGTAAAAAATGATCATATAGATGCTTTGTGATTATTTTATATATGCTTTTTTACGACAAGACTTTGCAAATGGATCTATTAAATATCGCTTTATGATGATATTAATAAGACTCTAGGGCCTGTTTATCTTTCGAGGTTGAATTTGCAGCAGACTGTTTGGTATTTAGGCAAGGCAGCGCCTATGTCGTGTGGTTATTCCCCATAAATAGGCGATAACGCAGCATAAATGCCAAACATGCGCTGCCCTTTGGGTTCTTTCTAGGGACAATTAACTCTTTGTTGCTCGATTTTTACTTAGCCCACTAGGTTACAAACCTCGCGCCGCGATTAAATAGTCCCTAGATTGAACAAATTTTAATCCTGAAAGGTCAACAGACCCTAGGACAAAGGAGAATGAGAAATGAGTGAACAATATACCGCCTTGCGAGGCAATGTAAATTTGCTTGGACAACTGCTTGGACAAACTATTAAAGATGCTCAAGGCCAAGCGATTTTAGACAAAGTAGAAGAAATTCGTGCTTTATCAAAGTCATCTCGCAGTGGTAACGAAGACGACCGTCAAGCGCTAATAAAAGTACTCCACGCGCTGAGTGACGAAGAACTTTTACCAGTTGCCCGTTCATTTAATCATTTTTTAAATTTAGCTAATGTTGCTGAGCAGTTTCATACTGTTTCGCGCTTTAATGATGTTGGCCTTGGCCAACTTAATCCTCTCACTCAAACATTAAAAGCGTTAGCGACAAAGGCACAAGAAGGCCAACTAGACAGTAATCATTTGGCCGAAACACTCTCAAAACTCCACATAAATCTAGTATTAACCGCTCATCCTACCGAAGTGACGCGTCGCACAATTATTAACAAACATGTTGAATTGAGTGATTGTTTGGCTTCACTTGAGCGAAAAGATAATTTACCCCAAGAACGCAGTAACATTTTAAATCGCATTGAACAGCTTATCAGTCAAGCATGGCATACCGATGATATTCGTCGCTCGCGACCCACTCCTGTGGATGAAGCAAAATGGGGTTATGCGGTCATTGAAAATAGTCTTTGGCACGCGGTTCCACGTTTTTTACGTGAGTTTTCAGCAAATGTTAAAGCGCAGTTAAACTTAGAATTACCCGCTAATTATAGTCCAATTGAATTTACTTCATGGATGGGGGGAGACCGTGATGGCAATCCATTTGTAACGGCGCAGGTGACCACTCAAGTACTTGATCATGGTCGTTGGATGGCGCTTGATTTATACAACCATGATCTAGACACGCTCAGTGCTGAATTATCTATGTCGGATGCCAGCGATGAGCTTATTGAACTAGCGGGGCAAGATTTTGAACCATACAGAGCCGTACTGAAAAAACTCAAAAATCAAGTCGCTGAAACCGTTGTGCATCTTGGCGCTAAAATTAAAAATAAGCGCAGTGATTCACAAGATCTCATCACCGATATTAACCAGCTTAGGCAACCGGTAGAAGTTTGTTATCGCTCATTGTTAAAATGCAATATGAATGTGGTCGCTAATGGATTATTACTTGATTTACTATACCGCATAAACAGTTTTGGTCTGCGTTTAGCTAAACTTGATGTACGCCAAGATTCATCGCGCCACAGTGATGTGTTTTCAGAGCTGACTCGTTATTTAGGGTTAGGCGATTACAACCAATGGCAAGAGCAAGACAAACAAGCCTTTTTACTAACCGAGCTTAACTCGCGTAGGCCGCTTATTCCAAAGCATTGGCAACCCAGCGCTGATGTACAAGAAGTGCTTGATACCTTTGATGTTATTGCCATGCAAGATGAGGCAACATTTGGCCTGTATATTATTTCGATGGCGCGCACCGCATCAGATGTTTTAGCGGTACAACTATTGTTAAAAGAAAGTGGCTGTAGCTTTGATTTACCCGTAGCGCCATTGTTTGAAACACTCGACGATTTAAACGCAGGCAGTGATGTAATTACCACGTTGCTTGATAATGTTTGGTATCGCGGGCACATTAAAAACACGCAAAATGTAATGATAGGTTACTCTGATTCGGCCAAAGATGCCGGCATGATGGCAGCAGGTTGGGCGCAGTACGAAGCAATGGATAAACTTGTACAACTTGCTGATGCACGTGGGATTGAGCTGGTTTTATTTCATGGCCGTGGTGGTACCGTAGGGCGCGGTGGTGCACCTGCTGCACAAGCGCTTCATTCGCAACCGCCAGGCTCATTAAAAGGGGGGTTGCGTGTAACCGAGCAAGGTGAAATGATCCGCTTTAAATTTGGTTTACCCGATGTTGCACTGCAAAGCTTAAATATTTACGCAGGCGCAGTACTGCAAAGTAACTTATTACCACCACCGGAGCCAAAACCACAGTGGCGTGAAGTAATGCAGCTCATTAGTGAACAGTCGTGTGAACACTACCGCAATGTAGTTCGCCACGACGAAAACTTTGTGCCTTACTTTAGAATGGCAACGCCAGAACTTGAACTGTCTAAACTTCCGCTTGGCTCTCGCCCTGCAAAACGTAACCCCAATGGTGGCGTTGAAAGTTTACGTGCTATTCCGTGGATTTTTGCTTGGAGTCAAAACCGTTTAATGCTTCCTGCATGGTTAGGTGCGTTAACCGGTTTAAAAGCAGCGCTTGAGAAGTATGGTGCACAAACTCTAAACGAAATGAGCCTGCAGTGGCCGTTTTTCAGATCGCGCCTAGAAATGTTAGAAATGGTATTTAGTAAAGCCGATTGTTGGTTGAGTGAGCATTACGATAACGCGTTGGTGGAAGATATGTACAAACCACTGGGTATCACGCTTCGTAAAGAGCTTAAAGAAGCCATTACTTTAGTGCAATCGCTGAGCCCGCAAAAAAGTCTGTTAGCTGAGCAGCCTTGGATCAAAGAGTCAATTAGTTTACGTAACCCGTACACCGATCCACTTAATTTATTACAGGTTGAGCTGCTTCGTCGTGCGCGTTCAAACGACAAGCACAACGAAGGTGATATTGATAATGCATTAATGATAACAATGACGGGCATTGCAGCAGGTATGCGCAATACTGGTTAACAGGTTATTTTGTTAGGGCGTGTTGACCTTTGTGGATTGAAATTTGTTCAATCTAGGGGCGATTTAATCGCGGCGCGAGGTTTGTAACCTAGTGGGCTCGGTAACTGCTCCTGCGTTACTCTAATGGCTTACATCCCTGTAAGAATAAGTAAAAACCGAGCAACAAAGAGTTAATCGTCCCTAGAAAGAACCCAAAGGGCAGCGCATGTTTGGCATTTATGCTGCGTTATTGCCTATTTATGGGGAATAACCACACCACATAGGCACTGCCTTGCCTAAAAACCAAACAGTCAGCTGCAAAATCAATCACGAAAGGTCAACACGCCCTAATTAAACGGGAGTACGCGATGTGCTCCCTTTTTTTGCGTTAAATAGGCTGGTATTTAGTATCTTAACCTTTTAAACTACTTAGCCATTGAATAATTAAAAAATGTTATGGCTTCAGCAACTTTTACTGTACAGCAAGATACAGCACTTACCAATTCACACATCTCATTAAACGTAGCGCAAACAGCGTCATTACGTAGCCAATTAAAGTCCCAACGTGGCATTTTAAATTCTAATAATATTAAAGCGTTATGCTCGCAATATGCGGTGTCGGAAGATTCACTATTGCAAGGTTTAGTGCCTCTAGCTTCTGAGTTTTCAGTTGCTCCCGTATCACTTTTCCACGTTGGCGCAATCGTTAAAGCGCTTGATGAAAATGGCGATATACACTTTTATTTTGGTGCAAATGTAGAATTTAATCATCAAGCATTGAGTTTAGTGGTTCACGCAGAGCAATCGGCTATTAATAATGCATGGTTAAATGGTGCTAAAAAAATTCTAAAAATAGCCATTAGTGATGCACCATGTGGATATTGTCGCCAGTTTATGAATGAACTAGCCGATGCTAAAGAATTTGATATTTTACTCCCAAACCAGCAATTTACATTAGCCGAGTTACTACCGCATTCATTTGGGCCAACTGATTTAGGTAATGAATTTAGTTTATTCAATCCAAAACCACAGTTAGCTAAATTTAATCTAGATGGCCTTGATGAAACATTTGCCCGCTTTGCGCTTAATGCTTACGTGCCTTATAGCCAAAATTTTTGCGCAGTAAAAATCGTTACGTTTAATGACGGTGATTTTTATGGAAGCTATGCTGAAAATGCAGCGTATAGCCCAAGCTTATCGCCACTACAAAGCGCATTAAGTCAGTTTTTTTTAGCGGGTCTTAGCTTTAATGAAAGCGTTGTGAAGGGTATTACGTTATTAGAAACCAAAGGGCAAGAAAACCAAGCTGGTGTAGCAAAGGCTGTGTTGGCTAGTTTTAGCAATTTACCCGCACTTGAGATAATTAGCGCCCCACTTAAAGAGTGATCCGCATACAATAAAGCACAGCTAAAAGCTGTGCTTTATTGTAACAGCCGGTATTAATCAAGTAATACTTTAGCTGCTTCAAGTACGACAGCGACAGATTTTCGCTCTATTTCACCATGGTCAACATTTGGTATTTCTTGGCGAGTACGGTTGACAAGTACGCCTGCTACACAAGCTGCTTGTAAACCAAGTGCCGCGCACATAGTAAATAATGTCGCCGATTCCATTTCGTAGTTCATTACACCAAGCTTTTGCCATTCTTCACAGCTACCTTGGAATGCTTTTGGCACGTAACCAGAATGCGTATCGTAACGCTCTTGGCCTGGGTAGAACGTATCGCTTGAAGCTGTAATACCAATATGAAAATCGATATTCAAATTATTACATGCTTGTACCATTGCTTGTGTTGCATAAAAGTCAGACACAGCAGGGTAGCTAAGTGGTGCAAAATGCTGGCTAGCACCGTCTAAACGCACAGATGCTTGGCTAATTAAAATGTCACCTTCGTTTATATGTGGTTGAATAGCACCCGTTGTACCAATACGTAAAAATTTACGTACGCCAAGTTGCGCTAATTCTTCTACAGCAATAGACGTAGATGGACCACCAATACCCGTAGAACAAATAACCACAGAGTGACCATTAAGTTGGCCTAAATAAACATGGAATTCACGTGTTTGAGCAAGGCAGGTTGGATTGTCTAGGAATTGTGAAATGCGTGCAGCACGATCAGGGTCGCCCGGTACAATTGCAAGTTTTGCACCTTTAAGATCGTCAATACATAGTCCTAAGTGAAATACCTTTTCCATAGCTAAGCCTTTTTATAAAAATTGTTGTCAATCAAACATGATTGCTAGAAACGTTTATCAAGTACAGGACGATTGTCCGTTTTATTCTAACTGTTCAAAATTAAGTATGAATATTTTAAAGTGTTAATTTGATTTATTCATCAACAATGAATATTCAATCAAGCATCTATATGCGCGGCCATACGGTGTGGTTGACATGTTTAAGCAGACATAATAAGTATCACTCAAGCGCGTAACTAAAATTAAATAAGCCCTAGCTGTAAATTACTAAAGTTTAATTAATTCAATTGATTGTATTAGCTTTAACTATTTTTAAGCAAATGTACTTATACGGATCAGGCACGGACTTATTAAGCAAAATAGAATTTATTTAAAGTTTAGGCATTTTTAAATATTTTGCATAACTAATCAAAATTAGTTAGTTGCGGACAGAACAAAAAATCGTAAGGGTTTATTATGAGCACACAATTTCAAGCATTTAAAAACAAAGTTGAGCACTGCTTGTGCGCACCAGGTGATGGTGTATACACGGTAAATACAGCCAAAGAGCGAAAAGCAGCACTGAGAAATAAACTTTACGGGCAAACTGAAAACGTTGATAACCTATGGCGTGAGTCGTTAAATAAATTACCAAATTCCCCGCATAAAGCGGTTATGTTAGGTATTAGCTCTGATTGCGGTGGCGGTATTTTACGTGGCGCAAATTGGGGACCGTTATTTGTGCGCTCAGCATTGATTGATCAACAACCACAGTGCCATTCGTTTGATTTGGGTGATGTGCGTGTAATTCCACATTTATTGCATGACAAATACCTAAATGATGCAACAATTTCTAACTGCCAAAAAGCGTTATACGGTAATGAAGATAATGATTATTATGTGAGCCCATTATCGATTACTGAAGACGTATGCGACAGCTTTTACGCAACATTTACAGACAAAGGCATATTTGGTATTGGTGGCGATCACTCAATTAGTTATCCACTGACTAAAGCGTACTTAAAAGCTAAGCGTGAGCAGGGCAAACGCACTGCTATTATTCACTTTGACGCGCATACAGATTTACTCGTTGAACGCTTAGGTATTGATTTATGTTTTGGCTCGTGGTGTACACATATTTTAGAGTTTTTACCGGCACCGCATCATTTAATTCAATTTGGTATTCGTTCAAGCGGTAAGCCAAAAGCGCACTGGGAAAGTACGTTTGGTGTTAAGCAACATTGGGCACATGAAATCATAGAACGTGGCGCAGCCGCAGTTGCTGCTGAGGCTATTGCACAATTAAAAGCTGATAACGTTGATGAAGTGTATGTTAGTTTTGATATTGATGCGCTGGACGCTGAGTTTGCATCTGCTACGGGTACGCCAGAAGATAACGGTTTAACACCGCAACATGCGCTTGATATTTTATCAGCCATTGCCGATGAGTTCCCTATTACAGGTGCTGACATGATGGAAATAGCGCCGTTCACCGACAGCTCTTTAGTTGGTCAGTCAAGTTCTGAAACAACGCTGCGCGAAGGTGCTAAAATTTCAGCATTTTTGATTGATGCAATGAATAAGTAATACCAATTGCATTAGGGTCTGTTGATCTTTTAAGGTTAAATTTGCAGCAGTCTGTTTGATATTTAGGCAAGGCAGCGCCTATGTAGTGTGGTTATTCCCCATAAATAGGCGATAACGCAGCATCAATGCCAAACAGGCGCTGCCCAAAGGGTTCTTCCTAGGGACTATTTACTCTTTGTTGCTCGGTTTTTACTTATTCTTACAGGGATGTAAGCCATTAGAGTAACGCAGGAGCAGTTACCGAGCCCACTAGGTTGCAAACCTCGCGCCGCGATTAAATAGCTCAATAACAAGGCTAAAATTATGATACATAGTTGTTCTACATAAATAATTTTTAACGTAGTTAGTGAGTTATTTAATACGTTAAAGTGATCATGTTTTAATAAGATTGGTATAATTCGCACTATCAGGATAGCGTTGTTATCGCGTCCTATTGCAAGCCCTGTATTTATAGGGCTTGCGTTTAGCGCTTTGATGCAAACCAGTCCTCAATTTTCATAATATTTTATATTCCACTGTAAAACACCCCACTTTCAACTCAAAATACCTCTTTAACACATTGAAATATAATGACTTATATATATTTATTAAATATAAATTGCTGCGTTTAAAAAACCGATTATAATCCAGCTGCTTTTTGTTTAAAAAGCGCTAACTTTTTGGAGCGTTAAATGGGTGATTTAATCGGGATTAGTTTGTTGATCTTGATCAGTGCGTTGTTTGCTATGTCTGAAATAGCAATTGCAGCGTCGCGAAAAATAAAACTGCGAGTAATGGCAGATGAAGGTAACGTAAAGGCGGCTGCGGTATTAAAACTGCAAGAAAATCCAGGTGCTTTTTTTGCGATGATCCAAATAGCGCTCAATGCGATTGCTATATTAGGTGGCATTGTGGGCGAGCAGGCTTTATCGCCGTACGTTGAAAGTGTGTTGGTGTTATTTTACCAAGGTCCGCACTTAGAGAAAATTAGCTTTTTATTCTCGTTTTTTACTATTACCTCACTATTTATTCTGTTTGCTGATTTAATGCCAAAGCGTTTAGCGATGATTATGCCAGAAGCGGTGGCTGTGAGAGTGGTTACAATAATGCGTTGGGTGACCTTTGCATTGACTCCTTTGGTGATGTTTTTTAACGGGGTCACTAATTTTGTATTGCGGTTGTTCAAAGTCCCTGCTGAGCGAGAAGATAATGTAACAACCGAAGACATTGTCGCTATGATGGATGCGGGTGCGGCATACGGCAGTTTACAAAAACAAGAATATGAATTAATAGGTAATGTGTTTGACTTAGAAGCGCGGTTTTTATCGAGCGTAATGACTCCTCGCGACCAAATTGTTTATTTTGATTTGAAAGAATCTAGCCATGATATTGCAACTAAAATTATTGATCATCCTCATAATCACTTTTTAGTGGTGTCAGGGAACTTAGATAAGTTGCATGGCTCAGTTGAATCAAAAGATATTTTACGACAAGTCCTTAAAGGTGAAGCGGCTAATATCAATGATGAGCTGATTGATACAGATGTTTTTTACTTGCCCGAAACACTGAGTTTGTCTGAGGCGCTAAATGCCTTTAAAAGTGCAGCTAAACCGTTTGCCGTTGTTGTTAATGAATATGCTTTATCGGTAGGCATTGTTACTGTAAAGGATTTAATGAAAGGCTTTATGGGGGATTTGATCACCCACCAAGGTGACGAATTGATAATAGCGCGCGATAAAGACTCTTGGTTAGTAGATGGTTTAACACCAATCACAGATTTAGCAAAAGTATTAGATATAGAAGAATTTCCTGAACAAATGCACTACGAAACGGTTGCTGGTTTCTTAATTTACACCATGAAGCGCATTCCCAAACGCGCTGAGCATTTAACCTATGCCGGTTTTAAATTTGAAGTTGTTGACGTTGAAGGGATAAGGGTAGAGCAGTTACTTGTATCAAGAGTCATATCCTCAGCCGCAATAACTCAATAAACTTGATGTAATTGCGATACTCGTTATTTATAAGCCAAGCCACGCTTGGCTTTTTTTATGTCGGTAATATCAATTGGCATAAGCTTTGAACAAATTAAATAGCCTGAGTTCAGGTTAGTTAAAATTTTACCTTGTTATTGACGCTATTTTCTTACCTCAAAATAGTCCACTACATCCCATGTTATTTGACCAACCCCACGGTTCCATAACAAATAATTTCCTTCCAAATCTTATTACACATCCGGAAAAATAATAAATGTAAATTTGTGTAAAAAGTGATTGATTAACATATATTAATAGTTGAATTTAATTTAGAATGATCGTTCACTCTAAATTAAAGGTATTTACCATGCAGCGTTCCCGCATTGCTTTATTTGTATTATCGGTTCTTGCCGGTTCTGTTATTTTAACTGGTTGCGATCAGGCGGTAGAGCAGTCACAAGCTTCAGCACCTCAAGCTGTCCCTGTGGGCGTAGTGACCCTTAAAAACCAATCACTTACTTTAAAAAAAGAACTGCCTGGACGTATTAGCGCTTTTCAAATTGCTGAAATTCGTCCCCAAGTAAGTGGTATTGTGCAATCGCGTTTATTTGTCGAAGGTAGGCAAGTTGAGCAAGGCCAAGCGCTTTATCAAATTAACCCTGCCACATTTGAAGCTGATTTAGCGGCCAGTGAAGCCGCCGTTGCACGTGCACAGGCAAGTATTGCAAGCAGTAAATCTAAAGCATCACGCTATAGTGAACTTTTAAAAATAAAAGCGGTAAGTCAGCAAGATTTTGATGAAGCAGATGCCACATACAAACAAGCAAATGCCGAATTACTAACGGCAAAGGCCCAATTGAAATCAGCGCAAATAAACCTTGATTACAGCCATGTGTCGTCACCTATTAGTGGCCAAATTAGCAAATCAAGCGTAACGGTTGGTGCGTTAGTTAGCGCTAACCAAACAATGGCTTTAGCCACTGTGACACAATTAGACCCGATTTATGTTGATTTAACACAATCGAGTAACGAGTTAACGCAACTTAAAAAAGCGATCGCTTCAGGCGCTTTAAGTGTTGATTCTACGAGCCAAGCAGACGTTGAACTAATGATGGAAGATGGTTCAGTGTATTCTCATAAAGGCACTTTACAGTTCTCAGAAGTCACTGTTGATCCAAGCACTGGCTCGGTAACGTTACGCGCTAAATTCCCCAATCCAGAAAAGTTATTACTGCCTGGCATGTATGCACGTGCATCAATTATCGAAGGTGTTAAAGCGGATGCTATTTTAGTGCCGCAACGTGGTGTTAGTCGTAATTCTAAGGGGGAACCAACAGTAATGGTTGCTAGCAAAGAGGGGATTGCTGAAAGTAGAGTATTAAAAATAGATCGCTCAGTTGGCGCTAGTTGGTTAGTAACTGCGGGATTAAGCGAAGGCGACCAGTTAATTGTTGAAGGGCTGCAAAAGATTCGTCCAGGTGTTCCTGTTAATCCTTCAGAAGTTCAATCGTCTGGTACCGCCGGTAAAGCGCAATAACGGAGAATTTCAATGTCACGATTTTTTATCGATAGACCAATATTTGCTTGGGTACTTGCTATTGTAGTGATGCTCGCAGGTATCTTAGCTATTAATAGTTTACCTATTGCGCAGTATCCATCTATTGCACCACCGGCTATTAGCATAACAGCAAATTACCCAGGTGCATCTGCGCAAACTCTTGAAGACTCTGTTACACAAGTAATAGAGCAAAAAATGAAAGGATTAGATGGCTTGCTATATATGTCATCTACATCAGAGTCCAGCGGTTCAGCTTCGCTAACCCTGACGTTTAGTGCGGGCACTGATCCAGATATTGCGCAGGTTCAAGTACAAAATAAATTGGCGACAGCAACCCCTCTTTTACCTGAAGAAGTACAAAGGCAAGGTGTGGTTGTGGCAAAATCTGCAGACAGCTTCCTGCTTGTCGTTGGATTTGTGTCGCAAGATGGCAGCATGAATAATATTGACATTGGTGATTATGTTTCATCAAATGTGCAAGACATAGTATCGCGTGTCAATGGTGTGGGTGAAGCGCAATTATTTGGTTCACAATATGCTATGCGAATTTGGCTAGACCCTGCCAAGTTACAAAACTTTAAACTTACGCCAGCAGATATTAGCGCGGCAATTAGCGCGCAGAATGCTCAAGTATCGGCCGGTCAATTAGGGGGTATGCCTGCGGTTTCTGGGCAACAGCTTAATGCAACGGTGACGGCGCAAAGTCGATTACAAACGGCCGAACAGTTTGAACAAATATCAGTTAAAACTAACAGCGATGGCTCAGTTGTTCGCCTTGAAGATGTAGCAAGAGTTGAGCTTGGTGGAGAAAACTACGGTGTTATAGCACGTTTTAATGGTAAACCTGCATCAGGCCTAGGTGTAAAACTAGCCAGTGGTGCAAATGCCCTTGATACCGCTCAAGGTGTTAAAGATGCACTTAAAGAGTTAGAGCCCTTTTTTCCAGAAGGTTTACAAACAGTGATCCCCTACGATACAACACCGTTTGTATCGCTATCGATAGAAAAAGTAATACATACGCTAATTGAAGCCGTTGTGTTGGTTTTCGTCGTGATGTATTTGTTCTTACAAAACTTTAGAGCAACGCTCATTCCTACCATTGCGGTGCCTGTGGTTTTACTTGGTACATTTGGTATTTTATACGCATTTGGGTATTCAATAAATACGCTAACAATGTTTGCGATGGTACTTGCGATAGGCTTATTGGTAGATGATGCAATTGTTGTCGTTGAAAACGTAGAGCGCTTAATGACTGAGGAGAAACTCTCCGCGCTTGAAGCCACGCGTAAATCAATGGATGAGATAAAAGGCGCTTTAGTCGGTATTGCTATGGTGCTTTCAGCCGTATTTATACCAATGGCATTTTTTAGTGGCTCGACGGGTGTTATTTATCGTCAGTTTTCTATTACGCTTGTATCGGCTATGGGGTTATCGGTTTTAGTCGCGCTTATTTTAACGCCTGCTTTATGTGCAACGCTTTTAAAGCCGAGTCACGTTCATAACGATAGTTCTTTTATTGGTAAGTTTTTCTCTGGATTTAACCGTGGATTTGATAAAACAAACGCCGGTACACAAAACTTTGTGAGCCGTATGCTTACGCATTCTAAGCGTTACTTACTTATTTATGGCGTAATTGTTGGCGGTATGGTGTATGTGTTTTCAAGCTTGCCTACGGCATTTTTACCAGATGAAGACCAAGGTATTTTGTTTAACCAAGTCATGCTGCCAGCAGGTTCAACAACAGGGCAAACACTTGAAGTTGTAAAAAAAGTAGAAAATCATTACCTAAACGATCAAGCTGAAGCTGTGAATGGTATTTTTAGCGTTATTGGCTTTAGCTTTGCGGGATCTGGACAAAACTCAGCACTTGGCTTTGTTAATTTAAAGCATTGGGATGAACGCCAACGTGACGACTTATCGGTCAACGCAGTTGCAGGAAAATCAATGGGTTACTTCTCTACAATAAAAGAAGCCTTTGTATTTGCATTTCCACCGCCTGCGATTGTTGAGCTTGGTACCGCTAACGGATTTAATTTGTTTTTACAAGACCGTGTGGGCCTTGGTCATGAAGGCTTACTGGCCGCTCGTAACCAATTATTAGGGTTGGCTAGCCAAAGTCCTATTTTGGCAGGTGTTCGTCCAAACGGACAAGAAGACATGCCAGAGCTACAGTTAGATATAGACTTGGCAAAAGCGCAAGCACTTGGTTTATCGCAAGGTGATATAAACAGTACGCTTTCTACTGCGTGGGGAAGTAGTTATGTAAATGACTTTATTGACCGTGGGCGCGTTAAAAAAGTATACCTACAAGGTGAAGCTGAAGCACGCATGGTCCCTGAGGATCTGAATAAGTGGTATGTACGTAATAACAACGGTGACATGGTCCCATTTTCAGCTTTTGCGAGTTCATATTGGTCTTATGGTTCACCGCGACTAGAGCGTTACAATGGTTTTTCTGCTATGGAAATCCAAGGGAGTGCGGCGCCAGGTTACAGTACCGGTCAAGCAATGGATGAGATGGAGCGTTTAGTGAAAAAGCTACCAAATGGCTTTGCATCTGAGTGGTCAGGTATTTCTTTTCAAGAGCGCTCAAGTGGCGGGCAAGCGCCGATGTTATATGGTATTTCCCTATTGTTTGTATTTTTATGCTTGGCAGCTCTATACGAAAGCTGGTCTGTACCATTTGCAGTAATGCTTATCGTGCCACTGGGTATATTTGGGGCAATTATGGCGGCGTTAATGGGTGGATTATCCAATGATATTTACTTACAAGTTGGTTTATTAACCACCATAGGGTTGGCGTCCAAAAATGCAATATTAATTGTTGAGTTTGCAATTCATCAGATGGACGAAGGGCTTGGTTTGGTTGACGCTGCAATTGCTGCTGTACGCCTTCGTTTGCGTCCAATTTTAATGACCTCAATGGCCTTTATTTGTGGTGTTATACCGCTTGCCATTGCATCTAGCGCTGGCTCTGGTGCACAAAATGCATTGGGTATTTCAATTATTGGTGGCACGCTTGCCTCATCAATTTTGGTTGTGGTATTTGTGCCGTTGTTTTTTGTATTAGTTCGCCGTGTATTTCCCCGCAAAGCAGACGGCGTTGCGAAGGAAAGTGCAGAATGAGATTAAAAAACGTCAATCTTAAAACATTGAGTTTAAGTGCAATTACAGTCGTTATCTTAAATGGTTGTCAGCTCGCACCCGAACAAGCAAAGTTAGTGTTACCAGTACCCGATGCATATGCATCGGATACTGGGCAAGCAACAGTGACTTCTTTAAAGTGGCAACAGTTTTTTAGCGATGAAAAATTACAAACACTAATAGCGCAAAGTATTAAGCATAATAAAGATATGCAAATAGCCGTACTTAATGTGCAGCGCGTGCGTGGTTTATATCAAATTGAAGACTCTGCACTGTACCCTTCACTGGATTTTAATGGCGCAGGGACTCGCCAGCGTTTGCCAGCTGACTTATCGAGTGGAAATAACCCGACAATTAGCTCTCAATATAGCGCAACGGTAGGAATTACATCGTACGAGTTGGATATTTGGGGAAAAGTACGTAATCAGTCAACGCAAGCATTGCAAAATTTATACTCAACTGAGCTTAGTCAATACAGTACACAAGTATCGCTGGTGGCTGAACTTGCTAATGCATGGCTAAATTATGCTACGGATCAGCAGTTGTTAGCACTTGCCCAAGAAACGCTGAGTTCTCAGCAGGAGTCATTGTCACTGACCCAAAAAAGCTTTGATTTGGGTGCAGCTTCAAAAATTACCCTTGAGCAACTAAGAAGCACAGTCGCGACTGCAAAAGTAGATATTGCAACATACAAACGTTTATTGAAACGCGATAAAAATGCACTGGATTTACTCGTAGGCAAACCTGTAGCGAATAACTTACTGCCAAGTGAATCATTACATTCACTTTTAAGTTTACCATCAGTACCCGTTGGATTACCGTCCGACTTATTAACGCAGCGCCCTGATATTAAAGCTGCTGAGCATCTGTTATTAGCTGCAAATGCGAATATAGGGATTGCTAAAGCTGCTTTTTATCCGAGTATTAGTTTAACGGCTAATGCAGGCAGTGCGTCTAGTGAATTGAGTGGTTTATTTGATTCAGGCTCAGGAACATGGAATTTTGTACCATCGGTGAGCTTACCAATTTTTAATATGGGCCGAAATCAGGCTCGATTAGATGTGGCAAAAGCGGATCAAGAAATTGCATTGGTTACCTACCAGCAAAAAATTCAACAGGCTTTTCGTGAAGTAGCAGATGCATTAGCTGATACAGAAGGTTATCAAGAGCAGTTAACAGCGCTTGATATGTTACTACAAAGCCGCCAATCAACGTTTGATTTGTCGCAAGCGCGCTACGACAACGGTGCGGACAGTTACTTGCAAGTACTTGATGCACAAAGAACCTGGTACAGCGCGCAGCAACAGCACATTGTGGGACAGCAAGCATTACTTGCAAGTCAAATCAGCTTGTACAAAGTTGTAGGTGGTGGTTGGAACCAGCACCTTAATTAGTCAAGCGCTGTAATATAAATAGTTGCACTTAAGCTCATGTGCAGCTGTTTAATTGCGTATAAGATTTAAATAGGTGTTTATATTTTTCAGTTAACTATGTTCATATTGCGCACTTAACTGTTTGTTAAAATATCTATTGTCGGATCAGTAGATTCGGTATTGGAGTTTCGTATGAAAACTAAAAGACACACAGATCCAGCACTCGCAGAGGCGCGCCGTCAGCAAGTACTGACTGCTGCGGCCGATTGTTTTCGCCGTAAGGGGTTTCATGCTGCAGGCATGGCTGAAATATCAAGAATGGCGGGAATGAGTGCAGGCCATATATATAATTACTTTGAAAGCAAAGAAGCGATCATAGAAAGCATTATTGAAAAAGATATGGAAGAAATGTTTTCAATATTTGAGGGTTTTGAAGGACAGCCGCAAGACACACTAACAGTACTACTTAATGGTTTAAATATAGGTGTGCAAAGGCATATGGATACTGATACAGGTGCCTGTGCGGTTGAGTTGGAAATGCTTGCAGAAGCGGGGCGAAACAACAAGGTCGCTACTTTATTACGTGATGCTGACACTCAGGCACGTAATAAAATGCGCCAGCTACTGACAAGTGAACGTAGTGTAATTAAAGATATTGATGAAGTGGAGTTAGAAAGCCGCATTAATGTTATTTTTTCTGTTATGGCGGGGTTATTACTGAGAAAAGTACTTTATCCCGACTTAACAGAAGAAACCGTTTTAATCGCACTTCGCCCAGCAATGAAAACATTGCTAATGCCATTTGAATCACATTAGTTTAGGGCCTGTTTATCTTTCGAAGTTAAATTTGCAGCAGACTATTTGGTAGTTATACCAATTGCATTAAATTAGAGAACTATTATAGCGATAAGAAAATAGCGCAATAACAAGGCTAAAACTATGATATATAGTTGTTCTCTATAAATAATTTTTAACGTAGTTAGTGAGTTATTTAATACGCTAGAATGATCATGTTTTTAATAAAATTGGTATTAGGCAAGGCATTAACTATGTAGCGTGATTCGTCTTCATAAAAAGCTAACGCATTGTTAGCTTCTTCCTCCCATGAACGAATTTCAGTAAATCGCGTTATATGAATTTATGACTGATAAGCACGTAAATTTGGCAAATTTTAAAATAAAATTAAATCATTGTTTATTTGTTTAAATTCACTGAACGAATACCCATCCGCAATAAAAATCACCCAATTTTAGAGATAAAACCTCACGCTAACCACATAAAAATCCTTATAAAAAACAACTAAGTAATAAGTTTTTTACTTTTTATCGACACGATTTCATAGCCTCAAAATAGGTCACTTAATTAAGCGAATTGGTATACTATAATTTATAAATAAATTAGATGGTGCGTAATTTGCTACAGAACAGTAGGATTTAACTAACCTGAGCTCTGGTTAAGAGATTTACTAACGTATTGAATCATGGTGATATTTAAATTTATTTTCTCTAGCCAGATATTTTCAGTGAAAACAAGGCGAATTTACGCGTCAATAGTTGGCCTATTGCAAGTAAATTCAACGCAGTTAGCGCTGAAAACAACTGCTTGAGATAGATTTATTATCCAGCGTTCAGGTTAACTAATAATATATCAAAGGAGAAACTATGTGGGCTGCAATAAGTTATTTAGTACTAGCATTACTGTTTATTTTTATTGGTTGGGAGGTTAATTCCGTTTACTTTTCACTGGTATTTTATTGGACTGCTTTATCACTTCTGCTGGTAAGTGCTGCTTATCTATTTAATGCGGGTAAAATATTTAGAAAAAGAGAAAGTGGTGTCATTCCTTTTTATATTCGCTGGGCCTTTATCCCTTTTTTATTCGGTGTTCAAATTTATAATGCATACGCTCGCAAGCACGATAAAGTACCGCCTATTCAGCAAATTAATAACAATTTATTTTTAGCCTGTCGATTATTTCCATCGGATATAGACACACTAAAGAGTAATGGAATAACAGCCATTTTAGACGTAACCTGTGAATTTGATGGCTTAGAATGGAGCTCAACACAGGAAAATATAAAGTATTTGAATATCCCGGTGCTTGATCACAGCGTACCGACGCACTCGCAGCTTAATCAGGCTATTAATTGGATCCATCATCATATCAAAGAAAATCGTCGAGTCGTGGTGCATTGTGCTTTAGGCCGAGGGCGATCAGTGTTTGTTATGGCAGCTTACTTGCTCAGCCAGAATAAAAATGCGGATGTGCATCAAATACTCGCACAGATCAAAGAAACGCGTGAAACTGCAAATTTAAATAAACACCAATTGCGCCATTTAGCAAAACGCCATAAAAATGGAGAACTTGTTATAAAGAATAAAGCCATTTTGATAGCAAACCCGGTATCGGGCACTAAATTATGGCAAGAAAAGGAGCATTTAATTGTTGCTCGCTTATCAAGTTATTATGATTTAAAAATACTCACCACCAATAAAGAAACCAACGGCATAACTTTAGCTAAGCACGCCATAAAAGAGCAACCTGATATTATTATTGCCTGTGGCGGAGACGGAACCGTTGCAGAAGTCGCCAGTGTACTTGTTAATACACAATGTAAATTAGGTATTATTCCTTTAGGTACAGCAAATGCACTTGCGCATGTATTAATGGGGATCAGCTCTAAATTTATTCCTGTAGAGCAAGCTTGCGATTTAATTATAGATGGCCAAACAAGTTTAATGGATACGGCTTATTGTAATGATGAATTGGTATTGTTACTGGCGGGCATTGGTTTTGAACAATCCATGATTGAGAAAGCGGACAGAGAAGCAAAAAATAAATCAGGGCAATTAGCTTACCTAAATGGTTTCTTTCAAGCTTTTGGTGAGCAAAAGTCACAATCGCTTACTGTAAAACTAGATGACAATGAACCTCAAGAAATTTGCACTAATAGCTTTATTGTCGCTAATGCGGCACCTTTTACTACATTACTCGCTCAAGGGGGGGGGCAACCAAATCATAATGATGGTTTGCTTGATGTGAATTGGTTAACTCCCAACAAAGATGATTTCACAACAGTTTTGAGTATTGCAGAGCTTATGTTTAGCAGTATTACTCAGACGCATTTAGCTATAAATTCGCATCATACCAATGCTAAAAGAGTTGAAATTACTGCAGAGGATGAGATTAGGTATGTGTTAGATGGTGAGGCTAAAACAGCTAAACGCTTAGTAATTATTATCGTACCAGCATCACTTAATGTTATTTGTAAAGAGGTGTAAAAAGGGATGTTGAGATAAAGATGCATAATATAATTATGCATCTTTATATCATTTACTTTTTAATAGAAGGCCAAACAAACCCTGTTGTATCCGGGGCTTTATTTGACGTTTCACTAGGCGCACTTTTTGGTCTGCGAATAGGTCTATTATTTATCGTATGTATATAAAGGGCCTCTACTTTGTCTCGGGCCCATGGTGTTTTACGCAAAAATTTCAAACTAGATTTAATGCTAGGATCGTCAGTAAAACACTTGATTTTAACTTGCTCACCTAATGTTCTCCAGCCAAGTCTTTGTTCTAACTCAACAAGTATTTGTTCTAATGTTACCCCATGTAATGGGTTTTTAGGTTGATTATTCATAGCCATACTACTTATTTAAACTGTGCGTATTGTAGCTTAATTCGTGCATAGAGGCTAATTCACCGTAATTGTTTGCGGCTTAGTTGGGTAAATAGCATTCCCTTGTTTATCTAGTTTGAGCCAGATCAGTCGGCTATTATTATGTTGCGGGGTTTTAGCGCCACAAATTAAAGTGAACGAGTGAATTTGTATTAATGCACCTTCGCTGTAGCGTTTATTGTCGTACCAACATTGGGTATCGGCATTTATAAACTGATCAGCGTCGACAACTGAGAGTGTTTTGATGGTATTTGCTTGGCTTAGCATTGTGAATGTTAAGCAAGTAAAACAAAAACATAGAATAAATAAATTACGCATTTTTCACCTTAAATTGTCATGAGTTTAAAAATAGTACACAAAGCTAAAAAACATGCTAGGGTAAGTTTAGTACAACACATTTAGTAAAACACAAAACAATAAAAAGGTGAACACATGCAATTTAACCAAACAATGATAGAAGAGTTTACGCTATTGGCTAAATTTCCACGCGACAGTAAAATGCAGGGAATTAAATTACATTCAGATGCAGAGCCAAGTTTACTTAGTGCAGCGCAACGGTTATTTGAAAAAGGGATTATAGATAGCCCAGATGGCGGTTATTTAACTGATCTGGGCTTAGACTTAATTGAGCACGTTACGGTTATTCATAGTGCGCTACAAAGTTAGTTTTAAATTAGCTCAATTTGCATCGGGCTGATTTTGCGGAGCAGCATCATTAAATGCAGCCAATTTATTACAACGCGCGTAAATGGCTGCAATTTTTGGATAAGCAGCCATATCAACATTAAAACGAATGGCATTAAACACTTGCGGGACTAGGCATATATCCGCGAGCGTTGGTTGATCACCAATGCAATAGTCATCATTTTCGTTTAGCATAAGTTCTATTTTTTCAAAGCCTATCTCAATCCAGTGTCGATACCATTTATTTTTAGCCTCATCATCTACCCCTAGCTCATTTGATAGATATTTAAGGACACGTAAATTATTAACAGGGTGTATATCGCAGGCAATCGCAAAACTTAAATTTCTTATTTGCGCTTTTTGCCACGCAGTTCCTGGAATTAACGGCGACTGAGGGTACGTTTCATCAAGCCATTCAAGTATCGCAAGCGATTGGGCTAATACGCCGTCATCGGTTTCAAGTGCAGGGAGTAAGCCTTGTGGATTCATTTTTAAATAGTCGTCGCCAAGTTGCTCTGACTTTAAAAGGTTAACAATCGCAAGTTCATGATCGATTGCTTTTAAATTAAGCGCTATACGGACTCTGTACGCGGCTGATGAACGAAAGTAGCTGTATAATTTCATAATTAATCCTGTGAGCCTGTAAATTGCTTTTTAATAGTACGCCAGCAGTCAGTGTAATTTGGCTGGCGTTCTTGTCCTTCTAATGCGTATTTTGTCGGCGAAATGATATAGCGCGACTCAAACATAAAGGCTAGGGTATTTTCGTATTTTTGTGGAACCAGTTCCGCATTAGATGCTTTTTCAAATACATCGGCTTCAGGACCATGCGGCGACATACAATTGTGTAAACTCGCACCACCTGGTACAAAACCGTGCTCTTTTGCATCATATACACCTTCGATTAAGCCCATAAACTCGCTCATAATATTGCGATGATAGTAAGGCGGCCTAAATGTATTTTCGGCGACCATCCAACGAGGCGGGAAAATAACAAAATCAACATTCGCCATGCCTTCAGTGGCTGATGGCGACGTCAATACCGTAAATATAGACGGGTCGGGGTGATCAAAACTAACCGTATTCATGACGTTAAAACGCGATAAATCGTATTTATACGGCGAACTATTCCCTGTCCATGCGACTACATCAAAAGGAGAGTGCTTAATTTCGCAGCTAAATAAATTACCATTAAACTTAGAAACCAGTTCAAAATCACCTTCTTTATCTTCATAGGCTGCCACTGGGTATTGAAAATCTCGGTCGTTGGCATAACCATTAGCACCTACAGGGCCACGCTCTGCAAGCTCTAATGCATGGCCATAATTTTCGCAAATATAGCCGCGCGCAGTATCGTCAATTAAATCAACAGAGAATTTGATGCCTCGTGGGATCACAGCAATTTCACCTGGTTTAATGCCTAATTTACCGCATTCGGTGTGAATTAATAACTCACCTTGCTGCGGGACAAATAACATTTCGCCATCGGCATTACAAAAGTAGCGGTCTTGCATTGACTGATTGGCTACATATACATGAATGCCAATACCCGATTGTCCGTTTGCGCTACCGTTCGCGGCCATTGTTACTAATCCGTCTATAAAATCGGTCGGTGCAGAGGGTATATCAATTGGGTTCCAGCGAAGCATTGTTGGTGGTGTTACAGCTTCTGTTATGGGTGCTGTTCTTAGTGAACCGTTATCTATTGCACGATAATCACCTTGCACCACCGACGGACGAATTCTGTAAAACCAAGTTCGACGATTTGCAGCACGCGGAGCAGTGAAGGCCGTTGAACTAAATTGCTCAGTGTATAAATCGTATTTAACTTTTTGTGGACTAAATTGACCTATTGGTAATGCACCGGGCAGCGCTTGTGTCTCAAATTCATTACCAAAGCCGGTCATATAATTTAACTGTGTGGCCATTACTGACTCCTGTGAGAGAAGGTTGGTTTTATGTTTTTATTATTTAAGGTAAGATACTCTCAAGTGAGACTAATATCAAATGTGCTAACATGCATCTGTGTAAATAAAAATGAACAGATAAGTAAACTTTACAGAGCTGGAATACCTGAAAATGCAAATAGATTTAGCAACGTTTTTACCTTATCAATTAACCAATATCGCAACGCGTGTCAGTAACGACTTTGCCGAGGTTTATCAAACTAAATACGGTTTAACTATTCCTCAGTGGCGAATACTTGCTAATTTAGCGCAGTATGGGCAAAGCAACGCAAAGGATTTATGCCTTCAAGCAAATATGGATAAATCGACGTTATCGCGTGCTGCAAAAGTATTGATAGATAAAGGCTTAATTCGTAGTCAATTGAATGAGAATGACAAGCGGGCGGTACTACTTATGCTCAGTGAAGCAGGGCAAGAAATATATCAACAAATAGCCCCCGATGCGCTCGCGTGGGAAAAAAAATTATTAAATTCATTAAGTAGAGAGGAATATACAGTATTAATGAGCGTTTTTGATAAGTTGCATAACACATTAAAAGAATAAAAAAGCCCACAAAGTAGGCTTTTTTAATAGTAACTAATTTAAATTATTAAATTAGAAAGTGTAACGAACACCTACACGCATTTGCCATACAGATGCATCAGTTTGTACTGACGTATTTGCGTTATTACCGTTAAAGTCTGAGTACACGTAGCGACCTTGGTCGTCCAAAGACGTTGAGATCATGCTTGCGCCTACGAAAGGACCTTTCTTAAGTACGCCCCAGTCATCATTTAGCATGTTTGTAAGGTTGTCGATTACGAAGAATGCTTCACCTTTATGACCTTCCATAAAGCCTGGTAATTCTTGTGTAATCTTAAAGTTAAACTTAACAAACCAATCTGAATTCTGTTGGTTGCGACCAGTAATTTCGCCACGTTTTAAGCCTTCAGATGAAATGAAATCATTGAATTCATTAATCTCGTCAGCTGACATGTTATAAACAACGTTAGGATCGTTTTCAAGTGGAACATACAATAGTTGGCGGTTACCATTCCAGTTGTTGTCACCAAAAGTGCCATCGCTTCCATCAAATGTGAAGCTGTAAGGTAGGCCTTTGTAAGCTTCACCGAACAGATTAAAGCGTGTTTCAAAGCCGTCTACAAACTCATATTTGTAACCAAGCGTCATAGTAAAGCGATGCGGAATTTCATAATCTGAAGATGCAACACCAGGGTTACCTGGGTTAGAAAGCGCGATGTTACCGTAGTTTGAGCCGGCAACAGAGCTGGTCATTGGGTTAACATCGTCAGAATCTGTGTAAGCGTAACCAAAGTTGACGCTAATGCCATTATCAAACATCTTGCTAACAGCTAATGAAATAACAGATGAATCACCACTATCGCCATTAACATTAGTTAGTAAGTACTCGTTTCCACGACCTTCAATTGATTTATAGATAGGACGACCATCAAATGTATCCTCACCAGAATCCTGAAGTGCGATGTCACGCATTAGGGCAGCGTCTTTTTTCTTAGAGTATAAGTAGTCTAGTGAAATAACATACTCGTTTTCAGTTGTGTATGTTGCACCAAGTGAGTACTTCCACTCTGAAGGAATTTCGAAATTAGGATCTACAGCATTAGCAGTTGCGTCACCAGAACCAATTTTTGTACCAGCAACAATATCGAACATTTCTTGCGGAACATCGAAACCAGGTGTGCCACCATTTACATTGGCTGTATTAAATAAATCTACGCCCCGGAATTGTGTACTAATGTTTGTAATACCGTCGTTTGAGTATGAGTTTGATAACCAAACGTTAGGGTTACCACCAGAGAATAAGCCTAAGCCTGCACGTACTTCGAGCTCATCGGTTGCATACCACTGAAAACCAACGCGCGGTTGCAACAAGCTGATACCATCAAATGTAGATTGGTTGCTGTAACCGTAACGTGTAGTGAAATTTTGATTAAAGTTAGGTACATCATCACTTGTGTATTTATCGTAACGTAAACCAAAGGTGATATTTGCATCTAAATCAGAGAATGCATATTCATCTTGAACATAAAATGTATGTTGAGCATACTCAAAGCTCGCAGCAGCATCATTTGGATCGTTTGTACCTGCTGCATTGTTGTAGTAAATACGTGCTGCTTGACCCGCTTCAAAATCTTCTATTGAATCAAAACGCCACTCACCTTGAGTATGCTGTACAAATAAATTGAATACAGATAGCTCTTCAAACTCATAGCCAGCAGTAACTGTATGTTGGTCTAGGTAGTAAGTACCAGCCACTTTAAATGTTGTCGTATCATAATCTAGATCATTCGATTGACGCGAATCATCTGGACCAATGAATACTGTACCACCGTTAGCTGTGCGAATTTGCATCTCACCAAAGCTGCTGGCAGCATCAATAGATTGTACAGTTTTGTCTAGCTCCGACTTACCTAAGCGTACTTCAGTAGAGAAGTCATCTGACCAATCGGAATAAACAGAACCGATAATTGATGTAAGCTCTGAACTTTCATTAAAAAAGTGATTAGATAGAGAAACACGGCTAGAACCTGTGTCCGATTGTGAAATAGTGTTACCGTCATTGTAGTTATAAATTAAATTCGCACGGTGATCTTCGTTGATATTCCAATCTAATTTAATGAATATTTTCTCATCTTCAACAGGCATACTTGATGGCATACCACCTGCATCGTAGCTATAAATTGACTGTGAAATACTTTGAATACGTGAAATGTCATCGGCTGTTACACTGCCAGTATTTAAGCCGTCGTAGTTAAACTGACGAACACCTTCAAGTTTCTCGTAAGAAGTGAATAAAAATAGTTTATCTTCAATTAGTGGAAGACCTACGTTAAAGCCGTAACGTTTTTCAGTATAGTTACCGTTATCAACGTCATCACCTTCAATTTCATCACCTTTGAAAGAGTCGCTAGTGTAATCAAAGAAAACAGCGCCATGCACATCGTTGCCACCAGATTTAGTTACAGCGTTGATGTTACACGATGTAAAGCCACCGTATTGAACGTCAAAAGGGGCTAGCTCAGCTGAAACTTGTTCAATAGAGTCGAAAGAGAAAGGGGCACGGATAGTAGGGTAACCGTTTGAGCTTAAACCAAAGTTATCGTTCATGCGAACGCCGTCAAGCGTTAAGCTGTTGTAACGTGGGTTACCACCACCACAGTTGATTGAACCACGGCTATCATCAATTGTGATACGTGGGTCAATACGAATAATGTCTTTTAAATCACGGTTAATAGCTGGCGTATTTTCAAGGTCAGTTAGCGTAAATGTAGACGCAGGACCAGTTCCACCAGACATAGAGCTAATTGGAGCACCCGTAACGACAATTTGTTCCATACTTGATTGTGACTCAAGAGAAACGTTTACTGGGTAATCGTTACCAATGTTTAATATGATGTTATTAAACTCTTGGTCTGCGTATACATCTGAATCTACAACGACTTTATAAGGGCCACCAACACGAAGGCCTTTAGCTGTAAAATAACCCGCATCATTTGCTTCCGTTGTTTTTACTGATCCAGAAGGCACATGTAAAATTGTTACTTTTGTTCCTGCTGCTGGATTACCATTAGGACCTGTGATCTGACCTTTAATTGCAGAGGTTGTTTCGTTAGCAATTGCAGCACCACTTACACCAACACATGCCGCAATGGCAAGTGAAAGAGCTGTTTTGCGAAGTTGAGTTTTCATTTAATTTTCCCGTGTAGTTATTAATTAAATTTTTATATTTTTATATTTGATGCTTTAGCGAACAAAGCGAAGCGCTAAATTTACTAAACATCTTGGCTATTGTACTTCATTTGTTCGTTACAAATAAAATACAACTGTAATATTTTTTTAATAAGCGGTTATGCTTATAACTATTTACAGCTTTTGTGCGATAACATTTAGCAAAAAAATATACTACGCGGGTTTTATGACAAATATATGAAATGAAAATTTGAGGTATAAAAAACCCACTACAAAGTTGTAGTGGGTTGTTAATATAACTTAGTTAAGGCTTATTATGTGCCTAAAGTTACAGCTTAAAACTTATAGCTTACGCCAATTTTAGCCTGCCAAGCAGACGAAGAACTAATGCGTGAGTAATTACGAACGTCGGCACCTCGGAAGCTATTGTCTATCTTGTATCTACCTTGATCATCTAAGCCACCAAAGTCATAAATAGTTTGGTTAGAGTAGCTTAGGCGTTCCTCTATACCCCAATCGCTATTTAGCAGGTTTGCGAAATTATCTATCATCAGATACACCTCGCCACTATGACCTTTAGCAAAACCAGGTATTTCTTGCTTAATACTCACATCCATTGTAGTAACCCAAGGTTGAGTCGCGGTGTTTTTACCTAAAATACCTCCGCGTTGAGATATACCAGCACGCTCTAATAACGGCTCTAGTTCAGCCCACGTCATTTTAGACTCATCCCAGTTTACATTTGCATCGTCTGCACCTGTAGGAATATATGGTAAGTAAGCACCATTCGAGAAGAAAGTACTTGTATCGCCTAAATGACCATCTTTATACATATTCATTGTGTAACTAAATGGGCGACCAGAGCGGCGCTCAAAGTAAACGTTGAATTTAGTTGCATATCCTTCAATGAACTCAGTGTTATATGCTAAATTAATTTTAAAACTGTGTTCAACTTCATAAAAGCCGCGCGCTGCAATATCTTGATTGCGGTTTACAGTAATATTGTGCTTATAGTTCCCTTCGGCTTGAGATGCAGAGCCAGCTGATGATTCAGTCACATCTTGGTGCGCATAACTTGCTGATACAAACAAGCCATTATCCCATTCTTTAGCAATACCAGTTGAAATAATGATTGAGCGCCCATCATCTGATGAATTAGTCATCTCTATATCAGCATTATCTCTTAAAGAACCACTGTATATAGTTTGGTTTATTACGCGTTCACCATCAGCAGCAACACCTACTGGGTTAATAGATGAATTATGCCATACGGCTTCATTTTCTTTTTTATGGTAAGCAATCTCAGCTTGCCATTTAAAGCCGTCGCCTAATAACTCAGAATCAAAATCATACTCAAAACCAATTTGGGTACGAATACTTGAAGGTAGTTTAAAATTAGGATCGATATAAGCTACGCTACCAGCACCTTGGTTTAATGAATTCTTAATTTCATCAGGTACTTTAGTGATATCTGCAGGATTATTTGCATAATAATCATTTATTACATTATTAGGAGCCGATACTAAGGTTATACCATCACTTTGGAATGAGTTGTTATACCAAACATTAGGGATACCACCTTGGAAACGACCAATACCACCATTAATGGTAAGTGCTTCAGTTGCATAGTATTTAAATCCAACGCGTGGCAGGATAATATCTAAACCATCAAGATTCTCTTGGTTGGTAAATCCATAAGTGCTAGCAAAACTCTCATTTAGCGTTGGTTTGTCATCTGAAGATAGGCGCTCATAACGAACACCGGCAGTAACTTCTAAGTCATCACCTACATAAAAAGTATCTTCAATATACAATGCTAGTTGGTTACGTCTAACGTCGTATGCTGTATCAGCAGAGTTATTTGTATAAGCATTTTGGTAAGAGAAATCATATGAACCAACTTCACGATTTTCGAATTTTTCTAAGCTATCGAATTTCCATGAGCCCAGCGAGTTTTGAGCAAATAAATTATACAAACGAAGTGACTCGTACTGAGCTCCAAAGTTTATTTCGTGCTCATCCATTAAATATGTAGCATCTAATGTAAATGTTAGATTTTGTGTTTCAGAGCGATTTGCATGACGGTATTGATCCGTACCAAAGCTATAAGAAGGTCCATTTCGGCCATCTTCATCTACAGAAATACTACCTAAGTTAGAACGAGTTGCACTATCAGAGCTAACATCTTTGTAAGAAATACCAATTTCAGTTGAAAAATCTTCGTTCCAATCAGAATAAAGTTTAGTTGCAAAATTATTAAATTTAGTAACATAAGCATAAGTATTTGATCGTAACACTATAGAGTTACCACCATTGCTAGAATTACGTTCGTCTTGATCATCCTGCCATTGGTAAGTAAAGTCTAAACGATGATCATCACTTGCATTCCAACTCAATTTAACTAATAGATTTTTATTTGTATTTTCAGGTGCGCCTGCTAATGAATCAGTTAACCCGTATTCATTATTTAAAATAGAAATAAAGCGGTTATAGTTAGCTTCAGACGTATTAAACTCATTTGCAGCACCTGAGCCTTCAAATCCATAATCTAAATCTTTTTCTTCTGACCACTCAGCGTAATTCACAAAATAAAATAATTCATCTTTAATAGCTGCGCCACCAACATTAAAGCCAAACCTTTCTTCAGTTTTAATTGGTTCAACTTTATTTGTTGAGTACGTTTTGTGACCTAATTCATCCAAGTCATCTTCTTCACGAATGCTTTTAAGATCGCCTGCAAGTTCTGGTGTTGAAATCTCGTAAAAGCCTGAAAACTTGAATTCGTTAGTACCACTTTTTGTTACAGCGTTAATTGTGCCGCCACCAAAGTTACCTTTAGATGCAGAAAATGGCGATACATCGACAGAGACTTGCTCAATCGCATCAAGTGCTACAGGAGGCTGAGATGTTGGGTAACCGCCAAAATTCAGACCAAAATCATCATTTTGACCAATACCATCAACAGTTAAACCGTTTGTACGTGGGTTACTACCAGCAAACGTTAGTTCACCGTTACCGTTGATGCTTGCTAATGGGTTTAAGCGCGCAATATCTTTAATATCACGGTTAAAACTTGGCATATTCTCAATTGTGTCAGCACCAAAAGTACTGCTAGAACCGCCTGATTGCTGAACTATTTTATAACCAGACACTTCAATTTTTTCAATGTTCAATGGCGCCAGTTGTGAACTTAAACGGTATGTTTCACCAAGGTTTAAGAAGATATTTTCAACTGTAGTATCATTGAATGTGTCAGAATCGATGATTACCGTGTATGGACCACCTACACGTAAACCATTCGCGATAAACGTACCGCTTTCGTTAGTTGTTAGCTCACTAATAGTACCAGTAGGTTGGTGAACAACTTTAATTTTAACGTTTGCAGCACTGCCACCTGAAGGCGTTGTAATTTTACCACGCATTGCAGATGAAGTGTCAGCAGCCATTGCGCTTGTAGAAACACCTAGAGCTAAAATTACGGCTCCAGTTAATTTCGAAAGGCGAAGCTTAGTCATAATATTGATTTCCCGTGTGTAGGTTATTTAAGTTTAATTTGCAGTTTGTTGATCAGTATTCATTTTAAGTGCTGTTTCTAACTCTTTGGCTGACGGATCAAATAGAGTATTGAGTAATCCAGCTAAGCGAATTCCAGCTTGTTGTAAACGCGTTTTTACTATCGGCGTGTTGTTGTATATGTAGCTGTAGCCAATTTCTTCGTTCGTTGATTTGTAGATTTTATTTGCTAAATTACGTGATTCTTCAAGCCAAGTTGTTGGCGAACTTTGTAAATAGTCAGCAATTAATTCACTATTGTTGGTATCTATAAATTGTGCAAACTCGGTATACGACAGGTTTTGATTTTCGATTAACTTTGTATCCCAAAGACTATGAAGGTTTGTTTCTTCTCTAAAAAAAGAAACTTTAATTTTGTTACCGCCTCGGTCTTCGCTTCTGCCAGCATGAAATGGTTGATGACTATCACCGACCAAGTGCACTAAAAAACGTAAACTAAATTGCTTTGCATCAAGTGAGCTCTTCGCATCAGTCAATGTTTGCATTGAATAATGAATGCCTTCAAGAATATTACTAACAGACTCTTTAGCATGCGTATGTGCATGGTTTAGGCTCAATGCTTTATTTGGTGCTGCGTTAATATAATGCCAGCGAGAAGATTTTTTTTGCCAAAACTCGCCAGGGGCAGAGCGCATTTCATCAGGCCATGTAGATATTTGTGCTAACGATTCACCATCAAGAAAAGGAAGTATGGCTGCTTTAGTTGTTTCGCTTATGTGAGACTCTGCAAGTTTTCCTATAATACGATGACCATTTTGGCCCCAAGCATACGAATCAGTGCTTGTGAAAATTGCACTAATTAACAGTGCAGAAGATATCGAGTATTTTAAATTGTTATGCATTAGGACTTCCTAAATGAATGCTTCATGTCGTTGCTACAAGTTAATGCGGTCAATTGTCCTCATTTTTAACGTTAATAGGAAGGACTCAATAAAATTCATAATTTCTCATTCATAGTCATTTTAATTCAATAGCTTAGGCTTGATGGGTAAAATTACTTGTTGTAATGAGTAAGTAAAGTTGTTCAAATGCGTTAAACAACTTAATTTTGAGTAACACTTCGTTGAATTTTAAAAAAGTCATGTTGCAAAAAACTTCAATTGTTACATTTTTGTTTCTATTTCTGGTTATTACATGGATATGCGGTCAATTTATTGTTGACAACGATGACTTACATTTTCCGGTAATGATTGAAACCTCAACCGAATGCCAAACAACGGCAACGAGTAATAATGGTCAACTGATAGTTTTTACACAATCAAAAAAAATAGCAAAATCGTTAACACAAAACCTGTGTTCTGATAACGTTGTGGCTAAACAATATGGCTCAGTAATAGGTTACTGGGGTTACAGAACCGCAGATAGTTTTGAGTTTGTAGGAAAGGGAATTGCAGATTTAATTTTAGCTAAGAATAATATAATGGCCGCGTTTAAGGCTGAATCTACTTATAACTATCAGCCTGTTGTTGGGTTTGCTGATTACACGGCATTTTTTATTTCATCGAGGGAGAAACCGCGTCTAACAAAAGAGTATTTTTTAGATAAGCGAGTTGGTTTGCTCGATTACCCTACAAGTCGATCTGGGCATATTTTACCGAAACAAACATTTAAAGAGTTAGATATTAACTTAGCTAATTTAGATGTTACGTATGCTCGTTCGCACAACGAGCTCCGCGATTTACTGGCTAATGGGCAAGTAGACATTATTGCTTCGTTTTGGAAAGAAAGTGACGCACAGCGTTTTTCAAAAAACTATATTACGCCGTTAAGTAATAATGTCTCTGGAACACGTTGGTATTTAAAAATGCAGCAACAAAATACTGATCTCTTGTGTAGTGTTCAAACACACTTATTGGCAATGTCTAAAGATCAGGCGCTACATTATTATCAAGACGTTGAGGCATACTGGAACTGCGAGACTAAAAACGTCAGCTTTAAAGGTGAGTTGGATGATGAGTAAATTGACTATACCGGTTTTTACCCTGATCTTATTTTCTATGTTTTCCAGCGTGTTTTATATCTCCGCTAAGCAAAAGCAGCAAGATGTAGTTAAGCTAAGAATCAATGAAATAGAGAAGCAGGTTGCACTTGATTTACCACTTCTGGATTTATCTAATAAATTATTGAAACATGTGGGTAATAAAGAAGCCATTGACGACTACATTAAAAAGTTAAATGGTCTGCTACCTAATAACAATGTAACACTTAAAAATATAACCCCCGCGAGTGAATCAACGGTTAAATTAGCGCTAGATGAGAGCGTTAGTTATTTACGCGTTAATAATGGGCATGTTCTACTTATATTTAATACGCAAAATAAAGTGATAACAGTACGCCACTTTATTGTATTTGCAATACTTTTTGTATTGAGTATATGCTTGAGTATGTGGCTAAAATTGATTTTGGTTCAAAGTAGTCACAATACAAAGCATCCAAATTTAAGCAACGACGCTTTCGAGCACGCGCCGTTTTCACTTATTATTGACCTTAACAGTAAAACACTCTCTAGTTCCTATGCCATTGACTTGCAGACGTCCTTAGCTAATAAGCCTCTATGTTTTTATTTGGCTCTTGTTGAATTTTGCGAACGCCATAGTGATAGCGTCCTTAATCAAAATAAAAACGTGCCAGATGAGCTTGTTGAGTTGGCAAATAAGTATTTTCATCGGTTAGTTGAATTAGGGCATACAGTAAGAAAGCGGCCTAATTTTAATAGTAGCCTTGAAAAAACATTAAGTGAAATTCGCGCTGCACTTGATGAAGTGCTGAATGACTATCCTGATCAAAAAGATATTTATTATCCACCAAAGGCCTATGGTGAGGGTTCACGTTCACGATTACATAGTTATGGGTTAGTCAATATAGATAAGGGACATATTGAAATTATAGGAAAGTAAGCAAGTCCAACAAGCTGTATACGTGTTTGGGCTATTAAACGCATAAAATCACTCTCTAACGTCGGTAAAATTTTAATAACGTGAGAGAGTGATTTTCCAATCTAAGATTTTTTGCTTAAACAGCTTGGCATTTAACCTGAACTCAGGTTATTTAGCAATTCATACCTTTATTTTGGTGAATACTCAGTTACCTTTATAGGGCTATTTTGAGAAATAAAGTTTTTAAGTGCTTGTGCATCGGTTTCATCGGTACTTACATAGCCTTGCAATTTAGTAATCGTTGGGTATCCATCGCCGCCAGATGCATTGTAACTATTAAGACTCATGCGATAAATTTTATTTTTGTCCAACGGTTGCCCATTAATGGAGACCTTAATTAGTTGCCCATTTTTACGTTCAAACGATAGTTTATGATATTGTAAATAAGCGCCAGAATCAGCCGGAAAGGCTGTTACTACATTTAGATAATTCCATAAGTCGCTGCCTTGCCAATCCATATAAGTGATACGGTTTTTGAAAGGGTGCACTTTTAAAATGTCTTTATAACTTACTTCCCCAGCTTCAATTGAGCTGCGAATACCGCCACCACTTATTAATCCAAAATCAGCACCTACCGTATTCATTTGTGCCTGAATGATTACCCGTGCTAGGTTAGTTTGTTGATAGCGTACTTTGTTTCTGTCGCCTTCTAAACGAGCATCAACATCGCCTATTTTACCTTCAATTTGTTTAGCGCCTTTAGCTTGATATACCGCTAAAAAAGATTCAAGTTTTGAGTCTGGTTTAATGTACTCGTTTGCTAATACTGCTTTGGTAGAGCCATCAGCTTGTACTTTATCTACATATAAATTAACTGGCATAAGTTTGTAGTCAAGTAATGTTAATTTACCATTTTCAAGTTTAAACTCAGCTTTACCCACATACTTCCCCCATTCATGGGCTTGCATTATGTATGTGCCATTTTGTTGATCAGGTTTACAGGCAAGACCTGGCTTAAAATTATCGTCGTTGACATTTTTACCTGCCATACAAATAGGCTCTTGAGAGTGCCCACCTATTATCATATCAAGAGTATTGGCAGGTAATGAGCGAGCTAGCGTTACATCGCCAAGCGCATTAATACCAAATTGGGCATCTATGTAATGGCCCATATGGGTAAGTGCAATAGTGATGTCTGGATTGTATTTCGCTTTAATTTTTTTTGCTAAGGCCGCTGTTATTTCTACTGGATCTTTAAATTCTAAATGCCCAATGTACTGCGGGTTACCTATTTTGGCTGTGTCTGTTGTTGTGAGGCCAATCACAGCGATGGTTAATCCATTTTTTTTAAATATTTTATAACTGTCGAACGCATGTTCACCAGTCGATTTTTCAAAAATGTTTGCAGATAGGAAGGGGAAATTAACCCATTTTTGCTGCTGTTTTAATATAGCGATAGGATTATCGAATTCGTGATTACCTAGTGCCATTGCATCGTAACCAATTAACGCCATTCCTTTAAAGTCGGGCTCTGCTTTTTGTAAGTCAGACTCAGGTATGCCGGTATTTATGTCACCGCCGGATAACAGTAATACGGCATGGCCTTGTTTTTGTGCATTATTACGTAATGAGTCGATAAGCGTTTTACGGGCCGCCATTCCATATTCACCTTTCTCATTATGCCAAAAGCGACCATGGTTATCATTAGTATGAAGTATTGTTAAATATTCAGTAGAAGAATTACTTGATACAGGATCTAAAGTTGAAGATGTACAGCCAAGTACACTTAAAATAAACGTGAAAAAAATAATTATACGCATAAAACACCTATGGATTAAGGTCTACTCAATTTATTAGGTGGGTAGTTTAAACTAGTTTTATGCTAAAAAAACGTAGTTATTTATTTTTTCGTTTAATTACAATTAGTGGCAGCACGCTCTCTTCGTTTTAATTCTTTGCTCGCGATCTCTGCTTTGTGATGTTTAGCCGCTATCATCCATGTTAAAAAGCTTGCAGGTAATTTTGTGTAAGCTTGGCCTTTGTGTAAACCGAAGTCACAAATTGTGTGGTTTGTATCAGACATAGGTATTTTCTATGGTTTGTTATTTTTATTGATATTAACAAATGTACTGAACTGGGAAAGATGATTTAGTTACATATTAGTGGTTTTGTATAACTAAAAAGAATATTAATGTAACTAAGTTGTTATCAATGCGGTATGATTTGTATTAATTATCGCTTTTAGATCGATTTTTAAAGTGGCTGATATTATTCTGCCCATGAAGCACTCTCCTAAATAAATATAAAAACAGGAATACAACATGAAAAAAATTTTAATTGGCTCATTATTGGCTACAGCTAGTTTTACAAGTACCGCAACTCTTGTAGAAATGAAAACTAGCCAAGGTGTTATCGAAATCAATTTATTTGATAAGCAAACCCCTAAAACAGTGAGTAATTTTTTAAGTTATATTAATGATGGTTCGTATAATCAAACGGTGATCCATCGTTCAATAAATGACTTTGTAATTCAAGGGGGGGGATTTACTTTTTCTGATTCACTAGACCCAATTACCGTTAAACCAGCCGTTGTGAATGAGCCTGTGTTTTCAAATGTTAAAGGCACTATTGCGATGGCTAAGAAATCAGGTAATGCAAATAGTGCGACAAGCCAGTGGTTTTTTAATATGGCTGACAACAGCGCAGGTAGCCCAAAACTAGATACTCAAAATGGTGGTTTTACAGTGTTTGGGCAAATTACTGCGGCAAGTCAAGTGACGCTTGATAAAATAGCTGCGCTGGTTCATTGTAAAGAAATGCCTGTTGTTAATTATACTACTGCGCAATGCTCAAGCAGTGATGCAACCATGAGTAATGCCAATTTGGTATCTATTGAAAGTATATCAATCGTAAATGATGATCCTGATTCATCACAAGGTTTAACTGCTGTAGTAAATACCTTAATTAAAAAAGACACATCGTCTTCAAATAGCAGTTCAAGTGGTAGTCTGGCGTGGATTTTAGGTGCCTTCTTACTTGTATTACCTAGGTTAAAGCAGGTTAAGTAAATATTTATGAGCGACTTTAAAGTCGCTCATAAAACTTGTATTGTATGTTTACGAGGATCCTTACTAATATTTTCTACCACTCCCTCTCTAAAGGATAGCTATAGAGCCGCAATGTATTTTTTGAGTCAAAATTATCCCTCATCACACCGTCGTATTCATTTTTACAATATGTTACATAACTATATGGTATTTAGTGGCTTGTTGTTAGGTGATAATGTTAATTTAAGCTCATAGATTTAAGTATTACGTCTTCATTTGACTGTGACTACAGTCGTCGTTTATAGGGCGATTATCAAGGCGTTTCTAGTCTTCGACCTTAAGTATATTAAATTAGCTATTTATTTTTGTTATCTTAAAATGGAAAAAAAATGAAAAAAATTATTGGCTTTAGCGCCATAGCACTTGCTGTTTTAAGCGGTTGCTCGAATACGTCTCCTATCTCTCAAGCACCACAGGCTTCTTTACTGTCAGACACTTTAGTTGTTAGCTCGAATGACAATCGTCAATACAAAACTCTTAAGCTAGCCAACGATATTGAAGTTATTTTAGTTTCAGATCCAAGCGCAGAAAAATCAGCAGCTTCATTGAGTGTTGGTGTCGGCTTGTTACACGATCCTATGTCGCAACAGGGAATGGCGCACTATTTAGAGCATATGTTGTTTTTAGGCACTGATCGCTACCCTGATACCAAAGGGTATTCTGATTTTATGACCAAAAACGGGGGGGCGCACAATGCGTATACATGGCTTGATATTACGAATTACATGTTTAAAGTTAATAACGATGCGTTTGATGAAGGGTTAGACCGTTTTGCTGATTTTTTTAAAACACCTAAGTTATACCCTGAATACACAGATAAAGAAAAAAATGCAGTAAATGCTGAGTGGTCAATGCGTCGCGAAATGGACTTCTTTGGGCAATTTAAATTAGCCCGTAAAATGATGGGTGAACACCCAGCAAATCGTTTTTTAATTGGTAACTTAGAGACATTAGGCGACAAAGAAGGGAGCTCGCTTCATAAAGAAACAGTTGATTTTTATAATCAATATTACTCTGCAAATATTATGAAAGTTGCGCTTATTTCAAATTTAACGATAAGTGAAATGGAGCAAAAAGCACAAAAATACTTTGCTGATATAGAAAATAAAAATATCGACAAACCAACAGTGACAACAAAACTTGATTTTGATAACGCAGGCGGTAAGCGTGTATTTTATGCGCCAAATGAAGATGTAAAACAGTTACAACTCGATTTCACTATTGCTAATAATAATAGTGAATTTGCAGTTAAACCAAACCGCTTTGTAGCCTATCTATTAAGTAACGAAATGCCAGGTAGCCCAGCACAACTGCTTCGCGACAAAGGTTGGGTATCTCAGCTTTCAGCTTCATCAGCACCTAATCAATATGGTAACTACGGGTCATTAAGTGTAAATGTAGAGCTGACAGATGAAGGTATGAAGAATCGCGAAATGATTGTCGCAACTATTATGCAGTACATCGATTTAATTAAACGTGAAGGCGTAGACAGTAAATACTTTAACGAAATTCGCACGTCACTCAGTAATCAGTTTAAGTTTTTAGAAAAAGGTGATGAGTTTAATTATGTCAGCGCACTTACGCAAAGCATGCAAGATTATCCTTTAAATCACGCGATTAATGCGCCTTATCATTATGCGAAGTTTGATGCTGATGCGGTAAATAAAGTATTAGAGCAGTTAAATGCCGATACGCTTCGCATTTGGTATATTTCACAGCAAGAAGAAACAGATTCGAAGCTACATTTTTACGATGGTAAATACCGTATTAGTGATATTGGCGAACAAGAAATCGCCAGCTGGAATAAACCAAGTGAGTTTATGCTTGTACTGCCAAGCGTTAATAATTTATTACCAGAAAGTTTTGCAATCAAAACGCATGCATTTAAAGAGCAAAAACACCCTGAGCTGGCTTACGATAAAAATAGTGTAAAAGTATGGCGCCAAGCAAGTCAAAAATTTGCTGAACAACCAAAAGGTTTGGTTGAGGTGTACATAAATACAGAATCTGGTTTGAGCGATATTAAGGCGGAAGTTTTGTATTCTGTTTGGGCTGATTTATACAATATTCAACAAAGCCAGCTAAGCACTGAAGCAGCTGTTGCGGGTATGAGTGTGAGTCTTGTGCCTAGTAACGGACTTGTTTTATCGATGAGTGGTTTTACGGATAAGCAAAACGTTCTTCTAAAGCAAGCGTTAAGGGGGCTAAATAGTCATATTACAGCGCAAGCTTTCAATCAAGCCATTGACCGTTTTAAGCGAGACTTACTAAATGAGCAAAAGCAATTTCCATACGCACAAGCTTTTGGTGAATATTCAAAACTAATTCGTACAGGCAGTTTTGATACAGATGCACTTATTAAAACGGCAAATTCGCTTACCTTAACAAGCTTTAATGAATTAAAACAAAGCACATTGGCAAATAATGATTTACGTGTGTTTAGTTACGGAAATTATAACCAGCAAGATATTGATGCAATAGCGGGTGAGCTAGCCTCTATTTTACCTAACAATCATAAACATACTGATTTTGTTCGCAGTAAAGCATGGTTACCGCAAGCGGGTGAAACGCTTGTTCTACAAAAAGATATAGATGTAGCCGATGTTGCCGTCGTTGACATGACAATAAATCCAACCCCAGGCTATAAACAAAAAGCACAGGCTGCAATACTACAAGGCCATTTTAGTAATATCGCATTTGACAAAATGCGTACTGAAGAGCAACTTGCATACGCAGTAGGGGCATTAGCGCGCCCAATTGAAGAGTACTCTGCAATTGGTTTATTTATTCAAACGCCGGTTAAAGGGCCAAAAGAGATTCAAGCTAGGTTTGATAAGTTTAAAAAAGAATACGCAGTTGAGCTAGATAACATGACTGAAGAAACCTTTGCACAACTTAAAAACGCAACGCTTGTATCCCTCAAAGAGCAACCTAAGAACCTAAGTGATGAAATGGGCCCGCTTATAAGTGATTGGTACCGTGAAAACTTTAACTTTGATTCTAAGCAAAAGCTGATTAACGAAGTTGAAAAAGTAACGCTTGCTGACATAAAAGATTACTATAAGCAAACCATGCTTAACCCTAATGCCGCCCGTTTAAATGTGCAGTTACGCGGTACGAAGTTTATTGAAAGTGATTTTGCCGATTTACCAAATCAAACTAAAATCACAACGCTTGATGCCTATTACAAAGGTATAAAACTACAAAAGTAGCTAGTTAACTATTAACGCGTTAAAAATAAACCCAGTGTAGTTATACACTGGGTTTTTATTTTATAGCTATAAAGCAGTTGCTTAGCTGTGTGGCAAAAGCCTGAAGGTTTAGTACCAAACTGCATAAATCTTTGATCAATTTAACGAGTTAAATTGCACTATAACGTCGTTAAAAATTTTTCATTTAGAACAACTAGATACAAAAATTTTTGCCTAGTTCTAGCGTAATTTTCTTAACGTTAAATAGACCCCATATATAAGCAGATTGGTATAAGTATTTTAGTTTTGACACGCGAAAAGACATAAATAATTATGTTAAATCAAAGGGCTTGCTTCAAATAATAGAAAGGAGGGATTGACATTGAATGCAGTATTTAAAACAAACCGATTACTGTTGCGCCATGCAAATGCAAGTGATGCAGCTGTGCTACTAAGACTAGGGCGTGTTGATCTTTGGTGGGTGAATTTGCAGCAGACTGTTTGGTTTTTAGGCAAGGCAGAGCCTATGTAGTGTGGTTATTCCCCATAAATAGGCGATAACGCAGCATAAACACCAAACATGCGCTGCCCTTTGGGTTCTTTCTAGGGACGATTAACTCTTTGTTGCTCGGTTTTTACTTATTCTTACAGGGATGTAAGCCATTAGAGTAACGCAGGAGCAGTTACCGAGCCCACTAGGTTACAAACCTCGCGCCGTGATTTAATCGCCCCTAGATTGAACAAATTTCAATCCACAAAGGTCAACACGCCCTAGTTAATCAGGCTGATTTTATAAAGTACATTGGTGACAAAGCAATTTATACGCTGGATGATGCAAAAGATTATATTGAGCAGTCATTTATTGCAGCTCATAAAAATCAAGGCTTTGGGCCTTACATTATAACCTTGTATAACGATGTTGTTGTAGGCGTCGTGGTGCTTTATAAACGCTCGGCACTACAATATCCAGATTTAGGCTTTGCGCTTGTAAGCGGTTTTGAAAAAAAGGGTTATATTTTTGAAGCGGCTAATGTACTTGTGCAAAATATACATAAGTTAGGGATAACACAACTCAGTGCCATAACTTCAACGGACAACATGGCATCGCAAAATGTGTTAGCTAGGCTGGGATTTAGTAAAGTAGGTGTGGTAGTTATTAATAACGATAAAACCGCCGTTAACGTATTTTTACTAAATAACCAGAGCTCAGGTTAAATAATTAAAGCCTTGCGTGCTCTATTTTTTTTGCAACAGCTAGATTAATATTTAGCCATGTTTTTTCAAGTGTTGATACCAAACCGTCATAGCCGTCATCATCAATAGCCACTACATTTGAAAAATTATGAATGCTTACAAGGCGTCGTCCGGTTTCTGGGTGTGTATAGTACAAACGCCAAAGCCCCGAAATATCAGCATTGCCTTGCATATCACCATTAAAGTGGTGTATTTCGTACTCAAGTTCATAAAATGTTTGCTGATCGAGCTCGGTGATAACCGGTAACCCTTTTATTACCATCCAATTTGGCATGGCAGTAAAAAGAGTTTGTTGCGCTGAAGCAGTTAACATCACATCTGGCGATTCGCCCCACAAGTTGTAATTAGCAGCGTGAATTTGGTTACTGTCTAATTTCATAGCAATACCCACGTTATTTAAAGCCCCTCTAAGCACAACGGTTTGTATCCTTAATTGTGCATCTGTCTCGCTCACGTTTCTTGATGATTCGCCAATAGGTTGTTCAAATTGGTAATACTGTGTCGCGGTTTGTATTGATGAGCTACAACCAGCGAGTAGTAACAATAAGTTTGTAATTAAAAATAATGATTTCACTATCGTTTCCTTGGTTTTGGATCAGCCGGCAATGACTTATCAAAAATCAGCATATTTGGTTGCTCATTTAAGCCGCGAGTCAATGGCTGCAGCCCTTCGCTTAAACGTTTAAATTCTTTTAGAGTTTGCTGTATTTGATGATGAAGCTCAGAGCCTGCTTGATAACTGGCCATTGTTTTATCAAATTGGCGCATGGTGATTTCAAATTGCACCATGCTTTTTGTCATTTTTTCGAAGTTACGATTAAAGTCACCGGGTAAGTTTTGTGTATCTTTTTGGCTCAATAATTCGCGCATTTCATTCGCCAGTGCTTGGTAGTCTGTAAATGTCGCTTGCATCTGCGCTAGATTATCTTCAATTTTTAAGTTATTGACTTTATTTAGTACATCGGATACCTGGTCAGCGAGTACCGTTATACCGCTCGACACACTTGGAAAAACATCATACTGCACAAGTTTACCTAAATAGGCTTTGGGGGCATCAGGATATATATCAAAATCAACATACACTGCACCTGTTAATAAATTGCCAGGTTTTAACGAAGCGCGCATACCATTTTCAATCCAGCCATCAAGACTGCCTCGCCAAAACTCTTTGGCTGAAGCACTGTCGTGATATAAGCGTCCGTATTCTACTTTTATGAGTACCGGAACTGCCGTATTGTGATTTCTAAAATGAGCGGGTCTTCCATTAATAATAACGTTAGCAGGCGCTTCTACAACGGTACCAATACGCATACCCCGATACTCGACAGGCGCACCTGAGCGTAGACCGCGTACTGATTGTTCAAACTCAATGAGGAAGTAATCAAAATCATAAAAACGCTCTTCAAGTGCCTCTTTATAGCTTTGACTCAATGAAAAGCTATGGTCATCTTGGGCTATTTCTCCAGGGGTTTGTTGTTCAGGTAAACCAACCGATATACCGCCTTTTAAAAGTTTACTTAAAGAGCCTGTATTAATATTGATACCATCGGCAGATAGGTCAATTTGAATACCTGCATTTACCCAAAAAATGGAGTTTGTTGTGATCAAGTTTTGATAAGGTGCATTAATAAATACCCCGTATTTCATTGCTTGATTTTCCCAATCAAATACAGCAGTCTCTATTTGACCTATTTTGTAGTTTTTAAAAAATATTCCCGTACTTACATCCAGTACTTCGGCATTATAACTAAGGAGCTTAAAGCGCCCGCCTTTAACATCTTTACCAATTAAAGCAGGCTCGTCTTGTAATGTGAAAGTACGTTTCACGTTTTTACTTTCACCAGGTGAAAACTCTAAGTAAACACCCGATAAAAGTGTACTCATGCCACTGATGCCGGTTTCATCTATACGGGGTTTTACAACCCAAATTTTAGCGTCGTCAGTCAATAAGTTATTATAATTTTTATCTATTTGAGCACTTGCTATGACGCTATCTTGAGTGTCGGATAAACGAACGTGATCAATTTGACCTATCTTTACACTGCGGACTTTAATTTCAGTCTTACCTGCAATTATACCTTCTGCTTGTGGCATTTGGATAAAAATAGTTGGGCCTTTATTCGCTTGGTATTGATATAACATCCACATGCCAACTAACAGCGCAATTGCAGGAATGATCCAGATAGCGGAAATTTTTGGTTCTTTTGTTACTTCAGCAATCTCGGTCATGCTTTGTTCTCTGAGGTTTTATTTTTAGGTGAATCCCACAATAAACGGGGGTCAAAGGCATGCGCTGCCATCATTTGGCATATTACCATAACCGTAAAGAATACAATGCCTAATCCTGGGGTTACCGACATTAAATTACCTAATTGAACCAAGGCAACTAAAATAGCGACAACGAATACATCTATCATAGACCATTTACCTATGAATTCAGTTAATTGATAAATGCGGGTATACCCTTTCGTGTGCCTGTTTGCTGGCCGTGTAACCATAAAGCATAAAAAGCTTAGAACGAATGCTTTTGCTAGTGGCACAACGACACTGGCTAAAAATATAATAGCGGCTATAGGGTACGAGCCACTTTTCCATAGTGTGATTACACCACCAATTAATGTGGAAGGAGACTCATCACCTAAGCTCGTTGTGTGCATTATAGGTAAAATATTAGCTGGAATGTAGCACACAACAGAGGTTATTAACCAAGCGACGGCTTTTTGCACGCTATATGGATTTCGTACATATGTTTTAGTGTGACAGCGCTGACAAATATTGCTTGTACATAGCTGATGACACACATGGCATGCTTTAATATTTTCATCAATTGCACGTTTTGCATGTTCAGCCCCTGTCAGTATTTTTACTGGTTTTATTTGTGCCCATAAACGTGGCCGGTTTAAATGAGCAAGCGCGGCTATATACAAAATTACAAAGCATACGTACGCCCAGAAACTTGTACCAAAACTAATATCGGCTAACGACATAATCTTAACCATGCTAACCAGCACACCGATCAAAAATATTTCCGACATAATCCAAGGCTCTAACGCAAGGGTAAATTTTAATAGTCGTCTGGCAATCCCCTCTGGGAGAGTATTTAAGAGCCCAAGATGCAAAGGTATTAAAATAAGCAATAAAGCCATTGGTAGGGCAATAATACTCAAATCTATAAATAGACCAAGCAGTTCACTGTCATAGTTAAATAAAATTCGGGCCGCGTCGGGCAGGGTAATCGTTTGCGTTATTCCACTGCTACTAAAAGAAATAAAAGGGTAAAACATACTGCTTAGCAGCATTAATAAAGCACTAAAACTGAGGGCTACAATGCGGCTATCGTTATTCATATCAGCTTGACAAAGTTTATGGTGGCAATGCGGACATAGCGCCATTTGTTTTGCGATTATGCGAGGTATATCTATAATTAGGTCGCAACAAGGGCATACAGTTTGCAATGTGTGAGCCTAATGCTAAGTAGAGTGATTTAATTTTGCTATAAATTGAGTGTAAATACAAACTAGTTCAATCAAGAGTCAGTTCAAAAATTCAATTTTACGGTGGATAAAGACTCGCTTAAACATATTTCATATGCGTAAAAATACAAAGGATCGACAGTGAAAAACCTATTAATCGTTTTGGCCCTGTTAATGAGCACTAAATTACAGGCTTTGGCACAGTCGAGTAGCGTACAAAAGTCCGACAGTATAATCATCGCCGTCAGTCCTTATGTTGCTCCCTACGTAATACAAAAAAATGATTCAGGTATCCAATTAGAAATTATTAAAGCCGCATTTAAAAATCAAGGTATCAATAATATTTCAATCGAATATATGTCGAATAAACGCGCGGAGTACCAGTTAAACAATGGTGCTATTGATGTGGCAATGAATCATTCTAACTTTTATTTACCTGGTATTTATGTCAGTAAGCGTATTTTGAATTATCAAAATGTGGTTATCAGCCTACTCAAAAACAACTACACAATTAATTCTGTGTATGATTTGTCAGAAAAAAGTATATTGGCGTTTCAACATGCGCCAGCTTACTTACCGCACTCATTCAAATTGGCTTTGTATAAGGTTAGCTCTTATGAGGAAGTGATAAATCAAAGAGCACAGGTAGATCATTTAATGAAAGGGTGGGTAGACACGATTATTTTAGATAAACGTATATTTTTATACTATTTAAATGAGTATCGACAAACCAATGAAACATCGCATGTTGCGATTCATTCGATATTCCCAGAAGCACCACGACCGGCTTATTTTAATAGTAAAGTTTTACAAGAGATATTTGATGAGGGATTGACCAATATTATTGAAAATGGCCAATACCACAGCATTTTAATAAACCTTGAAGCGCAATATGCACAAAACCCTGAAGTTTCAAATTAATCAAGGTTAATTACGCTGCCCTTTGGGTTCTTTCTAGGGGCAATTAACTCTTTGTTGTTCAGTTTTCACTTATTCTTACAGGGATGTAAGCCATTAGAGTAACGCAGGAGCAGTTACCGAGCCCACTAGGTTACAAACCTCGCGCCGCGATTAAATCGCCCCTAGGTTGAACAAATTTCAATCCACGAAGGTCAACACGCCCTAGTCAAATAACGCCACTGTTTGGCGCGTAAGAGCGATTAACTCACCTGATTGTGACCATATACAACCATCTTCTAAGCCGTAACCATCTTTTGAATGATGCGTAATAGCTTCAAAGCCAAGCCATTCACCAGGTGCTAAGTTTGGCTCTTGCACAAACTCCAAATACCACGACATGCTACTTGCCGGAGCGGGTTGTTTAAACATTTGTAAAAGTGTTGGCGGCCAAGCATCAGTCAATGCAATTACATGGGCCTCTGTAATTTGCTTTGGGGTGTGCTTAAAGCGCATCCAGCCACCTAAATGAGAGGTTTCTGCACTACTAAATGGCATGCCGCCTTGTTGTGGGCACAAATCAACATGTTGAAAAAACTCAGGCATCTGATCTTTTATAAAAGGTAATGTGTAGCGTTCATCAACGGGTTTCAAACTAATTGACTTTGAGACGGGAACGTTAATAGCTGACTCCCTACTTTTGGCAAAACATGCCTGCACTATTACGCATACTTGTTCATTTTGAATTGCTTTAGCTAACACCTGCGTGCTGCTTTTACCTTGTCGAAGTATTTCTACGGATAAAGAAAAAGGGGTATCGGCAAGTAATGGCCCTACAAAATTGGTGCTGAGTGAAAGCAGTCGACGATCGTCTGTTACTTTACCTCTTATTGCTTGATATAACAGCGCAGCTGAAAGCCCGCCAAATGCGGTTCTGCCCTGACACCAATTTTCGGGGAACTGCATTGTAGATATTAATTGCTCAGTGTTTTTAGTGTTGCCTATCTTTGCTGCTTGCTCAAGTAATTGTTCAAAATGCATAAAGGTGTCCTTTTAAAGTGCGATTTAATAAATTTATAACATAACAAAACTAGTCAGACCAGTAATTAAAAGCAGTCCAAGCGGTGTAAAAATCATCATTCCTTACAATTATTAAGGTCATTTTGTAAATAAATTAAAAAAAATGAGTTTTTTTTCATTTTTACAGTTGAAATAAGTTTGCAGCAACCCTATTTACTAGTCATCGAACGTATTAACGAATATTGAAGTTGGAGAAATTTCATGGGTAAAATTATCGGAATTGACTTAGGTACTACAAACTCTTGTGTTGCAGTACTTGATGGTGGCAAAGCACGTGTTATTGAAAACGCGGAAGGCGATCGCACAACCCCGTCTATCATTGCTTATACGCAAGACGGTGAAACATTAGTAGGTCAATCTGCTAAACGTCAAGCGGTTACTAACCCGACAAATACCTTGTTTGCAATTAAGCGTTTAATTGGTCGTCGTTTTGAAGACGAAGAAGTTCAACGTGACATCGGCATCATGCCGTTTAAAATCATTAAAGCCGACAATGGCGATGCATGGGTAGAAGCGGGCGGCGAAAAACGCGCTGCACCACAAATTTCTGCTGAAGTACTGAAAAAAATGAAAAAAACAGCTGAAGACTTCTTAGGTGAAGAAGTAACAGAAGCCGTAATCACAGTACCTGCATACTTTAACGATTCACAACGTCAAGCAACGAAAGATGCTGGTCGTATTGCGGGCCTTGAAGTTAAACGTATTATCAATGAGCCAACGGCTGCGGCACTTGCTTATGGTATGGATAAAAACCGTGGCGAAAACGTAGTTGCAGTATATGACTTAGGTGGCGGTACTTTCGATTTATCAATTATTGAAATTGATGAAGTTGAAGGTGAGCACACTTTTGAAGTACTTGCTACAAACGGCGACACTCACTTAGGTGGTGAAGATTTCGATAACCGTGTAATCAACTACTTAGTAGCTGAATTCAAGAAAGATCAAGGCTTAGATTTAAAAAATGATCCGCTTGCAATGCAGCGTGTTAAAGAAGCTGCTGAAAAAGCAAAAATTGAACTTTCATCTGCACAGTCTACAGAAGTAAATCTTCCGTATGTAACTGCTGATGCATCTGGCCCTAAGCACATGAACGTGAAACTAACACGCGCTAAGCTTGAGTCTTTAGTTGAAGATTTAGTAACTAAAACAATTGAACCACTTAAACGTGCACTTGCTGATGCAGATTTATCAGTAAGCGACATCAACGACATTATTCTTGTTGGTGGTCAAACACGTATGCCTTTAGTACAAAAAATCGTTGCAGAGTTCTTCGGTAAAGAACCTCGTAAAGATGTTAACCCTGATGAAGCAGTAGCCGTAGGCGCAGCGATTCAAGGTGGTGTACTTGCTGGTGACGTTAAAGATGTACTATTACTAGACGTTTCTCCATTATCTCTAGGTATTGAGACTATGGGTTCAGTAATGACGGCATTGATTGAGAAAAACACGACGATTCCTACTAAGAAATCGCAAACGTTCTCAACAGCTGAAGATAACCAATCTGCTGTAACAATTCATGTACTTCAAGGTGAGCGTAAACGTTCAAGCGACAATAAATCTCTAGGTCAATTTAACCTAGAAGGTATTCGTCCAGCACAACGTGGTACACCGCAAATTGAAGTAACATTTGATGTTGATGCCGATGGTATCTTACATGTATCTGCTAAAGACAAAGATACAGGTAAAGAGCAAAAAATCACGATTCAAGCATCTTCTGGTTTAAGCGATGACGAGATTGAAGCGATGGTTCGTGATGCAGAAGCACATGCTGAAGACGATAAAAAGTTTGAAGAACTTGTTGCTGCTCGTAACCAAGCTGATGCTTTAGTTCACGGTACGCGTAAGCAAATCGAAGAAGCGGGTGATGCATTACCAAGCGAAGACAAAGAAGCGATTGAAGCGGCTGTTGTAGATTTAGAAGCTGCAATTAAGAGCGACAATAAAGAAGAGATTGAAGCTAAAACGCAAGCGCTTGCTGAAAAATCTCAAAAACTGATGGAAATTGCACAAGCGAAAGCGCAGCAAGGTTCAGCAGATGCAGGCGAACAACAGCAATCAGCTAAGCAAGATGACGACGTTGTTGATGCAGAGTTTGAAGAAGTGAAAGACGACAAATAATTGTTGCTACCGCTTCTTGCTAACCAAAAACACTTAACTACGTTAGATGTTTAGGTTAGGATGAACAATTGAGGCGCGCGAGCAATAGCTTGTCGCGCCTTTTGCATGTGTTTAAGGTTCAAAAATTCAATGATAAATCGATGCGATTTATCGGTTTATCCAGCAGCTTACGTTGCAAACAGAAAAGAGTAGTGTGATAGATATGTCAAAACGCGATTATTACGAAGTCCTCGGCGTAAGCAAAGATGCGAGTGAGCGAGACATAAAAAAAGCGTATAAACGCTTAGCGATGAAATATCATCCAGATCGTACCGCAGGCGATAAAGATCTCGAAATAAAATTTAAAGAAGTTAAAGAAGCATACGAAATATTAACCGATGATCAAAAACGTCAAATGTATGACCAACATGGTCATGCAGCCTTTGAACAAGGTGGCGGTGGAGGTCACGGTGGTTTTGGTGGCGGACATGGCGACTTTGGTGATGTATTTGGCGACGTATTTGGCGATATTTTTGGTGGCGGCGGTGGTCGACGTCAATCTCGTCAGCAACGTGGTTCCGACTTACGTTACAACATGGACTTAAGCTTAGAAGAAGCTGTTCGTGGTAAAGAAGTTGAAATTAAAGTGCCAACATGGGTTGGTTGTGAGCCGTGTGATGGCAGTGGTGCTAAAGCAGGTTCTAAACCTAAAACATGTACTACGTGTCATGGTGCTGGCCAAGTGCAAATGCGCCAAGGTTTCTTTGCTGTTCAGCAGACCTGTCCAACGTGTCAGGGGCAAGGTCAGATTATTTCAGATCCTTGTAATAAGTGTCACGGTCAAGGTCGCGTAGAAAAAACCAAAACGCTTTCAGTTAAAATTCCAGCCGGTGTTGATACAGGCGATCGTATACGCTTAACGGGCGAAGGCGAAGCTGGAATGCATGGTGCTCCGGCGGGTGATCTGTATGTACAGGTGTCGGTACGAGAACATAAAATATTTGTGCGCGAAGCGAATAATTTATACTGTGAAGTGCCAATTAGCTTTACGACAGCAGGTCTTGGTGGCGAAATTGAAGTGCCAACGCTTGATGGTCGTGCAAAACTTAAAATACCTTCTGAAACGCAAACGGGTAAAATGTTTCGTATGCGTGGTAAAGGGGTTAAGTCAGTACGCAGTGGTGCTCAAGGCGATTTAATTTGTAAAGTAGTCATTGAAACGCCAGTTAATCTTAACGAACGTCAACGTGAATTACTGACTGAATTAGATGAAAGCATGGGTACAGATAGTTCGAAAAACCGCCCTAAAGAGCAAGGTTTTTTTGATGGTGTTAAAAAGTTTTTTGATGATTTAACTAAATAATTTTACGTTAAGTAAATAAAAACGACGCTTTTTAGCGTCGTTTTTTTTGCTTTAAATATAATTTTTGTTACTGTAAATAAAAACACCATTAAATATTATGACACCAGCAATAGCGTTACTCAAAAAGCAAAAAATCTCTTTTGAACTGCTAAGTTATGAACATGATACGAGCAATAGTCATTATGGGCAGGAGGCCGTTGAAAAGTTAAACTTAAAGAGTGAACAAGTATATAAAACGATTGTATTAGAAACATCTGAGAATGAATTGATCGTTGCAATCACTCCGGTATCTCAACAAGTTAATTTAAAAAAATTGGCAAAATTGTGTAGAACAAAAAAAGTCGCGATGGCAGCAGCACAAAAAGTTCAAGCAAGTACAGGGTATATTTTAGGAGGAGTGAGTCCTCTTGGTCAGAAGAAAAGATTGCAAACATTTATACATCACAGTGCACTGCAGTTTACCCATATATATGTAAGCGCGGGTAAACGTGGTTTAGAGGTGATGCTAAAAACAGCGGACTTAACTTTGCTAACAAATGCGAGCTTTGAGGATTTTTAGTATGGAGATCCATAGTTACAATTAAGAGTTTGCTGCTTTGATGAATGTTAACTACAGTCAAGTTAACCTACTTGTTGAAAGCTTCGGTGTTATCTATGAATTTTTCTGATATTAATTATTTTGCAATACTCGTGGCTGCACTCTCGTCGTTCATGCTTGGTGATATTTGGTATTCTAAAATCATGTTCAAACAGGCGTGGTTAGAAAGCTGTGGTTTAACGGAGCTTGATTTACAATCAGCAAACCCTAAATGGATATTTGGCGGTAGCTTTGCCTGTGTGTTTTCGGCTGCATTTATATTGTGTCTTTTTTTGGGAAATGACGCAGGAGTAGCTCAAAGTATAGGCACCGGTTTCGCTATTGGTTTATTTTTGGTAAGCAGTTCGCTGGGTTTGAGTTATATATATGAGCAACGCCCAGCTAAATTATTCTTAATTAATAGCGGCTTTTCTATTTTACAATTCTCCTTAATGGGCTTTATTTTAGGTGTTTGGCCATGACGTTATGCATATAATATAAATAATTTGCTTACTGATTTTTAATACGGTTAGTATTTTTACTCGATATATTACAAAAGTTTAATATTTAAAAATTGGCTGTTAAACAATGAAAATACTGGTTGTCGACGATATGCCGTTAATACGTCATGTATTAATAAATATGCTTAGAAAGTTACAGTTTGACGATCTTGTTGAAGCAACTGACGGAGTTCAAGCGTTTGCTTTACTGCATCAACAACATTTTGATCTACTCATTACAGATTTATATATGCCAAAAATGGATGGTAAAGTTTTACTTAAACGAATTCGTGATGATGAAAAGCTGGCATCTCTGCCTGTTCTAATTGTGACATGTGAAGATAGCTGTGAAGCTGTTAAAGAAATAATTGCGGCTAAAGTCTCTGGCTTTATTATTAAACCATTCAATTTAAAAGTATTATCAGATCATCTAAATCTCATTATTGCAGACGCCAATAAAAAGTAATGCTGTATTTGCTTATACCTATTTTAATTTTAATTGATAGTTATTTACTCTAAACTTACCGACCTCAAAGAGGGCAGTATTGTGAATCAATGGAGGAAAAATGGCTAAACCTAATAAAAAAGGGCCGACAAAGACAGTTGATATTTTTTGCTCTGCTTGTAGGGCTTCATTATTTAAATACCGAAAAGGCGGAAAAGGGGCTTTAGTTAAGTGTTTTATAGAGCGGATCAGCCAAGATTTTACCAAAGAGCCTTGTATTTGCCCTCAGTGTGATCGCCTTTTTGCAAGAGTTACGATAATACGAGGTACCCCTGCCTATAAAATAATTGGCGGGAAAGTGACATTTTAATAAACAGGTTATTGATAAACATTCGATGCGGACATATGGCCTTGTTAGAATTTACCATACTGATAAGATCCCTCGGTTTTGCTGTTTCAATGAATGAAAAAATACCCTCCCCATGGATCGGGCCAGTTTTTTGGGTTATTTAAAAATGGATAAAGGATAGTTTCGTGATAGCACTCTTATTTGACATCATAGGTATGACAGGTACTTTTTTGGTCGTTGGTTCATTCTTTTTACTACAGCTAGGTAAAACATCTCCAACGAGCTTGATGTATAATATGATGAATTTAACAGGGGCAATTTTATTATTAATTAGTCTTTGTTATAACTTTAATTTAGCCAGTTTTGTGATTGAAATTTTCTGGATTGCGGCTTCATTAATTGGTTTATATAAATACGTTAAAAACAGATCAACTTCAGCTAAAAATTAAGCACTTTTAAGGCTTGATACCAAACTGCATAAATCTTTGATCAATTTAACGAATTAAATTGCACTATAACGTCGTTAAAAATTTTTTATTTAGAACATAGATACAAAAAATTTTGCCTAGTTCTAGCGTAATTTTCTTAACGTTAAATAGACCCCATATATAAGCAGATTGGTATAACAGATCGCTGTAGACACCTTGTTTACGGCGATTTTTGTTTTTAAATACGAACAATACACTTGTTAACAAAAAGTTTATATCGCTGCAAGATTTTAGCCGTTACACTAGCGTCTTAAAATTCTCTCGGTTATTTTTTTGCGAGCTGTTAATGTACTCCTTTTCTAAAAAAATCATTAGTATAGGTATATTACTCATACTTATATTAGTTGTTACGTTTTGGCTTGGCCGTGCTCATGATGTTGGGCAAGCAGCGCTTCAGGCCAAGCGTCAAGTAACTCAATTAAACAATTATATTGATACGGAACTTGCCCGCTTTTCTGCCATTCCTCAGTTGCTTACGCATAACGAGTCGTTGGTTAATTTTCTCAACGGTGAACAACAGCACTACAGCGCTATAAATAATTACCTTGCTGATATTCAACAAGCCAGTGGGGCATCAGATGTGTTTGTTCTGGATCCGCAAGGTGCTGTAGCGGCAAGTAGCAATTGGCAGACTGATTATTCTTTTTTAGGTAGCAATTTTGCTTTTAGGCCTTACTTTAAGCGCGCATTTGCAGGTGAAACTGTTGCTTATTTTGCATTAGGTATGCGTTCTGAGGAACGTGGTATTTATTTTTCTCAAGCTGTTTATAAACAGAGCCAAGCGATTGGTGTTGTTGTACTAAAAGTGAATGTAAATAAGTTCGAAAATGACAGAAAGCTTTTAAATACATCACAAGGTAGTCATTTTTATTTACAGTTAGCAGACGAAATTATTGCAATGTCAGATGTTGAACAATGGCGCTTAAATAGTTTTACTCAGCTAGATATTACAGCACGGCGTGATATTAAATCTCGTCGAGCCTATCTGGACCATCAACCTAAATACATCAAGCAATTTCAATTTAGTAATGAAGGCATTACACACTTTAAAATAGACAAATCATTGTATGTTACAGCAGCCATGCCTCTGCGTTATTTCAATGCCACTATGCACGTACTTGTCGATATATCTAAAATTAATGCTGCACAAGTGCCTCGCTTATTTTGGGCGTTTTTTATCTATAGCTTACTCATTATTATTGGCTATAGCTTATTAACACGTTTTGCTGGGTATAAAAAATTATTGTATTCACGGCACAGTTTAGAGCTTGAAGTGATAGAGCGAACTCAAGCTCTTGAAAAAGTACAAAGTGCCTTGGTTCAATCGGCTAAGCTTGCCACCATAGGGCAACTTAGTGCGGGTATCAATCATGAAATTAATCAGCCGCTTAGTGCAATAAATACCTACCTCGCTAGTGCTAAACGTTTATTGGGCAAAGGCAATATTTCGGCTTTAGATGAGAGTTTAACTGTTATTGCAGGGCTCGTTGAACGTGTGCACAAAATAGTTGGCCAGCTTAAGCATTTTAGTAAACCATCAGATATGCAATTAAGGCCTTATCCTTTAGCTGGCTTATTAAATAATGCATTAATGATATCAAGTGCACAATTAAAGCAAGACAACATACATGTTGATCCTCCAAGTTTTAATGAAAATATTATCGTTTGGGTAGATGCACTTAAATTTGAGCAAGTACTGGTTAATTTAATTACGAATGCGAGCCAAGCGATGAGTAACGCTGCTGTTCGTAATTTAAGTTTTCAGGTGGAGAGTTTTGAAGAACGGGTAAAGTTATCCATTTTAGATTCGGGTTCTGGCATAGAGCAACATGCATTCGGGAACCTGTTTGAGCCTTTTTATAGTACTAAGTCGAGTAATGGTTTAGGGCTTGGTTTATCTATATCAAAGCAGATAATTGATTCATTTAACGGCTGCTTGAGCGCGCATAATCGGGTAGAAGGCGGAGCTGAATTTATAATCAGTCTGTCAAATAAGCAGGAAGGCAAACATGATTAATAGCTCATCGTGTAATAACATTATAGTCATTGATGATGAAGCAATGATCAGAGATTCTTTAAAGCAATTGCTAACCCTCGAGGGGTACATCGTTGAATGCTTTAATAACGCAAGTACGGCCCTTAGTAAACTTAACCGACGTTTTACTGGGATCGTTTTGAGCGATATAAATATGCCGACTATGGACGGCCTAACACTTTTGGAGCAAATAACCGCTTTTGATAGTGAGCTTCCTGTTATCTTTTTAACAGGCTACGCTGACGTATCCATTGCTGTCAAAGCAATGCAATTAGGCGCATATGATTTATTTGAAAAACCGGTTAATGAACATCTGCTAGATTGTATTGCAAGGGCATGCGACAAACGCAGCTTAGTTATGGAAAACCGCGCATTAAAAGTTGCCGTACAAAAAACGTCAGCACCCGGTGTGCGTATATTGGGTGATACGCCTAAAATGCAAGATATGATGCACTTGCTAAACACGATTATAGATACGCCAACAGATGTCATGATTGAAGGTGAGACAGGGACAGGCAAAGAGCTTGTAGCACGTTACCTACACGACCAAAGTAATCGCTCTAGTTGTAACTTTGTTGCTATTAATTGTGGTGCTGTACCAGAGCAATTAATAGAAAGCGAATTGTTTGGTGCAGCAAGTGGTGCATACACGGGCGCGACGCAGAGCCGAAAAGGCAAGTTTGAATATGCTCAAGGTGGTACAGTATTTTTAGATGAAATAGAAAGCACCCCAATGTCACTGCAAGTTAAGTTACTGCGCGTATTAGAAGAGCGAAAAGTGACCCCCGTAGGTGATAATAAAGCAATTGATTTAGATATAAGGATTGTGGCAGCGAGTAAAGTAAACTTACTTTCGCTAGTTGAAAACGGTCAGTTTAGGGCTGATTTATATTACAGACTGAGTTTGGTCAACGTTACTATTCCGCCATTACGCTCTCGAAAAGCCGACATATTACTTTTGTTTAAGCACTTTAGTTCTATTGCTGCTACTCGCTATCATAAACCGCCTGCAGCAATTAGTTCTGAGATACAACAGCGTTTAGTTGCATATGATTGGCCTGGCAATGTCAGAGAACTCAGAAATCAAGCAGAGCGAGCCGTATTGCTCGGTGCTGAGCTTGCCTTTGCAGAAGTCAAAACACAGCAGTTTGGTGGTTTATCTGCCGATTTGAGTTTATCCGAAAAAGTGTCTTTTTATGAGCAGTCACTCATTGAGTACGCGCTTGAGCAAAATCATGGCAGTATTAAAAACACGATGGAAACACTACAAATAGCACGAAAAACACTTTACGATAAAATGAGTAAATACAACCTCAACAGAGATATGTTTACCGATTAAAATGGGTGGATTTGGTGACACTACTCACTTTTTTAATGTGTGCTGATCCGCACGTTTTTATTAAAACTTAATAGTTTATATTATCAAGTTATTGAAATGATGAGTTTTTATATACTTGGCAGTAAAGTTGCCTTATTAGCACTACAACAAGTAGATTCTAATAATCAGGGCGCACAATGACAAAAACTACACACACTCGTATTTTATTACTATCAATTGGCTGTTTAGCCACATTTTCCCACACCGCTTTTGCTACAGATTACACTGTTTACGGTAAAGCCGAAGTGCAAATTGCCACTACTGATACGGGCATAATGCGTTATGTCAAAGAAGGTACTCAAATTGAGGCGCCATACTCACGTATAGGCATTAAAGGCGCACATAAATTAAATGAATATTTAACTGCGGTTTTTAAATATGAAGTACAAGTTAAGGGCTTTGAAGAAGATGATACACAAGAGCCATTCACTGCACGTAATACTTACTTAGGTTTAAAAGGTGCGTTTGGTGAGGTCGTTGTAGGCAGAAACGATACTCGATTTAAGTACTCAGAAGGAAAGCTTGATAATTTTAACGAAACGCAAGCAGATATAGCACAAGTTATTGCAGGGCAGGACCGACTTGGCGATACTATTAGCTATACCTCAAACTCTTGGCATAATACGCAGTTTTCTTTTACTTATGCCCCAAAAGACGATAATAAAGACAACAAAGCAGGTTACGCTGCCACATTTATTTATGGCGACCGTAATTTAAAAAATACGCCGTACTATATCTCTTTAAGTCGAGTTGATTCACTTAATAATATAAAAGCAAATCGTCTTGCTGGTGTTTATAAATTTGAACAATTACAACTAGGTGTACTATACCAGCATTCTGAATCGGTAGATGGTACTAAATCGGGTAATGGTTATGTGTTAAGTGCCAGCTATACACTTGATAAGTGGGTGCCAAAAATTCAGTTTGCGAAGGATGATTCAGCGCTTCGCCAACAGACTGATGCAACTCAATGGACTACTGGTCTCGACTATGTATTTGATAAACAAACTACCGCTTATCTACTGTATACCGATTTAGACTTGGACGAAAATACAGACAGTAGTGTTGCACTTGGCCTTAAATATAAGTTTTAGGAAAAATAATGACTCAACAAATTTTAAAAAATAATTCTCCTAAAAAGCAAAGCATGCAATGGTTTTGGTTATTGATGGGCCCAAGTATTATGTTGCTTACTTGCCTAGTGACCCCACCGGAGGGAATGTCGGTTGCAGCATTTAATACGGCAGGGTTGGCATTTTGGATGGCCTCATGGTGGGTAAGTGAAGTTGTGCCTATACCTGCTACGGCTTTGCTACCATTAGTTATTTCACCCTTAGCTGATATTGCAGCAATAAAAACGGTTGCTGCACCTTATGCACACCCTTTAATCTTTTTATTTTTAGGCGGATTTTTAATATCTATTGCAATGGAACGGTGGGGGTTACATAAACGGATAGCCCTGAGTACTATGCTTTATGCAGGTACAAAGCCTAGTTTGCAAATTTTAGCGATGATGCTAGTAACCGCATTTTTATCTATGTGGATGTCCAATACTGCAACGGCGGTAATGATGCTACCAATTGCGCTTTCAATAACTAATTTAGTTAAGCAATCAGATCCTAGCAATGAAGGGTTTGGTAAAGCATTGTTATTATCAATCGCATATGGGGCTAGTATTGGTGGCATTGCCACATTAATAGGTACACCCCCTAATGCGTTAATGGCTGCCTATTTATCTGATAGCTACCAAATTGAAATTGGCTTTGCGCAGTGGATGATTGTAGGGGTTCCTCTTGCTTTAAGTATGTTGATTATTAGCTGGGTTTGGCTTACTAAGTTTGCATATAAAGTTGATGCTAACATGAAAGCCGATCAACCAATTGATACAAAAAGGGTGTTTTTAACGCAGTTAAAAAACTTAGGAGTACTACAGCGTGCCGAAAAAGGCGTGTTATTTGTGTTTGTATTAGCAGCACTGTGTTGGATATTTAGACCTGTACTTGGCGAGATCACAGGACTGAAAATTTCTGATACCGGTATTGCGATTGCTGCAGCATTATTATTGTTTGTTTTACCCGCAAACAAGGGCAGTGACGAGCGTATTCTTGATTGGGAAAGTGCAGCTAAAGTACCGTGGGGCGTTTTATTATTATTTGGGGGAGGGCTTACACTCGCATCTCAAATTAAATCATCAGGGCTTGCTGAATTTATTGCTCACCTAATTGAAGGCGCCAGCGCTATTCCACTTGTTATGGGTGTGCTTGTTGTGGTGGCATTAATTACATTTTTAACTGAGATCACCAGCAACACAGCCACTGCTGCAGGGTTCTTACCGTTATTAGGACCCGTTGCAGAATCAATAACGGGTTCACCTCTTGTATGGGTTATTCCTGCTGCTATTGCTTGTAGTTGTGCGTTTATGATGCCCGTTGCAACCCCTCCAAACGCAATCGTATTTGGCTCAGGGCAAATACAAATGCGCGATATGATAAGGGCGGGCTTTGTACTCAATATTGTCGCCATTGTTTTAATAACACTGGTCACTATGACGATTGCAGCTCACGTATTTAAATTCTAATCGTTTCAAGTCACGTATAGCAGGGTAGTTTTGTATATTGATTGTTTAAAAATAAAACTACTCTGTGTCTATATTTTTACTCTTAAAGGAGTGCTTTAAATAAAATTAGTGTTATTGCTCGAAAAACAGAACAAGGTTATAGTCGCTAATAACTTTAAAAATCGAGCAATCTATTTTGACAACAGATACATCACAAACGATTTCTTTATTAGCTCAGTTTAATGGCTTACAAAATGCCTTTTTAGAGACACCCTATTTATCTATAAATAAACGCATTACGATTTTAAAAAAGCTACGTGCACGCGTTGTCGAGCTTGAAGAAGAGCTCGTTGATGCGGTTTCAAAAGACTTTGGTTACAGAACTGCATTTGATACGTTGCTTGGTGATATTTTGCCAACAGTGCAAGGTCTTGCTCATATAATAAAAAAGTTACCAAAATGGTCAAAGCCAAGCAATCGTGCCGTGGGTTTAAGTTTATGGCCCTCTAAAGTGAGTGTAACTTATCAACCTAAAGGGGTCGTCGGAGTTATAGCGCCGTGGAACTACCCTATTCAGTTGGCCATAGTACCTGTTATTACAGCTATTGCCGCAGGTAATAGGGTGATGTTAAAGCTAAGTGAGTTTACCCCGCATACAAATGTTGTTCTTGAAAAACTATTTAGTGATGAAATGCAAGAGCATTGTAAAGTAATTCAGGGGGGGAGCGATGTAGCAAGCGAATTTTCATCACTCCCGTTCGCCCATTTACTATTCACTGGTTCGACAGCGGTTGGTAAATTAGTAATGGCCTCAGCAAGTCGAAATTTAACGCCTGTTACGCTTGAGCTTGGTGGTAAGTCTCCAGTGATCATTACCGAGCAGGCTGATATTCAAAAAGCAGCACAGACACTGTTATTTGGAAAGATGGCTAACGCAGGGCAAATTTGCGTTGCGCCCGATTATGTATTTGTCCCTAAAGAGCTTGAGCATCAGCTTATTCAGCAATTATGCGAGCTTTATAAAAAGCATTTTAAAGACGGTGTTGAAGGTAAAAACTTAACATCGATTATTAGCGATGTACATTACAAACGTTTATCGGGCTATTTAGCGCAAGCACAAGAACTCGGCGCAACTATTGTAAAACCGCTTGAGCAAAATCAGCAAGATGCAGAAAAGCATCGTATGGGGCTACATATAGTTACTCAAGTCACAGACGAAATGCAGCTAATGCAAGATGAGTTATTTGGTCCTATATTGCCGATAATGAGTTATAACAAACTCAGTGAGGCAATTGATTACATTAAACAACATCACCATCCATTAGCACTTTATATTTTAGGGCAAGATAAACGCGCTCAAGACTATATTATTAAGCAAACACTCAGCGGTACAGTTGCTGTTAATGACACGCTAGTGCAAGTTACGGCAGATGATGTACCATTTGGCGGTGTTGGGCACTCAGGTATGGGGCATTATCACGGTAAAGAAGGTTTTTTAACCTTTAGCCATGCTAAAAACACATTAGTTTCTGGTTCTTTTAATCCACGGGTTGGCATGTTACTTAAGCAAAGTAAGTTACTGATCAAATTGCTTAAGTGGTTATATATTAAATAACCAGAGTGCAGGTTAAGCATTATTGCGAATTGGTAAAATCTAGAAAATAAAAAAGCTGAACGATTAGCGGCTACTAAATCGCTCAGTTCAGCTTTTATTATTTTAAAGTTGGTTAAAATAAGCGGCCTTCGCCTGCATAAGTACCCGCTAAAATTCTTGCATATATAGCGTCTGCTTTTTCTTTCGCTTCTTCAACTTCTTTAGGGAGCATTTTACGCTCATCGAGTTTGCGGCTATGGCTTGCTTGCATATTACCGTTGTACTCAGCAATAGTGTTCCAAATGTATGACTTTTCGAGATCTTTAGGCATACCTAAGCCTTCAAAATACATGAGTGCTAAGTTGAATTGCGCGAGGGAATAGTTATTTGCAGCCGCTTTTTCGTACCATTTTTTTGCAAGTTCAAAATCGTGACTAACGCCATCCCCGTTTGCGTACATAACACCTAGGTTAAATTGTGCTGCGGGTAAGTTTTTATTTGCTGCTTTTTCAAATAGGCTCAAAGCCATTTGCTTATCGAGCTTAACACCTTTACCTTCATCGTAAAGTACAGCTAATGCGAACATAGAATCGACATGATTCTTTTTAACACCCTGTTGATAAAGCTGCGCGGCTTTATGGTAGTCGCGTACTACGCCAAAGCCACCTTCATATAATTTCCCAAGTTCGTATATGCCAGGTGCAAAACCTTTGTCGGCTAGGTATTCAAACTCTTTTAATGCGTATTCAAATCGACCTTCGTTAGCGGCTATAATGCCCTCTTCTAATGTTGCATGGGCAAAAGGGCTTGCAAATAAAACGCCAGCAAGTATTAATGGTTTTAAATTAAACTGTGACATAGTAATGTCTCCAATTAGTAATAGTTGCAATATGTATCGATACCAATTTAATGCCATCGGCATAACTAAACGTAAATTCATTATCATGGTGCACTAATATCAATTGGCATAAGTATTTGAACAATCTAACGAATTAAAGCACCCCATAATATCGTAAAATTTTTGCCTTGTTGATAGTGCCATAATCTTATCGTTAAGTAGATCCTATCTTTAAGTCGGTCAGTATAAATGAGTGATTAAAACGTTTACATGTGGTTGCAAAAAACAATGCCTATTGTCCTGTTTACACCGGCTTAAATGTAAAGGCAAGACAATGCACTTTTCGTTTACATGTATAATATTTTATAGGTCAAAATAAGTTTTTTTGCACTGAAGAAGTGTAAGATACAGATATCACAGAAAATTTAAAGAAATAAAAAAAGCCCGTTAGGGCTTTTTTGAGTCATATCAACCGTCACTAATATGAGCAATGTAGCAAGTAATTGTGATCTTAGGTATTTATTACTTGGGTCGAGTAAGTAATAGATACGAAGCGGCACAGTCTTCTTAATTAAATATCAGCATCCTTGCTGTAATTTCTTCCCTAGGGCGTGTTGACCTTTGTGGATTGAAATTTGTTCAATCTAGAGACGATTTAATCGCGGCGCGAGGTTTGTAACCTAGCGGGCTAAGTAAAAACCGAGCAACAAAGAGTTAATCGTCCCTAGATCGAGCTCAAAGGGCAGCGCATGTTTGGCATTTATGCTGCGTTATCACCTATTTATGGGGAATAACCACACTACATAGGCTCTGCCTTGCCTAAAAACCAAACATACTGCTGCAAAATCAATCACGAAAGGTCTACACGCCCTTGGACTGAGGTCGTTACACTGTGTTTATGCGAACGATTATTAATTAGATTAGCGCGCATGTCAATACTAAATGATAACTATTATCAAAAAGATTATGTGTTTATATATTATTAAAGTAGTGAGGTGGCGTTACAATGTTTAGTAAAATTATAATAAAAAAAATAGCGAAGATTATTACAGTGCTGAGTATGTTGCTACTTAGCGCTTGCTCAACTTCTTTTGCTTACAATAACTTGCCTTGGCTTTCGTCTTTTTGGGTAGACGACTACATTGATTTAAATAAAAGTCAGGCCAAACAGCTCAAACAAATTATTGAAAATACGCGAAATTGGCACAGACAAACTGAACTGCTCAAATACAAACAAGATCTAACAAATTTACAAGCGATGTTTAATTCACAGTTAAATAAAGAGGAGCTGACTAAACAAATCACGCTTGCTAAAGGTCATTGGGGAAATCTGCTTGATTATGCAAGCCAACCTCTGATCACGTTAGCTAAAACGCTTACATCAAAACAGCGTAAAGAACTTATTGATAATATAACCGCCGATATAAATGATGAGTTTAAAGAGCACAATGAACTCAGCTTGCAAGAACATAAAGACATGCGTTTAGACAAACAGTTTGATTACTTTAAACAATGGCTAAACAAACTCACTCCTGAACAAGTGCGATTAATAAAAGCCGCTAACGAGCAACATATTAATACATTTTTACTATGGCAAGATTATAAACGGGATCGCTTACGTGCACTTGAGCAAACGTTTTCCAACTTACAACTTGATGAACAGCAATTTGCTACACAGCTTGAGATAATCATTACCGATCGCGATGCATTTATTGGTGATGAGTTAAAAGCTAAGAATGAAAATAATTTAGTACTCTATATAAATTTACTTATTGACTTAAATAACACACTTTCTAAGCAACAACGAAAAAGCGCTAATGAACATTTTGACGATTTAATGCAGACAATTAATGAACTTAGAAATGATTAAGCGTTTCAAATCCAGCAACAAAGATTTATGATAGGTTTTATTATTAGTAAAGATGGCCACTATCGTGTTTTTGACGTATGAGGCACCGTTGTTATAGGTACACTGCTTGTCATCTCAATTTTTCACGTTAAACTGAATTTTTATTTTTTTATTAAGTTGTTTGAATGGATATTACTGCTCTTAATAGTACTAAGGCATTAAGAAGGAACGTCTTAAGATGGATGTGCTTATGTTTTGGTTGTGTATCGCTAATTTTTGCTGGGTTTAATTTACTCATTAATAATTTTGCGGTACTGGGCTATTTAGAGTTGGGACTGTGTGCTTACTGTGTACACACATTTGTGCGTCTAAACAGACATGCATTGCAACTACGCCAATCGCTTATTATGTGTGCATTAGTTACGTTAGTTATTGTGTTAGGTAACTATTTCGCTTTGATAAAAAATGGCTTGTTTATTTGGTCATTTGCATTACCCGTTTTGTATTACCTGTTGTTAGGTAAGCGCTTTGGGATCCTCTTTTCTGCAACATTACTTTTTTTACAGGTATTTATCTTAGTAAATAAAGCCTCGTTATTTCCTTTTTTACCGCTAAATTTTGGTCTTAATTTACTGTTTGTTTATGTAAGTATTTGGGCTGTTTCTCATGTTTTTGAAGGGAGCAGAGCACTTTCCTCTAAACGCTTGAAAAGTCTAGCCTTGTTAGATCCATTAACGGGTGCTGGTAATCGACTTTCGATGAATCATTATTTTGAGGTCGAATTAACAGATAAATCTCAGTTGTACTTATTTTTATTAGATTTAGATTACTTCAAGCAGGTAAACGACAAATATGGTCACGACGTAGGTGACAAAGTGCTTATTGAAGTTGCAACGTTATTAAGAATTACGTTAGCTAAAGGGTATGTATTTAGAGTGGGTGGAGAAGAATTTGCACTTATTAGCTCATTTAACAATGCAGATGATGCGTTAAATACAGCTGAAAAATTAAGATCTGTCATAGAGAATACAGTGATTGATATTAATGGTGAAAAAATAAATATCACTATAAGTGTAGGGGTTGCTTCTTATCAACAGGATCAATCACTCGAAGAGTTTGCTAAAGAAGCTGATAAACAACTTTATAAAGCAAAACGCTTTGGACGTAATAAAGTATATGCTAAGTCAAGCACACATCAAAAAATTGAATTAGAATCGGTTTAATACATTTGCTCAAAATTAGGGATTCTATTTTCCCAAATAGGCTTGTCTTTTCCTAAGTATTCGCGCACAGCATCAAAAAATAAACGTGTTCTTACTGGTAAATCTCTGTGCGGATAAACAGCATACATTGCGCTGTAATCCATCAACTTTACATCCGTTAATATAGGTATTAATTTACCATCGGTAATTTCGTCACCGATTATAAATGCTGGCGCTACAAAATACGCTGTGCCAGATATGGCTTTCATGAGCAGTGCTTCGGCATCGTTAGCGCGATATACACTTTTTATTTTTTGCTCACATGGTTCACCCGAGCTGTTGTAATAATCAACTGTTTCAACCCTCATCGTATTACTGGCATAACTTGCGGCGGGTAATTCGGCCAATTCTTCCATACTGGATGGCATGCCATAAGTGCTGATAAACTCGGGAGCGGCAACAATGAGTAAACGATTACGCGCAATTTTACGTGCAATTAGAGATGAATCTTTTGGCTCTCCCACTCTAAATGCCAAATCGAACCCCTCAGAGACAATATCAACTAAACGATCGTCCAAGCGAAGCTCTACTTCAACTTGTGGAAAACGTTTTTGAAAGTCATTAAGTACAGGCTGTAAATAGCGCCGACCTATTAACGTAGATGAGGTTATTTTTAATACGCCTCGGGGCTCTAAATGGTAATTCTCAGCCATACGAATTGTATCACCGAGTAATTCTCTAAGTTCAGCAGCCTTTTTTATCATTTCTGCGCCAGCAGCGGTTAACGAAAAAGAACGAGTTGTTCTGTTTAATAACCTAACACCGAGTTCATCTTCTAATCGGCTAATTTGTTTAGAGATAACAGAGCGGTCAATGTTACGAATTTCAGCTGCCTTGGCAAAAGAGCCTTGTTCAACTACTTCAAGCAGCATTAAAAGCCGACTGGTTGTATCCATAATTACACCTTTGCTACGTTATTGATGCCATTTTGGCATTAATGAATTTAAAAATCTATGGTTTTTGTCCGCAGGTTTAATCCGTACTATGCAAAGCTAATTAAAAAAGGAGCGTCTTCATGAAAAAACATTTAATTGCTGCTGCACTCGCTGGCGCATTACTAACACTTGCAGGTTGTGCCGATGAAAGCACAGCACCTTCGACTCAAGCACAGCATCTTCAACCAATCGATGTTGCAGCGGTATTAGTTAAACCAGTACAAAGCTGGCACACCTATACAACGCGTTTAGAGTCTCCTCAAGAAGTCGCGTTAATGCCACGCGTATCAGGTGTCATTGAGCGTATTGCATTTAATGAAGGCGACAATGTTAAAAAAGGCGACTTATTATTTAAGTTAGACGACCGTCCATTTGCAGCGGTTGTAGCAAGCCTTGATGCGCAAATTAACAGTGCACAAGCTGCGTTAGAACAAGCAAAAAGTGAAGCTAAACGAGCTGTGCGTTTAACGCAGCGTAAAGCAATCTCTACTGAGCAGGCTGAATCTCGAACCTCTGTTTTACGCCAACGTGAAGCGCAGCTTGCGGCTTTGCAAGCACAGCTTACAGCAGCTGAACTTGATTTAGAGTTTACGTCAATTGTATCGCCAATTGATGGGGTTATTTCGCGCGCAAATATTACTAAAGGCAATAATATTATTGCGGGCCAAAGCGTATTAACAAGTATTGTCTCAAACGAGCAAATGTATGCGTACTTTGATATTGATGAACGCACTTGGAACAGTGCTTTTAGCAATGTAACAGCCGCTAGCCGTCAACCTGTTGTTATGCAAAAAGTAGGGCAAAACGATTTTGCATACAAAGGGCACATCAATTTTATTGATAACCAAATCAATGCCTCTACAGGCACTTTGCGTGTGCGCGCTGTGTTTGATGAAGATAACAACCAGCTTCGCTCGGGTTCATTTGCACGCATTAAATTAGCTGCTAACTCAATCTCTGAGCAAGTTATTGTGCCAGATAGAGCCATTGGCACCGATTTAAAAAATCGCTTTGTATTAACCGTTGGCGAAAATAACGTGCTTGAGTACAAATTAGTCACTGTGGGTGAGCGTTATGGTTCGCTTCGCGCAGTAACATCAGGTCTTTCACAGGGTGATGTCATTGCCGTAAATGGTCCTGCTCGTGTAGGCCCAGGCATGCCAATTAAGCCAAATACAGTAACAATAGACAGCAGTGATGTTGCATTCACTCTTTCTAATGACGAATCACGTTTAGTGGCTAAGCAATAAGGTTTATTGATGAAATTTTCACACTTTTTTATTCAACGGCCGATATTTGCGGCTATGTTGTCTTTAGTTATTTTAATTGCCGGTGGTATTTCTTTATTTCAGCTTCCGGTAAGTGAATACCCTGAAGTGGTGCCACCAACAGTGGTTGTCACAGCGAGTTACCCAGGCGCTAACCCAACCGTTATTGCGCAAACGGTCGCAACACCACTTGAACAAGAAATTAACGGCACTGAAAACATGTTGTATATGTTTTCACAAGCAACCAGTGATGGACGTATGACCCTAACGGTGACGTTTGCACTAGGTACAGATTTAGACCGTGCTCAAGTACAAGTACAAAACCGTGTAAATAGCGCATTACCGCGTTTGCCGCAAGAGGTGCAGCGCTTAGGTGTTGTTGCTGAAAAATCATCGCCCGATTTAACCATGGTGGTGCATTTATATTCGCCAGAAAAAACACATGATACCGCGTATTTATCTAATTATGCCGACTTGTATATTAAAGATGAAATTGCACGTTTATCGGGTGTCGGCGATATTCGCCTATTTGGTGCTGGTAAATACTCAATGCGTGTATGGTTAAACCCTGATGCACTCGCGGCACGTGAATTAACAGCAACCGACGTTGTTACTGCACTTCGTTCGCAAAACCAACAAGTCGCGGCAGGTAGCTTAGGCGCTCAGCCGGTATCAAACGACAGTCAATTTCAAATACTGTTAAATGTAAAAGGGCGTTTAAACAGCATTGAAGAGTTTGAACACGTTATTATTAAAGTGGGTGATGAGGGGCAATTAACACGTTTATCTGATATTGCACGCGTTGAATTAGGGCAAGATACTTACTCACTTCGCGCAGAGCTAGACACTCAACCAGCATTGGCCATGCCTATATTTCAACGCCCAGGTTCTAATGCGATTGAACTGTCTGATCAAGTGCGCGAAACCATGGCACGTTTATCAAAAGACTTCCCTGAAGGGGTAAAATACGACATTGTTTACGATCCAACCGTATTTGTACGCGGCTCTATTGACGCTGTAATTACAACGTTGATTGAAGCCATTGTACTGGTTGTTATTGTCGTTATTGTATTTTTACAAACATGGCGTGCGTCAATTATCCCACTTATTGCGGTGCCTATTTCACTCATTGGTACGTTTGCAGTGATGCAGTGGTTGGGTGTATCGATTAATACGTTATCGTTATTTGGCTTAGTACTAGCTATAGGTATTGTTGTCGATGATGCGATTGTTGTTGTTGAAAATGTTGAACGTAATATAGAGCAAGGCTTGTCGCCTCTTGAAGCAACACGCGTTGCAATGAGTGAAGTAACGGGGCCTATTATTGCGATTGCACTTGTGCTTTGCGCGGTGTTTATTCCAACCGCATTTATTACCGGTTTATCGGGGCAATTTTACAAGCAATTTGCGTTAACAATTACCATTTCAACCGTCATTTCTGCTTTTAACTCTTTGACACTTTCGCCCGCATTAGCCGCGTTATTGTTAAAATCGCACGATGCAAAGCCAGATGCATTTACACGTTTATTAAACAAATTATTTGGTCGCTGGTTGTTTCAACCATTCAACCGCGTATTTGACCGTGGTGCAAAAGGGTATGAAAAACTAGTTAAAAAGCTAATTCGCTTAAGTATGATTGTAATGGTGGCGTATGTCGCACTCGTTGGCGGTACTATTAAGTTGTTTGATACCGTACCTGGTGGCTTTATTCCACAGCAAGATAAGCAATATTTAGTGGCAATTGCGCAATTACCTGATGCAGCTAGCCTTGACCGCACAGAAGATGTATTAAGACAGATGCAACAAATAGCCTTAGATGTTCCGGGCGTTGCAAATACGGTTGCTTTTCCTGGTTTGTCTGTAAATGGTTTTACCAATAGCCCTAACAGCGGTATTGTTTTTACGCCCTTAGACGCGTTTGAAGACCGTGCCGATCCAAGTAAATCGGCGATGGCGATTGCTGCGCAGTTAAACCAACGTTTTGCTGCAATTGATGAAGCATTTGTCGCGGTATTCCCGCCGCCGCCAATTCAAGGCCTAGGCACAACGGGTGGTTTTAAGTTACAAATTGAAGACAGATCAAACAAAGGGTTTGAAGCATTATTTAATAGCCTGCAAACGGTTATTGGTAAAGCACAACAAGATCCAGCGTTAATGGGGCTTTACTCAAGTTTTCGTATTCAAGTGCCACAAATGGATATAGATGTTGATCGCGAGCAAGCGCTTATTCAAGGTATCCCTCTAGATGAAGTGTTTAATGCACTGCAAATTTATTTAGGCTCAGTGTATGTGAATGACTTTAACTTGTTTGGTCGTACGTATCAGGTCAATGCGCAAGCAGATGCTGATTATCGCCTAGACCCAGATCAAATTCTTAATTTAAAAGTAAGAAACCGCGCGGGTAACATGGTGCCATTAGGCTCAGTATTAACGGTTACACCAACAATTGGCCCTGACCGTGTAATGCATTACAACGGGTATCCAAGTGCAGAGCTTAACGGCAGCCCAGCGCCTGGTTACAGCTCTGATCAAGCACAACTGGCTATTGAAGCAATACTTGCTGATAACTTGCCAAGCGGCATTGAATACGAGTGGACAGAAGTGACTTATCAACAAGTACTTGCGGGTAATACTATGGTGTATGTGTTCCCACTGGTAGTGCTACTGGTATTTATGGTGCTTGCTGCTCAGTACGAAAGCTTGCGTTTACCATTAGCTATTATTTTAATTGTGCCAATGACCATATTTTCAGCGTTACTTGGTGTGTGGTTTGTAGGCTCAGATAACAATATATTTACGCAAATAGCGTTAATAGTATTGGTAGCCTTAGCATCTAAAAATGCAATTCTGATGGTTGAATTTGCAAAAGATAAAAACGATACCGGTTTATCTCATATGGATGCAATATTAGCGGCGTGTCGTATGCGTTTACGTCCAATATTAATGACTTCAATCGCCTTTACAGCAGGTGTTATACCGCTTGTGTTGGCAACCGGAGCAGGAGCCGAAATGCGCCATGCAATGGGGAATGCAGTGTTCTCAGGCATGATTGGTGTAACCGTGTTTGGCTTATTGTTTACCCCAGTATTTTATATGCTTGTTGTAAATAAAAAAGAAAAATCGCAGGAGTTACCACATGACTAAGTTAGTAAATAAAACGCTAAAAACACGCTTAACAATAAGTGCTGTAGTAGTGGCTGCGTTTTTATCTGGCTGTGCGAGCAAAATAGATACGCTCAGTGAGCAAAACGCAATTAATGAGTTTGTTGCAAAGGCGGCGGTTGCAGAGCAACTTGATGGTGCTGACGAAACGAGCTGGTGGAAAGGGCTTGGATCAAGCCAATTAGACTTGTTAGTCACCCAAGCGCTTGCAAATAATCATGATTTACAAACAAGCCAGTTAACGCTTAAAAGTGCGTTAGCACGACTAGGTGAGCAAAAAGCACAATACCTGCCGCAAGGTGGCGTAGAAATTGGTGCTAAACGCAGTGGTTTAGGCGATGTAAACAGCCGTCAGTCGAGTGCTAATTTAGCACTTGATTGGCAGCTTGATTTATTTGGACGTATTACGGCACTGGTTGATGCAGCAAATGCATCGGCCATGAGCCAAGCAGAGCAAGTCCGTTTACTACAAATTGAAGTCGTATCGGCGGTTGTTAAAGGCTTTGTTAGCTATCAAGGTAATGTTGAAAAACAGCATATTGTAGCGCTGCAAATAGAGGCGCTTGAGCAAAGTATTGAGGTGCTACAAGCTCGCGTTGATGAAGGTGTTGCAAGCGAACTTGATTTAAATCGTACAATGGCGCAGCTTAGGCAGCAACAAGCACTTGTGCCTGCTTTTGAATATGCAAAGTACCGCGACTTATCTACGCTTGCTGTGCTTACAGGACGTTTAACTCAGCACGTTGAATTAAATAATGAACGGGCTATTTTAGAGCATCAGTTTGAGGTGGCTTTTAATGAGCCAAATAACGCAATTGCACTAAGGCCTGATATTAGCCGAGCACTTTACGACTTTAGCCAAGCGAATAGTTTAAGTGTTGCAGCAAGCAAAGCACTTTTACCCGATATTAGTTTAAGTGGCTTTGCAGGCGTTGTGAGTCTTGGTAGTAATGGCTTTAGCGATACTCAACAGCAATGGCAAGTAGCACCACAAATTAAGTGGTCGCTACTGAGTTATCCTGCACTTTTAGCACAACGCGATGCACAACAGTTTTTAAGTGAAGCGGCGTACAGCGACTATCAACAAGTGGTGCTTAAAGCCGTGAACGAAAGTGAACTTTCGCTGCAGCTTTTAACCAATCAAGCACAACAAAAACGCTTTGCTGATGATCGTTATAGCTTCGCAAATAAAGCATTCTTACAAGCTCAAGCAATGTACGAAGAAGGGCAAATTCCTTATCTTGAGTTGTTAGATGCACGTCAGGATGTTTTAATAGCGCAAGAAAACGCTGTCGATTCCACAATTTCATCGCTACTTGCTAAGGTTAATGCCTATCAGTCATTTAACGGGCGATGGAGTTATGCTTTAAGCAACACTAAGAAGTAGAGTTATATTGATGCCCAGTACTGATGTTTTACATGAATACACCGTACCGCTTACTATGCGTGCCATTGTATTGCCAGAGCCTAATGAGCAAATCAATTTAGCTGACGTTGAGTTACCTGTACCTGAGTGTGCAGATAACGAATTACTTATAAAAGTAGAGTACGTTGGCTTAAACCCCGTTGATGGGCAGTTTGCTAAATCGGGTTTTTGTAAATGGCAATATCCTCATATTTTAGGGCTTGATGCTGTAGGGGTGGTAGTAAAAGCCAGCAAAGGTATTTTCCCCAATGTAGGCGAGCGGGTAATGTGGCACGCGAGTGTTGGCGATCAAGGTGTGCTCAGTGAATACACAAAAGTGCCTAATTATGCGGTGTCGGTTTTGCCTGCAGGATTAAACCCAGCAGTGGCTGCTATTTTACCGTGTGCTGGTATGGCTGCACTCATTAGCTTAGATAAGCTAAGTATTAGCGAAGGCGATACTATACTTATTGAAGGAGGAGCCGGGGCCGTAGGGCAATTTGCTATTCAGTATGCTAAGCAGCGCGGAGCGGACGTATTTGCAACCGCATCAAAGCGAAACCATAAATTGGTTAAGCAGCTTGGTGCAGACATGGTTTTTGATTACAACGATAAAAAGTTGTGTGAAAAAATTCGCAGAGAGCTCGGCCCACAAGGTTTTGACGCAGTAATCGATACCATTGGTGGAGAGTCAACAGCTCGAAATATTGAGCTAATGCGTTTTTGTGGCAAAATTGCATGTTTAAACCCATTACCCTGTTTTGATCAGGAGCTTATGTATCGTAGGGCGCCTAACATTAGCGTGGTATCGCTGGGCGGTGCATGGCTTGCTAATAGTTTGTGTGCGCAACAGCGTTTAAGCTTTATGGGTAACTTATTACTAGAAGGTGCGTGTAATGGCGATATTAAAACGCCGACACTAACCGCCGTTGAGTTTAATGCACAGGCGGTGTCTGATGCGCTTAATAAGCAATTGGCGGGTGGCTTTACCGGCAAACAGGTTGTACACGTAGCGCCATAAATACTAGGGCTATTTTTTAAAAACGCAGCATTATTATGTTGCGTTTTTTTATGTCTTTTTTATGCTCTTTTCATTCTATCAAATCGTATTTTTATTTATTAACCTGAACTCTGGTTAAGAGATTTACTAACATATTGAATCATGGTGATATTTAAATTTATTTTCTCTAGCCAGAGATTTTCAATGAAAACAAGGCGAATTTACGCGTCAATAGCTGGCCTATTGCAAGTAAATTTAACGCAGTTAGCGCTGAAAATAGCTGCTAGAGATAGATTTATTATCCAGAGTTCAGGTTTATTAGCTGTTTTATTCGTCATTTTAATAAAAATAGTTACTTTCAGCGTACAACTGTAAGCCTTTGTGTTTCAACAGTTTACGTTCAGGTAAAGAAAATAAATTGAAAAAACTGTTAATTTATTGGATAGAGTAATTGATCTAAACGGTTTTTTATGACGTAATGTAGGTATTATTAGCTGGTCGGATGAGTTCAATCATGAGTTTACGTACAAAATTAAAAAAAGTATTGCCAAGTATTTCTATCACTGAACAAGAAGCGCTAGACGCAGGTGATGTATGGCTTGAAGGGTCTATTTACCAAGGTAAACCTGATTTCAGCGCATTACGCGACGTACCTGCAGCTAAACTAAGCGCAGACGAGCAAGCGTTCTTAGACGGTCCAGTAAAAGAGTTATTGGGCATGATTGACGATTCAGTGATTCAAAATGGGATTCATTTACCAAATGACATTCTAGAATTTTTGAAAAAAGAGCGTTTTTTCTCGCTTATCATTCCTAAATCGTTTGGTGGTTTAGAGTTTAGCCCTTATGCAAACTCTACTATTGTAGGCACAATTGCTACTAAAAGCTCAGCGGTAGCGGTAACTGTAATGGTACCTAACTCGTTAGGCCCAGGTGAGTTACTACTTCATTTTGGTACGCAAGAACAACAAGCACATTACCTACCACGCCTAGCAAATGGTACAGACATTCCATGTTTTGCATTAACAAGCCCAGAAGCGGGTTCTGATGCAGGCGGTATTCCAGATGTGGGTACTGTTACTAAAGGTATATATAACGGCAAAGAAGTGCTTGGTTTAGAAATCACATGGGACAAGCGCTACATTACGCTTGCACCTATTGCTACCGTACTTGGTTTAGCATTTAAAGTAGTTGATCCAAATGGTTTACTAGGTGGTAAAGAAAACCTAGGTATTACTTGTGCACTTATTCCAAAAGAGCACCCAGGTGTAGAGCTTGGTAATCGCCATGATCCAATGGGTATCCGTTTTTACAACGGTACTACACGTGGTAACAAAGTATTTGTACCAATGGACTTTGTTATTGGTGGACAGAAAAATATCGGTCGTGGTTGGCAAATGCTGGTTAGCTGTTTAGGTGCTGGCCGTGGTATTTCATTACCTGCACTAGGTGTGAGTACAGCGCAAGTTGCATTTAAATCAGCGTCTGAATACGCAGCAGTGCGTGAACAGTTTGGTTTAGCGATTGGCCAATTTGAAGGTATTCAAGAAAAACTAGCTGACATTGCAGGTAAAACATACCTACAAGAAGCAATGCGTGTACTTACAACTGAAGGCTTAGGCATGGGCTTAAAACCATCAGTAGTAACCGCAATCGCTAAATACCACATGACAGAGCTTGGTCGCGACGTACTTGATTCAGCAATGGATATTCAAGCAGGTAAAGCGATTCAAAACGGTCCACAAAATACCTTAGCAAGTGGTTATGTTGCACAACCGATTGCCATTACGGTAGAAGGCGCGAACATTCTTACTCGTAACCTGATGATTTTTGGTCAAGGTGTTATGCGTTGTCACCCATATTTACAATCTATGGTTGAGTCAATTCATAGCGAAGACAAAGGCGCAGATAAAGAATTTAACGGTATTTTACGTAAAACAATTGGCTACAGCACAGCAAACAGCTTACGTGCTTTCCGCTTAGGTGTTTTACCATTTACAGCAAGTGCTAATTCTGAATTGCCAGAAGTACGCGACTACGAAAAAGCAGTCCATAAACTATCTGCAAAGCTTGCAGTGTACGCTGACTTTTCGTTATTAGTACTTGGCGGTAAGTTAAAACAAGCAGAAATGCTATCGGCACGTTTAGGCGATGTAATGAGCTTCTTGTACGCAGCTATGGCATCAATTAAATACTACGAGCAAAAAGTAGCAAGTAGTGACCGTGAGCAAGCTGCGCCGTATTTTCATTACGCGACTCGTTTTGCTCTGCAAAGTGCAGAAGAAGCATTGCATAAGTTTTTAGATAACTTCCCTGCAAGTGGCACTCGTAAGTTTATTCGTTTTATTACAATGAACTACTCAACTAAAATGCCAAAAATTAGTGATGATCTAATTCGCGAACTAGCTAAGCAAGCACAGCTTGATACCGCATTTAAAGCGCAAATCACGCATTTAGTTAAGCCAGTTGAGGGCGATGGCCATCATATCAATGAGCAAGCTTACAAAGCTAAAATGGCATCATTGGTTGAATTATCGAAAGTTAAAAAAGCACTGCGTGCTAAAACGATTAAAGCAGGCGCACGCTTTAACATTACGCTTGATAACGCACTAGCGGCAAACGTAATCACGCAAGCTGAACATGTTCAGTTAATTGATTACAACATCAAACGTGAAAAAGCGATTCGTGTAGATGAGTTCGATTTTGATATGAACATCCTAGATGACAACGCACAGCCAGTTAATCCGCTTAAAAGCGTAGTTAATCAGTAAGCTGTAAAATTAATTCAATAATGCAAAGCGCCAGAGCATCGGCGCTTTTATTGATACAAAATTAGTGTGGAGTCCTGCTTGAGTAATATTAAGCGGGGCTTTTTTATGTGTTTTTTAAAGTAGCAGTAGACGGCGGAATTCGTTTGTAAAGGGAGCTGGTTTAAGGTTGATTAAAAAAGCATAGATCTTTTGGGTTGTGCTTTTTTGTTTTAAATAGGGGAGTTTATAATCTTGAAAAAGGGCTAATAACCCCGTTGGCACCTTGTTGTAGTACATGAGTATATATTTGTGTAGTACGCACGTCGCTGTGACCTAATTGTATTTGTACTGTACGTATATCAGCGCCGCTTTGCAGCAAATGCGTAGCGAAAGAGTGGCGTAAAGTATGTGGGGTAACGTGTTTATTAATATTTGCATCAAAAGCGGCTTTTTTAACAGCGCGTTGTAATTGCTTTTCATCAATATGATGGCGCCTTAATTGTTTACTCTCGGGATCAAGACTTAATTTATGTGATGAAAATAAATATTGCCAGCCCAGCTGTCTATTGTGGTTTGGATATTTTTTACGTAACAAATGCGGCATGTACACACCGCAATACAAAGGGTTTTTAAGATCTAATTGTAGATAACTATCAACTAATTGTATTTGGGAACGTAATTGCGGTGTGAGCTCTACGGCAAGGGTTACAACACGATTTTTGCCTCCTTTGCCATCCCAAATTCGAATGCAGTTATAGTCAAAGTCAATATCGTGTACCCGTAAACGCAGTACCTCCATTAATCGCATACCACTGCCATAAAGTAATCCACAGGGTAAATAATGCTTTGCAGAGCACACTTTAAAAAAATTATTTATTTCTTGCTGCGTTAAAACTACCGGTAGTTTAGTTGCTCGTTTGCTCTTAATAAAACTTAATGATAATGAAAGTGGCTTTTTAATCACTTCTTTAAATAAAAAGCTCAACGCATTTAAGGCTTGTGTTTGAGTGTTAGGAGCAACATTTTGTTGATTGACTAAGTAATTTAAAAAAAGTTCGACCTCATTATCTCCCATCGTTGTTGGGTGCCTCATAGAGTTAAATCGAATAAACGAAGCTATCCAGTATAAATACGCTTTAATAGTACTTTTAGCATAACGCTTTAGATACATTTGTTCGGCTATCATAGTTAAAAAAGGTGATTTCATGATATGAATCTCTAGTAAAAGTTAACTGTATATATAGACAGTGCTTGTTGTTTTGTCCAATATTACTGATCTCCACCATTTCGGTGTATTTGTGCATTGATTAAAAATAATTTCCAGTTAACTAATTGTTTACAGGTGTTTATTTGATGGTTAAGATAAGTGCACTGTAATATATGGACATTTGTCGGTTTATAAAACGACAAATGTCGTAGACAAAATTGTTGAACAAAGCCGCTACGCGGAGCTAGCAACCTTCAGCATAATTGCCACACTTGTCATTGGGACTTCCCCCATTTACCGGAGAAAACCAATGACCCCATTAAGACAACGCGTCATAGACGAGATCCGTTTAAGAGGCTACTCACCACGTACCGAAGAATCTTATATAAATGCACTCGCTCAGTTAGCTAATTACTACGATAAATCGCCTGACTTAATTAATAAGGAAGAGCTTGAGGCGTATTTTAGGTATGTAAACCTAACACAGCACTTGTCGCGTGCAACGATTGCAGTAAAACTCAATGCCGTTAATTTTTTATATAAATATGTACTACAGCGCTCATTCAGCATTGATATTGTATTGCCTAAAAAAGCACACAAAATACCGATACTGCTAACACGGGATGAGGTTCATCGCCTGTTTTTAAATACGGTATCTGCACAACAAAAAGTCATGCTTTGTATTTGCTATGGCTGCGGACTCAGAATAAGTGAATTACTGAATTTACGGGTTGTTGATATTGAATTTAGCCAAGACTGCCTATGGGTTAGAGCAGGAAAAGGGAATAAAGACCGTCGTGTCATATTACCTAAAAGCGCAGTAAGGCGATTAAACGCTTATATAGCAGGCTTTTCCCTTGGCAGTATGCTGTTTTGTACTAATTGGGATAAAGAAAAAGCGATAGATGCAAAAACGTTTAGTCGTGGATTAAAACGTGCGGTAGTGCGGGCTGACATTGCAAAAAATGTATCAGCGCATAGTTTGCGTCACGCTTATGCTACACATCAAATTGAAGCCGGTATGCCGCTTCACCAGTTACAAAAGCAGTTGGGACATACGAGTATTCGTACGACAGAGCGTTATTTACACTGGTTGCCAGAGATGGCACATAGTAGCCATGATTTAATGGCTGCGTGGGAGGAGGACTAAGATGGCAACGACGCATCATGTTGCAGATGTCTTAGCGCAACACCTCAGTAACTATAAAGAAATCCATGCATTAACCTATCAACAACAGCGAGTGTGTCAGCACATACAGGACTGTCGAACCGTAAAGTTAGGTGCTCAGCAATGGCAGTGTGATCGCTGCGAGCATAATAAAACAGTGTACTGCGCATGTAGAGATAGACACTGTCCGCAGTGCCAAGGGCATGTTAGCGAGCAATGGAGTGAACAACAAAGTAAAGATGTTATCAATGCGCCTTATTTTCATCTGGTATTTACACTCCCTCATGAACTAAATGGATTAGCAAGGCAATATCCGCGTGAGATTTACAGCTGTTTATTTCATGCTGTATGGCAAACACTCAGTCAGTTTGCGCAGCGTAAAAAACAGCTACAAGGCACGTTAGGAATGACTGCGGTGTTACATACATGGGGGCAAAGCTTTGCTCAACATATTCATTTGCACTGTTTAATTCCAGGTGGCGTATTAACATCGTCAGGTGAGTGGCGCGGTGTTAAAAAGCCGTATTTATTTGCAGTAAAAGCCTTAGCAACCGTGTTTAGAGCAAAAATGCTAGCAGCCATTAGGGCACATAAACTAATGATACCTCAAAGCGAATTGCTCATGAAAAAATCATGGTGCGTACACAGCAAGGTGAATTTGACCGAGCCGAAAACGGTGTTGAAATACCTTGGGCGCTACACACGTAAAGGCATGTTGCATGAAGGACGACTCAAGCAGGTAACAAAAGAAAGTGTCACGTTTAGCTATAAAGACTACCGAGACAGCAAAATAAAGCGAATGACATTAACGGGCATAGAATTTATCAGGCGCTATTTACTGCATGTGCTCCCAAGTGGATTTATGCGAATACGACACTACGGTTTTTTAGCCAGTGCGTGTAGAGCCAAAAAGCGGGATATTATCAGCGCACAAATAGGTAAGTATGAGGCTGTAAATCAAGGAAAGTCAGAGACACCAGTGCCGGTTAGCGTTAATTGGCCGTGTCCATCATGTAAGCAAGGGCGGCTGATACTGAAAAGCCTCTGTATAAAGGATGCAAAAATAGACGGCCTAGCGACGGGAAGCATCATAATGAATAGTGGTTAATAGTAAGTCGAACCGTTAAAATAACTCGTTAACTAAGTTGGTGTAACAGAGGATCAGCTTAGATGTGGTGCTGCCTAAAATAAGCAAAAAAGATAACAGCAGGCAGAAACGCTATAAAAAAGCGTAGAAATGAAATTAATGAACAGTAACTAACCCGTCTAGTAGTAAAAGGGTGTCCAATAAAACTGCAATCAACGACTTCCCTAAAAAAGAGAATTCCTATAGCATTAAGCATACCAATAAAAATGTTGAGTGAGGAGTATGCTTCGTTCAACAAGGTATTTATACGATACAAACAACGTAACGTATAAATACTAAGACGTTATATGCTTTAAAGAATTAGCTTTAGAAAAAGTGCTTTCTAGTGCATAGTTTTTCGCTAAAACTAGTTAGCATTAGCACTAATAAGCATTGCCTCTTTTACCTTTTTCAAAGGTGGCAACGCTATTAATTTTGTTCAACCTTTCGTGTGTAGCGTAAAAGTTCACGGTTAGGTTTTATTATTACGGTTGACTTAAGTTCATGCAGTGTTTGGCTTCAACCACCGCTGCATATAACAAGTTGCTCAACAGGACAAATAACAGTTGGCTGCGCTTCGCGCATTATAGCCAACCATTATTTGCCCATTAGCAAAGCGTTATATGCTAATAAAAATAAGCTTTAGATAAAGTGCTTTCTAGTTTAGTGTTTTACGCTAAAACTAGAAAGCATCAGCATTAATAAGCATTGCCTCTTTTACCTTTTTCAAAGGTGGCAACGCTATTAATTTTGTTCAACCTTTCGTGTGTAGCGTAAAAGTTCACGGTTAGGTTTTATTATTACGGGTGACTTAAATTCGTGCAGTGTTTGGCTACAACCACCGTTGCATATAACAAGTTGCTCAACAGGACAAATAACAGTTGGCTCGCGCTTCGCGCATTATAGCCAACCATTATTTGCCCATTAGCAAAGCGTTATATGCTAATAAAAATTAGCTTTAGAATAAGTGCTTTTTAGTTCATAGTTTCACGCTAAAACTAGAAAGCATCAGCATTAATAAGCATTGCCTCTTTTACCTTTTTCAAAGGTGGCAACGCTATTAATTTTGTTTGATCTTTCGCGTGTAGCGTAAAAGTTCACGGTCAGGTTTTATTATTACGGGTGACTTAAGTTCGTGCAGTGTTTGGCTACAACCACTGCTGCATATAACAAGTTGCTCAAACGGACAAATAACAGTTTGCTGCGCTTCGCGCATTATAGCAAACCATTATTTGCCCCTTAGCAAAGCGTTATATGCTAATAAAAATTAGCTTTAGATAAAGTGCTTTCTAGTTTAGTGTTTTCCGCTAAAACTAGTTAGCATCAGCATTAATAAGCATTGCCTCTTTTACCTTTTTCAAAGGTGGCAACACTATTAATTTTGTTCAACCTTTCGTGTGTAGCGTAAAAGTTCACAGTCAGGTTTCTATATTACGGGTGACTTAATTACGTGCAGTGTTTGGCTACAACCACCGTTGCATATAACAAGTTGCTCAACAGGACAAATAACAGTTGGCTGCGCTTCGCGCATTATAGCCAACCATTATTTGCCCATTAGCAAAGCGTTAGATTGCACTGCAGAGTAATTATGACTATTGAATCCGATGATTTTGAACAACAAATTAAAAGAATACATGACGTATTGTTGCAAGACCACGGTATTGTGACTTGGAATGACAGGATTCCAGATCCTGATAATCCCAAGCAATCTAGGCAAATAGATATTTCGGTGAGAATAAATGACGAATTTATTCACATTGAATGTAGGTACCATAAAGCTAAGCAAAACACTAAATGGGTTGAAGAACTATTTGGTAGAAAAATTAGCCTAGAAGCATCATCTATGATCGGGGTTTCTTCTTCTGGTTTTACTGACGGAGCGATTAAAAAAGCAAAAAGACTAGGTGTATTTCTTTATGATCTTAGCGAACTTAATGATGAAGCAATTAAAAGCTGGGGTAAAAAAACAACAATAAAGTTCCAATATTATAGGTTCTATAATATTGAGGTTTGTCATTATCTTGAGAGTATAAATGGATTAAATCATGAAGAAGTACAAAGGGATATTTTTTCTAAGCCCGAGTATTATGACATTCTATTTAATCAAATTAAGTATGAGCTAGTAAAAAACACTGACTTCTATTTACCGTACGGGTTTAAGTTTAATAATATTTCTGGTGGAAACATTGAAATACTGGGTAAGCCGATAATGGGGTTATCTGTTCGAGGTTGTGTTGACAAGGTTTATTCTGACTTCGAGTGCCCATCTATATTTAGTTTCAACTCTCCTGAACAATCTGAATTAAGTATTGCAAGCGTAGAAAAAACAGATAATACCAGCTTGGAAATAATAAAAAGTAGCTCAGGTTTTTCCCGCGTTAGTATTGATCTAAGCATTGCTCCTAACGCACCTCCTAATTCTGTTTTTATTGGGATTGAATTTGATAAGTTGCCAGGTAGCAAAAAATACCCTCCAAAAATTGATATTATTGGATCACATGAGAATCCTATTTATTTAAAAGATGCAAGTTTTGTTGTAGCAGAAATAAGCTAATGGCAATCTAACAAGGCAATTAAACGGAACTAAAACAGTGGGTTACGTTTCGCTTCGCTCCACATTTTAACCCACTGTTTTAGTCCGCTTATTGCGGCGTTAAATCTCTTAAGGAGGTCAAGGTGTTCCCTATTAAAGAATATTTACAATATGTGAACTTGGCAGAGTTACATAAAAAAATCACTGAATTTAGAGATCTTGATATTAAGAATCTTAAATATACAGAAATACAAGAATCAATATTAAAAGTAATATCATTTACTACTCCAATTGGAGATTGTTGTTTGTTGAAACCACATATGGCCTCATACCCCAAAGGTACTAGGTTTTATAGAATTCGAGCAATACCAGAGGGAATAGATGATTTTCCCTTAAAGTCCATGTCGACAATTAGTGATTGCTGGGAGCCTCCAGCTCATGTTGTTGGTATAGGCAGATTGAACAAGGTGAATGAGTCGTTACTGTATGTTTCCCCTACACCAGATACAGCTTGTGAAGAGCTTAGGGTATTAAATAACGAGTATTTCTCTTTAATTGTCTATGAAGCTTTAGAAGAAATTAAAGTTTCATGCATAGGCTTTTCTCCTAATGTAAATGGTTTATCGGAAGAAGAAGCGTTAAAGCTGCTAATGATTCAAGATTTTCTAAAGCATGAATTCATTCGTGATGTAGGTAAAGGTATTGAGTTTCTTTATAAGATTTCTGAATCTATAACCAAAGATTATTTTGATTTACCTCCAGAATTACAAGATGCTTGGTGTTATCCATCAATAGCGAATAAAGGTGGTTATAATGTTTGCTTTAAACCTCAAGATCGTAATAAATTGAAATTACATGGAGTACAAATTGCTAAGGCATTTAAGTTCGATGAAGGTTATGCATTTAAGGTGAAATTGGTTGGCAAGCTTAGTTCAAATAATAATGATTTATCTTTTTATACAATTGGAACCAATCAACAAAAAGAATTATTTCCTGAAATATCGACTCAGATTCCAGAGGGTGTTGTAGAAGAAATTTAACAAATGCATCAACACGATTTGCTACATTCGGCATTCTAGATTTCTTTTGGTTTACCGCATTAAGTGGTAAATTTGAGCTTAATCTGCATGGTAGCAAACGTGTTATGCAGGCGTTATGTGTTTCAGGAGTATGGTGTTTTCAATGGATAATGGTGACGTAAAAATGGTAGAAGCTAAAATAGAGTTAGAACGTATTTCTGAGCTTCAAAAATATAAAGAAGAATTTGATAAGCTTGGTTCAAATGATTGGGGGCTTAAAGATTTTCTTTCTATTATTGCGCCATTTGGCTTGCTTCTACTTGCAAATAGTTTCTTTACAATCGAGAGTGAGTTATTTCAAATAATGTGCGTTATTTTCATTGCCTCATCTTTTGTTCAAGGCATGGTTACCGCTGAAAGTAAAAAGACAAACCGCAGAATTGATTTACTGCTTAAAATCATCAAACAAGAACAGAGTAAAAACACATAACAAGCTAATTAATAAGGACAAAAAACAGTTGGCTGTTTTCGTTCCTCAACATTTTAGCCAACAATTTTTTGCCCATTATTAGGGCGTTAGATTTACAGGGGAATCATGCAAGCAATTGATTATGTACGCTCTATAAAAAACAAAGAGTTAAACCAACTGACTATTGAAGAGCTTGCTCATGTCCATTTAAATAGTGGCTTGTACAATGAAATAAAAGGAGCTCTTTTAGATTCCTCATTAACTACATTGATAGATGAAATAAGGCATGCAAAATTTCAACATCGATCTAAAAGTTTTTTACCAGTCACGGCCGCATTTACAATATTAGATCAATTAGGGTTTTGTTACTCTAGAAAAGATATGCCTCTATATTCAAATGTTAATGCCAGCAATATAAAAAAATCGCTATATTATTTTTGTGGTTTTGAAGAAAACGATAAAGCAACCAAGACTCTATATGCATTGAGAAACTCATTCTTACATACTGCTTCTATATTAGCTAAAGCAGAATTTCCAAACCAACCAAATCATAGATTTGTTTACGACCGAGAGCAGAGTGATTTATTAAGATTTCCTGAAGTTGAATGGGATGGTGATTTCAATAATTTGACCAGTGAAATGAGTACTCGGATAAATCCTGAAATTTTTGTAAACATGGTGGAAGATGCTGCTCGTAATGCAAAGGAGCATCTTTATAATAATAATTTGAACATTGATTGTATAAATGGTGAACCTGAGTTTTACTATCGTTTTCTGGGTTACAGAGCAAAGTAAATCTAACAATCGCATCAACTGGATTTTAAAAGTTTGGCTCCTCTCACTTCGTTCGTTATTATAGCCAAATCTTTTAAAACGCAGTTATGCGGGCGTTACCTGTCCCGAGTGTGAATTTTGAATAATTTTGATTTAACAGTTTTTAAGTTAATTGCACGAGAAATCGAAATTTCAAAATTCGAAAAGTGGGTTTATGAAGAAAGAAAGTTAGAGGGAATATTAACTCCTGATGAGTATTTAGAACTAATTTCACAAGCTTATAAGCAGCCTTCATCTTTGTATGAAGCGGAGAAGATTCTCAAGCGATATGTCAATATTGGTAATTACCATGAATGGTATTTACGTCGTATTCTGCAAAAGATAATTGATCGCTCTGTAGATGCACACAAATATATAGAGGAATGCTATGACTTGTATTGCAAGGGTTATGGTTTTTTAGACAACCTAGGGTTGGGTTATGGCTTAGCTATCACCGTCCCACCTTCTAATTACAATGGTGGAAGTTGGGATAAGCTTGAATCTCCAGAGCAGATTAAGCTACTAGATAGTTTTTATCCTGATGTTAGGAGAGAGGCTGAAAAAGTATTGGGATGGCTTGATTCGGGTGAAATATCTATAACAGGGCATGACGGTAGTTCCCAAGGCATAGAATATATGGATATACGAAAAAAAGAAGATAAAGAGCCTACAGGCTATAAAATAGCTTCTCCATCCAAAAAATGGTGGAAGCTGTGGTAAATAGCGCAGGTAACAAACAACTGCATCGGACAATTTTTCGATGTCACCTTTTGTGCAAAAGCACGCACAAAAGCCGCCAACAAAAAATTGCTCGTTGAGTCGGGCGTTAGTTTTCTAGGGATAGTCATGAAGTGTATTTATCTAGTTTTACTTTCTTTATTATCTTTCAATTTAAGTGCCGAAACATTAGTTAAAAAGGATTTGATTGGTCGCTGGGAACCTCATAATGAAGTAACAGCCGCAACTTCAAAGTTTGTTGAGTTCAAAAGTAGTGGTGATGTACTTTACTCTCACAATTGGAAAACTGATGAAGTTTTTGAATCTAAAAAACTAAATGTCGTTGATGACCTTTTTATTATTACTTTTCCCAAAGTTGATGGCTCAAAGCGTTTTAAATTGGCTGTATCAGGTTGGAAGTCTAAGGTTAGTGGAAAAATGTTGATTGGTACTTTGTATGTGTATTATAAAGGGCAACAGACAAATGGTATCCCTGTAAGTTATTGGTCTAAAAACGAAAACTAACAAGGCATTAAAGCAGGACTAAAAACAGCGGGCTGTTCGCTTCGCTCCATTTTAGCCCACTATTTTTAGCCTCTTAATGAGGCGTTAGGCTATTATGATGATGACTTTAGATCCAATTACACTGATAGTTTTAGTTATGTTGCTTGTCTGGATAGTACAAGCATTGCGAATTCTACTTTCTCAAAAACGCTTCACATGGAAGGCTGGGCTAAACATGATTGCTAGCTGTTGCTTAATTGTCGGCGCAGTAGGCTTTTTTGGTACTTTTCTATCTATGAAACTTCCTAATTCATTTGAATGGCCTGTAGGTCAAACAGACGCCGCTATAATACTGGATGAGGGTACAACAATTGTTCCGCATGAGCCAAGTGGCCGTGTTCAGATTTACAACGACCAGCTAATATTTCAACGTGGCTGGGTCGTTAATGGCGGTGGTGGGCCATTCAAATTGACGCAGGGCTCAGATCGTAATTTTTATGTGCATGCGTCGAGAACAGATCGTACTTACCTTTATGACTTGAATGGCAATGTACTATCTACGGAAAACTTAAAGAGTGGTCAGTATTCTAAAATCAGTGCGGCATCTAATAGAGTAGAAGTTCCAACGCCTTTCTATCTGAAATTGTTTACAAGCCCTATAGGCCCTTGGCTAGTTGCAGCATTTGGAATGTTTCTGTTGTTTTTAACGGGAGAGGGTCGTGGTAAAAAAGCCTAGTATCAAGTTTAAAGTGCGACAGTCATAGCTATTAAGCATAAAACAATTCCTCTGGTGTTTTATAGTTGTGACGCTTTCTAGGTCTTTCATTTAACTTCTTCGCTATTGCGTTACATTGGGCCTGAGTAACTTTATGCATCGACGTTCCTTTTGGTAAGTACTGACGAATTAATCCGTTAACATTTTCATTGCTTCCCCTTTCCCAGGAATGATATGGATTAGCAAAATAAAACTTAACAGAAGAAGCCTCTTCAATTTTAGAATACTGATGAAACTCAGTTCCGTTATCTGCTGTGATTGTTTTAAATTCGGCAGGGCAACGGTTTATAAGCATCTTAGTTTTTTTATTCAGTTGTGCAGCGGTTTTGTTAAGCAATTTCCAAATCATTACAAAACCCGTTTTTCGCTCAAGAAGAGTTACGATACAATCTGAACTCCCTCGACCATGAACAGTGTCTATTTCCCAATGCCCCTTATATTTACGCCTTTCGACACTCGCGGGTCGTTCAGAAATATGGCGTTTATTAGCAAGGCGACCACGGCTATCGTATGCGTTGTAGCGCTTTCGGCGTATCTTAGAAGACTGACGTAAATTCTCCCATAAAGAGCCACCTTGTCGCTTATCTCGCCAAACGTATTTATAGATAGTTTCATGGCTTATAGGTCGAACTAAAAGCTTGTGGCGCTTGATATGGCCTGCTACTTGTTCAGGTGACAATTTTTTAATTAGTAAGCTCTTTATAAGCTTGAAATCTTCATCTGAGAAATGTGTGTTCCTCCTTGATTGACGCCGTCTTGCGACAGTTCGCCGCTGCGCCTTACTTGGGCGATATGCCCCGTCTATTTTATAGCAGCAGTTGCGATTCAATTCGCGATAAACCCGAATTCAGGTTCCAAGTGCACCAAACCTTAAACCACTAATTAATAAAGACTTCTTCAGCTGTCTGATAATTTAGTATTTTCCTTGGGCGAGTATTAATTTTCATTACAACCTCTTGGAGTTGTTCATTAGTTATAGTTGAGAAATCAGTTTTCTTTGGGAAATAACGCCTGATCAGACCGTTTGTATGTTCATTTGTTCCTCGTTGCCACGAACAATAAGGATCAGCAAAGTAAATAATAAAATCTAGTTCTTCTTCCAAGGCTTTAAATTTCGAAAATTCTTTTCCATTATCCAAGGTCAGAGTTAACTGTTTATGCTCTGGAATCTCTTTAAACATCTCTACTGTAGCCGTATTGAATGACTCAGCTTGCTTAGTCTCTATTTTTTGCGCGATTAAATATCGAGAGCTACGGTCAACATGGGTTACAAAAAAACCAGAGCCCTTTTTGCCTTCAATTAAATCACCTTCCCAGTCACCTATTCGGCTTCTGTCTTCGACTATTTTTGGTCGTTCGCTAATACTTACTCTATTCTTAATTTGCCCACGTAAATCGCCATATTTACGTTGTTTACGTCTTTTTTTATGCCTCTTCGCTAAGTCTTTGTATAGCTCTCCACCTGCTTTAAAATCCTTAATCACCCATTGATAGATTGTTTCATGGCTGACATGCATTAATTCATCTGACGGGTTATCCTTCTTAAGCCGACCTGCTATAGCATCTGGAGACCATCCCATTACTATCTTACTCAGCACAAGCTCGTACAGTGCCTTATTGTTTCTTTTTCTTGCATGCCTAGCGACCTTCCTTCTTGCCATCGCTTTTTCGTGCGCTGCCTCATCGAAATAATCATAGTAGGGTGGCTTATTTCGCTTAACTTCACGCATGATAGTTGTATGGTGTCGATTTAATAGTTTACCAATGGATCGGCAGCTTTCGCCACTGTTGAATCGATAGTAGATAGCTTTTCGTTCGAAACTGTTAAGATGTTCGTAAGGCATTCTGAATTCCCTCGATAATGAGTTTGGTCGCACTTACTACATTAGCAAATACTTCAGAATGTCATATTTATTGGTGGGTTATGGTCAATGGTGCACTTGCATAATGAATTCGGGAAACAGCAGTAAATAAACTAGACACCCACCCTAATTTTTGCTGTTTGGCGAACTAAGTACTAGGCTTTGTTTAGTGCAAAAAAAAAGCAGGGTGTCTTATGGCAATCGCAAGAAAACGTCAAATAAGTTTGGTTGATACAAAGTACTACCACTGTATATCACGGTGCGTACGCCGTGCATTTTTATGTGGAGAAGACTATTTTACGGGTCAATCTTACGAGCATCGTAGAGGCTGGGTTGAAGACAAACTGCTTGAGTTAGCTAAGGTATTTTGTATTGACGTCTGTGCTTATGCTGTTATGAGCAATCATACGCACTTAGTCCTGTACGTTGATGATAAAAAAGCGAATCGGCTGAATGATAAAGCGATTGTTATTCGCTGGCACAAGCTGTGCAAAGGCACATTGTTAACGCAAAAGTACATACAGGGTGAAAGGCTAAGTAAAGTTGAACTTATCTTTTTTAATCAAACAGTAAAGGAATATCGAGAGCGCTTATCAAATATTAGCTGGTTTATGCGGTTGTTAAATGAAGACATTGCGCGCAGGGCAAATAAAGAAGATAACTGCACTGGGAGGTTTTGGGAGGGACGATTTAGTTCACAAGCATTATTAGATGAAGCAGCGCTGGCGGCCTGCATGGCGTATGTAGACTTAAACCCCATCAGAGCCAAGATGGCCAATACCCCAGAAGAATCAGAGCATACTAGCATCAAACAACGCTTAACATATGCAAAGGAAGGCAAGCAGCCAAAACAATTACTCCGCTTTGCAGGCATGCCACGTCAAATAATGCCAAAAGGGCTAACGTTTGAGCTTAAATCGTACCTTGAACTTGTTGAACTAACAGGGCGAATAATACGAGAGGATAAACGCGGGTATATTGATAATATAAACTTTCCTTTGCTTGAAAGGCTTACTATATCCCCAGAAAACTGGTTGAAACTCACCACACAATTTACACGCGTATTTCATGGCGCAGTAGGCAGGCCTATCTCACAAGCAAGTTATTGCGAAAATTTAAATCGAAAACGGCGAGCGAATATCAGTAACTGCGAAAAGCTGCTCGCATAAAGTTTAAACGCCCCAGTAAAAAGTTAAAACTGCATCATGCAGTCTTTTCATACGCGTAATTTAGGTTTAAGAGTGATAATGGCTTATTTAAAGGGTGAAATGAAAGTAACCCAATAGTAAAAGATAAATTTTTAGCTGAAAAAGTAAATTTAATAGCACAGTTTTATTTGTTTAATTAGAGTGGCTGTCTAGTTTAGTCATTTAAGAGTGGCTGTCTAGTTCGTCTAGTTTAGTCTAGTTCGCATAAAGTTTAAACGCCCCAGTAAAAAGTTAAAACTGCATCATGCAGTCATTTTCATGCGCGTAATTTAGGTTTAAGAGTGATAATGGCTTATTTTAAGGGGGGAAATGAAAGTAACGCATTAGTAAAAGATAAATTTTTAGCTGAAAAAGTAAATTTAATAGCACAGTTTTATTTGTTTAATTAGAGTGGCTGTCTCGTTTAGTCTAGTTTTACCTAGTAGCTATCGACCGATTAAGTCTTCATTTTTAGGGCGATTTAATCGGTGGGTTCCTGTTATTACGAGCCGATTACTCTGACAATCGTGGGATTACTTGAGTTGTATTGCACATAATGATTAGATCTACTGAAGCAATTGACATTGTACTGGTCTCCAGTAGCATCTACAAAGTAATAGTCATAATTCTCTACGTTCGTAAATTCTAGGTAGTAGCTATACACCTTAAACGAAACTCTTGGCCCATATACGTTATACCTTGTGATCCCTGTAGTTCTCAGGAAGTCTGAATCAGTTGTTTTCCACTTGTCATCTTTAGATGGTGGCCAATTAACATCCACTTGAAAGTCTTTTTTAGCTGAAAGTGAATCGGATCCTTTTTTAGTTTCGGATTTTCTATGCCCAACGTGAAACGGATTTCCATTTTTGCTGGTAAACTCTTCCCATATAATATCTGGATCTTCCTCGATGCGAACTACTTTCTTTTCCGTTATCATTTTTTTGTTACCTTTTTATGTTGTTTCTGTGTTAAAGGCAATGGTCTTTATCCACACTACCTCATTATCATTTCATGGTCTTTTAACACACTATTTGGCAGTTAAAGAGCCAGTATTTTTTGTGTCAGGCTCAAATAGAGCCATTTTCAAAAATACAGATGAAATATAAAACATTAATTATTAAAAAAGTATTACGCGTTATTACACGAGAAATTATTTTTCTGACGGAGTTTCATGTTGAATTGTTTTCATTGACTACGGGGGGTAATGGCATAGTGATTTTGGCCACCCATTAAGAAAGAAATATTATGCTGTTTACATACAGAGTTGTATAAAACCAAATTGGGCTTTTTTATGCCGTAGTTTTATTAAAACGCCCACTAATGTTAAACTACAAAAAATTTAATTACTTAATATTACCATGGCATTTTACCTTCCTTTATTACACCCTTACTTTAAGCAGATTGAAATTGGCGATACGCTAACCTCCCTATGGAGTGGGTGTGGCAGTATTGTGCAGTGCCAGCTAGATGATGAGCCATGTGTAGTTAAGGCTATTAAAATACCCCGTTATATAAACCATCCTAAGATTAAGCAAAGCGAATTTGCACTTAAAAGAAAGCAGCATTCCTATAGTGTTGAATACACTTTTTATAAGCTGTATAGCCAGCATTTACCAGCGCATGCGCAAAGTATTGAATGTATAAGCGCAATTAATAAAGATGATGAGTATGCGCTGGTATTTAAAAATTTCACCAAGCATGGCTTTGTTCAAGCAAGAAGCGAACATATAAAAGCCATATTAAAGTGGCTAGCGCACTTTCATGCGTTTAACTTAAATAAACCCGCTGATGGTTTATGGCAGCAAGGTAACTATTGGCATTTAAGTACGCGGCCAGATGAGTTTAATAAACTAAAAACTAGCGCCAACAAAAAGTCCGATATTAAAAACGCTGCGCATAAAATAGATGAGCAGCTACAACGTTGTGAGTATAAAACCCTGATCCATGGCGATGCGAAGATCGCTAACTTTGCTGCTAAATTGGCGACTAGTGAACCCAGCAAAATACTCGGGTATGACTTTCAGTATGTTGGTGCGGGCACTGGAATAGTTGATGTAATGTATTTTATGACTAGTTGCTTAAGTGATACACAATTACACGAGAGCGCTGATGAGTATCTTGCATATTATTTTGATAGCTTAAAAACAGCTATTACGATTTATCAGCCTAAAGCAGCTGCTGATAAAATAGCTAACGACTGGCTCGCTTTGTGGCCTGCAGCTTGGGCTGACTTTTATCGTTTTTTAGCTGGCTGGAGTCCTGAGCATCAAAAAATAAATAGCTATATGCTCAAGCAGGTAAACAACTGGTTAGCCGCTAACATTTAATAAACAGTCCGTGTTAGCTACTTGCATAAATATCAAGCAATAATGTGTATTTAGGTACGATGTATGAAAATCTCTTTAAAATTACAGGTCAAATGACCTTTTTTAATATAAAATACCGCTAATTATTGTATTAGTAGGTTTTTATCATGGCTATTCACGTTATTACTCATCCTCTTGTTCAACATAAACTTGGTTTAATGCGCGCACATGGCATTAGCACTAAAAGCTTTCGTGAATTGTGTTCTGAAGTAGGCACATTATTAACCTACGAAGCCACTAAAAACCTTCCGCTTGAAGACAACGAAATCACCAGTTGGGACGGTAACAAATTAAACGTACAACATATTAAAGGTAAAAAAATTACCGTAGTGCCAATCTTACGTGCAGGCCTTGGTATGATGGACGGTGTAATGCAATTATTACCGGCTGCTAAAGTAAGTGTTGTAGGCCTGCAGCGCAATGAAGAAACACTAGAGCCAATCCCCTATTTTGAAAAGTTAGTCGGTAATATTGAACAGCGCTTAAGCTTGGTAATTGACCCAATGCTTGCAACCGGTGGCTCAATGATTGCCACTATCGACATGCTTAAAAAAGCAGGCTGTAAAGAAATTAAAGTAATTATACTTGTAGCGGCACCAGAGGGCGTTGCAAAAACACTTGAAGCTCACCCAGACGTAGAAATATTTACTGCATCAGTAGACAGCCATTTAAACGACAAGGGGTATATAGTGCCGGGCTTAGGTGATGCTGGTGATAAAATATTTGGTACAGTTTAGGAGTGTTCAGTGCAAAATAATGCCACATTTTCGATAAAAACCATTTTAACAGGTGCGCAAATGCTGTTTGTCGCGTTTGGTGCATTGGTGCTTGTGCCGCTATTAACTGGGCTCGATCCGAGTGTGGCATTGTTTACAGCAGGGTTTGGTACTTTGCTGTTTCAGCTTGTGACTAAAGGGCAAGTGCCTATATTTTTAGCTTCGTCGTTTGCTTTTATTGCACCTATTATTGCTGCAGTGCAAATGTGGGGTGTGCCCGCGACAATGGGGGGCTTAATGGCGGCAGGTTTTGCGTATATGCTATTGAGCTTGTTAGTGAAATTTAAAGGCGTAGCTACGCTTCATAAAATTTTACCGCCCGTAGTGGTAGGCCCTGTCATCATGGTTATTGGTTTAGCGCTTGCACCTGTTGCTGTAAATATGGCAATGGGTAAAAGTGGCGATGGTAGTGTGCAATTAATTGATTACAACAACGCTATTTTTATTTCGATGATTTCGTTATTAGTAACGCTTATTTTTGCAGTATGGGGAAAGGGCGTATTTAAACTTATTCCTATACTGGCTGGGGTTGTTGCGGGTTATGGCTTATCGCTTGTTCTAGGTGTTGTGCAATTTGACGCAGTAAATAATGCACAATGGTTTGCTGTGCCTAACTTTACGTTACCAGAGTTTAAATGGCAGGCTATTTTATTTATGGTGCCTGTGGCTATTGCACCTGCAATTGAACACATTGGCGATATGATGGCGATTAGCCAAGTCACTAAAAAAGACTTTTTGAAAAAACCTGGTTTGCACCGCACCTTGTTTGGTGACGGGTTAGCTACATCAGCCGCGTCACTATTTGGTGGACCTCCTAATACCACTTACTCAGAGGTAACAGGGGCCGTTATGCTTACTAAAAACTTCAATCCAAAAGTAATGATGTGGACTGCAATTATTGCCATTGCGTTAGCGTTTATCGCTAAAATGGGGGCTGGGCTGCAAACAATACCAGTCCCTGTGATGGGCGGTATTATGATTTTACTTTTTGGATCTATTGCGGTTGTTGGCCTAAATACACTGGTTAAGTCGGGAGATGATTTAACCGCACCCCGTAATTTAAGCATCGTTGCGCTTATTTTAGTGTGCGGTATTGGTGGTATGCATGTTGGTGGTAGCCAATTTAGTTTAGAAGGCGTAAGTTTATGCGCTATTTTAGGCATTGTGCTTAACTTGGTGTTGCCAAAAGCGGAGCCTGAACAGGCTTGATTTTGCACACACGCTAAATAGTTTGCACCATAATAGCGCATTTTAAATGCGCTATTTTTTTAACTCATTAAAATATATGAAGAAATAATATTGGTCTAGTATCTGCATTTAACTCCCAGAACGCATTGTATGCAAATAAGTTACTATGTCAGAGGTCAATATTGTGGATATAACCCCGTTTTTAGCAAAGCACCAACTGCCTTTAAAATATCAATATTTGAGTGAACATTATTTTGTTCCACTTGCGCATGACATTCTCGAATCTAAAAAAACAAATACTCCTATTTTTGTTGCTATAAATGGCTGCCAAGGCTCAGGAAAAACAACACTCGCTGATTTTTTAGTTACGTGGTTTTCTAAAAATACATCCCTTAACTGTATTGCTTTGTCTATTGACGATTTTTATTTAGCTAAGCAAGCGCGTAAACAACTCGGCGAAGATGTTCATCCATTATTCGTGACTCGTGGCGTGCCTGGTACTCACGATACTGAATTAATGAATAGCACTATTTCACGGTTGTTAGCGGGTGATATAAATGTGCCGCTACCACGCTTTAATAAACACCTAGATGATTGCGCCCCTCAAAATGAGTGGCTAACTAATTCAAAACCTATCGATATTGTTATTTTAGAAGGATGGTGCGTGGGTAGTGAACCGCAGCCATTATTTTCATTGAGTGAACCGCTTAACGAGTTAGAGCAACAATTTGATAAAGAAGGCGTTTGGCGCCGCTGTGTAAATAGCTGTTTAGCAAATGAATATAAAGCCGTTTTTAACCTAATTGATTATACCGTTATGCTAAAAGCACCGAGTTTTAGTGATGTTTTTACATGGCGACAAGAGCAAGAGCAAAAACTAATAGCCAAAAAAGGTGAAGGTAAAGGCACCATGACCAACGAGCGATTGGTGTGGTTTATTTCTCATTTTGAACGTATTACGCGTGAGAACTTAAACACACTGAGTGCTAAAGCAAACGCTTTAATTGAACTTGATAGCAACCGCGATATTAGTGGTATGCATTTAATTAGTGACGACACCCTGCAACCTATTATTTTTACCGATTTGGACGGCACCTTGCTTGATCATACCAATTACAACACTAGTAATGTGAGCGAATTATTACAACAATTACAAAGCGCATATATTCCAGTGGTGTTTAATACGAGTAAAACATTTTACGAAGTGACTGAAATTCAAAATGACTTAAACCTTCAGCAGCCTTTTATTATTGAAAATGGCGCTGCAGTTTATATGCCCGATCATTATTTTGAACTTAAACCGCTTGGCTGTAAAAAAGTAGGTGCTTATTGGTGCTTTGCGTTAGCTAAGCCGCTATCGCGCTTATTAAGTGACTTAGCGTCGCTCGATTCTAAATACAAAGCGCATTATAAATTATTTAGTAACCTAACCTGTGAACAAATATCTGAGCTAACCGGATTAAGTGATGCACAAGCAAGGCAAGCACAAACACGAGAGTACTCCGATCCTCTTTATTGGTACGGCAACGACGAATTGCTCACAGCTTTTGTAAACGATGTTGAGGCACTTGGCTATGAGATAAAAATAGGCGGGCGTTTTATTCATATTGCCAAAAATACTGATAAAAGCGCTGCGCAGCAGTGGTTAGTTAAACAGTTTACCCAACATTTTAGAAAGCCTCTCACCGTCATAGCACTGGGTGATAGCGATAACGATAAGCAAATGTTAGAGCAAGCAAATATTGCCATTATTATTGCCAATCCGGCGAGTAAAAAACCGGTTAAATTATCGCACAACAAAGCACGATACTCTCAATTGCCAGCACCGTTGGGTTGGATTGAAGAAATAATATCGTTGCCGTGTATTAGCAGTATTTTACGTATTACTAAGGAGCAAACATCGCATGGCTGACTTTTACCAAAATGGCGTAATTACTACATTACATAATATTGCAGACCGACCAATTGAAGAGCTAGAAAAAGAGTTAGTTGGGTTTAGCAAGCAGCGTCCTATGGGGCTTATATTACCGTCGTTATTTAGCGAGTTAGAAGGGCCGGCACTTAAAAACATAGTTAGCGAACTACGCGAAGTACCTTACTTATCGCAAATTACAATTGGCCTTGATAGAGCTGATGAAGCGCAATATCGCCACGCACTTGGCTTTTTTAAAGAGTTAAATCAAAACCATAAAGTACTTTGGAACGATGGTCCTCGTTTGCAAGCACTCGATAAAGAATTGCAAGCGCTTGGCGTAGCGCCACGAGAGCTTGGAAAAGGCCGAAATGTTTGGTATTGCATGGGTTATAAATTAGCAACAGCTGAGGTTGAATCGATTGCATTGCATGATTGCGATATTTTAACTTACGACAGAAGCTTACTTGCTAAGTTAATTTACCCAGTTGCGCACCCACGCTTTAACTATGAATTTTGTAAAGGCTTTTACCCGCGTACTGCAAATGGGAAAATTAATGGTCGTGTATCTCGTTTATTAGTAACACCGCTGTTGCGCTCATTTAAAACCATATTAGGCAATCGTGATTATTTAGAATACATGGACTCGTTTAGGTATCCGCTTGCGGGTGAGTTTTCGTTTAGACGCGATGTACTAAACGATATTCGTATACCGAGTGATTGGGGATTAGAAATTGGCGTACTAAGTGAAATGTACCGTAATTATTCACATAATCGCTTATGCCAAGTAGACATTGCCGATAATTACGACCATAAACACCAAGCGCTATCACTTGATGATCAAAGTGCTGGGTTATCTAAAATGTCGATTGATATCACTAAAGCCTTATTTAGAAAGCTAGCAACGCAAGGCGTTACCTTTACCAGTGAAACTATTCGCTCACTTAAAGCAACGTATTACCGTATTGGTTTAGACTTTATAGAAACCTACCATAACGACGCCATTATGAATGGTTTAACGCTTGATGTGCACCAAGAAGAAAAAGCAGTTGAAATGTTTGCGCAAAATATTATGAATGCTGGTCAGCAATTTTTGGATAACCCAATGGAAGCCCCATTTGTGCCAAGTTGGAACCGCGTTGTATCGGCAATGCCAGACGTACTTGAGCGTTTAAAGGAAGCCGTAGAGTTAGATAACAAAGAATATAGTTAACCTAAGCACAGGTTAACTAGCCTGTAAGTCTAAACAATAAATATTAGGGGCGCATGTGATTTCAGTTAGCGAACTATTTTTACAGCGGGTAGAGCAGCATCTTCGAATAATTTATGACGATGTAGAGCTACCTTTGTCAATTACTGAGCTTGCTCAGCAACTAATTACCGTTATTTTAGGCAGTAGTCCACTGCGCGACCCTACACCCCATAAAAACCGATGGGATGAGCAAGACATCGTTTTAATTGCGTATGGCGATTCCATAATACAACACGATGATAGCGAGTTTGCTGTATCGAGCCCAATGGAAGCCCCGCTTAAAACACTACACCGATTTATAAAAGAGCAATGCGATAGGCAACTTAATGCGCTGCATATATTACCATTTTACCCTTACAGCTCAGACGAAGGCTTTGCGGTAATGAATTACGTGCAAGTAAATGAGTCGTTAGGTGATTGGCAAGATATTAAGAATATAGCTAATGATGTAAAGCTTATGGCTGACTTAGTGATTAACCATTGTTCGAGTCGGAGTGTATGGTTTGAAAACTTTTTAAATGATTTACACCCAGGTAAAGATTACTTTAAAACAGCCAGTTTAAATGACGATTTAAGCCAAGTAGTTCGCCCTCGTACATCATCACTGTTACATACAGTAAGTACGCCAAGCGGTGGGAAACACGTGTGGTGTACGTTTAGTCATGATCAGGTTGATTTTGATTTTGGCAATCCTGATGTACTTAAAGAGTTTGTGGGTATTATTCGTCATTACTTAGACTATGGTGTGCGCTTATTTAGACTCGATGCAGTTGCATTTTTGTGGAAACAGTTAAATACGGACTGTATAAATTTACCGCAAACCCATGAGGTTGTTAGGCTATTACGCACGCTTATTGAGCACGTAGAGCCAAGCGTTGTGATAATTACCGAAACTAATATCCCAAATCAAGAAAACTTGTCGTACTTTGGAAACGCTAACGAAGCCCACGCAATTTATAACTTTGCATTGCCACCACTATTACTGCACACATTATTAAGTGGTGATAGTACTGCGCTTAAACATTGGATGATGAGTATGCCGCCCGCACAAAACGGGACGGCATATTTTAACTTTATAGCATCGCACGATGGAATTGGACTTCGCCCAATCGAAGGGTTATTGCAACCCAGCGAAGTAGCGTCCTTAGTGAGTACTACAATGCAATATGGTGGGCGCGTATCTATGCGAACCAGTAACGACGGCACACATACACCGTATGAACTAAATATTGCATTATTCGATGCGCTACAAGGTACACATAACGGCCCTGATAAGTTTGGCCTTGAGCGATTTATGTGCGCTCATGCAATTATGTTTGCGCTTGAGGGGATACCTGGGCTTTATATTCATAGCTTACTTGGCACCACAAACGACTATGAACGTTTTGAAAACTCTCAACACAACAGAGCTATTAATCGACACCGTTGGCAAGAGTCAAAATTGTTAGCAGCGATTGATGAAAAATATAGCCATCATCATAAAGTATTTAACGGCATTAAAACGCTATTGGCTGTACGCAAAAAGCAAAGCGCGTTTCACCCTAATGCCACTCAGTTTACACTGCATTTAGCGGGGGGATTATTTGGTTTTTGGCGACAGAGTATCGATCGTAGGCAAAGTGTATTTTGTGTTTATAATATAAGCGATAAATCACAAACCTTGATACTCGCTGATTTAAACTTAATAGATACACAGCAATGGTTTGATTTAGTGTCAGCAAAAACAATAGAGCAAGGGCAGATGAATATTGAACTCGAGCCCTATCAAAGTGTATGGTTGAGCAATCTACAGTAATCTATTTAGTATTTAAAATATAGAACTAACTGTAAAGGGGCTTTACAGTTAGTTTTTAAGCCATTTCACTGCACGAGTTACTTTCATTTATATCCTTGATACAATCTATACGTTTTTAACTTATAAGGTTGTTCATGAAGTCTTTTTATATATTTTTCACATTGTTATTTAGCTCATTCGTATTTGCTGATCAGCCTGTTGATCTTGAAATAAACATGAAAAACACTGGCCTTGCCTATAAGCAAGCTGTTCAAGCAACGGAGCTTGCAGAATTTAATATCGCAATCGATAAGTTTATTAAGCTGGTAAAAGTAAGTAAAACCGCTAAATTTTATAAAGAACCAGAGCAGTCATTGCAAGGCCTAGATAAAGTAATAGCACAGGCTGAACGAGCTAAAAAAGCAGCTAATGAACACGGGCTCGATAGCGCGAAAGCCCCACTAAAAAATATAGATAACTTACGTAAAAAATACCACGAACTACACGAGCCGCCAGGTTTTTTTGAATTATTGTTTGGAAAATAAGGAAACACAATGGAAATTTCAGTTTCAATGTTAGAAGGCCAAAAGCAAAGCGCAAAATTTGGCGATTTAGAAGTTATAAGCGATCAAAGTGTAAACGCGGGTGGTAATGCTGAGCACCCAGAACCGTTTGATTATTTTTTAGTGAGCATGGTGTTATGCGCTGGCTTTTATGCACGTAAATTTTGTGAGCAACGTGATATTTCAACACAAGGAATGACGTTGACTCAAAATAACGAAAACGTTGATGACAATGGTAAAAAGTTATTTGCTATTGAAATTAACTTACCAGAGGGCTTCCCTGAAAAGTATAAAAAAGCACTTATTGCGGCTGTTAATACATGTACAGTTAAAAAAGTAATTCAGGCTGTTCCTGAGTTTTCGGTAGTTGTTAAATAACCACCTACGTATAAAATGTTAAAAATACCGCTGAGGAAAATTATAACTCAACACGCCCCAGCGGTATCACTACAACAATTCTGCTATTTTTTCTTCATCCCTTGCACTGCTTTAAAGCGAGGATTACTTTTACAAATAACGAACACGCGGCCTTTGCGTTTAACTATTTGACAACCAGCGCGCTGTTTAGCACTTTTAAGTGAACTCAGTACCTTCATGTTATGCCTCGCTTTTTCCAGATGAAAGACTCTTAAATCGACGATTAAACTGTGCAACACGTCCATCAGTGGTGACTGTTTTTTGCTTACCTGTATAAAATGGATGTGAATCACTTGAAACATCAATTGGTACGTACGGATAAGTTTTTCCGTCCACCTCAACTGTGCGGCTGGATTTAATTGTAGAGCCAATAATAAAGTAAGAGTCGGCAGCGGTGTCGTGAAAGGCAACCACTTGGTAATCAGGATGGATATTTGGTTTCATAAAGCGTCTCAATAAATGTTATGTGATATTATATCATTTAATTTAACGCACTTTTTTGTTCTTTGCAAATAGTTTTAAATGCTGTGAAAAGCATCAGTTTGGCGGCTATTTACGCAAATAAATCAAAAAATAAGCACTTAGATCAAAAATGCTGGCTATTAGCGTTTAGGCTGTTATAACTATATTTAAGTTATTTAAAACACTAACAACTGCATTTACAGTAGATCACAGAGGTAATGTATGAGCGACGCAATAAAACAAGAACAAATAGATCAAGGGGTAATGGATACCCTAAGAGAGCGCGACCATAGTGCCTTAGCACAACAAGTTAACCCGCTAAGTTGCAACCATAACGATATTATCGAATTATTAGCGCATTATATGGCGCTCAGTGAGCAAGATAACGATGAGTTGTTTGACGATTGGTTTGATAATCTATCAAAAGAGCAACACACCGTATTAAAGGTATTTGAGGTGTATAGAGGGCAGTACGAACACCAAAATTAATTTTAAAATCAATAAGGTGTGCCCTATTTAGCTGCTTCAGCGAGCAAACCACCGCGTTTAAAGTTATATATGTACAAATGTTGGCAAAACCATTTGAATTTATAATATTAAATTCAAATGGAAACCCCTTCACGCACTCCTGATGTTTTAAAGATTAACACCAATTACATTAAATTAGTGAACTACTATAGCGATAAGAAAATAGCTGTTTGAAA